>CAXXDA010000011.1:0-275073 GCA_963676775.2 uncultured Draconibacterium sp.
GCTTGATGGAGGTCGCTTTGCTACATCTGATTTGAATGATCTTTACCGTAGGGTGATTATTCGTAACAACCGTTTAAAAAGGTTAATAGAAATTAAAGCACCTGAAGTAATTCTTAGAAATGAAAAACGAATGCTGCAGGAAGCAGTGGATTCGTTATTCGATAATTCAAGAAAAGCAAATGCTGTAAAAACGGAAAATAATCGTGCCTTAAAGTCTCTTTCCGACAGTTTGAAAGGGAAACAGGGGCGTTTCCGTCAAAACCTTTTGGGTAAACGTGTTGATTATTCAGCTCGTTCAGTAATTGTGGTTGGACCGAAATTGCAGATTCACGAATGTGGACTTCCAAAAGATATGGCTGCCGAATTGTACAAACCTTTTGTAATTCGTAAACTGATTGAAAGAGGTATTGTAAAAACGGTAAAATCGGCTAAAAAAATTGTTGATCGTAAAGATCCGGTTGTATGGGAAATACTTGAAAACGTATTAAAAGGACATCCTGTTATGCTGAACAGGGCTCCCACACTGCACCGTTTGTCTATTCAGGCTTTCCAGCCGGTATTGATTGAAGGAAAGGCAATTCAGCTTCACCCGCTGGTTTGTACAGGCTTTAACGCCGACTTTGACGGTGACCAGATGGCTGTCCATCTTCCGTTAGGAAATGCAGCAATTCTTGAAGCTCAATTATTAATGCTTGCATCTCACAACTTGTTGAATCCTGCTAATGGTGCTCCAATACAGGTACCTTCCCAGGATATGGTTCTTGGTTTATATTATATGACCAAACCACGTAAAGGTTCAAGAGGTGAAGGAATGACTTTCTACTCAGCTGAAGAAGTATTAATTGCATATTCTGAAAAAGTAATTGATCTTCATGCTGTTATAAAAGTCAAGGTTGAAGATGTTGATGAGAACGGTGATTATTTCAAGCATATAATTGAAACCACTGTTGGCCGGGTATTATTTAATGAATATGTCCCAAGAGAAGCTGGATACATTAATCAATTGTTAACGAAAAAATCTCTTCGTACCATTATTTCCGATGTGTTTAAAAAGGCTGGGAATGCAATTACTGTATCTTTCCTTGATGATATCAAAAATTTAGGTTATAACATGGCTTACCGCGGTGGTTTGTCATTTAACCTGGATGATGTAATAATACCTGACGATAAGGAAAATATTGTTGGAGATGGTTACGAAGAAGTGGAAGAAGTAATCAGTAACTATAATATGGGTTTTATTACCAACAATGAAAGGTATAACCAGGTTATTGATATTTGGACTCATGCCAACTCAAAACTTACGCACTCAGTAATGAAAACTCTGAGTACTGACAAGCAGGGATTCAATTCAATTTATATGATGCTTGATTCAGGAGCTCGTGGTTCAAAAGAACAGATTCGTCAGTTATGTGGTATGAGGGGATTAATGGCAAAACCTCAAAAATCAGGTTCAACCGGTTCCCAGATTATTGAAAACCCGATTTTGGCGAACTTTAAAGAGGGACTTTCGGTTTTGGAATACTTTATTTCTACTCACGGTGCCCGTAAAGGTTTGGCAGATACCGCTCTTAAAACTGCTGATGCTGGTTATTTGACACGTCGTCTGGTTGATGTTGCACAAGATGTTATCATTTCTGAAGATGACTGCGGAACACTTCGTGGAATTGTTGCTACAGCTATTAAAAATAACGAAGAAGTTGTTGCTTCTTTATTTGATCGTATTATTGGTCGTACATCAGTACACGATATATATCATCCAATGAATGGAACCCTGATTGTAAAATCGGGTGATGAAATTACAGAAGAAGTCGCAAATGTAATTGAAGAATCTCCTATTGAGAGTGTTGAAATTCGTTCAGTTTTGACTTGTGAGTCAAAAGTTGGGGTTTGTGCAAAATGTTATGGTAGAAATCTTGCGACAGGTAAAAAAGTGCAAAAAGGAGAATCTGTCGGTGTTATTGCAGCACAGTCTATCGGTGAACCGGGAACACAGCTTACGCTTCGTACTTTCCACGTTGGGGGTATTGCGGGTAACATATCAGCGCAATCAATGGTTGAATCCAGATACGACGGTTATGTTGAGATTGAAGAATTGAGATCAGTTGAACAAAAAGCCGAAGACGGATCAGCACTTGATATTATTGTTGTAAGTCGTTTGGCTGAATTGAAAATTATTGATAAAAACACCAATATTCCATTGTCAACTCATCCGATCCCTTATGGTTCTAAATTGTATGTGAAAAACGGTGAGGAAATTAGAAAAGGAAAACTCATTTGTGAATGGGACCCGTTTAATGGTGTAATTATTAATGAGTTCGACGGAACTATAGAATTCGAAAATCTTATTGACGGTATAACATATCGTGAAGAATCGGATGAACAGACAGGATATAGTGAAAGAGTAATTATTGAAACCAGGGATAAAACCAAAAACCCGACGCTAAAAATAATGGATAAAAAAGGCAATATGATTCGTTCTTATAACCTTCCGGTTGGTGGTCATATTGCGGTTTCCAATAAACAGGAAGTGAAAGCGGGTACTGTTTTGGTTAAAATTCCGCGTGCGGCAGGTAAAGCAGGCGATATCACTGGTGGTTTACCACGTGTTACCGAATTATTTGAAGCTCGTAACCCGTCAAATCCTGCTGTTGTTTCAGAGGTTGATGGTGAAGTTTCATTGGGTAAAATTAAACGTGGTAACCGCGAAATTATCGTGACCGCTAAAAACGGGGATGTAAAAAAATACCTGGTTCCACTTTCAAAACAGATTCTGGTTCAGGAGAATGACTATATCCGTGCAGGAACATCACTTTCTGATGGTGCAACCACTCCTTCTGATATTTTGGCTATTAAAGGTCCGACTGCAGTTCAGGAGTATATTCTGAATGAAGTTCAGGACGTTTACCGTATGCAAGGTGTGAAAATTAATGATAAGCACTATGAGATCATAATTCGCCAGATGATGCGGAAAGTTGAAATTGACGATCCGGGCGATACTCGTTTCCTTGAAAAACAAGTCGTAGATAAAAACGAATTCATTTCCGAAAACGATTGGATTTATAATAAAAAAGTGGTGATTGAACCCGGCGATGCCGAAGGTTTAAAATCAGGTCAGATTATATCTGCACGTCGTTTGAGGGATGAAAATTCTCAACTGCGAAGAAAAGATATGAAACTTGTGGAAGCTAGAGATGCAATTCCTGCAACTTCCAGCCAGATTCTGCAAGGTATTACCAAAGCCGCACTGCAAACACGCAGTTGGTTATCTGCAGCATCGTTCCAGGAAACAACTAAAGTACTGAATGAAGCTGCTATTAATGGTAAAACTGATTATCTTGACGGATTGAAAGAAAACGTTATTTGTGGTCACCTGATTCCAGCCGGTACAGGTTTGAAAGAATATAAAAATCTTGTTGTTGGTTCAAAATCAGAGTATGATCAGTTACTTGATATGAAAAGATAACTGCTAAAGCTTATACATCATGGATGATAAAAAACAAAAAGGACAACAGTTAAATATTGAATTAAGTGAAGAAGTTGCACAAGGTGTGTATTCAAATCTTGCCGTAATTACTCACTCGAGTTCAGAGTTTGTTGTTGATTTTGTTCGGGTAATGCCCGGAGTGCCAAAAGCAAATGTAAAATCCCGGATTATTTTAACACCGGAACATGCAAAACGTTTGTTGCTGGCGTTACAGGATAATATTAAAAAATATGAGACCATTCATGGGCCTATTAAAAA
The DNA here is from genome assembly GCA_963676775.2 of uncultured Draconibacterium sp. Classification (GTDB taxonomy): domain Bacteria; phylum Bacteroidota; class Bacteroidia; order Bacteroidales; family Prolixibacteraceae; genus Draconibacterium. Next base: position 3,743 of record CAXXDA010000011.1, read on the forward strand.
TACCAAACCCGGTAACGATCCTATGATGCCGCCGATGAATTTTGGCGGACCAACTGCTCAGGCATGATATTGATTATAGAAATATATAAGAGGAATCAGATTGTTGGTTCCTCTTTTTTTATGTTTTAAATTGCTGAAGAACAGGATTCTAAATCAGGATTTGTTATATTTATAAATCCGAATCAAATAAATTCTGATTCATGAATAGTCTTATCCTATCAGTCCTTGCCTTTATCGGATATATTATTGCCTATCGCTTTTATGGCAGGTATTTGGCAAAAAAAATATTCAACATATCCGATAAAAAAATAATGCCTTCCACCGAATTTAATGATGGTGTTGATTATGTTCCTTCAAAGAAAAATATCATTTTTGGCCATCATTTTACAACTATTGCTGGTCTCGGTCCTATAGTTGGACCTGCAATCGGAATTATATGGGGTTGGTTGCCTGCATTTCTATGGGTGTTTTTCGGAGCTATTTTTATGGGAGGTATACATGATTTTGCCACTATGGTAATTTCAGGCCGAAACAAAGGAAAAACCATTGGTGACTTAACAGGAGATATTTTAAATCCTTCGACACGCTATGTCTTTCAGTTTATTATGCAGTTATTATTACTGATAATACTGGCTGTTTTTGCTATGATTGTCGGAATCCTGTTTGATCAGTATCCATCATCAGTAATACCTGTCTGGATAGAAGTACCGATTGCTGTGTGGCTGGGATGGAAAGTAAGGCAGGGGAAAAGCGATTTGTTATATTCCATAGTTGCAGTTATAGTTTTATACATATCCATTTATGTAAGTGTATATTATTTACCTCCAGTAAAAGTTCCTCCGATAATGGGTTCATCGGTGGTAACCTGGTCATTAATCTTATATGTCTATGCCTATTTTGCATCGACAATTCCTGTTCAGAAATTACTACAGCCACGCGATTATATCAACTCGCATCAACTTATTATGGCCATTTTTTTTATTCTTTTAGGAGTAATTGTTGCCAGACCAATGTTAACAGCACCGGCTGTAAACACTATCGCATTTAATTCGCACAATGTTCCTTCATTAATGCCGCTTTTGTTTATAACAATTGCTTGTGGTGCAATTTCTGGATTTCACTCTTTGGCCAGTACCGGAACAACTATTAAACAGGTAGAAAAGGAAAGTGATACACTTTTTATAGGTTATGGGAGTATGCTGGCTGAGAGTTTTTTATCAGTGCTTGTAATAATAGCTGTCGCTGGTGGTTTAGGGATGGGATTTGAAAAAAATGGAATTCTTTATACAGGTGCCGACGCTTTTTTTCAGCATTATGAATCATGGACGAGTGCTAATGGACTAACGGCTAAACTCGATGCATTTATTTCCGGTAGTGCAAATCTTTTGCAAAGTATCGGAATTCCTAAAGAATTAGGTGCAGCTGTAATAGCTGTTTTTATTGTAAGTTTCGCAAATACAACCCTCGATTCTTCCTGCAGAATTCAACGTCTTTCATTACAGGAGATTTTTTCTGACAGAAATGGGAGAATCAAAAAACCATTTCACAGTCGTTATTTTTCAACGGCTGTTGTAGTTCTTACAGCAGTAGTTTTGTCGTTTTTGCAGCCTGGTGCCACAGGAGCACTGTTACTCTGGCCATTATTTGGAGCATTAAATCAGTTGGTAGCAGCTTTGGCACTTGGTGTTATAGTTTTATATCTTATGATGAAAAAGAAGAATATTTTGTTTGCATTAATTCCAATGATTTTTGTGCTGATAATGACTATCTGGGCTATGATTAACAATCTTGTCGCATTTATTTCAGATCACAATTACACGTTGATTATAGTTTCATTTTTAATCTTGATTTTAACTGTTTGGCTTTTATTAAGTGCTCTTAAAATTTTTATTTTTCGTAGGCAGCAAATCCCCATTAACATTGGTTAAAGGCTAATTTTTTATATTGAAAATTGGCAGGATTTAATTAAATTAAATATAAATAACATCTGCTATTTTCAAGTAGGGAATTTTGGAAATTTTTGTTTGATTGTTTTAAAGTATTGCAGGAATAGCGTTTGGAGCGATAATAGTTTGTTAATTATCCTTAAATCAAACATTTATTGAAACATTTACAAAAGTGATTAGATTGGAATACTTTGTTTCTTTTCCTTCAAATTATATATTTGTCAACCGATTTATTTTGAACATGATATATCTGCTGTTTTTTTGGGATATTTTGGTTTAAAAATTCATATCGATCTAAATAAAACTAAATATTTGTACACATGAAGATTGTAGTTTGCTTAGGAAATGTGCCTGACACAACAACCAAAGTGAAATTTGGTGATGGTACATCTTTCGACAAAACAGGAGTACAATGGATTATCAATCCGTGGGATGAACTGGCTCTAACCAGGGCAGTGGAATTAAAGGAAGACTCCTCAAATCCGGTGAGTTCTGTAACTGTGGTAACAGTTGGAGGGAAAGACGCAGAACCTACCATGCGTAAAGCATTGGCAATTGGAGCTGATGATGCTATTCGGGTAGATGCTGAACCCGGTGATGCTTATTCAGTGGCAGCACAACTGGCTGAAGCAATAAAAGATAAAGGTTTTGATATTATCCTGGCGGGGATTGAATCGAGTGATTACAACGGTTCATCTGTCGGCGGAATGTTGGCTGAAATGTTGGATCTACCATCGGTATCGGCCGTTTCCGGATTAAATTTTTCAGGCTCGGAAATTGAAATTACCCGTGACATCGACGGGGGAAAAGAACAGGTTACCGTTCCTGCTCCTTTTGTGGCAATCGTTCAAAAAGGAATTGCGAAAGAACCAAGAATTGCAGCGATGCGGGGAATCATGATGGCCCGTAAAAAACCATTGACTGTAATTCCGGGAGCTGCTGTTGAAAATTTAAGCGATTTTGTAAGTTTTGAACTTCCTCAGCCAAAACCACCATGTAAGATGGTTGATGCTGAGAATGTTGCAGAGTTGGTCGATTTACTTCAAAATGAAGCCAAAGTTCTTTAATTCAATCACCTAAAAAAAGTAAAATGTCAGTATTAGTATATACCGAAAACTGGGATGGCAAATTCAAAAAACTTTCATTTGAATTGGTATCCTATGCCGCAAAGGTCGCAGAAATGTTAGGAACATCAGTTACTGCTGTTTCTATAGGCACCGTTGATGAAGCAGAATTAAACAAGCTTGGAAATTATGGCGCTTCCAAAGTATTAAAAGTTGAAAATGATAGTCTTGGAGCACTGGATAACCAGGTTTATTCAAATATTATAGCACAGGCTGTTAAGGTTGAAGATGCTAAAGTTGTTGTAATTGCAAATAATAACTCAGGAAAATCAATTGCTCCGCGTCTGTCAGTAAAATTGAAAGCTGCTGTCGGAGCAGGTGTCGTTAATCCACCGGTTTCTGTTGATCCATTTGCAGTTGAAAAAAAGGTTTTTTCAGGAAAAGCATTTGCAAAAGTGGTTTTGAAATCAGAAATCAAAATTCTAACGCTTACTCAAAATTCATTTGAAGTTGTCGAAACAGGAGGCAGTGCATCTGTTGAAAGTTTTGCAGCAGAAATTGGAGAGAGCAAAACCGTTGTTAAAGACGTTCAGAAACAAAGTGGCAAATTATTATTAAACGATGCGGAAATTGTTGTATCCGGTGGTCGTGGAATGAAATCTCCTGATAATTGGGGACCAATTGAAGAGTTGGCAGAACTTCTTGGAGCCGCAACAGCTTGTTCGCGTCCAGTTTCTGACGAAGGTTGGCGTCCTCATGAAGAACATACCGGACAAACCGGAAAAATTATTGCACCGAATTTATATATTGCTGCCGGAATATCGGGCGCTATTCAGCACATGGCTGGTGTTAGTTCATCAAAATGTATTGTAGCAATTAATACCGATGCTGATGCACCGGTTTTTGAAAATGCTGATTACGGAATTGTTGGTGATGCGCTAAAAGTTTTACCGGCGTTTATCGAAGCGGTTAAAGAAGCAAAAAACAAATAAATTACAGGGCATGCTTGCCCTGTTTCCTTTTAAGGATATTTTCATTCAATACAGAAATAAATTTTATAGATTTAGTGTTCTGTTTTTGAACTTCGCCTAAAAAGGGCATAGGACTTAAATTAAACCAGATGATCAAACAAATTGTTTTTGCAGTTGCCCTCCTGGTAACTTTGGGTGTTTTTACTTACACCCTCCTCAAACTCATCGCACTATTTAAATTAACCCGACCGGCTTTTCCTGTTAAAGATATTGGCAAGAGGATTGGAATTACCCTGGAAGTTGCATTTGGGCAGACAAAAATTTTACGTCGGCCTGTAATTGGTTTTATGCATGCATTGGTATGGTGGGGTTTTTTGGTAATTCTCGTAGGAAGTATTGAAATGGTCGTAGACGGTCTTGCCGGGACTGAACGTGCCCTTGGATTTTTGGGGATTGTTTATGATATAATTTTTGGATTCGGTGATGTTTTTGCACTGATTATTGCGGTATTGATAATCGTATTTCTGTTTCGGAGAATTGCATTGAATGTGAAAAGATTTAGTGGAATTGAAATGAAACATAAATCACATGTAGATGCCAATATTGCTTTGTCTCTTATTCTGTTCCTGATGGTTACCCTTTTGGGAATGAATACTTTTTATATTCTTGATGCAAAAATGGCCGGACATGAGGTCACAGGTGTATATCCGGTTAGTCAGGTCCTCGCAGGTTGGTTTGGCGGAGTTTCAATTGAAACAGCTCATCTGTTACATGAAATAAACTGGTGGGGTCATATCTTGGGAATATTCTTTTTTGCCAATTATTTGCCTTATTCAAAACATTTCCACGTATTTATGTCTGTGCCTAATGTTTTTCTCAGCAATTTAAATCCGCTGGGGAAGATGACAAACATGGAAAATATTACCAAAGAAGTAAAACTAATGATGGATCCGGAAGCAGCGTTTGCAGAACCTGCAGAAGGAGAGGAGGAAACTGTAGAGCGTTTTGGGGTGCTGGATGTGGAAGATGTAACCTGGAAAAATTATATGGATTCGCTGGCCTGTACCCAGTGTGGCCGCTGTACTTCGGTTTGTCCGGCTAATCTCACCGGGAAATTATTGTCGCCACGCAAAATTGTAATGAACGTTAGGGAACGAATGAAGGAAAAAGGCTCAGAAATGGTAAAAAACGGGAAAGACTGGACAGATAATAAATCATTACTTCGCGATTATATTACTCCAGAAGAGCTGTGGGCATGTACAACCTGCAATGCATGTGCACAGGAATGTCCGATAAATATCAACCAACCGGCTATAATTTTAGATATGCGTCGTTATCTGGTTATGGAAGAATCGGCTGCCCCAGGTGAATTGAATCAAATCTTTTCAAATATTGAGAATAACGGGGCTCCCTGGCAGTTTTCTCAGGAAGACAGAATGCTTTGGGCTGAGGGATTAACAATGAATGTTACGGCAAAATAAATACTGATAATTATGGAAACTACAAAGATTGAAGTAAAAGTGCCCGTAATGGCCGATTTGTTTGCAGAAGGTAAAAAGCCGGAGTATTTATTTTGGGTAGGCAGCGCAGGTGCATTCGACGATCGCTATAAAAAAGTTACACAGGCTTTTGTTAAAATTCTGACCTATTTGGAAATTGATTATGCTGTTCTCGGTACCGAAGAATCGTCAAGCGGCGATGTGGCGCGCAGAGCAGGAAATGAAATGCTTTTTCAAATGCAGGCTTTAATGAATATTGAATTGCTGGAAGGCTACGAAGTGAAAAAAATTATTACCTGTGATCCGCATGTTTATAATACCTTCAAAAATGAATACCCCGATTACGGAGCCAAATTTGAAGTAACCCACCATTCTCAATTTTTGAAAAAAATGATTGAAGAAGGGAAATTGAACCTGAACGCATCAGTGTTTGATGGAAAGAAAATAACATATCACGATCCTTGTTATCTGGGACGTGCAAACGGTGAATACAATGCCCCGCGAAAAGTTATCGGAACTGTTGCAGCTGATTTTGTAGAAATGAAAAGAAACAAGAGTTTCGCTTTGTGTTGTGGTGCCGGAGGTGGTCAGATGTTTAAAGAAGCTGAAAAAGGCAATAAAGAGGTATTTATCGAGCGAACAGAAGACGCTCTGGAAACAGGTGCCGATGTAGTTGCAACAGCTTGTCCCTATTGCATGGTGATGATGACCGATGGCTTAAAATATAAAAATAAAAACGAAGAAATAAAAAATTACGACATTGCGGAGTTAGTTGCTATGTCACTAAACCTGTAATAAAACTGAAATAAAAATTAAACTAAATAGAATTAAAAATGGAAAATGAAAAGTTTGTAAAAGGTGGCCAGTTCATGGTACAAGACCTTGATGCAAAGGATATTTTTATTCCTGAAGAATTTGATGAAGAACAGAAAATGATAGCGGAAACCTGCCGCGATTTTCTGGATACTGAAGTTATGCCGAATCTGGCAAAAATAGATGCACAGGAAGAAGGTTTTGTTCGTGGATTGCTTGATAAAGCAGGTGAACTGGGTCTTTTGGGTATTTCAACACCAGAAGAGTTGGAAGGATTTGGACAATCATTTGTAACTTCCATGCTGGCCAGTGAAGTGATGGGATCCGCGTATTCTTTTGCGGTAACCTATTCCTGTCATACCGGAATTGGTTCCATGCCCATCTTATATTTTGGAAACGAAGATCAAAAACAAAGATATATTCCCAAACTGTCGACTGGTGAATGGGCGGGAGCTTACTGTTTAACTGAACCCGGTGCAGGATCTGATGCAAACTCAGGAAAAACAAAGGCGGTTTTAAATGAAGAAGGAACACATTACATCCTCAACGGGCAAAAAATGTGGATCACCAATACAGGTTTTGCTGATGTTTTTACCGTTTTTGCTAAAATTGACAATGATCGCGTATTAAGTGCTTTTATTGTCGAACGCGACTATCCTGGAATAACTTTTAATCCGGAAGAGAAAAAATTAGGTATTAAAGGATCTTCTACTCGTCAGATTTTCTTTGAAAATACTCCGGTTCCTGTTGAGAACCTTTTATGGGGAAGAGGAAAAGGATTCCGTATTGCTCTCGATATTCTTCACATGGGACGTATTAAACTGGGTGGAAACGTAATTGGTGCTGCTAAAATGGCGATTGACCAATCGGTTCAGTATGCCAATGATCGGAAACAATTTGGAAGACAAATTTCAACTTTTGGTGCGATTAAATACAAACTTGCAGAACAGGCTATCCGTACTTTCGCAAACGAATCAGCAGTTTACCGTGCAAGTAAAAACGTAGATGAATTTGTGGCAGCCCATATTGACGAAATGACCAAGGAAGAGGCCATTGTGAAAGCTTTTGAAGAATATGCCATTGAAGCAGCAATTTTGAAAGTATATGGTTCTGAAGCTTTGGATTATGTAGTGGATGAAGGTGTTCAGATTCACGGAGGTATGGGGTATTCTGCTGAAATGCCTATCGAACGCGGATATCGTGACTCACGTATTAACCGTATTTTTGAAGGAACCAACGAAATTAACCGTCTGGTAACCATTGATACTTTGAACAAAAGGGGAGCAAAGAAGGATTACGATTTGTATGGACAGGGTGAAGCTATTTTAGCCGGACTGGAAAATCTGGATGGCTGTGCTTGTTGTGTTGAAGGTTATTACGAAAATAAAAAGGCAACCATCAACAATTTTAAAAATACTGCTAAAATGGTGTTAACTGCTGTTTCCAAAACATTTGGACGCCAGATGATGGATGAGCAGGAAATCCTGAATAATGTTTCCAATATTGTAATGCGTGTTTATGTTACCGAATCAGTGATGCTTCGAGTGAAAAAAATGGAGGAAGTTTTGGGAATGGATGTATCTCTTTATAAAGATATGCTGGATGTGCTAGTTTACGATGCCGCAGAGTACGTTCGTAAAGAGGCAAAAGACGCCATCAATTCATTTGTTGAAGATGCTGAAAAACGTAAGTTGTTCTCAAAAGGTATCAAACATTACAGTTGCGTAAAATCAGTAAATGTAAAAGACGCACGTCGTCGTATTGCCGATAAAATTATTGAAGAAAACAAGTATTGTTTTTAGTAGAGTGTAGAAAGTATTTAATAATTAGTACAAAAATATTTTGATTGAAGCCACTTCATTTTGAGGTGGCTTTTTTATTAAGCTAGCGCGAATTTGTAATTTGTGCCTTTTTTTAAAATATTTCGATTCTGTCGAATTGCACACCGATTGTAAATCGGCGCGAGCAAGTGGATATTCATCTTATTGGATTCAATATTTTGGACATTTCAGCAATCTTCAAACTATTCTGCCGCATTTAAAACCTCATGGCCAAAATCCATACACTCACTTCGTTTAAGATTATCATATTCTTCAACATTTGGCATGGATTGCATTTGTTCCCGAATTTCAGGTTGCATAAGACCAAAAGTAATACGTCCCAGAAATACCTTTAAAGGTACTTTTCCTGTCCCGGTTAATTTTGTCAGATGATTATCGAAAAAATTAGTATACTGATCTTGTGTTACTGGTTGCCCCATGTTTCCGCATACAGCAAATAATCCTTTTATTTTATTTTTAATAGTCTCTTTATTTTGGGTTAAATAATCCTGCAATTCTTGCGGTGTTTTTCCACTTCGTATTGAACCCCCTACGACAATATTTTTATATTTTGATAAATCCGGATTCTCACGAACATCAAAAACATCGGCAATACCGTTCATCCCCTCGGAAATCCATACAGCCGCATCACGCGAGGTTCCACACCAGGTGCCATAAAGTACAGCCCATTCAGAATTGTCAGTTGTAGGATAAAATTTCAAAGCCCAGATTTTTCGGGGAATAAAAAATGCAGCAATTGTCAGCAAACCTGCTTTAAAAAAGTCTCGCTTTTTCATAAGTTTCAATTTTTTGAGTTTTGAATTAGAGTTGAAAGAAATACTTGTGCAAGTTATGGCATAATTTTGCAATCTAAAAGATTTTGTTCGAAATACGCGCCGGCATAAGTAATTAGTTCAATTATATGAGAGATAAAAGCCACTCCGTTTTGAAGTGGCTTTTTAAGTTTTAATAGAGCTGGTTAGGACTGTTTTTAATTCCAGATCTATGCATAGATGTAATTGTTTATTAACTGTTCGAGCATTTCTTGTTTCCCACTGATTTGTTTGGGTTCTCCAACCTCTTTTGCATAATCATAAAGGTCACTTAAAGTCAGGTTACCCTTATCAAATTCTGCTCCTTTCCCATAGTCGAAAGAATTATAGCGTTCTTTCCTCAACTTCAAATAGTCTGATTCATTAATAATTTTTTCAGCAATAAGTAAAGAATGTGCAAAAGTATCCATTCCGGAAACGTGAGCGATGAATAAATCTTCCAGGTCAGTAGAGTTACGGCGAATTTTAGCATCGAAATTAATTCCACCTGTAGTAAAACCTCCTGCCTGAATGATTTCAAGCATTGCCTCAGTTACCTCGTAAACATTGGTTGGGAATTCATCTGTATCCCATCCGTTTTGGTAATCTCCTTTGTTTGCATCAATTGAACCTAACATTCCTTTATCACGGGCCATTCGTAATTCGTGAGCGAATGTGTGTCCCGCTAGTGTTGCGTGATTAACTTCTATATTCAATTTGAAGTCGTTTTCTAAGCCATGTTCTTTCAAAAATCCAATAACAGTTTGAGTGTCATAGTCGTATTGATGTTTGGTTGGTTCCATAGGCTTTGGTTCAATAAGAAAAGTTCCCTTAAATCCTCTGGCTCTTGCATAATCACGTGCCATCCCAAGAAATTTGCCCAAGTGTTCAAGTTCTCTTTTTGTATCCGTATTATGCAAACTCATGTATCCTTCGCGGCCGCCCCAGAATACATAATTCTGTCCTCCCAACGCAATAGTAGCCTCCATTGCATTTTTTACTTGAACTGCAGCATTTGCAACAACATTAAAATCGGGATTTGTAGAAGCGCCATTCATGTAACGACGATCGCTGAAGACGTTGGCAGTACCCCAGAGAAGCTTTATCCCTGTAGCTTCCTGATGTTCCTTGGCAAAATCAATCATACCGGAAAGGCGCTTTTCAATTTCGAAAACTGTACCTGTTCCAACGACATCAGTATCATGAAAACAATAAAATGGTGCACCAATTTTGGATATAAATTCAAAGGCTGCATCCATTTTTTCTTTAGCAATGTCCATCGGATTGTTAGCCTGATTCCAAGGATGGAATTGTGTTGGATGTCCGATAGCAAAAATATCCTGTCCGTCTCCACAGAATGTATGCCAATAAGCAACTGCAAAGCGAAGATATTCTTTCATGGTTTTACCCATTACCTTTTGATTGGCATTGTACCATTTAAATGCCAGGGGATTCTTAGATCCCGGACCTTCGTATTGTATTTGTCCAATACCTGAAAAGTACTCTTTTTTTCCTTTAATTTTAGTCATAATATTAAATTTTAACCTGTTCTGTTTTGTTCTGTTCTGAATAATTTACGAAATTTTGTTATAAAATTCAATATCGATGAAAATGCTGTAAAGCATTGTTTACCAGAAATAATTGAAACGCCAATAATGCTTTGAAACAATTGTATATGAGAAATCCGAGAAATAATTCAATTGTAAAGACTTTGTATGATTCGTATTCTTTGAGTTGTAAACGAAGTACAAGTCTGCGTGGTTACAAACAAATGATGATCTATTTATAACTTCAAAATTAAATTGGGTGGTTACTTAATCTATTTCTATTATTCATCAACCCGATGATAAACTTCTCCGTTGCCCAGTTCAAGTATAGTACCATTTTCTTTTAAAGTGTAACTATATTCCACTGATTCTGAATTATTGCCCTGTATATTATATTCACCAAGGTTTAAAAATTCAGCCCATGTATAGGGCCCATAACTTGCGGAAAAAGTTTCACCGTTCATTGAGGTGTTCGATTCAATGTTTACACGCACAAATGTTAAGTTGAGTTTATTTTTATCAGATGAATAGTTGAAATTAACTTTTACCATTGTTTCTGCTTGTAAGGCCTGTTGCGATTGTACATTAATTTGGGTGTAATTTCCGGAGTGGATACCGAAATAATACTGATCCTGGAATGTACCACCTGTAATATTTTTGACGTCGCCCACCCAGGTTCCTGCCAGTCCACCGGTTTCTACATAGGCGTTTAAATGCTCTTTTGCTGCATTAGCATTTGATTTATTTTTGCCATACTTCATTAAATTTGCTATAGCTCCAATTTCACCTGCAACCCCCATTGCGCATTGGCCCCAGTTTGCTGTTGAGCATTTTAAAATCATCTCACCATATTTCCCAACTACACTTCCACCTTTAAACAATGCGCCGCCGGCATCCGATGATTCACCAACAATATCACCGGCAATTGAACTGGCAAATGAACCACAGCTGAGCACTGCAATTGGAGTAGCGACACCTCCTGTTCCAACTGCTGTTATGGCACTCATGCCACAACCAATACCGCCAATAACAGGACCTGCCATCTTTTTAACAGCTTCTCCGTATGTATCCCACCATTCAACAATTCCCGTAAAATCTTCGGTGGAGTGCGCAGATTTTTGTTCGAAATTTTGAGCATAAAAATCAAATGTCGATGCTTTTGAAATGTTACCAAATTCAATATCATAGAAGTATTCGGTCTCGCCGGTATTCTGATTGATAACGGCCACATTGCTTGTATTTCCTTCAAATTCAGAGAAAAGAATTAATAAATCAAGTGAGCCCTTTTCAACATACATAGAGGAAGGGTAGTTATCTTCACCAATTTCAATAATCCATTTATCGCCTTCAGGCAACTCTACAAAAAGTTTGTCCATTGATTGGCTAAATCCAAAAACAGTTTGTGTTTCATCTACTGCAATAACTGGGTATGAAGCGTCACCTGTTTCATAAAATTCTGCAGATTCGAGTTTTGGAGTTGAGCTGTCTTCTAAAAGTTCACAACTTGATACAATAAGTAATAATGACAAGAGGTTGATTAAGCGTCTCATATTTGTTTTTTTTTCGAAAATAGAAATTTTATTATAAAGTAAAGAATTATTATGTTATTGATAGAAATTCTAAGCTACTCACCTTGATTAAAATTTGTACAATCAATTGATGATAATGAAATAATTGGAAAAATTCCAATGAAATATGGATTGCCATATAAGATGATTACATTAGATGTCAGACCTAAGCAGAGTACTGCTTTCCTTTAGGGATCGAGAAAATTACACTGGTTCCATTATTTTCCTGACTGTCAATCCATATTTTGCCGCCATGTTTATCAATAAATTCTTTGCATAATAATAATCCTAACCCAGTTCCTGTTTCGTTTGATGTACCTTTTGTTGAGTATGTTGAGGATATATTAAATAGTTTTATTTTGTTCTTATCTGAAATTCCAATACCATTGTCTTTTACTTGAATAATAGTATTCATCGAATCACTTGAAGCCGAAATTTCTATTTTTCCACCCTCATTTGTGAATTTTATTGCGTTCGAAACGAGATTCCTTAGAATAGCTTTAAGCATGTAAACATCGGCATTAGCAGTAATGTCATCTTCAGCTTTATTTATTAATGAAATACTTTTATTAATTGCTAAAGGTTCTAGAATACTACATACTTCTGAAATAGTATTAGATATTTTTATAGAAGCCGGCTTAAAAATAATGTTGTTTAAATTTGCATTTGCCCACGCTAAAGTATCATCCAGTAGTTCAAATGTTTTATTGGCTGAGATATTTATCATATTCACCATTTCTTCTGTTTTTTCAGAAGTGAGGTTTTGAAACTCTTCTTTTAATAATTCTGAGAAACTTAAAAGATTACTGACTGGTCCACGTAAATCGTGTGCGAGTACAGAAATAAAACGATCTTTAAACTTGTTTAATTGAACTAGATTTTTTTCAATTTTTTTGCGTTCAGTAATATCATGAAATGTCCAAATTCGTCCATGATTTTTCCCATCTGCATCAATAACCGGAGAAGAATAACGTTCCATAATAGTGCCGTCTATTAATTCAATTTCATCCAGCCTTTTTTCGTATGGATGTTCTCGTTGGTAATTTATTTCATCAATAAATTTTTGAGGTTCTGTAGTCATATACATTACATGTTCTACCTGTTTTTTTCCACTTGAATCATCAACAACATCTTGAGGTATTTTCCATAATTCTATGGTACGTTGCGTCTGTAGAATTTTCTGGCCGTTTGGATCAACAACGAGAAAGCCATCAAATGTTGAATTTGCAATTCCTTCAAAAAATAACAATTTTAGTTCCAGTTCTTCTTGCTTTTTTTTGTACGTTTCAATTTCTTCGACATACCTCTTCTCCATTTCATCGTATTTATGCTGTAACTCTTTGAGATCAGCATCAAATTTTATTTTGCCCCTATCCATTTGTAAAAGAATAAATTATAATGATAAACAATTGGTGAAATTATAGAAATCTTCTGCAATTGTTTGTTAGAATTGTATTAAATGCAAATCAGTAAAATATTGATTTTCATTCAGTAATTATGAAGTGAAAGTTAGTTTTATAACTTAGAGTTGCATCAATAGTAACATTTACAAATTAAAGGTAAAATAACAATCTCGTTGTTGCATAGAAAATAAATATCTGATATAGAAAGTCTGTGAAATTTTTTATCAAGGAAAATATTTGTTTACAGTTTTACGAACTTCATTCAGCCATTCTTTCCTTTGATCGGATGAACTGGTAACAACAATCCGGAACATTTTACGGTAGAAATTTTTCACCCCACATAAATCAAAAATGCAGTTTTTCCAAAGCGTCTCCAGCGGGTCAAGAAAAATATTGTCTTCTCTTTCTTTGCTGGTGTTTGCCGTATTAAAAATTAGAGCAGTTTTAGCTTTAAGCATTCCGATAGGTACACCCTCACCACTGTCGCCTTCCTCAAACTTATAAGCTACACCGGGTCTGATAACCCGATCAATCCAGCCTTTTAAAAGGGCAGGAGGTTGGCCCCACCAGTTTGGATGAATAATTATTATTCCGTCACTGTCAGTTAAATCCTCACAATGATCTTGTACAATTTTATCAATAACTCCATTTTTTGGGATTTCAGGTGTCCTTAAAACAGGATCAAAATTTTCTTTGTACAAATCATGAAAAAATACCTGATGGCCGTTTTTTTTCAGTTCATTTTTGCAGGTTTCAGCAATGGCATAATTAAAACTTGTATCATCAGGATGTGCAAGTACCACAAGAATATTCATAGTAAAGTATTATTCGGTTTTTGGAATTTAAAAATAGTGTCTTGTTTGATAATTATAAAGATTGGTAAGAAAAGATTGACAAAATAAAACAAACATAATCTTTAGCAGTACCAACTGGCATGAAAGTATTTAATTTAAAAATTTTGTATTCTTTGTATTCCTTTTGGTAAAGGGAAATTTATCAATAACAGATGTGCAATATTGATCCTCCTTTCCAGAAAGGAGGTGGTCCGTCAGCTGGCGGACCGGAGGATTGAAATTATTATTGTTATTTCCCTCTTCCAAAGAGACCTTCAGAAATAGAAACCGGGAATTACAAGCATTCCCGGTCGGTTTTATTAGTTTGAGTTTTTAACCACACAAAAAATAATGTTTTCTCCACTCCAGATACCTTCCCGGGGTAGAACGTCAGTATAAAAGCTGAATTCAGAAAAGCCATTTCCAATAAGTTCATTTTTTAAATCCTTTTCAGAAAAAAAATGAGTGTAAAAACGGTATACTTCAGTCTTCTGCATGTCAGAGACAATATGCTGATAAAGGATGACCTTGTCCTCCTGGTAAAAAAAAGATTCCGACAACGCCAGGTAAGGTTCATTTCTCCAGAATCCATTTTCTCCAGATTCCCAGCTCCTTGGGGAAACTTTTAATTCCATATCTTTGTCGCTGTTAGCATCAAAAATAAAAACACCACCTGGTTTTAGCGCTTTTTTCAATTTAAATAGTAATGATTTACGTTCTTCCGGTTTAAGTACACAATAATCTGTATAAATCATAATTATCAAATCAAACTGGTTCTCATCCAATTTCACATTTAGGTAATTTTCATTTATATACTGGATGGTAAGTTTATTTTTATTAGCTCTTTTTTGTGCAAAATCAATTGAATTTTTTGAGAAATCAATACCTGTCACATTATGCCCTTTTTGTGCCAGAAGTTCTGTGTACAAACCCGGGCCACAGCCAAGATCTAAAATATTAAGATTTCCTTTTTGTGTTTGACTTAATATCCACTCAATTGTTTTTAAAATTGTGCTTTCTTTCCGACTAGCCAGGTCAATTTCTTTATTCAAATGAACCTCAAGAAGTTGTTTTGAAATGTATTTGTCAGTCCACATAACTGCTGTTCCGGGGGAGTATAATTCGGGCTGTTCCGAAAGTTTTATGATTTTATTTATATCCATTTTTTTGTTTGTTTTTGGAATCTGATCGTATAATTTTTAACAAGTTATGAGTCTCGTTTCATAACTCAAAATCAGAATGCCTTATTATAAATGATTTGATTGTACGATGCAGATAAGGATTAATCCCTACTTGCTATCGCTTTTTTCCCTGAATTGGGAATGACTGATATGTATTTGTCGTTTTAAAAGTGTTACAAAAGTAGAAAATGTTTTACAATCCAACAGCATCCTCAACATTTTTTGATAATGTATTTATAAAGCGGGCCATAGGTGCCCCGTCAACAACATCGTGATCGAGTAAAACGGTCATGTTCAGAATCTTCCGGATTTCAACTGTATCATTAACAACTTTTGGTTTTTTTATAATTGCCCCGGTTCCAAAACAAATGGGGTGTACCGATGTAGGTATAAACCAGCCATTCACAGTCCCCATGGTTCCAACAGTTGTAAAAGCCACATTCCCCATGTTACGAAAGGCAATTTTAGGATGGTTCAGGATATAAATCCAAATGCTTCTGCGGACAAAAGCCGGGAGAAAATAATATAGTTTTTCCATTTGCATGGTTTTTTTCTGAAGTACAACTTCATCTTTTGCGAGTTCCTTTTGTCTTGCCTCCGCAATTTGTTTCGAAATCGATGAAATTCCCGCATTTTGTGCTTTTTCTATTACCAGTGGGATTGGTACTTTTTGTCCATTGGAATTCTTTTCAACAATCAGGGATACATTTACATCTTCGAAAATAAGACGTTTATTTTTTCCTTTTCTAAAAGCAGCAATATTTTCATGTTTCTTAATAGTTTGTGCAATAATATGAATTAACCAACCATTAAATGAAATTTTTTCTTTGTTGTTCTGATTGAATTCTCTAATCTTTTCCCGGCTATTTGTAACATCCAGTTCAATTAATGCGGTAATGTGGTGTTTTTTTTTGCCTAATTTGCCAATATCAAGGGTTGCAATTCTTGATCCCGGGAATCTTTGGATCTTATGAGCGGTCATTGATTTTTGTTTTTTCAAATATACATAAAGTTGACATTTGCGGGTTTTTGTTTCATTTCATTTTACCATCTTTGACCAAAATAAAAATATCATGACTAAAATACTTTCATCGTTAAAGCCACAACCTTTATTTGATTATTTTGAACAGATTTGCCAGGTTCCGCGACCATCAAAAAAAGAAGAAAAAATCAGGCAGTTTTTGCTTGATTTTGCCCAAAAAAACCAATTGGAGGCCAAAACCGATAATGTTGGAAATGTGCTGATTTTGAAACCATCTGTACCGGGTAGGGAAGAAGCGCCGAAAGTAATTTTGCAAACCCACATGGATATGGTTTGCGAAAAAAACAGTGATAAAGTTTTTGATTTTGAAAATGATGCCATTGAACCTTTGATTGCTGATGGATGGGTAAAAGCCAATGGAACGACATTGGGAGCTGATTGTGGCATTGGTATTGCCGCTCAGATGGCAGTTCTTGCCTCCACTGAGATACAACACGGCCCGTTGGAGTGCCTGATTACTGTGGATGAGGAGACGGGTCTTACGGGTGCTTTTGCCTTAAAACCCGGTTTTTTAACGGGTTCAGTTTTGTTGAATCTCGACTCGGAAGATGAAGGAGAGCTTTTTATAGGTTGTGCCGGAGGAGTTGACACTTTGGCTACCTTATCCTATGAAAGGGAAAAGATACCTGAGAATTCTTCAGCCTTTAAAATTTCTGTATTCGGGCTGCAGGGTGGTCATTCCGGAGATGACATCAACAAAAACCGTGGGAATGCCATTAAAATATTAAATCGGTTTTTGAATAAAGCCATGCAGAATTTTGATTTAAAGCTGGCCGAATTTAATGGTGGAAACTTACGAAACGCAATCGCGCGGGAAGCTTTTGCCCTGATTGTAATTCCTGAAAATGAAAAGGAAACATTTATCAATGAATTTAAAGCTTTTAAAGAAGAAGTAGTATTTGAGTACGAAAAGTCTGAACCCGGATTAAAATTAAGTTTTGAAGAGGTTGAAACTCCTGACTATATCATCGACGAGGACACCAAATATAATTTAATATATGCGTTAAGTGCTTGTCCTCATGGAGTTTTGGAAATGAGCACAAGGATGGAAGGTTTAGTAGAAACTTCAACTAACCTGGCTTCTGTAAAATTTGTGGAAAATAGTCAAATTCTCATTACTACAAGTCAGCGCAGTGAGCTGGAAAGCCGCAAGAATATGGCTGCCGAAATAGTGACTTCCGTTTTTAAACTTGTAGGTGCCAATGTTGAACAGACAGATGGATATCCCGGTTGGACACCAAACCCTGAATCAGAAGTATTAAAAATAACTATGGATTCTTATGAAAAACTTTTTGGCGTAAAACCCGCGGTGCGGGCAATTCATGCCGGTCTGGAATGCGGGCTGTTTTTGAAAAAGTATCCACATCTTGATATGGTTTCATTCGGACCTACAATTAACGGAGCCCATTCACCAGACGAACGACTTGAGATTAACTCTACTGAAAAATTCTGGAACCATTTAGTAGATGTTCTGGAACAAATTTGATTTTTTATTTCCAGCAAATAGCAACTGTTGAAATTGTTATTTTGTAATCTTTGAGAAAAGGTTGGGTGAGAAATTAGCCTGTCAATAAAAATTTCATTGTCAGCTGTGATTGATCACTGTGAACCATTTTCCATATGCAACATTGCGGCTTCTATTATTTTGGCAAGGTCCTTCGCAGGTTTTATAAGTTTTAAGTAAGCCTGGTTGGCGTCTTTTCCCCTTATCCATCTGTTGTCTCCGTTTTCTTCTACCTCACAGTATCCATCGTTGATCTTTTCCCAGTAATTAACTATTCCACCGTTCACCGCATATAAAACAGCTGTTTGATCAAATGATGAATTAGGAAGAATTTTCCCTTTGAAATTTTGTTTCATCCAGGGTGCATGTTCACTGTAGAATAGAAATCCCTGGTAGAGCGGTGTGTTTTTATCCATTTCATTCAGAATTTCTCCTGTTTTAATAACTTCTCCAACTTCAAATCCGGAGAAAACAATTGGAACATTCAGGTTTTGAACGACAAAACGGGTAACACCTGGGCCATCACTTTTAAAATTCCATTCTCCTTTTCCTTCCGGAAATTGTCCACCCATAATAACCGCCTCTTTAACTTTTTTCTGAACCAGCGCTAACCCATTCAATTCCGACCATGTATCGGGTTTTGATTCTAATAAACGTTTGATATTCAGCATTGGACCGAGAATCACGAGAGTGACACTTTTATCCTCCTGCCCTGTTAAGATTTTACGATATAAATCAACAACATCAGGAACGTCATGAAAATCCAGCTCATGTGGGAATGTTGCAGCAATCAAACGGTTGTAAAAACCATCTTCAATATCCGTTTTATTTTTTCTTGCCCCAATCGGAATGTTTGAGTGTTTATAATAACGATTAAAAGCGTCAATAGCTGGAACAGCATATTTGTCGTTGGTTGCACTCATTATTCCCAGCAATTCACAATCTCCTTTATCGATGTAATAATGCAACATGGATAAAGCTCCCAGGTCATCACCCGACAACCCAAAATCCGTATCGACAATAATTTTTACCTGTGCCATTGAGTGGATATTCAAAAGAATTAGAAAAATGAAAATGAATTTTGTTGACTTTTTCATACCGGTGAATTTTTTTGGTCATTCCCGTAGATTACCTTTCTGGCTTAACAAAATTGCAAAGGGACGTGTCCCGTCAAATTCCGACATAATTATGATTATAATTACAGTAATCGGCACACTCAGCAACATACCTATTATTCCCCACATTACCCCCCACAGCGAAAGTGTTAAAAATACCACCAGAGGGCTTATATTTAGTGTGTTCCCCATAACTCTAGGTTCGATCAGGTTCCCAACTATAAGCTGAATTGCACCAACAATTGTTAAAACCAAAATACCGGGAGTAAACTCACCAAACTGCAACATTGCAAAAATTGCAGGGAAAATTGTTGCGATGAGTGAACCTATCGTCGGAATAAAATTGAGTATGAAAATCAGAAATGCCCAGAATAGTGGCGCATCAACACCAATAAACAGTAAAACAAAGTAGCTCAAAAATCCGGTTAACAAACTGACCAGCGTTTTAAGTGCAATGTAATTTCCAATGGAATGGTCGACTTTGTCAATTAATTCATTTACCTGGTTGTATTTTTTATCGTCGGGATACATAGCCCTGATTTTTTTAGGAAAAATGGGCTCCTCAAGTAAAAGGAAAACCAAATAAAGAAGTACAGTAAATGCATCTCCAAACAAACCGGTCAACGCCGAAATGATTTTGGATAATATATCGCCAAAGTTGAGGTCTTTTGCAAAATCATTTAGCATAGTCAATAAATCGACATCAAATTGTTCGTTTATAGATTGTGTAATTTTATTTACATTTCTTTCATAGACGGGTAAAGTTTTTGAAATGTGCTGAATGTTGGCTGAAATCATCTCGACGGCAAAAACGAGAAAACTAAGAAGCAACACAGATGAAATGATGGTCAACAGCCACTTGGGCCATCGTCCTATAAATTTTATTTTTGACAGGATTTTTTTTATCACCCTTATCATAAACCAGAAAAGTATGGCAAGAATAAACGGGATAATGATGGACTGTGCATATATAAGCACAACAACCGTGGTGATTACAATCAGAAAGATGTAAATTTTTTTTGAGGTTTCCATACCAGATTTTTTCCGGAAAAATTCCATTATACTGGAGGTAAGTATAACGAAATAATTTCAGGAAATGTAGTTTTTGGAAATAAAATCGTGAATTTCTTTCCATTCCTCCTCGTAGCTAATTTTTGGCACCGGTCTTTCTGCACGGTAATACCAATAGGCTGCATTATCTGGATCAGGTTCTTTCCGGTGAAGATAAGCATGAATCCAATACGCAATACGATGTCCCATATCCTGAACAATTTTGTGGGCACCATTCCAGTCGCCTTTTTTTTCTAGTTCAAGTGCTTTTAATAATTTTTGTTTCATAAGTTTATTTTTTATTGAATTACGCAAACCAGATAATTTTGTTCAGGAGTTCCTGTTTGCGTTTTTATTGTACAACATGTAAACCTGTAAATACATTAGTTAAAATATCGTGTTAATCTGTTTTTGTAAATTAAGGATGCTATTCAGACGTAAAATAAACTTTGTTAGAAATAGTAAGAAAATCTAGGTTTCGGGTAAGAATAGTAAAGTTGCCTTTTTCTCTTTCTATCTATAACTTCCTCTGTTTTTATATAAAGTTTCAACAAAAACTATAGAAAAACACACAAAAATGATTTTGGGAGGTCATTTGAGTATGAGTTTTCTAAATTTTGCCGGCTTGTTTTTGGAAAATTGTTTAAAAATTTTACAGTTGTTGAAAAATTATACAAAGGAATTAAGTTGCTGTAAATGAGTGATTAACATGTTTTGTTTTAAAAAGTGTAAATATTTTCAACATTTCACTGTGTTGAAATTTTTGCCATGTGCATCTTAAGTGTCTATTGGTGAGAAAGTTGTGTGAATTTGTTTTTTTGGTACTATAGTTGGTTAAATACGATCCGGAAACAAAAAAACAAAAATTATACAAAATGAAAAACAAAATTCTGCTAGCCGTAAGCTTATTGGTGTTCTTGTTAATCAATAATAACAGCCACGGTGTAAATCAAAATGTGAACGAAAAGGAGGATATTACTGTGTGGAGCACACCGGATGTTCAATCACTTGCGAGAGTCTTTGCTGACGAGTATTGCAAGCTGCATCCTGATTTAGAGTACCAGATTTTACCGCTTAAACAACAGGGATATGCCGAAGATCTAAAGAAAACAAATGGACTGGCATTCGTTTCTCAAAAATTTGGGGCGTCGCTCCAAGACCCCTCACTTTTGCAGATTGTGGTTGGTCGCGATATAATTGTACCAATTATGAATGCAGAAAATTCCTTTGATGCAGTAATTCTCAAACAGGGAATATCCGTAAATAAATTTAGAAATGCTATTACCGCTGGTGTGCCGAACTGGGGAGTATTGCTTGAAAACGGATCAGATGAACCGCTGAAGATTTATATCTTGGACGACGAATCTCTTCAGACTGCCGTTGCTGAGTTTCTGGATATGAATCCTGATATTTTGGCGCAAGTAGAAACCAGGACTGCGAGCGAAATGATCCAACTTGTTCAAAAGGATAAAAATTCGATAGGATTTTGCCGTTTATCGAGTGTGAAAAGTCCTGAGCAACATCAACTGGCTGAAAATATTAGGTTAATGTCCATTGATAAGAATGGAAACGGTCAAATTGATTATTTTGAAAAAATATACAGCACTATTGATGATTTTGAACGTGGTGTGTGGATTGGTAAATATCCGAGAGCACTGATACACAGTCTTTATGCTGTGTCAACCGGGGAATTAGCAAATGGAAATGTTACAGAATTTTTGAGCTGGGTTCTTACAGATGGACAACAGTTTATGGAATCATCAGGTTTTAGCGAACTTGTTTACAATGAAAGGAAATCGAGGTTAGAAAAATTAAATCCTCAGCAAATTGCACTCGAAGTAGAGCAAAAAAATAATGCCAGGTCAGGAACTATACTTTTTATCGTGTTGGGGATATTAGCGGTTGTAATTATCGCAAGAATTGTTTACCGCCAAAGAAGTAAAAAAGTTAAAATGCCATTGGGAACATTTCCAAAACGGGCGAAAATTTTAAACGAAAATACACTTTCATTTCCCAACGGGTTATACTATGATAAATCGCACACCTGGGTTTTTATGGAAAAAGAAGGCACGGTGAAATTTGGTGTTGATGATTTTATTCCGAATGTGACAGGAGACTTCACAAGGGTAATTTTGAAAAACCCCGGTGAAAAAATAAAAAGAAAAGAACCGGTGGTTACTCTCATTCAAAAAGGAAAACAAATTCAGATTCATGCACCGGTTTCCGGAACCATCAAAGAGATTAATGAAGCGCTTGTGGTTGATCCTTTTGTAATTAACAATTCGCCCTATGAAGACGGATGGATTTATACAATTGATCCCTCCAACTGGTTACGCGAAATCAGCTTTTTCAAATTTGGGAAAACCTATAAAGAATGGATTAGCAACGAAATTACCCGGTTAAAAGATTTTTTGGCCTGCTCCTTCAATATTCAAAATGGGACTGAAGGGAAAATCGTTTTTCAGGAGGGGGGAGAAATCCTTATAAATCCCTTAAAAGATTTGGGTCCCGAATTATGGGAAGATTTCCAGAGCTATTTTATTGAGACTACCGACATGTACTAATCTATAATCAACTTATTTAAATAATATTATTATGAGCATAAATCGAAGAAGTTTCTTCAAAGCACTTGGAGCGACGGGAGTTACTTTTGCCCTTGGAAAAGATACAAAAGCGAAACCTTCGGACGAAGAAATAACAGAATTTAAGGCTATTCTTTATGATTCAACGCGTTGTGTTGGTTGCCAGTCATGTGAATTTTCGTGTGCTGAAGCCAACAATTTACCCGAGCCAACAGACTATCCGGAAGTGGGGAAAATTCGCAAAACCAATGAAACAAAAAGAACAGTGGTGAATGCGTATGAAACATCAAAAGGAGAAGTGTATGTAAAACGCCAGTGTATGCATTGTAACGAGCCTGCTTGCGCTGCAGCATGTTTAACCCAAGCGATGCATAAAACCACAGAAGGCCCGGTTGTTTGGAGGGGAGATAAATGTATGGGATGCAGATATTGTATGGTTTCATGTCCGTTCGATGTTCCGAAGTTTGAATATCATAGTGCCAACCCTGAGATTACAAAGTGTACCATGTGTTTCGGGCGGCAACAGGAAGGGAAACTTCCTGCTTGTGTTGAAAATTGTCCGGCAGAGGCATTGGTTTTTGGCACGCGCAGGGAGCTCCTCGCAGAAGCCAGAAAAAGAATTGTGGAAAATCCTGATTTGTATTATGATCATATTTATGGTGAAACAGAGGCGGGAGGTACGTCATTTCTCTATCTTTCACCAGTTCCGTTTGAAGAACTGGGCTTCAAAACGAATATTCAAAAATCTTCTTATCCTGAATTATCGAAAGGATTTCTTTACAGTGTGCCTGCAGTATTTGTGCTGTGGCCAATGATTTTACTAGGAATTCAGGATGCAACAAAAAATAACCAAAAAAAGTCTGACAAAAATGAGTAATACGATTACATATCCTTTGGAGAAAAATAGTAAAAGTCGCTGGAATTTTTTACTGGGCGAATTAAAACCAAAAGGTAAAATGTTTACCTGGTTCAATATTATTTCCATACCCATCATGTTACTTGGGCTGGTATTAATTGTAATCCGCTTTTGGAAAGGAATTGGTTCCATCACCAATCTTACCCAGGAAGTTCCCTGGGGTTTGTGGATTGGTTTTGATGTGGTTACCGGAGTTGCCTTTGCCGGCGGTGCCTACGTGGTTACATTTATGGTGTATATTCTGAACATGCAGAAATACCATTCCATTGTTCGGGTAACCGTACTAAACGGATTTCTTGCCTATGTTTTTTATGCCGGCGCATTATTGCTCGATTTGGGGCGCCCGTGGAATGTAATCAATCCCATCATCGGAAACGGGTTTGGAACCAGCTCGGTGCTGTTTTTGGTAGCCTGGCACTTTTTATTGTACATGATTGCCCAGCTTATTGAGTTTTCTCCTGCCATTGCCGAATGGTTGGGGGCACGGCGCGCCCGGCGTATTCTTTCGGGAATGACGCTGGCCGCAGTTATTTTTGGAATTACTCTTTCAACCTTGCACCAATCCGGATTGGGAGCACTTTATTTAATGGCGAAAGAAAAAATTCATCCGCTTTGGTATTCCGAATTTATTCCCATTCTGTTTTTTGTATCCAGTATTTTTGCCGGACTTTCCATGGTTATTTTTGAGGGGTCGATTACACACAAGGTATTCAGCGATCAAATCAGCAAAAAAAATCACCATGCACACAGCAACATTCTGAATGGCTTATCAAAAATATGCGCCGGAACCATGTTTGCCTATTTCTTTCTGCAGTTGATTGTTTTTGTACACGGCAAACGCTGGGAGTATTTAGGAACCCCAATGGGAAACTGGTATTTAACTGAAATGTTCGGATTTGTTCTTTTCCCAATGGTGCTTTTTTATTACAGTTACCGGAGAAATAATGTTTTACTTATTAAATTGGCTTCCGTAGTAACCATGATTGGAATTATTATTAACCGGTTAAACGTTACAGTGATTGGTTTCCGCTGGGATGCTGCAACACATTATGTCCCGTCGTGGATGGAAATTGTGGTAACGCTGGCAGTTATTTTTGCCGAAATCTGGATTTTCCGCTGGGTAATCAACCGAATGCCCGTGTTGCGCGAATCTCCTTCGTGGGCCGGCGAAAAGAATTAATTTTCAGAATGTATCACTTCAAAAAATATAAAAATGGAAGGATTTACTTATTCAAATATTTTTGAAACAAAAGGAATAGAATACATTATTGTTATCTTTTTTCTCCTGTTGCTTATTCCTTTTTGGATTTTTGTGAACCGAAAAGTTCCGGTAAAAGAACAACTTCAGCAGGCACTGAATGTATTGACTGTTGGTGTACTTCGAATTCCTCACGGGTTTTTGTTCAGCAAAAACCACACGTGGGTAAGCCTTGAAAAAACAGGGTATGCAAAATTCGGAATCGATGATTTTCTTCAAAAAATTGTAGGGGAGACACAATTTGTTCCCCTAAAAACCCATGGCGAGGTAGTTCAAAAAGGGGAAGTTTTGGCAGAAATCAACCAGAGGGGAAAACGGCTGAAAGTGCTGTCTCCGATTTCAGGAGAAATAATGGCAGTAAATACCCATCAAACAAATTTGGGGTTACCCGGAAGTGATCCCTACGAAAAGGGCTGGTTTTATTCGTTAAAACCTTTTAACTGGGAAGCAGAAACATCGGGCTTTTTTATTGCAGACGAAGCAGGAACATGGATAAAAAAGGAAATGGAAAGGTTCAAGGATTTTTTGAACGTTTCACTGGCTCAACATTCCGGTCAGCCACACATGGTAGCTTTTCAGGAAGGAGGGGAATTAATGCTGAACCCACTCTCGGAAGTGCATCCCGAAATCTGGAATAAATTTCAGAAGGAGTTTTTGGAATAATATAGAATTGATTTAAAAGAAGACCTGGTTAATCCCCCCATTCTTTTTTGTATTTTGCAGGTTATAAAAACCAGTAAAATTTTGACTTAACCGGCAATGGACAACCAAAAAAGGGATAAAAACAACATAACAAATCACGAAGGGAAAAAGCCGTTGATCCGCATCCTTAAGAAGTATTTTCGGGTGCGCTCATCAATTTATGCCCGTGTGGTTTACATTATTATCATACTCACAGTGTTTCTGTTTTTTTCTTACGGGGCAATTTTTAAGTCGGTTTATGAGGACTATCTGAACACAGTTATCCGCCAGCGGGGCGATAATATTGGTTCCATCATCGAGGGGTCGCTCTATTACTCCATGTTGCAGAACGACAAAAGTGCGCTGCAAAGCACACTCGATATTATCAACACCATGCCGGGCATTGATGAGGTGAATATGTACGATCACCGTGATAGTCTGGTGTATTCTTCTTTTGTAAACGACTCGGTTACACACAGCAACCCTAATTGTGTAAGTTGCCACACTGATTTTAATACCATGTTTTCACTCAAGGAGAAGTCGTACCGCATTATCGATTTTAAAAGCGCATGCAGCATGAATCAGAGCGACAAAGGGCATCGGCAGTTGTTGGTGCGAACGCCTATTTTAAACGAAACGTCGTGTTATGTGAGTGCTTGCCATGCCCACAGTCAGGATCAGGAGGTGCTGGGCTCGCTGATTATGAAAATTCCGCTGGACGGACTTGATACAGCGGTGTCCAAATCGTCAACCGAATTTTTTATCCTTGCAACACTTACTTCACTGATTGTATTTTCACTTCTTATTTTTTTCACCCGCAACAAAATCCGCAAGCCACTGAATGAGATTCTTTCAGCAAGCGAAGCAGTTTCTAGGGGTGATCGCAGCCGTCGACTGGAAATTAAACCTTATTTGCTCGATGATATTAAAATGGTTTCACTGGCATTTAACAACATGCTCGATAACCTCGACGCGGCGAACAAAGAACTGGAAAACTGGTCGCATCAGTTGGAATACAAAGTTCAGAAAAAATCGGAAGAACTGGCCGAAATTCAAAATGAACTGATTCATATTGAACGGATTACTTCGCTGGGTAAATTGTCTTCATCAGTGGCACACGAAATAAACAATCCATTATCAGGTATTTTAACCTACACAAAGCTGATTACCAAACAACTAAATAAATTGGAACTGCCGGAAAATATTTCAAAAGAACCTATGTTAAAATATTTAAAGGTAATTGAAAACGAAACAAAACGGTGTGGTGATATTGTAAAAGGACTGCTCGATTTTTCAAGAAAAGACCAGGAAAATTTTGCCAATCATCACTTTCATAAAATTTTGAACGATACATTCTCCCTGATGGCGCACCAAATGCACATTGCCAACATTCATTTCTACACCGATTTTACCGCTACTTCCGACCTAATTTTTTGCAACGATAACCAGATAAAACAAGTTTGTGTGGCTCTGTTGGTGAATGCTCGCGAAGCCATTAATGAAAACGGGGAGATAATAATAAAAACCAGTAACCCCGATAACGAGCACATTCGGCTTGACATAACTGACAACGGCGTTGGTATTGCGCCCGAAGATATTTCCAGGATTTTTCAGCCTTTTTTCTCGGCCAAACAAAAAGCCAGCGGAATAGGGTTGGGATTGTCAATTGTACATGGAATTGTGCAAAGCCACAAAGGGAAAATTGAAGTAAGTTCTGAACCCGGGAAAGGTACAACCATGTCCATCATTTTTGCACTGTTAAAAAATTAATCACGATGAAACAAAATATTTCACTGCTTATTGTTGACGATGAGGAATCAGTAAGAGATTCGCTTTGCAACTGGTTTATTGAAGATGGTTATGACGTTGATTATGCAGCAAATGCCAAGGAGGCGCTTACAAAAATTGAAGCCGGAGATTTTGATATTATTTTGGCCGATATAAAAATGCCGGGGATGGATGGTTTGGAAATGCACCGTCGGATTAAAGCCATCAACAGTGAGGCGATTGTAATTGTAATGACCGCTTTTGCTTCGGTGGAAACTGCAGTTCAGGCGCTGAAAGACGGCGCCTTTGATTATGTTACAAAACCTTTCGATCCGGATGATCTTTCACATTTAATCCGGAATGCCGCCAACCAGATTTCGTTGAAAAATGAAAATGAAACCCTGAAAAACAAGGTGGTTTCGCTTGAAAATATTGAAGATATTGTGGGTAACAGCAAGGCTATGATCAAGGTGTTGAAAGACGTGGAAAACGTGGCGCAATCGAATTCATCAGTAATCATCACCGGCGAAAGCGGAACCGGTAAAGAACTGATAGCAAGGGCTATTCACTCCAATTCGGCCCGGAAGTTTTTCCCGCTGGTCACCGTTCATTGCGGCGCCCTGTCGGAAGATTTGCTGGAAAGTGAACTTTTTGGCCACGAAAAAGGTGCTTTTACCGGCGCCCTGTTCAACCGGAAAGGACGTTTTGAAATGGCCGACGGAGGTACAATTTTTTTAGACGAAATTGCCACTATCTCGGGGAAAATGCAGATTGAACTGTTGCGTGTGCTCGAGTCAAAAACGTTTGTCCGCGTGGGGGGAAACAAGGAAATTAAATCCGATTTCAGGGTGATTTGCGCCACCAACCGGAACCTTAAAAAACTGGTTGAAGAAGGAACATTTCGGGAAGATTTGTATTACCGGCTAAATGTAGTAAATATTACTATCCCGCCACTTCGCGAACGCCGCGAAGACATTTCCATGCTGGTGCAGCATTTTATTAAAAAATATTGTACCTCCATGAGCCGCGATTTGATTTCGATTGATCCGGCAGCTTTAAAACGCATCGAGGAATATGATTTCCCCGGAAATGTCAGGGAACTGGAAAATATGATTGAACGGGCCATTGTGGTTGGAAATGGCAAAGAAATCAGGCTGAAAGATTTACCGCTTGAAAAAGATATCATAACCGATTCAAATGACAGTTTATCAGAACTGGAAAAAAAATATGTGCTGCAGACGCTGAATAAATATGACTGGAATATAAGCCGCTCGGCAAAAGCCCTGAAAATTGACCGGGTGACCATGTACAATAAAATCAAAAAATACAACCTGAAATCACCCAAAAAATAACCATTGAAATTTTACAAAGAGAAATGGCATCACGCTGAGAAAGAGATAAACATTTCGGGTAAAAAGAACTAAAAGTTATCAAATTTTTTTGTTTTGAATAAAAAAGGCATATCATTGGTTTCTCACGGGCAGTTCGAGAAAGATTTTCTGGAACGGCTGGCACACGATGTTGAAATTGAAGTGGGACTGCCTGTGAACATTTCAAACGGATTTACCGATATCTCGGCATTTTTTGATCCTTCGCGCCGTCAGTACGATGCCAATCAGCTTCTGAAAGTCCTTGATTCCGAATCAAAAACAGAAGACTTAAAAACCATTGGATTGTTTCAGATCGACCTTTTTATTCCCATTTTAACCTTCATTTTCGGGCAGGCTGTTTTCAAAGGAAAAACCGGAATTGCATCCGTCTACAGGTTAAAAAACGAACAATACGGTTTACCGCGCGACAACGCACTTCTTTTTGAACGATTCAGGAAAGTAGTTATTCACGAACTTGGACACACGTTTGGGCTCATTCACTGTCATGTGCCCAGTTGTGTAATGCGTTCTACTACTTATGTGGAAGATATTGATCAGAAAAAAGCTGGTTTTTGTAAGAAGTGCCGTTTCGAACTCGAAGGTGTTATATCCAGGTGATGCGTTTTCCAAAACGCATTTTTTTGCGTTCGATTTCTAACTCCTGAAGACCAGGCTTCATTCGGGATATACGGGTAGCAATCACTTCAATTGCGCCGGAGATATTAATTTTCCCATTAGAAAGTACCGATTTAACCACAATTTGGTTCCTTTGAAACAAAACTTTCTTACTTTTGCGCGCCAATTTGCTTAAATCATTCAAATTCAGTTTAAAAACTGAATGATCCAAACAAACCTTTTGTGGCAAATTGGGTTTTAGTTGTAGCAAAAATTCAGAAAATGACAGAAATTAGAAATATTGCGATTATTGCGCACGTTGACCATGGAAAAACCACCTTGGTTGATCGGATTTTGCATCAGGTAAACCTTTTTCGTGAAAATCAGGATATGGGTGAACTAATCCTCGATAGTAACGATTTGGAACGCGAACGTGGAATTACAATTCTTTCCAAAAATGTGTCGGTGCGATACAAAGACACAAAAATCAACATTATAGATACTCCCGGTCACTCTGACTTTGGGGGTGAAGTGGAACGCGTACTAAATATGGCTGACGGGGTTTTACTAATTGTAGATGCTTTTGAAGGCCCGATGCCACAAACTCGTTTTGTTTTGCAAAAAGCAATTGATCTTGGGTTAAAACCAATTGTGGTAATAAACAAGGTTGACAAGCCAAACTGCACGCCAGAAATTGCCCAGGAAAAAGTATTCGATTTGATGTTTAGTCTGGAAGCTACTGAGGATCAGCTGGATTTTCCAACAGTTTTTGGTTCTTCAAAAGCAGGCTGGATGGGACCCGACTGGAAAGAACCTACTTCCGATATCAGTTATCTTTTGGATGAGATTATACAACATATCCCACCTGCTCAGCATAAAGAGGGAACACTGCAAATGCGAATTACTTCGCTCGATTATTCTTCGTATACCGGAAGAATAGCCGTTGGAAAAGTGACTCGTGGACAATTGTTGCCCGGTTCGCAGGTTTCGTTGGTAAAACGCAATGGGAATGTGGTAAAAACGACTGCAAAAGAAGTTTATCTTTTTGAAGGACTTGGTAAAGAAAAAACAAAAGAACTTGTCCCATCGGGTGAAATTTGTGCAGTTTTAGGACTGGATGGTTTTGATATTGGCGACACCATTGCCGATGGTGAAGAACCCGAAGGGTTAACACCAATAAAAGTGGATGAACCAACCATGAGTATGTTGTTTGTGGCCAACAATTCGCCATTTTTTGGGAAAGACGGAAAGTTTGTTACGTCGCGTCAGTTAAGGGACAGGTTGTATAAAGAAACTGAAAAGAACCTGGCACTTCGGGTGGAAGATACTGATTCTGCCGACTCATTTCTAGTTTACGGACGTGGTATTCTTCACTTGTCAATTCTGGTTGAAACCATGCGCCGTGAAGGTTTTGAACTGCAGGTTGGACAACCAAAAGTTCTGACAAAAGAGGTTGATGGCAAAAAGCATGAACCAATTGAAGCCTTAACTGTGCATGTTCCGGAAGCATTTTCAGGAAAAGTAATCGAATTGGTTACACAACGAAAAGGTGACATTGCCAATATTGAAATAAAAGAAGACAGAGCTCATTTGGATTTTCTTATACCTGCACGTGGTTTAATCGGACTTCGAAACCAGATGCTTACCTCCACAGAGGGAGAGGCGATTATGGCACACAGATTTTACGGATATGAACCCTGGAAAGGTGATTTAGGAGTAAGAAGGAACGGTGCTTTAATTTCCTTGAAACCGGAACAGCAATTGCTTATTCTATTGATAAAATGCAGGACCGCGGAAGATTCTTTGTAGAACCAGGAGAAGATGTTTACATGGGGCAGGTGATTGGTGAGAATACCCGTCAGGATGATTTAACACTGAATATTGTGAAAACCAAAAAGCTAACCAATATGCGGGCTTCCGGTTCCGACGAAAAAACAAGTATTGCTCCGGCAATCAAATTTTCTCTTGAAGAAGCGATGGAATATATTCGCAATGATGAATACATTGAAATTACGCCAAAATTTATGCGAATCCGTAAAATTCTTTTAAACGAACACGATCGAAAAAGACAGGCAAAATCTGTTATCCAGGAATAAAATATTTTACACAAAACAGGAGAGCTTCATTAAATTTAATGAAGCTTTTTTTATCTTTTTGTTAATGAAATCATAATAAAATGTAAACATATTTTACTATTTAGACATGTAATAAATTACATTAACTCGTTGTAAATGTTGCCAATTGGTTCTATTTTTAGTCGCTTCACAAAACATCATTATTATGTGCAGAAAGATCCTATTTTTGATACCTTCCCTCGTGTTTTTTGTGTTTGTAACAAGTGCCCAAACATCAACACGATGGCGTGGTGTAAATGGTAACGGTATTTACGAAGAAACCGGGTTGTTGAAAAAATGGCCGGCATCAGGTCCTGAGATTCTTTGGCATTATGATGACCTCGGTGAAGGGCATTCATCACCGGTTTTTGCCAATAATCTAATCTATCTCTCCGCCGGCTTGGATTCTGACGGGTATATTGTTGTATTGAGTCAGGACGGAGAATTTCAGTGGAAGGCGTCTTATGGTAAGGAATATTATGACAGCTATCCCGGTGCACGATCGTCTCCGGTTGTTGTTGGTGATTTATTATATATATATTCAGGTCATGGTGTGTTAACCTGTATGGATGCCACCAATGGCGAAATAAAATGGCAAAAGGGTTCTTTTGATGATTTTGATGGACAGCATTTGAATTGGGGTGTATGTGAAACTGTTGTGGTTGATGGAAATCTGGTTTATTTTACACCCGGTGGCAAAAAATACAATGTAATAGCTTTAGATCGGTTCAATGGCGAGCTGGTTTGGTCGTCGGAAGCACTTGGAGAGCCTTCAGCATATTGTACCCCTTTACTGGTTGAACTTCCTTCAAGAAAACTTTTAGTTACACATACCGCAAATCATATTATTGGCATCGACGCTTCAAACGGCAATTTACTGTGGTCATATCCTCACAATAATCAATGGGCTGTGCATGCAAATACGCCAATTTTTAAAGATAACAGTTTATTCTGTTTTAGTTGGTTATAGGAGCAGGAGGAGTGAAGCTTGATTTGAATGGAGATGGTAGCAGAATAAATGTTGCATGGACGAATAAGGAATTGGATAGCCGAATGGGCGGAGCAGTTCTCGTCGATGGCTATTTATACGGTTCTGGTGACAATAATCGGGAATGGCGCTGCATCGATTGGGAAACAGGTAAAGAGTCTTATGTATCAACTGAAATAACAAAAGGCCCGGTTATATATGCTGACGGTATGCTATATTGCTAGCAGTGAAAGGGGAGAGTTGGCGTTAGTGGAAGCCAATCCCGAAGGTTTTAATGTCGTTAGCGAAACAAGAGTTAAAATGGGTTCCGCGCAACACTGGTCGCACCCGGTAATTAACAACGGAAGGTTATTTCAACGCCATGGAAATGTTTTGATAGTCTACAAAATTAAATAAAGTTTAGCATTATTATTATAAAATAAATTGAAGAAGGCAATGTGCGAAAATCAATTCTGACCAAAATTTAATTCAATGAATAAGTAAATAAAACCAATTAAACACTACAATAATGAGAAAACATTTAATTATTTTTCTTTTAGCCGCTATTAGTTTGAATTCATATGCACAGGTAATTCAATGGCGTGGACCAAATCGCGACGGGATATTTCAGGAAACCGGGTTGTTTAAGACAATGGCCGGAAGATGGGCCTGAAAAGATTCTGGAAGTGGAAAGAATTGGAAAAGGTTGGTCGTCTCCAATTTATACTGAAGGGATGATTTATACAACGGGAATGATTGATACGCTCGATTATCTTTCCGCAATTGATATGCAGGGGAATATCAAATGGCAGGTTCCTTACGGCCGTTCGTGGAATCAGTCTTATCCCGATACCAGAAGCACGCCTGTAATCGACGGTGACAGAATTTATGTTCAAAGTGGTACCGGAAGGGTTGCCTGTATTAATAAAGGCTGATGGAACAGAAATTTGGGCAAAAGAAGTGGATAAAGATTTTGATGGTGTCTATCATATTTGGGGAAATTCTGAAACTCCCCTTGTAGTCGATAACAAGGTAATTTGCTCACCAGGCGGTAATGAAACAAGTATTGTTGCATTGGATAAAATGACTGGAGAAACTGTTTGGGAAAGTAAATCAGTTGGCGGACCAAGAGCATACTTATCAGCAACTGTATATGAATTTAAAGACTTTCGTTATATCCTTGCTGCAACAGGAACTCATCTGTTGGCTTTAATACCAGAAACTGGTGAAATTGTTTGGAGCTATAAATATTGGGATGCTGAAAAATGGGATCAGGACGGATTGATCTGGACAAACACACCAACATTCAAAGACGATGAGATTTTTATTTCAATGGGATATGATTATCCTGCCGTTATGCTAAAAATGAGCGCGGATGGGAAATCAGTTTCTGAAAAATATAAGAACACGATACTTGACAATCATTTTGGTGGACTGATATTGAAAGACAGTTATGTTTACGGTGCAAACTGGGAAGATAATAATCGTGGAAAATGGGTGTGCATGAATTGGAATACAGGCGAAATTGAATACGAAACCGACTGGAATACAAAAGGATCGCTTATTATGGCTGAAGGATTATTATACGGATATAATGAAAGAGGATTTGTTGGTTTAATTAAACCCGATCCCGATGGATTTCAAGTAATAAGTCAGTTCAGATTAAGAGGTGGTGCCGGGCCGCATTGGGCACATCCTTTTATCGCCGATGGAAAATTATTTTTACGTCACGGAGAAGTGCTTTTTGTATACGACATAAAGATGTAAAAGTCGTTTATTTTGAATGAAATACGAATTGCTTAACATTTTAGTAGAAATCAAAATAATAAGTATTTTTATTGGACTAAACGGCTTTGAACAGATTAATTTTTCTTCTTTTTGTGAAGTGTAGATTGTGAAGTTTAAGATATGAAAAAATAGGGTTTGAGCACTTAGGTTAAATGAATACTAAACGAACTAAAAATATTATTCTTCTTACGCTCATTTTTATAGGATTAGCCATTATTTTTTGGTGGATAAACAATGATCCTACACATGACTTTAACATCAGTGTTGAAGGAGCGGATAATCGGGGAGCTGGTGATTCGGCAATTGTTGTTAACATTGGGGAGCTGTATCATCAGTACGAAATAGAATATACAGAACTCAGTGAGACATGGCCTCGGTTCAGGGGAAGTGACTTTGATAATATTTCAAAATCACCGATAAAACTGATTGATAAATTTCCTCCGGAAGGTCCAAAAATAGTGTGGAGTGTAGAATTGGGAGAAGGACATTCAGGTGCCGCTATATACGAAGGGTTGGCTTATGTTCTGGACTACGACGAGGAACAACGCGCTGATGTACTCCGATGTTTTTCGGTGGTTGAAGGCACAGAAATGTGGTCGCGTGGCTACAAGCTAAATATTAAACGAAACCATGGCATGTCACGCACTATTCCTGCTGTTACAGAGGATTTTATACTGACGATGGGGCCTATGTGCCATGTAATGTGTCTCGATAGAAAAACAGGTGATTTTCTTTGGGGATTGGATGTGGCAAAGGAGTACGAATCGGAAGTTCCGCTTTGGTACACAGGTCAATGTCCGTATATTGATAATGGCGTTGCAATTATTGCAACCGGAGGAAAAGCATTGTTGGTTGCAATCGATTGTGCTACCGGTAAAAAACTGTGGGAAACGCCCAATCCAAATGGCTGGTTGGCATCGCATTCATCTGTTATGCCGTATACATTTGGCGGAAGAAAAATGTATGTGTATAGTGCCGTTGGTGGTTTGGTCGGTGTTGCAGCCGATGGTGATGATGTAGGAAAAATTCTTTGGGAAACAAATGCCTGGAATCACTCTGTTGTTGCTCCCTCTCCCGTGTGTATGTCTAATGGAAAAATATTTATGACCGCCGGTTATGGTGCTGGAAGTATGATGTTGCAACTTTCTGCAAATAATGGGACTTTTTCAATAGAGCCACTTTATGATTATGCTCCGAAAGACGGACTGGCCTGTGAACAGCAAACGGCTATTTTATGGAACGACCACCTGTTTGGAATTTTACCTAAAGATGGCGGTGCTTTACGAAACCAATTGGTTTGCGTTAGCCCTTCCGATACAAGAAATGTGATTTGGTCAAGCGGGAAAGATGTTCGATTTGGTTTGGGGCCATATTTTATCGCTGATAATAAAATGTTTGTACTTAGCGATGATGGTACCTTAACCATTATCAGACCAAGTACTGAGCGCTATATTCAACTCGACCAGGTAAAAATTATTGAAGATGCTCATGACGCGTGGGCACCTTTTGCACTTGCTGACGGGTATTTGATTATGAGGGATTCAAAAACGATGGTTTGTATTGATTTAAACGTGTAAAATTGAAAAATTGTAATATGATTAAATTGAAATCATTATTGTATTTTTTTAAAAGTGTATTTATCTCACTACTCAAATCTAACAATCTAAATGATGAAGAATAAAGGAATTGTTATATTTCTGATAATCCTCGCGGTGATTGTTGTTGCAGTAATTGCCATCGATTATTCTTCCCAGCGACCCAATAAAAGTGAAGCAAATCCTTATGAATTTAATATCGATGAATATAAAAATGTGGATCCAGATCTAATAAGTTACAGGGAAACAAAAAATTTTAAAATCGGCTTTGAAAATCCAACAGGAATAGCAGTTAGCAATGAGAATATATATGTTACCGGCGATGAAAGTTTGAAAATCATTGATTACACGGGTAGGCTTCTTAATCAGATTGCCATTCAGGGTGGACCCAAAACAATAGAACCAAAAGGCGATACATTATACGTTGCAACAGAAAATAGTATTCTCGTTTTTTCTTCTGAAGGGGAATTGTTGGATGAGTGGAATTTTGAAGATGAGAATTCTTATATAACCGCCGTTTCTGCTTTTGAAGGAAATATTTTTGTTGCCGATGCAGGATTGCGAAAAGTATATCGTTTTTCTGAAGATGGAGAACTTATTAATTATTTTGAAGGGAAAAAAGGAGATGAGGTTGTACATGGATTTATTGTACCAAGTCCGTATTTCGATTTGGGCGTAAATCAGTATGGTGAACTTTGGGTGGCAAACCCGGGAATGCATTCATTGGAAAATTATACGTTTGAAGGAAACTTAAGAGGTTTCTGGGAATATACCAGTATAGAAATTGAAGGATTTAGCGGGTGCTGTAATCCGGCTCATTTTGCTTTCCTGGAGGACGGGAGTTTTGTTACCAGTGAAAAAGGCCTGGTAAGAATCAAAATTCACAAACCATCAGGTGAATTGAAGTCTGTGGTAGCTGCGCCGGTAAAATTTAAAAATGAGGGCGAGGCGCCGGATGTTGCAGTTGATAGTTTGGGCAATGTTTTATGCCCTTGATTTTGATAGAAAAACAATACGTGTTTTTGAACCGATAACGAATTAAAAGAATGGAAAGTCAGTTTTTGGAATGACCAGATTCTTCCGTCTTCTAACTTCTGACTTCCGACTTGAAAAGATGAACCGAAAAGAATTTTTTAAAACTGGAGGAAGATTTTTACTGCTGGGAGGTTTAACTGCTTCTGTTGGATACCTGGTGGTCAATAAAAAAGTATCTGCCAATTGCACAATTTCACCTACATGCAATAGTTGTGGAATTTATTCAGACTGTATTGCTCCTAATGTAAAAACTGAACGTGAAAAAGAAACTCCGAAGGAGTGATATTTTAGTAAACTGGGATTTATTGCATTGAAAATGAAAAAAACATAACAACCATTGAAAGATGGAAAAAAATAAAGCACAAAGCAGAAGAAAATTTATTCAGAACGGGGTTCGTTTTTCCCTCTTACTTTCATTGGGAACGGTTAGTGCTGCTGCCTTGAAAAAAGTTACAGCCGACGATTACGTTTGGCAGATTGACCCATTTGAATGTACGCAATGTGGTCGATGTGCAACAGAATGTGTTATGAATCCATCGGCAGTAAAATGTGTCCATGCATTTCAACTTTGCGGTTACTGCGATTTGTGTGGAGGTTATTTAAAGCCCGATGCAAATGCACGTACTACGGCAGCTGAAAATCAGCTTTGCCCTACAGCGGCGATAAAAAGAAATTATATTGAAGAGCCTTATTTTGAATACACAATTGATGAAGATTTATGTATAGGTTGTGCCAAATGTGTAAAAGGCTGTACTTCTTTTGGCAATGGTTCCTTGCAATTGCAAATTGTTCATGATATATGTCTGAATTGCAATGAATGTTCCATAGCCCGAAACTGTCCTTCAAATGCCATAAAAAGAGTAAAGGCAAGCGATGCATACAATATAAAGGGCGATTGGTCGAAACCAACAACCTAATAACCGGAATCAACAAAACAGAATGAACAAACTAAAATACATCATATATACATTTACGTTTTTGCTATTGACACTTTCCGTTGAAGCACAGCAGCAGAGGTTTCCAAAACCGGAGTTTGATACAGGCTATACACAGCCCAATACCATTACACCTGAACCACGCGCACTTCAATTGGAATATTTTGATGTAATTATTCTGGTCATTGTGCTTTTTCTGGCTTCGTATTTTGCCGTTAAAAGACGTTCGAGATACGGAATATTAGGTCTTTCGGTATTTACGCTAATCTATTTTGGATTTTACAGGAATGGCTGCATTTGTTCTATCGGGGCTATTCAAAATGTAACCTTATCTTTTTTCGACCCGACCTATGCAATTTCAATAACGGCATTACTGTTTTTCGTATTGCCGCTTGGTTTTACATTGTTCTACGGAAGAACATTTTGTGCAGGGGCCTGCCCGTTGGGCGCCATTCAGGATTTGATTATTATAAAACCCTTGAGTTTGCCTAAATGGTTGAATAAAACACTGGGGTTGATTCCATACATATATCTTTCACTGGCCGTACTTTTTGCAGCTACAGGTACTGATTTTATCATTTGCCGCTACGACCCGTTTGTGGGGATTTTTCGGATGGATGCCCAGTTTTTAATGATTGTGCTTGGAATTGCCATGTTGCTGATGAGTATGTTTGTAGCACGTCCGTACTGCAGGTTTTTGTGTCCGTACGGAGTGTTACTGAGCTGGATGTCAAGATTTTCCAAACATCATTTAACAATTACCCCATCAAAATGTATTCAATGTAAATTGTGTTCGCATTCCTGCCCGTTTGATGCCATCGATTTTCCAACCGACGAAAAGGAAGTTGTAAAATCAGGATTGGGGCCAAAACGTTTTGTTACGTATGCGGTGCTTATTCCGTTATGGATTGCTGCAGGCGTATTTATTGGGGCAAAATCGCATACCTTTTTATCAAAGGCAAATCCCGATGTTTATCTTGCTGAGTTGTTGATTTCTCATCCTGAGGTTAAAGATGACCCCGATAACATTGATGTACAAACATTTATGGCATCCGGAAAAACGATGGAAACCTTGGTAAATGAAGCTGAGATAATTCAGGATAAGTTTTACACGGGAAGTATGATTGCCGGCGGATTTTTAGGATTGGTAATTGGTCTGACTCTGTTGAATACAGTCGTCTTCAGGAAGCGTCAGGATTATGAGCCACACAAAGGAAATTGTTTTAGTTGCGGACGTTGTATGGATTACTGTCCTGTAGAAAAGTAAAAGAAAATCAAAAATATGACCATTAACGATAAAATAAAACTTTCACAAAATATTGCGGTTATTTCCGGTATTTTCTGCATCACAGTGGCATTATTGCTTTTGCTGAACTATATGCAAATGTCGAAGAATGACCCTACGGATAGTCGGGTTATTGAGGCACTGGTGGAAAGGTTAAAACAAGATCCTGACGATGATGCCCTGAAAACAGAAATCAGGAATTACGATTTGTTGGCACGTAAGGCTTATTTTAACAGCCAATGGCAGGTAAAAACCGGAGCTTATCTTTTGCTTTTTGGCGCGGTGGTTCTGGCATTTTCACTTCGTTTTTATTATTCTTTGAAATCAAAAATCGAGGAACCGGATACGCAGCATGAAAATGAAATTGCAAGTCGGATTTTGGCACAAAAAGGCATTGTAATTGTTGGAGCCGTAGTTATGGTGTTGGCATTTGGCGCATCGTTTTTAACAGTAAATCATTTGCAATCATATGATATAGAAAGTAGTATTACTAAAGCCCAATTAACACCTGAGGATGAAGGAATTGAGGTAATTGAAGTAAGCGAAAATCCAACATCTAATGTACCGGCGTCTGCAAACAATGAAAGCCAGCAAGCCGAGATTCAAAATAGCAATGAAACTGAAGATATTGCTGAAGTAGCCTCAAATTTAGAATCAGAAATCCA
Source organism: uncultured Draconibacterium sp. (assembly GCA_963676775.2). Taxonomy (GTDB): domain Bacteria; phylum Bacteroidota; class Bacteroidia; order Bacteroidales; family Prolixibacteraceae; genus Draconibacterium. The sequence goes on from CAXXDA010000011.1 coordinate 43,484, forward strand.
GAATACTGAAATTGAAAAAAATGAACCTTCGCCTGTAACAGATGGTTCTGGCGGATTTTTTAGCTGAAGTTCGGAAAAATCATAATGCCTTTCGCGGGCCATTGAGCCAGGGAATTAGTTACAGCAAAAATATTCCGACAGAGTGGGATGGTAACAGCGGAACAAATGTTTTATGGAAATCACCAATTCCTAAAAAGGGATTCAATTCACCCATCATTTGGGGGTGATAAAATTTTTGTAGCCGGTGCTGATGATAGCAGTCGTGAAATATATTGCTACAGCCGAACAGATGGAAAGTTACTTTGGACTGGTGTTGCAGATAATATTCAGGGCTCACCGGCAACAATGCCAAAAGTTACAGAAGATACCGGTCTTTCAGCACCATCAATGACAACCGATGGGCAATGCGTTTATGCCATTTTTGCTACCGGCGATGTTATTGCATTCGATATGAACGGAAACCGTGTTTGGGCAAGAAATCTGGGTGTGCCTGATAATCATTACGGGCATTCTTCATCCCTCGTAATGTGGGATAACAAATTATTTGTTCAATACGATACAAACAGAGGTGGAAAACTGATCGCTCTTGACGTGTCAAACGGAAATACAGTTTGGGAAACAGCACGAAAAAGTAATATTTCTTGGGCAAGTCCGGTTTTGGCAGAAGTTGACGGAAAGTATCAGGTGGTTTTTAACCAGCGACCCAATCGTTGCCGGTTATGATGTAGGGACAGGAGAGGAACTTTGGTCGGTTGAATGTATGATGGGTGAAGTTGGTCCTTCTGTGGCTTTTTCCGATGGAATTGTAGTTGCAGCCAATGAATACGCGCGCATGGTAGCTATTGATATTCGAACCGGCGAAACGCTATGGGAAGATGATATGTATTTGCCTGAAGCATCCAGTCCCGTAGCTTATAACGGACTGTTATTTATCGCAACTAGTTACGGGGTACTGGTTTGTTATGATTTAAAAACCGGGGAAGAATATTGGGAGCACGACTTCGGAGCTACAATTTATTCTTCACCAACTATAGCGGATGGCAAACTTTTTTTAATGGATAATGATGGTACAATGCGAATATATGAGGTGGGCAAAGAGATGAAACTGATTAGCGAGAATGAATTGGGTGAATCTTCAGGACCGACACCTGCATTTTCCGATGGCCGTATTTATTTGCGAGGTGAAAACGATTTGTATTGTATAGGTAAATAGAGCGTGACGTCGCGTTTTTGCGAGAAAAATATGACAAACAATTTTCAAAACATAGACCAGTTAATCACTGAAAAAGGCTCCACAAAAAAGAGCCTGATTCCAATTTTACAGGCTATTCAAAAAGAATACAATTATTTACCTGAGGATGTATTGCGGTATGTGGCAGAAAAAACTTCCATCACAGCCGCGGAAATTATTGGTGTTGCCAGCTTTTATTCTCAATTTAGACTGCAACCGGTCGGTGAGCACATGATTAAAGTGTGTGTTGGAACTGCTTGCCACGTTAAAGGCGCAGTTCAGGTGTATGATGCATTTCGTCGTGAGTTCAAACTACCGGAAGGAGTAAACACTGAAGAATCAGGAAAATATACACTTGAAAAAGTAAGTTGTTTGGGCTGTTGCACATTGGCACCGGTTGTTCAGATTGACAACATCACTTACGGACATGTTTCAACTGATCAGGTAGGACAAATTATTGCTGATTTTGAAAGTCAAAAGGGAAAAAAGAGTTCCAAAAAAGCTCGTCGGGCTGATGGTTCTGAGATAAAAGGAGAAATCCGCATCGGACTTGGTTCATGCTGTGTGGCCAGTGGTAGTGAGGAAATCCGCAAAGAAGTAGAAGAGGTAGTAAATGAAAGCGGATTGCGCGTAAATCTGAAACATGTGGGATGTGTAGGAATGTGCCACCAGGTGCCGCTGGTTGAGGTAGTTCCAAATGAAGGAGAACCAACACTATATGCGAAAGTAAAGCCCGAGGATGTAAAGAATATTGTTGAATCACATTTTGAAGCCCCGGGATTTTTCACAAAAGCAAAGAATAAAATCCTGCATCTTGTTGAAGATATTCAAACCGACCGCAACTGGGACGGTATTGAACGTTACGAAATCAGTATGCGCGAAAAACCGGTGGCTTCTTTCCTTGGTAAACAAATTCCAATAGCGACTGAATACCGTGGAATTATAAATCCTCTTGATATCAATGAATATAAAAGTAGGGGCGGTTTTACAGCGCTAAAAAAAGTCTTGGAATCCATGTCGCCTGATGAGGTGATAAACGAGGTTCTGGAAAGCGGAATCCGCGGTCGTGGTGGCGCAGGCTTTCCAACAGGTGTAAAATGGCAACTGGTAAAAAAACAAAAAAACAAAATAAAATATTTGATTTGTAATGGCGACGAAGGCGACCCTGGCGCGTTTATGGACCGGATGTTGCTAGAGTCTTACCCATATCGTGTGATTGAAGGAATTCTGATTGCTGCTTTTGCCGCTGAAATCAGTCATGGTTATTTTTATATTCGTGCTGAATACCCGCTGGCTGTTACCCGAATCAGGGAGGCGCTTAAAATTTGTGAAGAAAATAACCTGCTCGGCGAAAATATTTTAGGTACAGATTTTTCTTTCGATTTGAAAATTTATGAAGGCGCCGGAGCTTTTGTCTGTGGTGAAGAGTCTGCATTGATGGCATCGATTGAAGGCAAGCGTGGTTTCCCAAGGATTCGTCCTCCATTTCCTGCTGAAAGCGGATTATGGGGATATCCGACTCTGGTAAATAACACCGAAACATTTGCACAGATTTCTTACATTCTTCGCGAAGGTTCTGAAAAATTCAAAAATATCGGTGTTGGAAAAAGCACCGGAACCAAGGTTTTTGCGTTGGCCGGAAAAGTGGCTCGAGGTGGCCTCATTGAAGTTCCGATGGGAATTACAATTAAGCAGGTGATTGAAGAAATTGGCGGTGGAATTGCTAATGGACGAAAATTTAAAGCTGTGCAAATTGGTGGCCCGTCAGGTGGTTGTATTCCTGCTAAACATGCAGATACTCCTATAAATTATGAGTCGCTTAGTGAAATGGGAGCAATGATGGGGTCAGGCGGACTCGTAGTCCTCGATGATACCGACTGTATGGTTGACATTGCTCGTTATTTTCTTTCATTTACACAAGAGGAATCGTGTGGTAAATGTACTTTCTGCCGGGTAGGAACAAAACGAATGCTGGACATTTTGGATAATATCACGAAAGGGAAAGGCAAGCCCGGCGATTTAGCCGAACTGGAAAAACTAGCTGAGTGGACAAAAAAAGGTAGCTTGTGCGGATTAGGGAAAACGGCGCCAAATCCTGTGTTAAGTACACTAAAATATTTTAGAGACGAATATGAAGCGCATATTAACGGTGTTTGCCCAACCGGAAAATGTACAGAGCTGATAACCTATTCTGTAAATGATAACTGTATTGGTTGTACTAAATGCGTACAAAAATGCCCGGTGGATGCTATTCCATTCACACCGCATGAAAAGCACCGCATTGATACAGAACTGTGCATAAAATGTGATTCATGTCGCGCCGTTTGTCCGGTTGATGCAATTGATGTTAAATAGTTCAGAGTTTAGAGTTCAATGTTCAAAGTATGGCGTCTTAGCGCCTTTGCGAGATAAATGATAAAACTAAAAATAAATAATACCGAAATCCAGGTAGATGAAGGCACTTCAGTGATGAAGGCTGCACAAGGAATGGGCGTTGAAATTCCCAATATGTGCTGGCACGATGAACTGGAGCATTTTACTTCTTGTATGCTTTGTCTGGTGAAAGACACAAAGAATGGCAAGCTTTTCCCTTCGTGCTCGGTAAAAGCAACCAACGGTTTGGAGATTGTTACAGATGATGCTGAAATTAAGGAAGCACGACAAACGGCATTGGAACTGCTTTTGAGCGAACACACCGGCGACTGTGAGGCCCCTTGTCAGATTGCTTGTCCGGCACATATGAATATTCCGTTAATGAATCGTTTGATTGCAGCCGGTAAATTTGATGAATCGCTGGAAGTGGTTAAACGCGACATTGCTTTGCCAGCGGTTTTAGGACGAATTTGCCCTGCTCCGTGCGAAGGTGCCTGTCATCGAAAAACAGTTGATGAACCGGTTTCCATTTGTTTACTAAAACGTTTTGTAGGCGATGAAGATGCTGCACAAAAAATTATTCCTGCTGAAAAAGTTGGGAATAAAGTAGCGGTTATCGGAGCTGGTCCTGCTGGTTTGGCGACAGCTTATTATCTTCAGTTAAAAGGTGTTCAGGTTACTTTGCTGGATAAAAATGAAAAAGCAGGTGGATTGCTCCGAACTGAAATCAATGATGAAATTCTGCCTAAAGATATTTTGGATAAAGAAATTGATGCAATATTAAATACCGGTGTTGAATTTCAGGGTGGAAAAGAAATCAATACTGAGGTTTTTGAATCGCTAAAAAAAGATTTTGATGCAGTGGTTGTCGCAACCGGAGTAATTTCAGAAGATTCAGATAAATTTGGTTTGAAAGCAACACCAAAAGGAATTATCGCCGACAAAGATTCGTATCAAACATCCGATGAAAAAGTATTTGCCATTGGAAATGTTCTGCGCTCTTCGCGTTTAGCAGTTCGTTCCGTCGGTCAGGGAAAAGAAGTAGCTTTTTCCGTTTTGCAGTATTTTAACGGGCAGAAACCAAAAGGCGAACCTCGATTGTTTAACTCACGATTTGGAAAATTGATAGCAGCTGAATTCTCAGAATATTTAAAAGAATCTGTAAATGAAAAACGGACGTTTCCTGAAAAAGGAGAACGTTCGGGTTTTTCAAAAGAAGAAGCAATTGCTGAAGCAAAACGTTGTTTGCATTGCGACTGCCGTGCTATTAACGATTGTAAATTGAGAACATATTCCGACCAGTATCAGGCTGACCAAAAACGATTTAAAACCAGTGAACGCCGTAATATCACAAAAATGATGAATCACGGTTCGGTGGTTTACGAGCCGCAAAAATGTATTAAATGTGGTATCTGTGTCAGATTAACAGAAAAGTATACAGAGAAATTTGGATTTACGTATATTGGTAGAGGTTTTGATGTGGAAATTGGAGTTCCATTTAATGAGAACCTGGAAAAGGGACTAACAGCAACTGCTGAAAAAGTGGCAAAAAGTTGTCCAACCGGAGCGATATCTTTACGGGACTCTGAAGGAGTCAAACAACAATAGCCGTAAGTGAAACTTACGGTAAGAAAAGTAATACAAAAAAGAACCCTGAAAGGGTTCAATAATATATAACAGATGGCCACATTTACACAAATTTTGTATCAAATCGTGTTTTCCACAAAATATGCTGAGAATACAATGGAACTTGATGAAAGCGAAAAATTGTATCGTTATATGTGGGGTGTTTTGAAAAACAAAAAATGTGTGCTATATCGTTTAAATGGAACAGAAAATCATTTGCATATTTTGACTCATGTTCACCCTGCTGTCTCTGTGTCATCTTTGATAAAAGATATTAAAGTTTCGTCTTCTGTTTGGTTAAAAGAACAAACTATATTTCCTAAATTTATTGGTTGGCAAGAAGGCTATGGTGCTTTTACATATCATATAAATCAAAAAGAAGCATTAATGAATTATGTGAAAAATCAAAGAGAGCATCATCATATAAAAACGTTTAAGGAAGAATATATCGAATTATTGAATGAACATGGAATTGAGTTCGATGAAAAATATTTACTTTAAGTTCAACCCTTTTAGGGTTGTGGATTTTGTGGCTGAAAGAAACCGTAGGTAAAAACCTACGGCTATTTTTGTTAAATCCTTTTCAGGATTTTTGAGGTGAATCTTGTTTATAAAAATTTGAAATAAATGAAAGTTAAAAGAGTAGATTCATGATAAATATGAAAATGAAAATATGTGACTCTAAAGGAGTCAAACAATAATAGCCGTATGTGTAACTTACGGTATAAATGTAAAAATGAACAAGAACCCTGTAAGGGTTCAATATAAGATAGAAATATGATTCAGAAATATATATCCATAATATTTGTTTTGTTATTTGTTGGAAATCAAACTTTTGCTCAACCAACCGATTCATGGCCCATTTCCCGTGGCGACCAGAACCTCACAGGGGTTTCGAATACCACGATCCCTGATTCGCCAAAATTACTATGGACATATGATACCGGCGATAACATTAAATCAGCCCCGGTTGTTGAAGATGGAAAAGTAGTAATTGGGTCCACTGATGGATTTGTTTATTGTCTCGACATGGATGGAAAACAGGTTTGGAAATTCGAAACCAGTAATTCTATCGAAGCGCCGGCGTTAATTCATAATGGAGTTGTTTACGTCGGGAATCTGGACGGTATGTTGTATGCTCTGGAATTAAATTCAGGGAAGAAATTATGGGAATATGAATGTGAAAATCAGATAATTGGTTCGCCCAATTGGTGGAGCGATGGAAAATCAACCTATATTTTTGTAGGGAGCTACGATTTTTACCTGCACTGCGTTGATGCCAAAACCGGTGAAATGAAATGGAAATACGAATCGGATAATTACATTAATGGTGCAGCTGCCAGTGTTAATGGAAAAGCAATGTTTGGAGGTTGTGATGGATTTCTTCACGTTGTTGACGTGGCAACCGGAAAGCTGGATGAGAAAATTGACGTAGCTACTTATGTTGCAGGTTCAGTAACCGTTGATAACGACAAAGCTTATATCGGCGATTATGACGGAAGATTTTTCCAGGTGGATATTAAAGCCGGAAAAACGACCTGGGTTTGGGAAGATGAAAAAACGCATTTGCAGTTTATTGCATCTCCTGCACTGATTGGAAATAAAGTTCTAACTGCCAATTACAATAAATTTTTGTACTGTTTTGATAAAAATACCGGCGATAAAATATGGGAATATAATACTGGTCGACAGGTTGAAGCATCGCCGGTAATTGCCAAAGATAAAGTGATTATTGCCAATATGCGCGGCGATTTAGCATTGGTAAACCTTTCGGACGGGAAGCTTGTTTGGAGTTACGAAATAGGTGGACAAATTATTAATAATCCGGCCGTTGCAGCAGGGAAGATTTTTGTTGGAGGGTACGACGGAAACGTCTATTGTTTTGGGGAATAGAAAGCCCCTCTTAATCTCCACAAACGGGAGAGGCTGGAATTTAGTAAAAAGATAAAATTTAATATAATTATGAATTCTTAAACTCTCCCCCTTGGGGGAGTCGGAGGGGGCCTAATGAATATCATACAAATCATACCAGGTTCAGGAGGAAGTTTTTACTGTGGAAACTGTTTGCGCGACAGCAAATATTTTAATGCTTTGCGGGCAGAAGGTCATCATGTGACAAAAATACCTATGTACCTGCCACTGTTTGCCGATGAGCATGATATTTCCGAAGTTCCTATTTTTTACGGTGCAATAAGTTTATACCTGAAACAGGTTTATCCCATTTTCAGAAAGGCTCCGGCCTGGGTTGATAAACTGTTGAATTCAAAACCCATGATGAAAATGGCCGCTTCGATGGCAGGTTCCACAAATGCAAAAGGACTGGAAGATATGACCGTGTCGATGCTTTTGGGTGAAGAAGGCGCTCAAAAGGAGGAACTCGACCACATGGTAAACTGGATTGCAGAACATTGCCAACCGGATATTATTCATATTTCAAATGCACTGCTTTTAGGGCTTGCACGTCGGTTAAAAGAGAAAATCGGTGTTCCTGTGCTTTGTACTTTGCAGGATGAAGATGTTTGGATTGACCCGATGCAACCAAAGTTTCAGAAGAAAATCTGGAATTTAATGCACGAACGTGCCAACGATGTCGATATGTTGGTTTCGGTTAGTGATTTTTTTGCCGGCGTAATGAAAGAGCGAATGAATTTATCCGATGAGAAAGTAAAAACTATTCACCTCGGAGTGGATGTGGAAGATTACCAATACATCTCGACAAAAGATAAAGAACGAAACGTTGGTTATATTTCCAGAATGTGCCACAAAGATGGTTTTGATATTGTTGTCGATGCATTTATCGAGCTAAAAAAGAAACCCGGTTTTGAGGATGTAAAACTGATTGCTACCGGTGGTTCAACGGGTGACGATGCAAAATTCAATAAAGAACAAAAACACAAACTAAAAGAAAATAACCTACTGGATTCGTTAGAGATTATACCTGATTTTGAGGGCAGTGAAGTAAATGATTTCTTCAAAAGAGTTTCATTGGTTTCAGTTCCTGTTCGGATTGGCGAAGCATTCGGAATGTATATGATAGAATCAATGGCTTCCGGTGTTCCGGTTGTTCAGCCGGCTTTGGGAGCGTTCCCTGAAATCATTAAAATTTCCGGCGGCGGAGTAACTTACATGCCAAATACTCCACAGAAATTGAGTGAAACGTGGGCAGAACTTTTATCAAATCCTGATAAGCTGGAAGAACTCAGTAAAAAAGGTTATGAAGGCACAAATAAGAAGTTCAACATTCACAATCACGCCAAAGAAATTATAACTTTATACGAGAATTTGAGAAAATAATCTCCGTGAAACCTCTGTGTTCTCTGTGGTTTATTTTTTTCTTTACCACAAAGGGCACAAAGAAGACACAGAGGAACACAAGAGAATCATGCTATTACAACTACAAAACATAACAAAAGGTTACGGCGAGCCGGGAACACACAGCTACCGAGCTGTACTAAAAGAACTGAATTTTGAAATAAAACAAGGTGATAAAGTAGCCATTGTTGGCCCGAGTGGCTCTGGTAAAACAACACTTTTAAATTTAATTGGTGCACTCGACCAACCAGAATCAGGTAAAGTTTTTTTTGAAGGGAAAGAAATTACCGGATATTCAAAAACCGAGTTGGCAACATTTCGAAACAAACACCTTGGATTTGTTTTTCAATTGCACCATTTAATGCCACAATTGAGTTTGTGGGAAAATGTATTGCTACCTCTTTTACCACAAGGAAACAAAATTTCAAAAGAACAAAAAGAGTGGGCCGAGTACCTGGTAAAAAAGGTCGGTATTTGGGAGCAACGCAATCAAAAGCCATCGGAAATGTCGGGTGGAGAATGTCAACGGACTGCTGTTGTAAGAGCGTTAATCAACAAACCCAAGCTGATTTTAGCCGATGAACCAACCGGTGCGCTTGACGAAGAGAATGCAAATGCATTGACAGATTTGCTCAAAAAATTGAGCGATGAGGAAGGCGTAACACTGGTTACGGTAACCCATTCTACAGTTCTTGCTGATCAAATGGATAAAAAATTCACATTACGAAAAGGGATATTGGAATAAAAACATTCTCCCCTTCAGGGGAGATGTCCCAAGGACAGAGGGGTGAAACATGACACGATTACAACTCATATTAAAAACATTCATTCACTATTTTAAATCAAATCTGCTGGTTGCTTTGGGTGTAATAGTTAGCACCATGGTTCTTACCGGCTCACTGATTATCGGTGATTCGGTTAGGTATAGTTTGGAGCAGGCAACCTTTTACCGGTTAGGTGAAACAACACATTTGGTATCGGTCGTGGAACGCTATTTTCGGCAGGAGATGGCAGTGGAAATGGAAACGGGTAATGCTCAAATAAAGGCAGCTCCAGTTTTGTTACTTGAAGGAGTTGCTGTTGCTGACGGCGGTGAGCGACGTGCGAATAAAGTGCAGATTGTTGGCGTTAACAAGGCTTTTGAAAAAATTGCAAATACAACTGTTTTTTCTGAACTTCAGAACAATGAAATTGCGATAAGTCAGAATCTTGCTGAGCGATTAGAAATTAATGAAGGCGATAACTTGCTGGTTCGAATTAAAAAGGCAAGTTTGATTCCTTTGAATGCACCTTTTGTTTCTGTAGAAGAGACCAGTGTTTCACTACGGGCAACTGTAAAAAAGGTGGTGCAAAAAGAAGAGTTGGGCCGATTTAGTCTGAAAAATTCGCAAACGGCGCCATATAATATTTTTCTTTCCATTGAGCGATTAAACCAGTTGATGGAATTTGAAGGAAAGGCAAATCAAATTCTTGTTTCAACAGATTTGCCAAATGATGAGGTCCTGCAATCGGTTAAAAATTGTCTCACACCCGAAGATGCCGGTCTTCAAATCAAAAATATTGAAGCGACTGATGAAGTTGAGATTTCAACCGAACGCGTTTTTCTGGACGACAAGGTTGCTGAAACACTGCAAAAACTTCCCAGCGCTCAGCCCATGTTAACTTACTTTGTAAACGATATTTCTTTACTCGTAACTCGCAACTCGCAACTCGCAACTAAAAGTATTCCATATTCATTTGTTTCGACATTGGTTGAAGGGCTTGGTGAAAACGAAATCATCTTAAACAAATGGGCTGCCGATGATTTGGGTGCAAAAGTTGGTGATTCCATTCAGCTAAAATACTGGCAAATTGGTCCGCTGCGACAATTAGTTGAGAAAGAATCTGAATTTACATTAAAAGAAATCGTATCAATGGTTCCGGGTTGGGTTGATGAAACGCGAATGCCAAACTTGCCGGGGATGTCGGATGCCGGTCATTGTAGCGAGTGGGAAACCGGTGTCCCCATCAATTTAGATGCAATTCGTGACAAAGATGAGGATTACTGGGATGAATACAAAGGAGCACCAAAAGCCTACATTTCATTGGATAAAGCACAAGAAATGTGGTCGAACCGTTTTGGAAATTACACGGCGGTGCGATTTTCGGTAAATACTTTTGATGAGGCTGAATATAAACAGGTTTTTGCAGAAAATATTTCTCCGGCCGATTTGGGAATGACAGTAGAACCAGTTCGTGAACAGGGAGTGCTGGCAGCAAAAAACGGAACCGATTTTAGCGGACTATTTATCGGATTAAGCTTTTTCCTTTTAATTGCCGGAATTGTGTTTACTTCTTTGTTATTCCGACTGAATCTTGAAACCCGATCAACTCAGGTTGGTTTGTTGGATGCATTGGGATTCAAACAAAAACAAGTGCGAAGTTTTTATTTGTGGGAAGGTTTAACTGTCGCTTTGCTTGGTGGGATTTTAGGACTGGTTGTTTCAATTTTTTATACCCAACTGGTTTTCAAAATCCTGAATACACTTTGGTTTGATATTGTAAGAACGGATGTGTTGCTGATAAAAATATATCCTGCAACTGTTGCAATAGGTCTAGTTATCAGTTTACTGGTTTCACTTTTTGCGATTTATATTTCCATTTCCCGCTTTCAAAAACAAAAAACAGCTGAATTGCAAAAACAGACTTCGACTGCTAAAAGCAAAACGATGGAACTTATTTGGAATGGAACAATGGTTTTGTCATTGGTTGCTTCAATCGGAATTTTTGTGTTCCAGATTTTCTTCTCAGCACAAATGAATCCATCCCTATTTTTTACCACCGGGGGATTGTTGTTGATTGGATTGCTGTTACTGTTCAGACGGTTTATTATCAAATTCGAAAAGAATAAAAACACCGAACTCGGATTGGGGAAACTGGCTCAACTTAATCTGTCAAGAAATAAAGGGCGCTCATTAACCGTGGTGATTTTATTTGCACTTGGAACTTTTATCGTGGTTTCTACAGGCTCTAATAAACTTGATTTGTTTGCCAATGCCCAAAATAAAACCAGTGGGACAGGTGGTTTTCTCTATTTTGCAGAAACAACCATGCCGGTTTTATTTGATTTGAATAATCCGGGAAAAAGGGCAGAGGAAGGTATTTTTGAAGATTTTCGTGCCGTTCAGTTCAGAAAAGTGGAAGGTGACGATGCCAGTTGTTTAAACTTAAATCGAACAACCCAACCTGCTATTCTTGGTGTTGACCCGGAAGCTTTGCAGGGACGTTTTTCATTTGCCTCAAAAATAAAAGAATTGGGCGATGAAAATCCCTGGCTGGCACTAAACAAAACATTTGATGACGGAACCATCCCGGCCATTGCCGACCAAACCGTAATTCAGTGGGGACTAGGGAAAAAAGTGGGCGATATTTTATTGTATCAGAATGAATTGGGTGATACGCTTCAGTTAAAACTAATTGCCGGAACTACGCCATCCATTTTTCAGGGATATGTAATTATTTCAAACCAAAACTTTTTGAAAAATTATCCAACAAATAGTGGTTCGCATATTTTTTTGATTGACGGAAATAAAGATAACGAACAACAAATTGGTGATGAACTGCAATCGGTTTTCCGCGATTATGGCTGGGAAATGGAATTAACTGCAAAACGACTTGTAGAGTTTTACTCGGTAACGAATACTTACCTCTCCATTTTTCTTGCGCTTGGTGCGTTGGGTTTAATTCTCGGAACAATTGGTCTGGCAGTAATTCTTGCTCGAACTTTGTTGGAACGCCGACGAGAAATTTCAGTGATGCAAGCGATTGGATTTAATAACATACCCATTTTTAAAATCATAACAAACGAATATTTAATTCTTTTAATAACTGGTGTTGTTATTGGTTTCATTACAGCAGTAGTTGCCACACTTCCTGCATTTTTATCTTCCAATACCGATGCTTCTTTCAGTACCATTGCAATTGTAACTGGTTTGATACTTTTGAATGGCTTCCTCTGGATTTTTGGGTTGACCTGGATTTCGCTTCAGAAGAAGACATTGGTGACTGGGTTGAGGGTAGAATAAAAAAGATCAACAACATTTATATTGTTGACCTTTTTATTAAATTGAACTATACGTTTTTAATGTTTTTATCTTTTCCCCGAATTACTTACAAAAGCAATATGTTTACTGTCGGGCGACCAGGAGTTTACATTAATTGTACCCTGTCCTCCGTACATATAGGCAATTACTTTTGGCGCACCTCCTGAAACAGGCATGAGGCGTAACATTACCCTTTTATAGGATGGGTGAGAGTTTAAATCGATATCCGGAGGAAATGAAATAAATACCATCCATTTCCCGTCGGGAGAGATATGTGGGAACCAATTATTGTACTCATCGTGAGTGATTTGTTCTCTTTCAGTGCCATCCGGTTTCATCCGCCAGATTTGCATTGCTTCGCCATTTATACAACCATTATAATAAATGTATTTTCCATCCGGCGAATATTCGCACCCGTCAGCATGTCCGTAAGGTAAATTATCTGTCATAGGAATTTCTTTTTTATCCTTTATTGATATTTTAAAGAAGTTGAATACACTGCTGCCATCGCGTTGCCCTGCATAAACTAAATCCTTCCCATCCGGGGACCAGCCATGAAGATAAGAGGGTGTTTTCGTGGTTATTTGTTCGGGCTCTCCACCTTCAATGGGCAGGATATAAACGGTTGATCCCTGTTCATTGTTACTGCTGATTCCAAGCATTTTGCCATCGAATGAAATGCAATGGTCATTATTTAATCTTTGAGCGGAACCTGTATTTATTTGTTTTATTTCACCACCAGTAGCAGGAATAGAATAAAGTAATCCCTCCATGTTAAACAGTAATTTTTCTCCGTCGCGCATCCAGTTTGGCGCTTCAAAACGATCGTTCTTTTCATAGATAACTGTACGTTTTCCGTCAAAAACATTCATCGTTTCAAGCCGGCATCCAATCCAGCCGCTTTGGTAAGGATTGTAATTTTCGGCAACGGGCATATCTATTCTTAGGTTCCATACTTTTGCAGTTTCAATTACATTTTCGTCGTGTGAACAAATAACTACTCCGGCCAAAACATCATCGGGAAATTGTTCTAAAACTTTGGTTCCAACTACCTGGAGCGGTTCACCAGGATTGGCTGCCCTCATTATAAATGTTTTCCCACGACGTTCCAGTTGAATGATTTGAACATATCTCTTTTTAAAATTAAATACGTCAGTAGGTTCTTCCATAACAGTTCCTGTTCTTTCTCTCCATTGCATGGCAGTCAGTCCGTCTCCATGCAGGAAAGCTCCACACATTTGAGAATTTGCATCTTCCGATGACCGTACCATCCATCCCAACTTACGGTGATTATCATTTTCCCCTACAAATTCAAAATTGGCAGTAAGGATAAAATCGCCGTTTAATTGGTTGAAAAGAAAACGATGTTCGTCGCGTTCGAACCAAATATTGTAACCTGCGCCAGAAATAGTGTAAGTTTGATTTGCTTCATCGTATGAAGCTGAACCTGATATTTTGGGATTTCCAATGTCTTTGTTGTTTTCAAAAACACCAACTTTGTTTTGTGCCGATAGTATTGTTGTCAATGACATGAAGATGAATAAGAACAATGATAGTTTCATTACGTTTAGATTTAGTTTATAGTCAAAGTTAATATAAATTGCTCATAATCAGAAAAATTATAGAAAGGCAGAAAATCAATATTTTCAGCTAATAACTTGGCAATTTAAACACATAAACGTTTCAATAAGCTTTTAAGTTCAGGTAGGTTCGCATTGAATTATAAATCAGTTTATTCTTTTTTGATATGTCCAATTTATGGAATATTAAGATACTTTTAAATAATTGATAATATTACTGTTAAAGAAAACAATCTAAATTGTGCATTGTTGAAGTGCTTGATTAAAGTAAATAGCAATGCCCGTAAATATCCCGGAAACAAAACAGAAAAGAGTAATAATCATTGGTGCAGGTTTTGCCGGACTTAGACTCGCCAGAGATTTATACAAACATGATTTTCAGATTGTATTAATCGACAGAAATAACTATCATCAGTTTCAACCGCTGTTTTACCAGGTGGCAACTTCAGGTTTGGAACCCAGTTCTATCTCTTTCCCTTTGCGAAAAGTGTTTCAGAAAGTAAAAAATGTTTATATCCGGGTTGCTGAAGTAGAAAAAATTAATCCGGAAAATAAAACAATTGAGACAAGCCTGGGAACTGCCTGGTATGATTATTTGGTAATTGCAACCGGTGCAACCACAAACTTTTTCGGTATTGATAGTTTTGAGCAAAACAGCATTCCGATGAAATCAACTTCGGAGGCTCTTTTTCTGCGAAACAAATTGCTGGAGAATTTTGAAACAGCAGTAACATTGCGAGATAAGGACGAAATCGATCGGTTACTAAATGTTGTAGTAGTTGGAGGAGGTCCGACCGGTGTTGAGGTTTGCGGGGCTTTGGCTGAGATGAAAAAATTTGTTCTTCCAAAAGATTATCCGGATTTGGATTTCAATTTAATGAATATAACACTTGTTGAAGCTAACGAGCAGCTTTTGCATGGAATGAGTAAAGAAGCAGGTAGGAAAGCTTTTGATTATTTGACGCGATTAGGTGTAGTTGTAAAATTAAATCATAAAGTAAAAAGCTATGATGGTAAGGAGGTGGAACTGGAAGATCGTGAAAATTTCCAAACACTAACGCTGATTTGGGCAGCTGGAGTAAAAGGGCAAATGCCAAAGGGAATTAAGGCAGAAAATATCGTTTCGGGAAACCGGTTAAAAGTAAATGAATACAATCAAATTGAAGGAGTTAATGATATTTATGCAATTGGCGACATTGCTTTTATGAATACAGAAAATTATCCTAAAGGACATCCGCAGGTTGCGCAAGTAGCATTGCAACAAGCTAAGAATCTTGCGAATAATTTTTTGAACATTCAGCATGATAAACACTTGAAACCTTTTGAATATAAGGATAAAGGCTCAATGGCGACGGTTGGGAGAAACCGCGCCGTAGTTGATTTGCCCAATTTAAGATTTGCCGGTTTCTTTGCCTGGCTGATTTGGATGTTTGTACACCTGATGTCTATCGTTGGCGTAAAAAATCGGCTGGTTGTTTTTATCAACTGGCTCTGGAATTACATCACTTACGACCAATCGTTGCGCCTGATTATCAGGCCAGCTTCAAAAAGCAACAAGCCCGACAGCAAAAGTTAGTTTTCGTTAAAAAGGCTAATTTACACTTCTGCTGTATCTTATTTCTATTTCTTCGCCTTTCTGTTTGAACAAAAATTTTCCTTTATCTTCTATTGTGAATTTGTTTAGCGATGAAGATTCTTCCAGTCGATTGTAAATATCATACTTGTCCTTTGGGTTACAATCGGAATGGAAATAACAGAAAAAATTGTTATGGTTTTTGTCGTCAAACCGAATCATAAACGCAGCATGTTCAGGAAATACCAGATCATCATACGCATAGGTGACGTCTAGTCCGGTTGCTTCTTTGATAATAGACCGTACGGCCTCAAGATTTCTATAACTCATAATTTAATGTTTTATAATAATGAAAACCACATTCTTAATTGTTGGAAAGGCTCAGCAGCTTCATAAGTCTGGCATTTTACCAATTGCATATTTATTGCGTCGTCAAATTCAACTTCATCAAAATCAAATTTTTTAAGTAATTCCGGTTTTGAACTCTTATAACATTGTTTCCGCAATTCCTTATCGAAACACGCTTGTTTTACAAATTTTATTGCTTTTCCTAATGCCATTTTTAAAATTTTAATTTTTGCATGTTGAACCACAACTTGAGCATGAGCTGCTGCTACAAGATGAGAATGTTTCGCGTGACTCTTCAGTAGAAAACGTTTTTAGTTGATTTGCCTGAAATAATTTGGTATTTGTCAATACATCTAAACTTTGAGCTTTATAAACATGAATACCATTTCTTTTAAACATTGCCAGAACCATTGGAGTAATATTCATAGTGATAATTGAATTAATCCCCATTTGGTTCATCTCAAATGTTAGTCGGCCAACTGTTTCACTGATTTCATTTACAGGTAGCCAATTTGTAGTTTTTAAGTTTTCGTCGTAAATACAAACGAAATCAATGTTGTGGAAACCTTCTGCAATTTCATTTTTTCCAAACTTATCATCTTTAACCGGCAACATTACTTTCATACCCAAATATTTTCATTTCGATAAATTGGGAGCAAGCTGAATGCCATAACTTTGATAAGCCTGTTTCTCAGGTGATTATGTTTTTTGATTTCAAGAAATTATTTCTTTTATGTAAGAAAATAAACCGAATACTACAAAAATGTAGTTTTATGTCCAATTAATTGTGAAGATTGGATTCGTTTGTTTTTCCTGTTAACACGTAGTATTTTTAATGAAAATCTAATTTTTTGATGGAAGCAAAAGAAAATAGAAGTGAAGCGGAAGGGAAAAAGGCTCTGGAAGCTCAACTTTTGGAACTTAAAGCTGAACTTAAGGAACTTGAGGCAGTTTTAGAGGAAGAGCAAAACCAACGGCAATATTATCAGCTGGTTGCTGATTTTACATTTGGGTGGGAATTGTGGCTCGAAGCATCCGGGAAGATAAAATATTGCTCTCCATCGTGCTTTGATTTAACCGGATTTACAGCTAACCAGGTTATCGCTTCAGAAAATATAGCAGGATTATTGGTTTATAAAGCCGACAGAGAAAAATTCAATAAGTTTATTTCTCAGTCACTCGACCAGCTGATAATGAATCAATCGCTGGAATTTCGCATCGTTACTCGTCATAAACAATTATGTTGGTGTTTGATGAATGCCCGGGGTGTGTATAACAAGAAGGGGAGATACCTTGGTATTAGGATATCTGTACAGGATATTACGAAGTTGAAAAATGCATTGGGGCATATTCATGAACTATCGGAAGAAAAGGAGATTGAAAACCGCGCAAAGTGGAGAATAAAGTCGAAACTCGAAAATAAGGAACGGGAGGTCATATCATTTTTATTGCAACTTTCACAAAAAAACGAACTGCTTGCTTTTGTTCAGAAACAGTTGAAGAAGGTAACCTCAGTCGATAATCATCAGGGACAAATGGAAATTAATACGCTTATCAAAGTTTTGGAAAATATTCCGGTTTCTTCGGTTGATTGGGATACAGTGGTTCAACAACTTGAAAATTTACATCCTGGTTTTCTTAATAGGCTGAAAGTTAAACATCCAAATTTAACTTCAAAAGAAAAGAAACTCTGTTCATATCTTCGTTTAGGACTTTCCAGTAAGGAAATTGCTGGTTTACAAAATATACAGGCTAAAAGTATTGAAGTTTCGCGTGGAAGGCTACGTAAAAAACTTAAACTAAATAGTGAAATACGCCTGAAAGATTACCTCCAGAAAGTATAAAAATACAATGCTGTAGTGTTTTTTATATTGCATTTTCATTTTTATGTTGTGTTTTAATATAATGTAATAATCTAATTATTATTATTTTATATTTGATTTGTATTGTTTTAATGTGGAGTGTAATAGTAGGTGTATTGTTTTTTTATTATGTTTTTAAGTGCATTTGAAATATATTTGGAATACCAAAAAAATTTAACATGTCTGAATACATAGAAAATCAATCATATCGTTCTTTACTCGACGAGGAAATCGGACAGTTGGTACATCAGGGGTGTAGTTCTACAGACTGGAGCCTTGTTAAAGTATCTAATGATTTTGTTCCTGATAATATTGAAAATACAAAATTTACAGGCCACATTCGGTTAAACGGATTCAATCAAACTGTAAAATTGTTTGGGGGAATAACATTTAAAGCAGGTATTTACAATGCTTGGTTGCACAATTGTGAAGTGGGCAAAAATGCGTTAATACACAATGTCAGAAGTTACATTGCGAATTATATTATTGAAGAAGGAGTTGTTATTCATAATGTTACCACGGTTGCAGTTGATGGGGATACAACTTTTGGAAATGGTGTAATTGTGGAAACAATAAATGAAGGAGGAGGGCGTGAAATCCCGATTTACGATCATTTGTCAACACACGTGGCTTATTTGATGGCTTTATATCGTCACCGGCCCCAATTGGTATCATCACTAATGAGAATGGTTAATGATTATTCGGAATATGTTAAAAGTGATATGGGAATAATTGGTGCATATTCTAAAATTATCAATTGCAATACTATTTTAAATGTAAAAATAGGACCTGCTACCAGTATTGACGGAGGTAAAATGCTTAAAAATGGTAGTATTAATGGTAATTTCGAGGCTCCGGTCAAAATTGGCGAAGGAGTAATAATGGAAGATTTTATCGTTTGTTCCGGTTCGCGAATTACTGATGCAACACTTATATCGAAATGTTTCATTGGTCAGGGGTGTATTCTTGATAAACATTACTCAGCGGTGAACTCGCTGTTTTTTGCCAACTGCCAGGGATTTCACGGTGAGGCATGTGCTATTTTTGCAGGACCTTATACTGTAACTCATCATAAATCAACGCTTTTGATAGCCGGTATGTATTCATTTTTAAATGCCGGAAGCGGATCCAATCAAAGTAATCATTTGTATAAATTGGGGCCTATCCATCAGGGAATTATGGAAAGAGGCGCAAAAACGACAAGTAATTCATATATTTTGTGGCCTTCTAGAATTGGAGCCTTCTCATTGGTCATGGGAAGACATTATAAACACAATGATACTGCCGATTTTCCATTTTCATACATTATTGAAAGTAATGATGAAAGTGTGCTTGTTCCGGCTATAAATTTGAAAAGTATTGGTACAATTCGCGATACTCAAAAATGGCCAAAACGCGATAACAGGAAAGATTCAAATCTTTTGGACCTGATTAATTTTAACTTATTAAGTCCGTACACAATTCAGAAAATGATGAACGGGCGTAGAAAATTGAAAGCAATACGCAAGACCTCAGGGGAATTTGCAGATGTTTACAGTTATGAAAGAATGAAGATTGAAAAAAAATCACTTGACAGGGGTATAAAATTGTATGAAATGGCCATCTGGAAATTTTTAGGAAATTCGCTGATCACCAGACTACAGGGCAAAGAATACAAAAATGATGAAGAAATTAGAAATACGCTAAAAAAAGATACTGCTTTGGGTAAGGGATCATGGGTTGATTTGTCGGGGCTAATTTGTCCTTATGAAGCATTAAATAATCTTTTGGAATCCATTGAAAGTGGCACGACATCTACGCTTGAAGAGGTAAACTCGGCATTGACGGCACTTCATAAAAATTATTACAATTACGAGTGGACATGGGCTCTTGATGTTCTCGATAGATTTTATTGTAAACATCCGCATGATTTTACTGCAGAGGATGTAATTGTTATTGTTGAAAAATGGAAAGACAGTGTATTGGGAATCGATAGATTCTTGTATGAAGATGCGCAGAAAGAATTTTCATTGAATAAAATGACAGGCTTTGGTGTTGACGGGCGTGACGAAGAAAGAGAGATAGATTTTGCTCAGGTTAGAGGCGAGTTTGAAAAGAATGAAACGGTAAAAGCCATTAAAGTGCATATGGAGACTAAAGAGGCATTAGGAAATGGACTTATTGAACGGATGCGAAATACTATAGCAAAAAGAGTAGTTGTTAGTCAGAATTAATCACCCAAAAAATAAAAAATATGTGTGGAATTGTAGGTTATATTGGAAACAAAGAGGCATTTCCTATTTTGATAAATGGATTAAAAAGACTGGAGTATCGCGGTTACGATTCAGCGGGAGTTGCTATTTTGAATGGCTCAATTGGAATTTACAAGCGCCTCGGTAAAGTATCGGAACTCGAAGAATATTCTTTATCAAAAAATACAGCAGGAAGTATTGGTATTGGACATACACGTTGGGCAACCCACGGAGAGCCAAGCGATATAAATGCTCATCCGCACCTTTCAATGAATGGAACATTTTCAGTAGTTCATAATGGTATAATAGAAAATTATTCAAAGCTAAAAGAAGATCTGATAAAACACGGTTTTACGTTTTCTACTGAAACCGATACTGAAGTTTTAGCGAATTTATTTGAGTTTTTTTATAAGCAGGCTGACATAACTGCTGAAACAGCAGTTCAACTTGCACTTTCGAAAGTGGTTGGGGCCTACGGAATAGCTGTTCTTTGCAGCGAAGAAAAAGATAAAATTATAGTAGCAAGAAAAGGTAGTCCTTTGGTGGTAGGTTTGGGGAACGGTGAGTATTTTATTGCCAGCGACGCTTCTCCTATTGCTGAATTTACCAATCAGGTTGTTTATTTAAATGATGAGGATGTTGCGGTGCTGGACAGAAATAATATTACGCTGAAGAACATCCAAAACAATCCGGTTTCAATGAAAATAACCAATCTCGATTTGGAGATTGGACAGCTGGATAAAGGTGATTATGAACATTTCATGTTGAAAGAAATATACGAACAACCAAAAACCATCGAAGAAACATTTCGCGGTAGACTCAAACCTGATTATTCCGAAATTGTACTGGGTGGTTTACTGAATGTTTTCCCGAGAATTATGGAAGCCGAACGGATAATAATAGTCGGCTGCGGAACTTCCTGGCATGCAGCACTTATTGGTGAGTATATGTTGGAAGAATATGCCCGGATTCCCGTGGAAGTGGAATATGCGTCTGAATTCAGGTACAGGAAGCCAGTGTTAGGGAAGAAGGATGCAGTTATTTTTATTAGCCAGAGTGGGGAAACAGCCGATACAATGGCTGCACTACATTTGGCTAAAGAAAAGGGAGCATTGGTTTTAGGAATTTGTAATGTTGTCGGTTCTTCGCTTTCGCGCGAAACCGATGCAGGAGTTTATACTCATGCAGGCATTGAAATAGGAGTTGCCTCAACTAAAGCTTTCACTGCCCAGGTAACTGTTTTAACGATGTTTGCGCTTAAGCTGGCAAAGGCAAAAGGGAATATAAATGAGGAAGAATACCAGCTGTTAGTGAAAGAATTGTCCGAAATTCCGGAAAAGGGCAAACAGGTTTTACAAAACAATGAAGCAATAAAACAAGTAGCCGAAAAATATAAAGATGCTGTTAACGCATTGTATTTGGGACGAGGATACTTATTCCCTGTGGCATTGGAAGGTGCTTTAAAACTAAAGGAAATTTCTTATATACATGCTGAAGGTTACGCTGCTGGTGAAATGAAACACGGGCCAATAGCTTTGGTTGATGATAATTTACCGGTTGTTGTTGTTGCTCCTCATGATGCATATTATGAAAAGATTGTGAGTAATATCCAAGAAGTCAAAGCAAGAAAAGGGAACGTAATTGCCATAGTAACTGAAGGCGATCAGGGATTAAAAGAAATGGCAAACGATATTATTGAAATTCCCCGTTCACATCCGGCTCTTGCACCACTTTTAGCTGTTTTACCACTGCAACTCTTTGCATACCATATCGCCTTGATGCGAGGTTGTAACGTCGATCAGCCCAGAAATTTGGCAAAATCAGTTACTGTGGAATAATATTGAATTTCCATTTGAACAGTCTATAAAAATTGATGAACCGGTAAGAATTGGTTTTCATCGATTTTTTTTTTCATTGTAATTCTGAAGAAATAGTTTTGGTTTGAATAAAAAAGGCAACTTTGTAATTTACTTAGCTAAAACTAAATGAATCTGAAAAACGGTGAGAAATTAAAACTTGGGAAAATTATAATTTTCTGTGTAACAACAATTATTGCTGTTTTAATAATATCTATTACTGTAGGAAGAGAAATTTATGAAGGAAAAAGCGACAGCATGTTTTCGTTTGGCGCAGTTCATTTCGCCGGGTACCTGTTTTTCCTGCTAATGCCGGTTGAGGCGGCTTTTGTTTATTATCTGTCGTTTTATGAAGAGGCTAAATTGATTGCTATTGCCCTTGGGACTGCATTTGTCGCGCAACTCATTGATTATTTAATTGGATATTCATTGAGTTTAAAATTGATACATAATTTTATCGGTGAGAAACGTTTGATAAAGGCGGAAAAGCATATTCGAAAATATGGTAATCTGACCATTTTCATATTTAATCTTTTCCCGCTTTCATCTCCGGTAATTGCATTGGTTGCAGGTATGTTGAAATATAAACTTAAAGATCTGGTTTTGTACAGTTTAATAGGTTTATTGTTAAAATACGTCATTTTGAGTTTAATATTTTAGGCGTTATTTAGTTTGAGTTAAATTATAGAAAGAAATAAATCTCCTTTACGAAGTTTCACCCTCACCATCGAAAAAGCTTTATATTTGCACCGAATTTTTAAAAATTGAATTATGAAGGCATTTGTTTTTCCCGGTCAGGGAGCACAATACCCGGGAATGGGAAAAGATTTGTATGAGAATTCAGCCGAAGCAAAAGCTTTATTTGAAAAAGCCAACGAAATTCTGGGCTTCAACATTACAGAAATTATGTTTGAAGGATCAGTTGATGATCTTAAACAAACAAAAGTAACCCAGCCGGCGATATTTTTGCATTCCGTATTATTGGCAAAAACATTAAAAGAATTTTCACCTCACATGGTTGCCGGTCATTCTCTCGGAGAGTTTTCGGCATTGGTAGCCAATGGAGCATTAAGTTTTGAAGATGGTTTAGCTTTGGTTTCGAAACGTGCAATGGCTATGCAAAAAGCTTGTGAAGTAGAGCCTTCCACAATGGCGGCTATTGTTGGTCTCGAAGATGCAATTGTCGAAGAAGTTTGTCAGAATATTGAAGAGGTGGTTGTTCCGGCTAATTATAACTGCCCGGGGCAGTTGGTAATTTCAGGCTCAGTCCTCGGAATTGATAAAGCTTGTGAAATTCTTACAGAAAAAGGTGCAAAACGTGCGTTAAAGCTAGTAGTAGGTGGAGCTTTTCATTCGCCGCTTATGGAGCCGGCCAGGGAAGAATTAGCCGCAGCAATTGAATCAACCGTTTTTAATACTCCGGTTTGTCCGGTTTATCAGAATGTGAATGCCAAACCGGTTTCCGATCCAAAGACCATAAAACAAAATTTGATAGCTCAGTTAACCGCACCTGTGCGTTGGACTCAGACTGTTCAAAATATGATCGCAGATGGAGCAACTTCATTTACAGAAATAGGGCCCGGTAAAGTTTTACAGGGATTGGTTAAAAAGGTTGATAGGGAAATGGAAACGTTTGGTGTAAATAGTTTTGAATGATAAAATATGTATATGACCTAAAATAAAAAATCCTGGAATTCCAGGATTTTTTATTTATATCAATTTACTAATGTCTTTTTTTGTAACATTCTATAAATAGTCGACTTTCCTATTCCTAGTTTTGATGCCACTAACCGGACATTTTGATTGTACTTATTCAGAAAATGTTTAATAATTTCATTATTGTACTCTTCCAGTGATTTTTCATTGGCAAGGAGATTCTGAACGCTGTCATCAACATTCATATTTAAATGGCTTGATTTTATAACATCGCGGTTTGACATCACACATGCAAGTTCCATAACAGCCTTTAGCTCCCTTATATTTCCCGGGAAGTGATACGCTAATAATAATTTTTTTGCCTCATCGGAAATCGATTTTGGTTCCATATCGTTCTCCTTACAGAATTCATCGACAAAATATTTTGCCAGTAGAATTATATCGTTTCCTCTTTCCCGTAAAGGAGGAAGCTCAATTGGGAGGCCAAGTAACCGATAATATAAATCCTGCCTGAAGTTCCCTTCAGCTACAAGATTTGAAAGGTTTTTGTGTGTTGCAGTAATTATTCGAACATCAAGAGGGATAACTTCAGAGCCACCTAGCCGGGTTACCTCACGTTCCTGGATTACTCTTAATAATTTTGTTTGTGTATTTATATCAAGATCTGCAATCTCATCGAGGAAAAGTGTTCCACCATTTGCTTGCTCAAATTTACCCGCTTTTCTGAAATCGGCCCCGGTAAACGCACCTTTCTCATGTCCGAAAAGTTCACTCTCAACAAGTGTTTCCGGAATGGCAGAAACGTTAACTGCTATAAATGGTCTGGAGCTTCTTTTTGAATTATAATGAATTCCTTTGGCAACTAATTCTTTACCTGTACCTGTTTCGCCGGAAACTGAAATTGATATCTGGGTCTGAATAGCTTTTTCCATCAATTCAAAAACATGATCTATCTCACGACTATTCCCTTTAATCAATTTTCTGAAGTTATATTTTTCCTTTACGGCATCTTTTAAAATAATGTTTTCTGTTTTTAATTGATCGGTCTTATAAATGTTTTTTATAATGTTGCTCAATTTTTCACGTGTATCGGGAGCTTTCATAATGTAATCGTAAGCTCCACTCTTCATCAGATCAATCGCAGTGTTAATGTTTTCCTGGGCTGAAATAACAATAACATGTGTGTCAGGTAGTTTTTGCTGAATCTCTTTCAAGACTTCATGGCCAGTCATGTCCGGTAAGGTATAGTCCAATGTTACAATGTCTGGCTTTTCTCCCAGATTGGTAATACAATCTTTTCCGTTGTAAAATACTTTAACCTGGAATTGATCATTTACCAGTTGTTTTTTTAAAACCTGGGCGTACAATTCATTGTCTTCAACAATAAAGATTTTGTAGTTGTTGTTTACTTTATGATTAGCCATATGCTAAAATTTTAGGTTTTTATCATCAATTAAAGTCATCCAAACTTTGTCCAAAAATAGGAATTTTTTTATAAAATTTTCTCTATTTGAAATAAAATTTGTGTCTTGGGAAGAATTTATAGCTTTTGGACATATTTTTTTAGCTTAAACTGGCGTTTTTAACGCTTAGTAATTTGAAATCTGTTTTTTGTAGTATATGGAATTTAATCTTTAATTATTATTATTTGTTTGAAGGAGGAAACTATCCTTTGAATATTTATAAATTAGCATTATTGTTAAATTGGAAAAATTTTGAATAAAAATAAGATCTCATGAAATACAAGGCTTTTCACAAATTATCGTATGGTTTATATCTTATAGCAACTGAATTTGAAGAAAAGAAATATGGGTATATTGGGAATACAGCTTTCCAGGTAACATCCAGTCCGTCAAAAATTGCAATAAGTAGCCATAAAAATAATACCACTACTGACAAGATTATTAAGAGTAAAAAATTCTCATTGTCGGTTTTAAAAAAAGATGTGGATACTTCATTAATTGGAGAATTTGGATTTATGTCTGGTGCAGATGTCGATAAATTCAAAAATATTGAAACAATAACTTCAATAACAGGTGCTCCAATAATTACTGATTCTTCTGTTGCATGGTTTGATTGTAAAGTTACAGATACCCTTGATGTAGGTACCCATATTTTAATAATAGGTGAAGTTTTGGATAGCGAGGTTATTTCAGGAGAAGAACCATTGACTTACGCCTATTACCGCGAAAAATACAAGATGCTCGCGCCCAAAAATGCGCCTACCTACATCGAAAAAGAAAAGCTTGAGAATGAGGTTGAACCTGAAGTTGATGAATCACAAGGACCTAATAATGAAGTTAAAAAGCAATCCGATTCCGATAATTTGAGTACGTTTACTTGCACCATTTGCGGTTTTAGGTACGATCCGGAAGAAGGCGATCCAACGATGGGAATCCCGCCTGGAACACCTTTTGAAGATTTACCTGACGATTACAAATGTCCTATTTGTAATGCTTCGAAAGAGTATTTTAGAGAGGATTAGAAAGGGTAGATAGACTTACAAGCTTTTATGGGTGCCGTCACAGTAAGGTTTATTTCCAGAATGCTTGCAACGGCATAGCCAGGCGTCTTTTTTCTCATCAATTTTAAACATAACGGGAGTAATCCCTGTTCCCCGATGAGAGCCGTCACAAAAGGGTTGATTTTCACTTCTTCCGCACGCACACCAGAAGTGTGTTCCAGGTTCGAGTGTTACCTGTATTGGATTTTTTGCTGCAATTTTTGGATCTGTCATGACACAATAGAATTATTTTATGAAATAAGGTTAATAACTATAATTTCTACCGGATTGATAGTACAAAAGTTTGAGTTAATATCAAAATTAATAGTAATTGTTAACTGAATTTTGTGCTAATTAGTTTAATAAATTCATCCCTTGTGGCTTCCTTTTGAAAAGCTCCTGTAAAATCAGATGTTGTTGTAATAGAATGTTGTTTCTGTATTCCTCTCATCTGCATACAAAGATGTTGAGCCTCAATGACAACAGCTACCCCTAATGGTTTCAACGTATCCTGAATACAATCTTTTATCTGTGAAGTTAAACGTTCCTGAACTTGCAGCCGACGTGAAAAAACATCAACAACCCTGGCGATTTTACTCAGACCGGTTATTGTACCATTTGGGATATAAGCCACATGCGCTTTACCAAAAAACGGCAATAAGTGATGTTCACACATTGAATAAATTTCAATGTCTTTAACAATTACCATCTGGCGGTAATCTTCTTTGAACATAGCAGATTTTAATATTTCAACCGGGTCGGTTTTATAACCCTGTAAGAGAAATTGCATTGATTTAGCAACTCTTTCCGGTGTTTTGTCCAATCCTTCCCTGAATATATCTTCACCGATTAATCCAAGTATGTTTTTGTAGTTTTTAGAAAGCTCCTTTGTGATTTTTTCATCAAAATTTTCGACTTTCTCGTAACCGTTTGAAGTGTCAATTTTTGAAGAACTCATAAATACAGAATAAAAATTTAACACAAAGATTAACTTTTTTTCATAAAAACAGTATGAAAGATTGTATGCTTTTCATAAATAAAGAATTTTACTTGTGTTTGGATTATGAAGATTTTAATTGTGGCGGCCACGCGGATGGAAGTAAAATTATTGGTTGATGAATTCGATTTTATTTCAGAAAAAAAACACGCATTGTATTGTTACAATTTCAGTGACAATGAAATAGATGTATTAATAGCTGGAATTGGGACAACTTTTACAACTTTTAATTTAACTACCATTTTACAGGAACATAGCTACCAAATGGTTTTAAATGTAGGGATAGCAGGTAGCTTTACATCGGATCTGAGAATTGGAGAGGTAGTAAATGTTATTTCAGAAGAATTTGCTGATTTGGGTGTAGAAGAGAAGGAAGAGTTTCTTACTCTATTTGAGTCCGGGTTTTTAGACAATAACGAGTTTCCATTCGAAAACGGCGTATTAAAAGCAACTCCTTCCAATGGATTGTTGGAATACAGAAAAGTAAAGGGCATCACGGCAAATCAGAGTCATGGGAAAAATTCAAGTATTTCTGTTATTAAGGAAAAATTTTCCGCACAGGTTGAGTCGATGGAGGGTGCAGCTGTATTTTATGTTTGTAAATGGTATGGTATACCTTGTAACGAAATACGTTCAGTTTCACATTTTGTGGCTCCTCCTGAACTTGCACAATGGAATATCCCACTTGCCTTGGAAAATCTTAAAATCGCGGTTTTAGAAGTTTTAGCGAAAGTTCCTACAACAGTTCACTGATTTTTATAATTTTGTGTCCAATTTTAAATTTGGAGGTTACAAATTATTTGTTTTTTCGTGAACAGATTTAAAGAGAAATTAGATTTTTCTTTACGTTTGGACAATAAACTGGAATTTTGGAAGTTCTAACAATAGCCAAATTTCAGAAAACAGAATAAATTGCTGTACCAGACAAACCGCTTAGTTAAATGATAGTTATTACAGGAGCAGCCGGATTTATCGGCAGTTATTTAGTTGGAAAACTCAATAAAGCAGGTTACAAAGACCTGATATTGGTTGATAAAATGGATGATCCTCTCAAGGATTTAAATATTCTCCACAAAAAATACCTGAAATTCATTGATCGAGATAATTTCTTTAAATGGTTAATCAAACATTCATCGGAAGTTGATTTTATTTTTCATTTGGGTGCAAGAACAGACACAATTGGACAGGAGCCGGAATTGTATCAGCAATTGAACCTTATTTATTCTCAGCGGCTTTGGAATATTTGCTCAGAAATACAGGTGCCACTTTTATATGCTTCTTCTGCAGCTACCTATGGAAATGGGGAGGATGGTTTTTCTGATTCTCATGGAAATATTCCAAACTTGCGTCCACTGAATTTGTATGGTTGGTCAAAACACGATTTTGATGTATGGGCGTTGAAACAAATACGTACACCGAAATATTGGGCAGGCTTAAAGTTTTTTAATGTATACGGGCCGAATGAATATCATAAAAAAAGAATGGCTTCTGTAGTTCTTCATTCTTTTCAGACAATAAAGAAAACAGGTAAAATGAGGCTTTTCCGTTCCCATCATAAAGATTACAGGGATGGAGAACAAAGCCGTGATTTTATTTATGTTGACGATATTGCTGATGTTATGATTTATTTTATGGAACATCAGGAAACCCCGGGTATTTATAATGTTGGAACTGGAAAAGCAAGAACTTTCTTAGACCTGACTCGATCAGTATTTAATAGTATGAATCTTGTTCCGGAAATTTCGTTTATTGATACTCCCGTTGAATTGCGGGGAAGATATCAGTATTTTACAGAGGCCGACATTAAAAAATTAAGAGATATTGGATATTCAAAACCATTTACCGAATTGGAAGAAGGGGTAGAAAATTACATTGGAAAATACTTATTAGCAGAAACCTGCTACTAATTCTAACTGTTTTCTTTAACCCCAAAATTATTTTTTGTTTTCATATAGTTTTATTTTTACAGGAAAATCTCTAAATGAAAAAGTTTTTTCTTCATTTTATTTTTCTCATAATTGTTATCGGTGATTTAGCAGGAGAGTTTTTTCAATATAAAATCCTGGATTATAGTTTCAAGCCTTTACTATTGGTTTGGATTGCCGGATACTTTGTTCTTTACAGCAAAAATATTGATAGAAAAGTTGTGCAATTGGGATTAGCCGCATTTATCTTTTCATGGTTTGGTGATGTCTTGTTAATGTTTACGGATAATGATTTTATGTTTTTTGTTCTGGGACTGGCATCATTTCTTATTGCCCAACTTATGTATATCAATTTATTTCTTCGGACCATTAATCTTTCAGGAAAGAAACCTTTTTTAAAGAAAAGACCCTTTTGGCTGATTGTGTATATCGCTTACGGATTGATTTTTTATATGATACTATTTAGTCATCTGGATGCTGTTTTAAAGGTAGCCGTATTTTTATATATGCTCGCACTTCTTGGAATGTCAGTAATGGCGTTAAACCGATATGGAAATGGCCATCCTGTATCTTTTGCTTTGGTTTTTGCAGGTTCAATATTATTTGTACTGTCAGATACAATGATTGCAACAAATACATTCATAACAGAAATTCCGTATGAAGGAATATTTATTATGGCTACTTACATAAGTGCACAATTTTTAATAATGAAGGGAATTTTAAAGCAATATGAATAATCATTTCCTCCAAGGCTAAATTGAGAATAAACTAGAATTATTATTCTTGTTTTGAATAAGGTTTAATTTTCGAATTTAAAAATCGTTCTATAAATAGAAGAATTGAGGAAGCAAGTAAAATTCCGGCAATACTGGTTGGCACCGAACCTAATTTTTGGAAAAAGTTTTCATAATCCTGGGTAACTGTATTTGTATCCAATCCGGGAATATATTCAGAAAATCCACCACCTGTAACGCCTTCGTTTGCATTAAATACAAACATCGCTACAAACAGAATAATAAATAAAACCATAATAGTCCAGAATCCTTTTCCCAGAATTCTTTCTTTTTTGATTTTCTCAAAAAGAGATTCTTCTTTGAATATCCTATTCATAACCTTTACTGAAAAGTCTGAATTAGGAGATTCCAGTTTCACTGATTTTAATAATGATTTTAATTCTTTATCTTCTTTAAAGGTTTTCATAATATGGTATAAATTTCTTCTTTTAACATGTTATTTAAAATTGTGTAAAGTTTTTTTCTTGCTCTGTACAATTTTACTTTGGCATTACTTTCAGTTAATCTGGTTATTTTACTAATTTCTTCAATACTTTGTTCTTCAAAATAATAAAGTAATATAAGAGTATACTCATCTTCAGGAAGTTTATCCAATGCTGTTTTAATATATTTTTCCCTGCTTTCTTCCGGTAATCCTTCAATATTAAAGCTCTCGGCATCATCTTTTATTTCAACTTCATCTATAGGCGTAAAGTGTATTTTCCTTCTTCTGATTTCTGATATACAGTTATTATATGTAATCCGATATAGCCAACTGGAGAATTTCGCCTTCCCTTTAAAAGTGTGCAAAGATTTATAAGCCTTGATAAAACTTTCCTGTGCCATCTCTTCTGCGTCCTCACGATTTCTAAGAACTTTTAATGCTATGGAAAAAACAATATCCTTATATTTTTCAACGATATAAGAATAATATTGAGTCTGTCCGTTTTTGACCTTTTCAATATAGTAGATATCGTTTTCTTGTTCCATCTGTCAGTTTGACGAGAAAAAGATTTGCAGGTTACAAAAATCTAAAAAAAAAGAAGTTGGGGAAGTGTAACCGATTAAGATTCTTTGCGTCCAAAAGACGAAAGCGAAAAATAAACATTTAAAAACGGAATAAAATGGAAGGAATATTTGTACCAATAGGATTTTTTCTGGCACTTTTTGCCATACTGTATGTTTACTGGACAACCAGAACAAAAGAACGTCTGGCATTAATTGACAAAGGTTCTGATGCAAGCATTTTCAAAGTAGGAGAATCGAAATATGCATTATTAAAATGGGGAATATTTTTAATTGCTCTTTCGGTAGGTGTAATTTCAGGTTATGCTTTGTCCAGCGTAATCAATGAAGTTGCAGCACATTTTTCAATGATTTTATTTTGTGGTGGACTGGGATTAATTGTAGCATATCTTGTTACCTCTGCCTTATTGAAGAAGGAATAATTTTTTAAGAGACAATAGAAGAGGCAGGCATACATAGTCTGCCTTTTTTATTTTGAGTAATAGTCAATCATTTTTCTAATGGCATCTTTACAAACCGGACAAAATTCATCTGCAATATTACTTTTCATACGGCAATCCATATATGGACTGTAAATTCCTTTACTTTCATAGCCACCGCCTTCATAAACACCCAGTGTTTTCTCGTATTTAGATTCGCGTGATGTTGGAACAGGAGTGGAATCTGATATCATTTTTTCCCATTTTGATTCAAAGTCTACAAGGGTTGTAAGATTTGGTTCCCAAGGCTCAACTTCAAGGTTGTAAAAATCCTCATAAGCTACATCCGAGGTGTAATATTCATCTCCAAGTCCACCAAAACCATGACCAAATTCGTGTACAAAAACTTCTTTACTTAACGAATTATCAGATGTGCAAACTGTAAGAAAATTGTAGAATCCCCCGCCTCCATACCTGTCAGTATTCACCAAAACATAAATTTGATCGTAGGGTACGTTGGCCGCGACATCGTATACAGTTTTCATATCGCTTGTGGTTAGATACCTGGGTATATCAAAAGTATAAAAAGTGGAGTTGAAATAGGTGTCACTGTAAATATGTTCACCGGGAACATCAGTACCCGTTTCATTTGATGGTGTTAGAACAGCTTTAATATTAAATTTGTTTTTTTCAGATTTAAACGGCTCTTCATCAAAAAGATAATTAGAAAAACGTTTAGCATCTTTAATAAATTTATCCATTTCTTTTTCAGTATACCCTTCGGCCAGAATAACAACATCTATTTTTTCTGGTGGGTCTCCATTTTGCAAAATATCTGTTACCTCAAAGGTCGTTGGTGATTCCTTGAGAATAAAATAATTATCAGGATCAATTTCTGATGCATATAAGGTTTTAAAATTTCCATCCCACTGTCGTGCATCGATTTCTAGCCTGAAATTTCTTTTCGGGTAGGGGAATATAGCCGCCTGGTAAAACGTTTTTTCAGTGTTTTTTGCCTCTGCAGTTGTTTGCCATTCCTGAAAAAGTGTGCTAAAACCTTTTGAAAAGATTAAACTATCTGATTTTATATCAAAGATTCTAAACCGGTAAGAACCATAGTTAAAAGGATCTATCAAATTGGTTTTCGATCCAGCCCAGTAAGGTTCCTGTTTCATTTGCTGAGGATAAACCGTAACTTCCTTGTTATTTCCACCTAAAAGGAAATCGAAGCGAAATGATTTTTCCCTAAAATATTTTTTATAATTAACCTGTGCAGGTACAATAAGCGGAACAATGATGATAAATAGAAGAATCTTTAATTTCATGTCGGCTGCATTTACTATTTTTGGTGAAAATAAGAAATCTCAACAGATCAAAACATGAGAACCGTCTATAAATTTTTATTAGAATACATTAGAGAAATACAAGGACTTAATTTCTTAGCCAAACCAGCTTCTGCCTTAATTTGTATAATCCTAATAATTTTTGCGGCGTGGCTGGCTCACTTTCTGACTCGTCATATTTTACTCAGAATTGTATCAAGAATAGCAAAACGTACAAAAACAACCTGGGATGATATATTGGTCAGGAATAAAGTTTTTAGTGGTTTGGCACATTTGGCACCCGCATTTGTTGTTTATTTTACAGCGAATTTTTCATATCCGGTTTTGCATCAACAGTTGAGTGAACTGGATCCTTCAGTAATTGCAACGCTTTCGCAAGATTTTTATTTAAACCTTTATGGAATAATTCTAAAGTTATCACAGGTTTATTTTACACTTATCATTGTTTTCGTTTCGAATTCATTTTTAAATGCAGTATTAGAGATTTATAATACAACTGAGTATTCACATCATCGCCCGATAAAAGGTTATATCCAGCTGGTAAAAATATTTGTGTTTTTTATGGCTGCTATACTAATAATAGCAGTTTTACTTGAAAAAGATGTAACTGTATTATTTGCTGGTCTGGGCGCGATGGCAGCTGTTTTGATTTTGGTATTTAAAGATACTATTCTGGGATTTGTAGCTTCAATACAACTTTCCGCAAACAATATGGTCAAGATTGGTGACTGGATTGAAATGCGCAGCAGGGGAGCAGACGGGACTGTTATTGATATTACATTGAACACTGTAAAAGTGCAAAACTGGGATAAAACAATCTCAACAATTCCAACTTATTCACTGGTTTCCGAATCATTTAATAATTGGAAAGGAATGGAGGAGTCAGGCGGAAGGAGGATTAAACGAGCCGTAAATATTGATATGGCGAGTATCAAATTTTGTGATACTGATATGCTAAATCGTTTTGAAAAGTTTGAAATAATTCGCGACTATGTGAAGGAAAAAGAACATGAAATTACCGAGTATAATAAGATAAAGCATCTTTCAGAAGAAGATGTAATAAGCCGCCGTAGGCAAACAAACGTAGGTATTTTTAGAAAGTATCTCGAAACATATTTACACAATCATCCAATGATTCGTGAGGACTTGACTTTTCTTGTTCGTCAGTTGCATCCAACCAGTAAAGGATTACCCATCGAAATATACGTTTTTAGTAAAGATATTGTATGGGCAAATTATGAATCAATTCAGGCTGACATTTTTGATCATATTTTAGCTGTTGTTCCTGAATTCGAGCTTAAAGTTTTTCAGGAACCAACTGGAGCTGATATTTCACGGGCAATTTCAAAAATTTGATTTCGCTATTTAGGGTTTTAGTCTTTTTTGATACCGGGAATTACGATTTATAACAATTGTCATGTTTTAGATGTCTGTAATTTATAAATTGCCGAATTTTCATACATTTGTTTAATAAATCGTAATCAATTTTACAGAAAACTAAAATGGAAACAAAAGAATATCTCGAACAGGCTGCTGATATCGATGCGCTTGACGAAAAAATATTAAAACTTATAACAAAAAATGCCAGAATTCCTTTTTTGGAGGTTGCGAGGGAATGTGGAGTGTCGGGAGCCGCTATTCATCAAAGGGTTCAAAGGCTGTTAAATATCGGCGTTGTTTCCGGAAGCGAATTTGTGGTCAATCCTCAAAAATTGGGATACAATACCTGTGCTTACATGGGAATTTACCTGGATAAGGCAAAATATCATACACAAGTGGTAGAAGCGTTAAGAAATATCCCAGAAGTTGTTGAATGTCATTATGTAACTGGTCAATACGCAATTTTTGCTAAAATTCAAACAAAGACCAATAAGCATTTGAAACAATTAATTGATAAGGAGTTGCAGGATGTAGAGGGTATTGCGAGAACAGAAACATTTATTTCCCTTGAAATGGATTTTAAAAGACAAGTTCCTATAAAATAAAAAAGCCGGTTTTAACCGGCTTTTTTATTTGTCTTATTTTTAGTTTCCTAAAGATTCTTCTTTATATACAAAGTCATATGACTCATCATGTTGACTAATATCCAATCCGATTTTTTCTCCATGAGGTGAAATTCTCAACGGAACAATCATATTTGTTATTTTATACATTAATAATGATCCGCCAAATGCAAATATTCCTACAATTACAAGGGCAAGTAAATGATAAAGGAAAGTGGTTACATGTCCGTGAATTAATCCAACATCATTAGCAAAAATCGATGTTGCCAGCATACCAACAATACCTCCCATACCATGCGCTGGGAATACATCCAAAGTATCATCGAGCATAGATTTTGTTCGAAGTGTAATCGCGTAGTTACTAATAATAGCTGCAATAACACCAATGAAAATACTGGATCCTACATTTACAAAACCAGCGGCAGGTGTAATAGCAACAAGACCAACTACCAATCCTATGGAAGCTCCAACTGCAGATGGTTTTTTACCCTGTGCAGCATCAAAAAATATCCAGGTTAACATGGCAGCTGCTGATGCAGTATTTGTATTAACCAATGCCGCAGCGGCAACAGAGTCAGCAGCAAGAGCAGAGCCGGCATTAAATCCAAACCATCCAAACCAAAGCATACCGGCTCCAAGCAGGATGAAAGGGATATTTGCAGGCTTAAATTCTTTATGTGCGTCTTTCCTTCTTCCCAGGAACATGGCGCCCGCCAGCGCGGCAAAACCTGCTGACATATGAACGACTGTTCCTCCTGCAAAATCAAGGACACCCCAGTTTCTAAGGAAACCATTTGGATGCCATGTCCAGTGAGCCAGTGGCGCATAGATAAATATTACCCATAAGCATATGAATAGCATATAGGCTCTGAATCGAACCCTTCCGGCAAATGAACCGGTAATAAGAGCCGGAGTTATTATCGCAAATTTTAACTGAAACATGGCAAACACTGCCAGCGGGAATGTTGGTGCCAGGTTTGGATCGGTACCTCCACCAACACCTCTAAACATAAAGAAAGTGGCGGGATTCCCAAAAAGTCCAAAACCTTCAGATCCGATACTGTCCCCAAAAGCGATACTAAAACCAACAATTACCCAAAGAACACTCACAATTCCCATGGCAATAAAACTTTGAAGCATGGTAGAAATAATATTTCTTGGTTGTACCATACCGCCATAAAAAAACGCCAATCCGGGCGTCATTAACAATACAAGGGCTGTTGCAGTTAACATCCAGGCTGTGTCACCTGGAACCAAATTCGAATAATCTTGTTCTCCAAGTCCTGAAGGAATTACTACACCCAAAAGCGCAGCCAATACCAAAAGGGCCAGAATTAGCCACCAACTAACTTTGTTTTTCATCGTATTTAAATTTTAAATTGCTGTCTGTATGTTATATAATATCCCGTAAAAATATCATTACACAAATAAAAAGATAAATTTTGAAGAAAAATGAAATAACTTTAGCCTATTTGTTAACAATTTGATAACAACTCTTGTTTTCTTGTGCAAATAAATGCCTATTATTTTCAAATTGTTAGATTTTGTAATGTTGACTTGTATTATATGGGATTTTTGCTTCTTTTTTGATAATTTTGTTAGAAAATTGTAAAAAGATGACTTTGAGAAATAATTTGGATGAGGTTGATTTAAAAATATTGGATATAATCACCAAAAACGCACGAATACCTTTCAAGGATGTGGCCAAAGAAGTAGGAATTTCAAGGGCTGCGGTTCATCAAAGAGTGAACAGAATGATAGATCTTGAGGTTATAACAGGTTCAGGTTATCATATTAGTCCTAAAAAGGTAGACTTCCGTACATGTACTTATATTGGTATTTTTCTTGAAAAGGGTGGTCTGTTTTCAGAAGTAGTTGGTCGTTTGAAACTAATTCCTGAGATTGTTGAGTGCCATTATACTACAGGCGCTTATGCCATTTTTATTAAAGTTTATGCGAAAGACAACGAACACTTAAAGACAATTTTGAGTGGAGAAATTCAAAAAATATCGGGAGTAGCAAGTACCGAAACATTTATTTCTCTGGAAGAGTCTTTTAAAAGGACTATACCTGTGCATGGTTAAGATTTTTGTCGAACAACTTCATACAACATAATAGCTGCTGCGACAGAAACATTTAGCGATTCAATTTTGCCTAAAATTGGAATTGATAATAATTCGTCTGCAAGCTCCAGAACTGGTTTTGATATGCCACTTTCTTCTGAACCCATAACTATTGCAAGAGGTATATTCAATTTTGCATTGGTATATAAAGTAGTTGCCTTTTCAGTTGCTGCAGCGACTTTTATTCCTGAATTCTTAAGAAAGATGATGGATTTAGATAAGCTTTGCACCTTACAGATTGGAATATGATGTATAGCTCCTGCTGAGGTTTTTACTGCATCACCGCCGATTCGGGCTGTTCCTTTTTCAGGAATAATTATTGCATTTACACCTGCACACTCCGCCGAACGTACAATTGCTCCAAAATTTCGGACATCAGTTACCTGGTCCAGAATTAAAAAAAAGGGATCTTTACCTGTTTCGTAAATGCCCGGTAGTAGTGTTTCAATGTTTTGATATTCAATGGGGGAGAGAAGAGCCAAAACACCCTGGTGGTTTTTTCGGGTTATTCGGTTGATTTTTTCAATCGGTACAAATTGAAATGGAATTTGTTCTTCTCTGATAAGTTGAAAAAGTTCCTGGGAAAGTTCATTTTTTAATCCTTTTTTCAGAAAGATTCTTTCTATAAAACGGCCTGTTTTTATGGCCTCAATTACCGCCCGGGTTCCAAAAACAAATTCATCTTTATTCATTACCACGTTTTTTTTGCTTGCCAGTCTTCAAGTTCTTTGTGTTGTTGTTCCCAGTTCTGCATGGTAGCTTCCATCTCATTTTTTAGTTCGTTATATTTATTGAAGACAGAATGATCTTCCAAATTTTCAGGTTTTGATAAAAGTGTATCCAGTTCCGTAATTTTTTCCTCCAAGTTAGCAATTTTATTTTCGGTATCTTCAACTTGTTTTTCAAGTTTCGATATGGTCTTATTTATCTCCTTTTTTTCTTCAAAACTAACTTCGTTGGTAACCGTTTTATTTTGTTGGTTATTTTTTCCTTTTAAATTATTTTTTATTTCAAGTTCCTTCAGTGATTCAATTTTC
Source organism: uncultured Draconibacterium sp. (assembly GCA_963676775.2). GTDB lineage: Bacteria > Bacteroidota > Bacteroidia > Bacteroidales > Prolixibacteraceae > Draconibacterium. Next base: position 81,363 of record CAXXDA010000011.1, read on the forward strand.
TTTTTTTGAAGAAAATCATAGATGCCGCCCAGATGTTGTTTTATTTTTTTGTTTCTGAACTCATAGACACAATCAACCAGACCATCCAGAAAATCCCTATCGTGAGAGACAATCAATACTGTTCCTGAAAATTCAATCAGGGCATTTTTCAGGATGTCTTTTGATTTCATATCAAGGTGATTGGTAGGTTCATCGAGAATTAAAAAATTGACCGGCTCAAGCATCAATCGTATCATTGCTAAACGGGATTTTTCTCCACCACTTAATACTTTTACTTTCTTGTCAATATCTTCACCCGGAAAAAGAAAGGCAGCCAGAATATCCCTTATTTTTGTCCGAACTTCACCAACGGCAATTTCATCTATAGTTTCAAAAACTGTTAGCTCCGGATTTAGTAATTGAGCCTGGTTTTGAGCAAAGTACCCAATTTTTACATTATGACCATGCCGTAAATCTCCTGCATGTTCCAACTCCTGCATAATAATTCTTGCAAGTGTGGTTTTCCCTTCACCGTTTCTCCCAACAAAGGCAATTTTTTCACCTTTTTCAATATTTAAATCAATGTTATTAAGAACAAGATGATCACCGTATTTTTTTGTAATATTTTTTGCTTTTAATACGTCCCTTCCAGAACGTGGCGAAGGAGGAAATTTAATGTTCAATGCTGAATTGTCTTCTTCCTCGATTTCGATTCTGTCAATTTTTTCGAGTTGTTTAATTCTTGATTGAACCTGCACGGCTTTAGTTGCTTTGTATCTAAAACGTTCAATAAATTTTTCAGTGTCTTCAATTAATTTTTGTTGATTCTGGTATGCGGCTAGTTCAATTTCCCGTTGTTCTTTTTTCCATTTTACAAATGTTGAGAAATTCATTTTCTGGTCATTAATTCTTCCCAGTGTAATTTCTATGGTTCTGTTGCAGATAGCATCCAGAAAAGCTCTGTCGTGTGAAACTAAAACAACTGCACCTTTATAATTTTTCAGAAAATCTTCTAACCACTGAATTGATTCTATATCCAGATGGTTGGTTGGTTCATCCAAAAGAAAAACATCTGGTTTTTTTAATAGAAGCTTTGCCAGTTCAACGCGCATTCGCCAGCCTCCGGAAAATTCTGAAGTAAGTCGATCGAAATCACTCCTCTCAAAACCTAGTCCCAAAAGGGTTTGTTCCAACTCAGCTTCATAATTTTCACCACCGAGTATGGAATAACGTTCGTTTAATTCTGTTAAGATATCAAGTTTTTCAAGGTATTCCGATGAGTTGTAATCATCGAAATTTGCTATTTCGTTATTAAGTTCAGAGATTCTTTTCTCCAGATCTATAATTTTATCAAAAGCAAGTACTGTTTCCTCTTTCAAGCTTCTTGAGTCGGTAAGATTCATCTGTTGAGGAAGATAGCCTAAGGTTGTATCTTTAGGGATAGTTACAATTCCAGAGCTAGGTTTTTCAACTCCTTTAATCAGTTTTAGCAATGTTGTTTTACCGGCACCATTCTTGCCAATCAAACCGATTCTGTCTTTAGGGTTTATAAGAAAACTTACACCTTTAAATAAATCAAAACCACCAAAATTCAAAAATATCTTGTCTAACGATATCATAAAATTATTGTGAAAATTGCCAAAGATAATGATTAAAGCGGAATTGAATAATGAAAAAAAAGGCAAAAAAAATACCCAAACGGGTAAGAAGGAAGGGGAAAGCACTATGGACGCTTTTTGAAGATGATTGATGATTTACAAACCCCTAAACACAAAACCAATCATAAATACAGAAGTCGCTTTCCCCTATTAAGTTTTATTTATTGAAAATAAAACCAACCATTAAATCGATTCAAAGATAAATAAAAAACTTTTATACTGACAAATGAAACATAATTAAAAAAGCCAATAACAATGATTGTTGTGCTCTTTTCCCAGAATGGGAAAGCGATTTTTCATATGGGAATCAAAATGGAAAATTCCAATAACATTATATTTTCAAAGCGTTATATTTGCCAAAAAAATTGTGGGAAGGAAAAAAACAAAACCTTTTTATGAGAAGGTAAGAATAGAGGATATAGGTGCTGAAGGTAAGGCATTAGCTAGGGTGGGTGATATTGTTGTTTTTACTCGTCTGGTTATTCCTGGTGACATAGTCGATTTGCAGGTTATAAAGAAGCGTAAAAAGTATCAGGAAGCGTTTGTAACAAAAGTTCATGAGTTTTCAAAGGATAGAGTTGATGCTTTTTGCAGTCATTTTGGTACATGCGGTGGTTGCAAATGGCAGTTTCTTCCATATTCCAGACAACTGTTTTATAAGGAAAAACAGGTAAACGATCAACTTAAAAGAATTGGAAAGCTGGAATTTCCTCCGATTTCTCCGATACTTCCTGCTGAAAATGATATTTTTTACAGAAACAAACTTGAATTTACTTTTTCCAACAAAAAGTGGCTTTCGCCTGAGGAGATAAATTCAGAAAAGGAAATTGAAAACTTAAATGCGCTGGGATTCCATGTCCCCGGATTATTTGATAAAGTAATTAATATTGAGAAATGTTGGCTGCAACCTGAACCTTCGAATAAAATAAGAAATTTTGTTTATGATTATGCTATTGCAAATTCACTTGAATTTTTCGATATAAAAGAACAAAAGGGTTTTCTGAGAACATTAATTATCCGGACATCAGAAACGGGTGAAGTAATGGTTATTATTTCTTTCTTTCATGAGGATAAAGAGACCAGGATAAATTTGTTGGAGGCAATAAAAAGAGAATTCCCAGAAGTTACATCACTTTTGTATGTAATAAACAAGAAAGGGAATGATACTATAACTGATCAGGAAATCCTAATTTATGAGGGACGCGACTATATCTGGGAAACCATGGAAGGGCTGAAATTTAAAATTGGGCCAAAAAGTTTTTACCAAACCAACTCAAAGCAGGCATTTGAGTTATATAAAGTTGCGAGAGAATATGCCCAGCTAACAGGTGATGAAATTGTATATGATTTATATACAGGGACAGGAACTATTGCAAATTTTGTTGCAGGAAGGGCCCGAAAAGTAGTGGGTATAGAATACGTTCCTGAAGCTATTGAGGATGCAAAACAGAATTCAATAATTAACGACATAAAGAATACATCTTTTTTCGCCGGTGATATGAAATTGGTTTTGAATAACGATTTTGTATCAGAACATGGAAGACCTGATGTGATAATTACAGATCCACCCAGAGCGGGAATGCATGCCGACGTTGTCTCTGTAATTTTGGAGATAGCTCCTAAAAGAATTGTTTATGTAAGTTGTAATCCGGCTACGCAAGCCCGTGATTTGGCATTGATGTCAGATGATTATGAAATACTAAAAATTCAGCCGGTTGACATGTTTCCTCATACTCATCATGTTGAAAATGTAGTTTTGCTTGAGAGGAAAAGTGAAAAATAGATACCCGTAACTGAAGGCATAAAAAAAGGTTGCTCAATAGCAACCTTAAATTATCTATCCAAGATAAGATTTCAATAATTTACTTCGCGATGTGTGACGTAATCGTCGTATCGCTTTTTCTTTGATTTGCCTTACTCTTTCACGAGTCAGGCCAAATCGTTCCCCAATTTCCTCCAAAGTCATTTCCTGGCACCCAATGCCAAAGAATAATCGGATAATGTCACTTTCCCTTTCGGTTAATGTAGCCAAGGCACGATGTATCTCTCTTGCAAGTGATTCCATAATCAAACTCTTGTCAGCATTAGGTGAGTCATTGTTCACCAATACATCAAGCAAGCTGTTGTCTTCTCCGTCAACAAAAGGAGCATCCACAGAAACATGTCTTCCGGAAACTCTTAATGTATCAGCTACTTTATCGGCTGGGAGTTCGAGTGAATCAGCTAATTCTTCAGGTGAAGGCTTGCGTTCGTGTTCTTGCTCAAATTTTGAGAATGCTTTGTTAATCTTATTTAACGAACCTACCTGGTTCAATGGTAAACGAACAATTCTCGACTGTTCAGCAAGCGCTTGAAGAATGGACTGACGTATCCACCATACTGCATAGGAAATAAACTTAAAACCGCGGGTTTCGTCGAATTTTTCAGCTGCTTTGATTAACCCCAGATTACCTTCGTTGATCAAGTCGGGCAAGCTAAGACCTTGATTTTGGTATTGCTTGGCAACCGATACAACAAAACGTAAATTAGCTCTGGTAAGTTTTTCTAACGCAGCCTGATCTCCTTTCTTAATCCGTTGTGCTAATTCGACTTCTTCTTCTACAGTAATAAGCTCTTCTTTCCCAATTTCCTGAAGATACTTGTCTAAAGAGGCACTCTCCCGATTAGTAATTGACTTTGTGATCTTTAGCTGTCTCATAAACTCTCCTTAAAAAACGTGCAAATATAGAACATTATAATTTAATGATCAAGGAGAAAAACTATCAAATCAAGCATTTGATAATAATTAGTTAAAGATAAAATTTAAGCAAGGTTTTTTTCAGTTTCCAAAAACAAAATATGCTAATTCTCCATTCGGATAAATACCTTCAACCAAAATTCCTCCTCTCGCATTTCCTATCTCTCTTTTTAAATCATTGACCTCATAAATGGGATTTTTGTTCACACTTGTAATAATAAATCCTTCTCTCAGGCCAGCATCTTTTAGTTTTCCGTTATCAATATTTGTGATTTTTATTCCATGCTCGATGTCCAAACTGCTTTTTTCATTATTGCTAACTTCTTCAAAATCAGCGCCAAGATAAGTTGATCTATCTCTTACAATTTGCGTATCGCCATGTATATTACGTAGGGTAACGGTAAATTGTTTCCTGTCTCCATCTCTCAAAACAACAACATCAACATCATCACCAGGACGATACTGACTTATTTTTTCCTGTAGCTCTGCTGTGGATCTAACTTTATCACCCTCTACACTAATTATAACATCTTTACCTCTTATTCCGGCTTCTCTGGCAGCACCATTTTCTGTTACTCCATCAACATAGACACCTTCAACCTCATCAAGGTTTAAATCCTCAGCTAATTCAGCATTAACATCGGCGATATTGACACCAAGTAAGGCCCTTTGTACTTCTCCAAACTCCTTTAAATCGGCAACAACTTTTTTAGCAATGGAAACCGGTACTGCAAATGAATAACCTGAATATGAGCCTGTTTGGGAAGCAATAGCAGTATTTATTCCCACGAGTTGTCCTTGCTGATTGACCAGTGCACCGCCACTGTTTCCGGGATTTACAGCAGCATCAGTTTGAATAAATGATTCTACACTCATGTCATTTTCATTTATTCCAAGATTTCGTGCTCTTGCACTAACGATACCTGCTGTAACTGTTGAAGTAAGGTTGAACGGATTACCAACTGCCAGTACCCATTCACCCAGTTTTAAGTCATCGGATTCTCCATAAGTCAAATATGGCAATCCTTCTTCTTCAATCTTTAGAAGAGCAATATCTGTGGAAGGATCTGTTCCAACTAACCTGGCCTCAAACTCTCTTTTATCATCCAAAATAACTTTGATATTTTGAGCATCTTCAATAACATGGTTATTGGTAACAATATATCCATCATCGGAAAGAATTACTCCAGAGCCAAATCCCCTGGCAATTCTTGGCTGCTGATTTCTTCTAAGTCCAAAAAATTCATCAAAAAATGGATTTCCGCTGGACCAACTGCCACCCCGAATAGATTGAGTAGCAATATGAACTACTGAATGTATTGAATTTTCTGCTGCATAGGTAAGGTCTGGTAGCTCAACTCCGCTATCGCCAGGTAATGCAGCATATTGAATTGGCTGTTTTTCAGTAATTGTTACAACCTCTTGTTTGTCAAAAAATGTACTGTAAGCCCAAACAGCGATGAAAGCTCCTGCTATAACCAGTAACATTGTGACTGAAAATCTTCCTATTTTTTTCATAGCTTAAACAATTAATAGTTCCTACTTACTTTGTATTTTATTGCGTTTAGGATTAAACGCAAATATATTGCCACTGTTTTAACTTATTACAATAAGAACTATATCATTTTGCATTATTTAACAACACCCTGTAATTTTTGTTAAAAAGATAAAATCAATTTTTCCAAATATGCAATTTTGTCAGTGTGCTTATTTTCTAGGTACAACAAACCATTTTCTATCCAGTTCAAACGGTTGGTAATTAATTATATAATTTATCGCTTCCTCCGGAGTTTTTGCTATAAAATATAAGTCTCTGTATATTTCTTTTGCAAACATTTCTGAAAAAGACTCTTCAAATTGTTTAAAAAGGTATTTGTAAAAATTATTGGTATTTAGAAATACAACGGGTTTTGAGTGATAGGAAAGTTGACGTAGCGTGATAACTTCCAATATTTCTTCCAAAGTCCCGAAGCCGCCGGGCATTGCTAAAAAAGCATCAGAAATTTCACGCATTTTTTCTTTTCTTTCCTGCATATCTTTTGTTACAATTATCTCGTGAGAATTGGCAGAAGCCAGTGAAAAACCGTTTAATCTTTCGGGAATGATACCAATGGTTTTTGCGCCCGCATTTTTTGCTGCGATGGTTATGCTTTCCATTAAACCAACATTGGCGCCTCCATTTATTAAGGTATGTCCACCTTCTCCAATAAGTATTCCTAGCTTCTCAGCCTCCCTGAAATAAATTTCGGAAATGGCATTGCTTGATGAGGAAAATACGCATATTTTCATTGGCTTCTTTTCACTTTCAGGTTATGCATCAATATTTGCATAAGTCGCATGATCTTCTATAAACTTCCTGCGAGGAGGAACGTCATCACCCATCAGCATGGAGAAAATATGGTCAGCCTCAGCTGCATTTTCGATTGTAACCTGTTGTAACATACGAGATTCAGGATTCATGGTTGTAGACCAAAGTTGCTCGGCATTCATTTCACCCAAACCTTTATAGCGTTGCGTGTGTACATTGGTTTCGTTGCCATCTGCCCATTCGTCTATAATTTCCATGCGTTGTTTCTCTGACCATGCGTAAGCTTCTTTTTTCCCTTTTTTCACAAGGAAAAGAGGTGGTGCAGCTATGTATAAATAACCACTCTTTATTAAATCCTGCATGTAACGGAAGAAGAATGTCATTATCAAAGTCGCAATATGGCTACCGTCAACATCGGCATCGGTCATAATTACAATTTTATGGTAACGAAGTTTTTCCATGTTCAATGCTTTGGAATCTTCTTCAGTTCCAATGTTTACTCCAAGAGCAGTGAAAATATTTTTAATTTCTTCGTTTTCGAAGATTTTATGTTGCATTGCCTTTTCCACATTGAGAATTTTACCTCTTAGTGGCAGAATTGCCTGAGTTTTACGATCGCGCCCTTGTTTTGCTGTTCCTCCAGCTGAATCACCCTCGACAAGGAATATTTCACATTTTGCCGGGTCCTTTTCAGAACAATCGCTAAGTTTTCCGGGAAGTCCTCCGCCCGATAAAGCGTTTTTGCGCTGTACCATTTCCCGGGCTTTTCTTGCTGCATGTCTGGCCTGAGCAGCTAAAATTACCTTGTTTACAATTGTTTTAGCATCTTTTGGATTTTCTTCCAGATAGTTTTTCAACATATCACTAACAGCCTGGTCTACCGAAAGGCTCACTTCTGAGTTTCCTAATTTTGTTTTGGTCTGACCCTCGAATTGTGGTTCCTGAACTTTTACTGAAACTACTGCCGTTAACCCTTCGCGAAAATCGTCACCACTAATATCAAATTTAAGTTTCGATAACATACCTGACTGGTCGGCGTAATTTTTTAGAGTTCTGGTTAATCCTCTTCTGAATCCTGTTAAATGTGTTCCTCCTTCAATAGTATTAATGTTATTAACGTATGAATGGATGTTTTCTGAGAAGGAAGTGTTGTATTGTAACGCAATTTCAACCGGTACCCCACTTTTTTCAGAAGTAATATGTATAACTTCCTGTGTGAGTTTTACACGCGTATCATCCAGATATTCAACAAATTCCTTTAGCCCTTCTTCAGAAAAATACTGATTGGATTTAAAGTTTCCATCCTCATCTTTAACTCGTTCATCGATAATGCTGAGTTTAATACCGGCATTCAAAAAGGCCAATTCCCTTAAACGCGCAGCTAGAGTTTCATATCTATAGACAGTAGTCTGGAAAATCGCATCATCGGGTTTAAATGTTACGATTGTCCCTGTAATATTTGTGTCCCCGATTATTTTTGCTTCATATTTAGGTTTTCCGATTGAATATTCCTGTACCCAAACCTTTCCATCTCTGTGGATTTCGGCTCTTAAGTCTATTGAAAGTGCATTTACACATGAAACACCAACTCCATGTAACCCTCCTGAAACTTTATATGAGTCTTTATCAAATTTTCCTCCGGCATGCAGAACGGTCATTACAACTTCCAGTGCCGACTTGTTTTCTTTTGAATGTTTTTCCGTAGGAATACCCCTACCGTTATCTTTAACAGTAATTGAGTTGTCTTCGTGAATAATAACTTCTATATTATCGCAGTAGCCTGCAAGCGCTTCATCAATTGAATTATCTACAACTTCGTAAACCAAATGGTGCAGTCCTTTTTCGTTGGTATCACCAATATACATTGATGGTCTTTTTCGCACCGCTTCAAGGCCTTCCAACACCTGAATACTATCGGCAGAGTAGTTTCCATTCCCCCCGTTTGTTTGGCCATTTTTTTCTAATTCACTCATTCTTGTATTACTTAAATTATATTATTCTTTTTTTATATAAAATAAAATAGTTTCCGGCTCAAAAGTGAGTTTTACTTTCGATGGGAAACTAGTTGATAATCAGTATTTTATTTTGATTTTGTAATCATTGTAAAATCACCGGTCAAATATAGCAAAAATTGACGAAGAAGCCTTGATTTTGTACGGTATGTTAAGCTATTTTTTCAACAATTTATTAACTTGAAAATGAGCCAATAAAGTAATCGTAAAAATAGAATGTAAGGCGATTAAAAACTTTGCCTGAATATAACTCGCTCAGTTCTAAAAAGCATAGCTCAAACCTGCCAAAAAGTTAAAGCTTTGTACCGGGTAGCCAAACCATCTTTCGTATTTTTGAAATCCAAAATTGTTAAGCTGTCCGAACAGCGAAAAGTTCTGAGTGATTTTATAATTCGCGTTGAAGTTCATGTCAATAACCGCATTCAGGTTATAGGATTTGAGACGTACAGTTGATGATTCAATTAATTCGTCAAACGGAACAGGGCGCGGATCAAAACCTGTTGATTCCACAATTAAAGCCGTTCTCGCACCTATCGTATAAATATCGGATGAAACACTTAACTGATCTGTAATCTTATATCCTAATGATAGTTTTGCATCCCAGTCCGGCATATTCCATGCCTTGTCCTGAGAATTCATCTTGTAAACGTAATAGTTGCCGGAAAACAGAAGATCAAGTCTTTCTGATGCAGTATGAAATAATTCTACATTAAATTTAAGCAGGTCTAAATTCTCATACATTACTTCAAAGTCGTTATCTATAACTGAAGGACTGGGAAGTGGTCCGGTAGTCGGATAGACATATTCAAATAAATAGTATAAAGGTTTGTCGTCTATTTTTGAATAATCCACTGAAAATTTGAAATTGGTTTTTGCTGCAAACTTACCGTCAAATCCGCCGTAAAAATGTAATTTTTCAAAAGTATTTGAAATGTCGTGCTCCGGATCGATAAATGGATTCTCGTAAGCAATTTTTGAATAATGATTGTTTTCGTAATTACCGTCAACACCCGCAAAAATATTTATAATCTCTTTTACAGGAGCGAAATTTGCACGAACATTTGGTGTAAATCGAATTACCGGATTTACATCGCTGTCAAGGACAATCCAGGTATTAAATCCGGCTCTGATGTTTGCCATGTCACCACCCAAATAATAGGCAGGTTCTGCTGTAAGCCAGGTTTGTTGTGTAGTTCCAATGATATTCAGATTTTTGTTAAAAACATTATCTGTTTTAACGAATGTTAGGCCGGCACCTAGTATAGCTGATCCTGTATTTAATGGTTTATTCAGGTCAGTACTAAACTCAGCGAAATGTTCCCGTTGGTCTGTTTTTGTCCCGAAATAACTGTATGCGAAATTAAAATCGAAAGTAAAGTCGTTTCGATTATTGTTATCACTTTGCAGGTTTATGTTTATACCTCCTTTACTAAATGTCTGTCTTTTCCCAAAATAATTAATTTCCTGATCCTTTTCTTTTAATGCTGCCGGAACGGAATCTACAGGATAACCGTAATAATTAAAACCGTTGTGAGTAAAATCAAGATTAACGGATAAAATTGATTCTCTGAAGAGGTGTTTAATAAACATTTCTGCTTCATTTTCAGAAAATGGCGCTTTAACTTTGTCGCCGCCTTCGAGTTTTAGTTTTCCATGAGATGACAGATGTTTTCCATGCAATCCGAAAATAGTATTTTTTGTATTCTGACTATTAAAGAAAACTTCAGCGTATGGTTTGTTATAATTGCCCAAACCGGCCCGTACTAAACCGAGTCCGTTATTTTCTTGTGGCGGAGTTGAAATGGTAGCTGCTTTTAATTCATTTACGGAGAATGCACTATAAATGGGTTGGCTGTAAATGCTGTAGTTAAACGTAGGTTTCTGCTGTTCCTCTTCATCCAATTCAGGCATTTCATTTATTTTATTGGCATCCGATATGGTCGGATTATATGCTTTTACAACTTCTACTTCCTGTGTCAAAGATGTATCCCGCTGTGCGTTTGCAACCGAAATTCCGCTAGCTAGTAGGAGTAATAAATAATATTTTATGAATTTTCCAGTCATTGTTTCAGATTTTAGTTTTCGTTTAATTCCAGTTGTAACGAATTATCAATGGCTTCTTCCTGTTCTTTTTGTTCGTTGGCTTCAATGGTAGCTAATTTTCTGGATGCCTCATCTATAATACCATCAGTTTCATTGTTATAGTTCTCAATAAGACTTCTTAAGGTATGTTTGGCATCAAATTCTTGATTATTACCTATGTAAATATCGGATAGTAAGAGGAACGATTTTCCAAGCCAGTATAAATAGGGAGTTCCTTTCGTTATAAAATCATCGATTTCATTTTCTGCTTCGGTTTTTTTGTTCTGGCGAAAATAAATTTCTGCAACAAGATATTTTGCTTCCGCTCCTTTCTCAAGTTTTGTATCAGAAGCAACCTCTTTCAAAGCCGGCAAAGCCTGGTTCATATTTTCCTGTTCATAATACGATTTCCCAATGATATAATTTGCTTCCAGTTTTAAAGCCTCATTTGCAATATCCGATTTTTTGACTTTTTCAGCCGCTGCCATTGCTCCCGACAGATTATTTAAATTCAGGTTACAGCGCATTTGTCCGGTATAAGCCTTAAGTATGTTCCATTTGCTGTTGGCAACTGTTTCAAGCCGGTTAAACATTTCAAGTGCCTGATTGTAATTACCCTCATTGAATGTCAATTCAGAAGCGCGTGAAAGAGCCTGTTCGCTGAAAATGTTGCTGGGTTGCATCGCCACTGTAGTGTAGTGTTGGTTTGCATCTGTCAATTTTCCTTCTTTATACAAAGATTCTGCTAAATAAAAATGGGCATTCAAAGTATATTTTCCTTTCGGAAATTGTTGCAGATAGCGCTCTAGTTGTCCTACAGAGCCTGAATTGCCAGACATGTAAGCTCTTTCAGCTGCCTGGTAACTTAGTTCATCCTGCTCCGATGTTGTTACGCTTGCTCCGGAACCAATACTTTGAGCATAGGAAAAATATTCATCAACATTATTTAATTCCACGTAACAATTTCTGATACCAAGCAAAGCTGTTTGCGCCTCTTCTGTACCCTGAAAATTTTCAGCGACCTCTTTGTAATGAGTCAGTGCCTGTGCATAATCTCCATTGTTGTAATTTATTAATCCAAGTTGGAGTTGTGCTTTCCGGTAATAACTTCCCTGCGCATAATTTGCAACCAGTTGATTGTATTGTTGGACAGCTTCATAGCCTTGTCCTAATCTTTCATGGGCACGGCCCAGTTCATACAATGCATCATCCTGGTAGTCCGATTCAGGAAAATCAGTTAGCAAACGTTCCAGGTTATTGATTTTTTGTTGTTGGTTTCGTTCCAATCCCTGGCAGAACGCGATCTGGAAAAGGGCATAATCCGGTTCGTAAATTTTCATACTGTAGGCCTGCTGATAGAATTGCAGAGCAGTTGTGTAATTGGTATTCAAATAATAGTAATCACCTACACGGTTTAAGGCATCTGCGAGTTTTGCTGTACGTTGTCCGCTTAGGGCATTTATGTATTTTCTGAAATGAGAAGATGCAGAGTTGTAATCTTCTGTTTTAAAGTAAGCATAGGCTAAATTGTATTCTGCATCCTGAAATTCAGGACGAGAATAAGACCCTGCTGTACCTAAAAACTGGCTGTATGCTGAAATAGAACTGTTGTAATCTCCAACACGATATAAAGCTTCAGCTTTCCAAAAAAGAGCTCGTGCGTTCAATTCACGATCATAACTTCCGTTTTGAAGAGAAATATCAAAATTATCTATTGCCTGATTGTAAGCCAGGTTATTAAATAATTCAAGACCCCGGTAAAATGTTACCCTTTGATAGGCACGCAAAACAGCGGGGGTTTTGTTTTGTATTTTTTCAATTGAACTTATTGCATCGTTGTAGTTTTTTGTTACCATATAAACTTCTACAAGGTAGCGATAGGCTTCAGAATTCCTTTCAGAATTCGGGTAAAGACTAATATAGCGATCAAAAGCTTTTATGGTTTCATTAAACGGAGAGTATGAAAGTTCGTAAGTAAGTTTTGCATAACTAAAAAGAGCATCTTCTTTTATCCGTTCGTTAAAATCCATTTCTGAAGCAGCTTCAAATGCCACGCGTGCTTTTTCTTTTTCATCAAGCTGAATGTAAGAATCTGCCAGATGATAATAGGCGTTTTGTGCCATTTCATCAGTTCCTTTAGACGCTCTTTCAAGCAGCGGGGCAGCCTTTTCATAATTCCCGGCATGGTAATAGCAAAATCCCAAAATATACCCATCTTCCCGTGTTTTGGGACCAGGTGAATTATAATAAGTTTCCAGATAAGGTATTGCTTCTGCATATTGATTTATATGAAAGTAGGAATCACCCAAAATTTTTGATAATTCAATTTTGTGTTCTTCCGGAACATCATTAATTATAGAGCCGGTGTAATTGATTACTTCACCATATTTTTCCTGTTTATAATAAATGTGACTTACGTAAAGGGGAATGACCTGAGAATAAGTCGGGTCACCATTAAGATTCGAGAACCCCTGCAAAGCAGCTTCGTAATTTTCATTCAGATACATAATGTGTGCCCAGTAGTATGAAGCTGGTTTACTGTAAAAGTTGTTGGCATCTTTAATCTGGTAAAATTCTGAAGCAGCCTGATCCAGATTATCGGTCATCAAATAGGAATAGCCCATTTGATAGTGTAATTCAATTTGTTCCTCTTGTGAAATATCCGACCGATCGACATTTGAAAAGCTCCTCAAGGAAGCAAGGTACTGGCGTTTATCAAACTGGTAATCCCCCATGTTAAGCCATGCCCTATTGATGTAAGGGCTTTCAGGATGATCTTTAATAAATTTGTCCACCATATTTCCACCAGCGGTATGTCCTGCACGAAGTGCTGCTACCGCTTTGTAATACTCTGCTTCAGAATACAACTCAGATTTTTCTTCTACCATATTTTGAATTTTTTCAAACTGGCGGAAAGTGGCGTTGTATTTTCCCTGCTCAAATAATTCTTTTCCCAAATCTATATCTTTCTGAATGTCTGTAAAATATTCAGTTTGTTGGGCAAAAGTTTGAATATGGGTAAATAGCAGAAAATAAAATAAAATTAGAATCGGTATTGTTTTCATGTTCCCTTTGTTTCTTTAAATAGAATCTCAACTATTAGTAAGATTTATTTTCCTTAATAAACTCTTTTTTGCAGGAATTTATTTTTCTAAAATAGAAATAAACATTGGCTTACTGTTTCCTAAACTGTTTCATTTTCTTAACAAGAAACTGTTTATTTCTTTCGTTTATTATTCCATGAGTGAAATATTTTACGTATATATTCGGATACATTTTAGTTTTAATGGAGAATAAAAAGGTTATTGAATTGGTCGGTGCTGATATTTTTCAGCGGGAGAATAAAATTCTTTCGAATGTAAATCTCTCAATTGATGAGGGAGAATTTGTTTATATTATTGGGAAAGTAGGAACCGGTAAAACCAGTTTAATTAAAACTTTGAATGCAGAAATTCCTTTGCTAAATGGTGTTGGAAAAATTGCAGGTATATCGTTAGAGAATCTTAAAAACAAGGAAGTTTATTTATTACGCAGGAAACTTGGTGTGGTTTTTCAGGATTTCAGACTTTTAACCGACAGGAATATTTTTGACAATCTTGCTTTTGTTCTTCGTGCAACGGGCTGGACAGACAAAATAAAAATAGAACTCCGGGTAGAGGAGGTGCTTGAAAAAGTCGGAGCAGTAGATAAAATAAAAAAAATGCCTCATCAGCTAAGCGGGGGAGAACAGCAACGTGTTGTTATAGCGCGGGCCATTTTAAACGATCCTCCGATTTTACTTGCCGATGAACCAACCGGAAATCTTGATCCCGAAACGTCAGAGGAAATTATTGATTTGTTTATCCAGTTAAACAATACGGGTAAAACTGTACTGATGGCTACACATGATTATGCTGCCATAGCAAAAATGCCTGCACGTACCCTGGTTTGTGCAGAAGGTGTATTGAATGATTCAGAAACGAACCAGACTTTAGTCGATTTTGAAAGTATGCTTGATGAAAACTAGTTAGAGAAATGGCTCAAAAATTTCAGATAATATTTGTTCTTCGTTTTCCCAAACTAGTTCCTTAGCGGCTGTTTTAAGATTTCTTTTCCAGACTTTTCTTTCGTCTTCGTCAAACAAAGCTTTTTCCATTTTTTTTGCCAACACATCAGGCTCCAGCGATGTTGTTATTTTTCCAATCTTGTATTTTTTAACAATAGCAGCCATTTCAGGTAAATCGGTGACCAAAACCGGAACCTCTGCCTGGATATAATCGAATAATTTATTGGGAAGTGTAAAACGATAATTTAGTCCCATATCTTCTTCAATAGACAAACCCAGGTTTGCTTGTGGAGTGAGTTTTGCAAGTTCTTCGATGCTTAAACGGCCCGTAAATTCAACTTTATTTTCAAGATTTTCTTTTTTTACCAGATTTTCCAGTTCTGATTTAATATCGCCATTGCCTGCAATTACAAGTTTTGCACCTTCAACGTATTGCATTGCAGAAATAGCCTGCTTCAACCCACGGCCAATATTTACAGCTCCCTGGTATAAAATAATTTTTTCTTTTTCTTTTTTCTTTTCCTGAGGTAAAAACGAACCGGATAAAGGCACATTTCTTACCACTTTAAAAGGAGTCCTATATTTTTCGAAGTAGATCTCTGCAATGGAGTCGCAAACAGTATAGGCATATTTTATTTTTGGAAGCATTTGTTGTTCCAACCGTTGCCAGAATTTCTGTATGTTTGGCCTGTTTATCAGTTCTGGAACTTCTGTAAAATACTCGTGGCTGTCGTAAACCAATGTTTTTTTTCTGATTTTTGAAACCAGATAATTCGCAGGAAGCGTATCCAGATCATTTGCCAGAAATACATCTGCCTTTGAAAAAAGGAGGAAACAAAATAATCTCAGATTAAAACAGGCATAAAAAAACGGCCCTTTTTCAAAAAGTAATTTAATTCGACGGGTTTTGTATACACGTGACTGTAATTTTAAACTGTTTTTTTTCCTTCTACCAATCAACAAAATGTCAAAACCCATTTTATGTAACGATGTACAAACTTTATGCACCCGGTTATCTGAAACCAAATCACTGGTTACTGAAACAATAATTTGTTTTTTTGATGTTTTTGCCACTTGTGTTATATTCACAGTAAAGATAGAACTTTACTTTTTTGAAAATATTTTTAAAAGGCAAGGAATAAAGATAATTTGAAATATTTTTGTCACGTTTCCAGATAAGTAATGCAGGAATTCAAATTTACCGGATTGGAAATATCATATCTGTTTTTGCTCAATTAAATCTATCTTTACAAAAAAAAG
The DNA here is from genome assembly GCA_963676775.2 of uncultured Draconibacterium sp. Taxonomy (GTDB): domain Bacteria; phylum Bacteroidota; class Bacteroidia; order Bacteroidales; family Prolixibacteraceae; genus Draconibacterium. The sequence goes on from CAXXDA010000011.1 coordinate 97,444, forward strand.
CCAATGATTCGTTTTTTTGAAAATTACTCGCTTAAACCGTATAACACATTTAACATTGAAGTAAAAACCAAGTATTTTTTTGAGTTTACTGAAATTGAAGATTTGAAAGTTTTTCTGGATTCCAATCAGACCTGGAAAGAGGAAAAATTGTTAATAATTGGCGAGGGGAGTAATATTCTTTTTTTGGAAGATTTTGATGGCCTGGTTATTCATCCTAATATCCCCGGAGTGCATGTTGTTGGAGAAAATCGGCAAAATATTTGGATAGAAGTTGGTGCCGGTGAAAACTGGGATGAATTTGTGAAATTTTGTGTAGAGGCTCAATTAGGAGGTATTGAAAATCTTTCATTAATACCGGGTACGGTAGGAGCAGCTCCTGTGCAAAATATCGGAGCTTACGGGCAGGAAGTTTCTTCATCTGTTGAAAAAGTAAAAGGATTTGATCTCAAGAAAAAGGATGTATTTGAATTTTCCAATACTGAGTGTCAGTTTGCTTATCGGAGCAGTATTTTTAAACAGGAGCTAAAAAATCGGTTTATAATAACTTCTGTGGTTTTTAAGCTCGATAAGTTTCCTGAATTCAGGCTAGATTACAGTAACCTTGAAGAAAAAGTTAACGAAAGGGGAGAAGTAAACCTGGAAAATATTAAACATGCGGTTGACGAAATTCGTTCTTCAAAATTGCCTGATGTAAAAGAACTTGGAAGCGCCGGAAGTTTTTTTAAGAATCCGGTAGTGGAGATTGCAGAAGCAGAACGAATTGAAGACGAATTTGGAGAGATACCGGTTTACCTGGCTGGTGAGGGGAAAGTCAAAATTGCTGCAGGGTGGCTTGTTGAAAAGGCCGGTTGGAAAGGATTTCGTGAAGGAGATGCGGGAGTGCATGAAAAGCAGGCGCTTGTTATAGTTAACTACGGTAAAGCCACAGGAAAACAGATTTTTGAACTCTCAGAAAAAATAAAACAATCAGTGCAGGAAAAATTTGGCATTGAACTGGAAAGAGAAGTCAATTGTATTTAAGAAATAACGAATTTTCTTTGTAATCCTGAACCAGTTTCGGGGCTAATCATAAACTTACTGATAAATTCTGTTGGCATTTAAAGCTGCATGATAAGCAGCAGCATATTGATTGTGCTGAGCCAAAGTAGCCGAGAAGTTGTGATATCCTGAAAAATCGGGTTTGGAAACCATATAAATGTAATTGTGTTTTGTGTAATTCAGCACGGAATCGATTGTTGCTGTTTCCGGAAAATTGATTGGGCCGGGAGGCAATCCAACATATTTATAAGTATTGTATGGCGATTCTATTGCAAGGTGAGAATTTAAAATTCTTCTTAATGAAAAGTCGCCGACAGCATATTTAACGGTTGGATCGGCTTGTAAGAGTTGGCCTCGTTTTAGACGGTTAATGTACAAACCAGCAATAATTGGTAATTCTTCCTTTTTTGCAGTTTCCGACTGAACAATGGAAGCCAGCGTTGTGACTTCTGCTGGCGTTAAGTTTATTTCCGCTGCCTTTGCCCTGCGTTCTTCGTTCCAGAAGCGTTCATATTCTGCTTTCATCCGGTCGGCAAACTCATCAGCAGTGGTAGTCCAGTAAAATTCGTAGGTATTCGGAATAAACATGGCGCGGAATGTTTCCGGTGTAAAACCGTAGCTTTTAATTTTTTCCTCGTCGTAAAAAAGATTCAGAATTGAGAGAGAATCTGCCTGGATATATTTACTCACTTTTCCTGCCAGTTCTTCTTTAAAACGGACATTGTTAAAGGTAACATCCACTGGTTCCTGTATACCGCCTCGCAACATGTTTACAATTTGATTGCTGTTCATTCCCTTTAGAAAATGATAACGACCTGGTTTTACAACTGATGGATAATTTTTCTTTTTGGCAACCCACTGAAAGGCTTTTAAACTAATGAGTACATCATTTGTAACCAAGCTGTCTGTCACCAGATCATAGGTTGCGTTTTCAGGAATTGTTAAAACAAATTCATTTTTTACATTTTCTTCAAAAACATACCTGTACAGCTGATATGCTCTTACTCCTGCAATTATAAATGCAATGGAAAAAAATATGATAATAAATTTTCCGATTTTCGGAAACATCATAATTCTACTTTTCTGATCGATGGCCATCTTATTCTTTTAAAAACCGAGTTCCAAAAATAAGATATTTTTATGAACCGCTTAGATCTGTATTATTTTAAAGTTTTAATTCTGTTTTGATTTTTATGATTGTGAGGCTTTCGATTCAAAATGATTAAATTCGTCGGCAAAAGATTAAAACAAACTATCAGAATTATGCAACAGGTAAATCTCACTGAAGATATTTATTTTTTGGGTTTTAATGATCGACGTACCCATCTGTTTGAAAATATTTGGCCTATTCCGCATGGTATTTCATATAACTCTTATTTAATTGTTGATGAAAAAATTGCGCTTGTAGATACAGTTGAGCGTTCTTTTATCGATGAATACCTTGATGAAATTGAAGGTATAATTGGAGACCGTCAGATTGATTACCTTATAATTAATCATATGGAACCGGATCATTCAGGAGCGTTAAAAAGTATAATTCAGAAATACCCTGAAATAAAACTGGTTGGGAACAAAAAAACCTTTGGTTTTGCGGAAAGTTTTTATCTGACTCCCAAGAATGTAGTGGAAGTGTACGACGAGTTTAAACTGGATTTGGGAAAACATAAATTACAGTTTTACATGATTCCGATGGTTCACTGGCCGGAAACGATGGTTACTTACGAAGAAACTACAAAGATTGTGTTTTCTGGCGATGCTTTTGGAAGCTACGGAACACTTGACGGCGGTATTTTTGACGATGAAATCAATCTTGATTTTTACGAAATTGAAGTAATGCGTTATTTTACCAATATTGTAGGGAAATATTGTCCGCACACCCAACGTGCTATAAAAAAACTGGCTCCGCTTGATATAAAAATGATTGCCGCAACCCACGGGCCTATCTGGCGAAGCGACCTCGATTGGGTACTTACCCGTTACAATAAGTGGAGTTCGTATGATTTAGATTGCGGTGTGGTAATTGTCTATGGTTCAATGTATGGGAATACGCAGAAAATGGCGGAAGTGATTGCACGTCAACTGGCAGTTCGTGGAATAAAAAACATTCGGGTTTATGATGCTTCAAAAACCCATTCATCTTATATAATCAACGATATTTTTAAATACAAGGGATTTATTGTGGGAAGTCCGGCATACAACAATGCTTTGTTTCCCAATGTTGAAATTCTGCTTTCAACGATTGAGCACATGGCGCCCAAAAATCATTATCTCGGAATTTTTGGAAATTATTCCTGGAACGGAGGTGGCGTAAAAAACCTTAAAACGTTTGCCGAGAAAATTAAATGGGAAATGGTTTACGAACCAATCGAAGAAATGGGCTCTTTGAAAAAGGATAAAAAGGCAGAATTGGTAAATTTGGCCAACGCCATGGCTGATAAATTGCTGGAAGAAAATTAGTTTTTATAATATAATTTATATAACGCTTCCTGTTTTAGGAGCGTTATATAAATATGCTGGTCAATTAAAATGACAATCCGAGCAGAGAATTCCTGTTTCTTTTGACAGGTCAATTTTATAACTTTTGGGCTGAGTGTAGTTCATTTTATACTATCCAAATAATTCTGCAATTCTTCGATGTACTTTCCAATGTGGAATCCGTCAACTAAAGCATGATTAACCTGAACAGAAAAAGGTAGCCACGTTTTACCGTCGCGTTTAAAGTATTTTCCCCACGAAATTCTTGGAACCGAGTCGTTGCTGTTTAAAGATATGGTATGAGAGATGTGTGTAAATGAAATCCAAGGAATACAGGTTATATAGATTAAATCGTCGCGGCCTGCCAGTTTTTCAAGTTCAAAAAATTCCTTTTGGCTGACACTTGATTTTTTTGCAGTCTTTTCAAATGTGGCTATATCGCCCAGCAAATCGATAGTCACGAATTTAAACAGATCATCGTTTTCATTCATATCAGTAAAGGAAGGATGTATCCTGTCGTGTAAAATAACTTCATTTTCCCTAATCCTGTATTTGAAATTTTCGATTTTATTTAAAATGGTTGAGGCCGCATAAATCATTGAATAATAAAATGATATTTTTTTCTTTTTGATAAAATTCAGGAAGTTCGAAATATCGATGTCCATACAAATATTGTATTGTGGATAATCCATTCGGCTAAAAAACTGGAAATGTTCTTTTCTGTTCCAGTTTTCAATATCAATAATTTTCATTGTAGTAATTTTGTTGATTCTTGAGGTATTCTTTTTTTAATATTAAACTTAATGTTGAATACAGGGAAAATCTTAATTTTTCCTGTATCTTAAGTATCCGGATTCCCAAATCAAGATTCTGTTCTTTATAATTTGATCCTTTTATTCTGGATAAATCGTCTTATCAAATTAACAACAAGCAATCCTGCAAATAAAATACCAACGTTCATTAGATTAAATTCAATAATGCCAAAAATTGTTGTACATGCTATTATGGTTAAAATGGCGTTGGTAAATTTTGTAGAATATTCAATTCTTTGGGAAGAAATAGTCGACATGAAGCCATAAACCTGTTCACGTTTCTTTGTAAGTCTGTCCATGTGCTCAATCTCACCGAAAGCCGTTTTGTACAAATAAATAAGATTGTAATTGATTGGATTATTGGTTATAGAATATCCGTCAAATTCAGTAAACAAATCTTCAATTTTAAGCAGGTATTTTTTCATCTTATTGTAGGAGGAGATGATAAATTTACCCTTCAATGAATGTTTACATGCTTTCGATAAATCATCTATTTCAAAGGTAATAGCTCTTATTGTAGCCCAGTTGGCAAGAACATTTAACAAAGGCAATTTATACAATTTTTCAAAATAATCTCTTTTGTCTTTATTCTCAAATAAATAAAAAGAATGAGTATAGCCGTATCTTATTTTTATTTTATTTACCTGGGTTTTTGTCATTTTTTCGATACACTCTTCATTTGCAAAAAATGTGTTTAAATCTGAATCGTTTTTATAAAGATTTTCATCAAAGATAAAGTGATTGTAAATTGAAAAATTGAGAGTATAATTTTTCAAACTTGTCTCGCATGGCGAATTCTGTTGAGATTTTTCCTTCAGGGTCACTTTTGTTGTATCCGGATAAAGTATTTTTAATGTTTTGTAATAATCAATGCATAATTCAATTGCCGGTTTTTTGTACAAAGCCGGAAAGGATTTATGCAGAATTCTGCATACTTCTTCATATTCAGGGTAAGTTAAATCCAGATTATCAAGCTTAACAGAAGTCAAAATTACAGCATTACCACCGTTGAGGAAAACAAGATATGTATCTTCAAATTTGCATTCCTTCAGCTTTTTATTTGTGATTTCTAAATATATATCGGTCACATTTTTGTTTTCCAGCTTGACATGCATAAATATGTCTCTGCTTGTCATTTTTGTATATGAACTTCCTGAAATAGCAAATTCTTCATATTCTTTTGTATCAAAGTAGCCACTTTTAAAATGCCGACCCGACGCATTAAGTTTATCTATTACATTTTGTTTTGCTTCAGTATATTGATTTTTTTCAAATGGAAATGTGTGCGTGTTTATATAAACATCGGTAATTGAAACGGCTCCTAGCAACAGGGTAGCATTGTTAATTTTTTTCATCTTTAAGGCTAACAATATAATTTATTAGTTTCGAGATAATTCCCGCTCCCAGAACAGACGTATTTTCATCGATATCTAGCTCGGGAGATATTTCTGCTATATCGAAAGATATTACCTTTCCGGACTGAATTATGAACTTAAAAACTTCCAGGAATTTAAAAAAATTGATGCCGATTCCACATTGGGCACTAACTCCCGGGGCCATAGAAACGGGAAAAACATCGGTACAAATTGTAATGTGTATTTTGTCTTTTGTTTTAATATAATTATTTACCTTTTCGATGGTTTTGCTGACTGTCTGAAAGTTAAAATCATCGTCAGTTATATAATTTATCCCTTGGGAATCTGCATGATCAAAGAGTGATTTAGTATTTGATATCTCAGATATTCCTAAAATTAATGTTTTTATATCTGTCGTTTTAGAAAGTTTATCGACAGAGGTTCCTGAGGTATTTATCTCTTCTTCACGATTATCAAAATGAGCATCGAAACTTATTATCCCAATTTCTCCTTCCTGATTTTCTATACCCATGGCACTTCCAAGCAGCACATCATGTCCACCACCAATAACTACTGGGAAAATTTTTAAATCAATTAAACGTTTCATCACCAACGAAAGTTCCTTTTGCATTTCTTCCAAATTGTTATCTATCTGCGTAATGCTGCCACAATCGAAAATATTTGCATCATAATGAAACGGCTTTGATGCCAGATGTTTTTTTACAAACAGAGGACCATCTTTTGCCCCTAGTCTTCCCTTGTTGCGCCTTACTCCTTCGTCTACACAGTAAGATACAATTCCAAAAGACAGTTTATCCTGAGTTTTTAAATTTTTATCAAATACGTCAATGTATTCAATTTTCTGATGTATTCTGAATTTGTTGATGTCATCAATACTGTCAGTTCTACCCGTAAGATTTTTGTTAGTCTTTTTGTAATATTTCATTATTTTCTATTGAATAAAACCTTTAGTTTTTGTAAAAGCTTTACTATTTATTTTTTTGAAAATGGAATGACTGTTTAAATATAGTAATCTTCATTTATATCATACTTGTATCCAAACTTAATACAAGGAAATTATTTGGGCACCTCCTCCCATAATCAGTATGGCTGGAGGGAATGATGTATCTCTTATGATTTACTATTATGTACATCAAAAGACAGAATAGAATTTATTGTCTTTAAAGATTCACTATCGGGGGGTAATACTAGCCGGCCTTAATTGCTTTGTCAGAGATTTTAATAAAATGATTGCATCGTTCTCCACCCAATAAAGCGGTTTCACCCATTGTTACCTCAACTTCTTTCCCAACTACGGTTTCAAAAATAGCTTTTTGATGCCCGGCACAACAAAGATGACACCAATTGGGATTATTGGATGCTTTGGCCATCGGACATACACATTCCTCCCTTTTGGCACCAATTATTGTAACAAGTTTTTTGTCTTCTTCAAACCAGGCTTTTTCCTGATAACTATCCAATGTTGGAAGATCCTGGAGATATTTTTCAAGATTTCCTTTATATGCTTCTGCTTTCTTTACAGAACCGTAACTGTTTGCACAGTAATTCCCAAATTTTTGATAAACTTCTTTTAACTCTTCAGGGTTTAATGTTTCACTTAAAATATCATACATGGCAGCATGTTTATTCACAAAAAAATTGTACATGCCCTTCAAACGTTTAACCTCGTCTGTGTCATCCTGAGCAATTACTTCGCGTGAACTGAATAAGGCGAGCGTTGTTGCACACAAACCGCTTTTTATAAGAAAATTCCTTCTTTTTATTTTTATTTCTTCATTCATAATAATTTGGTTTAAATTGTTCGTTGAAAAAATTCAAAGAATAAAGTTTAGTTTACCAACAGTGGTAGCAGTGTGAAGTCATGAATTGAGCGGAAATACCCACTCCTTAAATCAAATTGCAATTTACAAAATGTTGGCGGCTGTTGTTTATTCTTCTATAGCAATTTTTTTGTAAAGATATCTGGTTTGAGGTAGCAGGGCAATGATAAGAATTAAAATTGCGTAGCACATATAGAAAGTGTGTAACCAATGTACTGCTCCCTGAAGGAATATCAATTCAATATGTATCCAGCCAATCAAGGCAAAAGCAACATAAATACTGTACGTCCATGCCCAATGCATGTCTTTAAATATATTGATTCGCTCGGCCAGTTTGGATTCCGGCTTTTTAAGCAAAGCAATTATCAATAATAAAGGAATAACTCCAAGAACAGAAAACAGAATAATTCCGGGTATCAAATAACTATTAAAGGGAATATTTTTAAACTCAGATAAGGGTATTCCTATCAACTCCCCTGTAGGGGAAATTATAAGTACAATACCGCCGCCAATTGCACCCAATGCAAGGAACCCTAAAACAATCAGGAAGATATTCCGTATTTTTTTGACGGCATTTTCTTCATTTTTTTTTCATATATCCTGGTGTTTAAATAGTTTGTAAAGTATGTGTAACAAAACATTTTGAAATCCTGGGGTGGCTGGCTATCGCTGCGAATCTTTTGAGTGTCACCGGGTTTCTGTAAACAAATTTAGGAAATCAGTTCAAAATGCAAAACAAAAGAATTCCATCGTTGCAAAGAAATAAAATCCTTAAATTGCCAATACCTATTTTTTGTTTTCAGGCAAAACCATTTTTCCTTCATTTCATTTTTCACCCCATGTTAGTTTTAAAAGTTTCTCGTAATTTTATACAAAGTGAATGTTTTAAAAACATTAATCGATTAAAGTAGTTTTAATTGAACCGATGAGAATTTAATTTCAATAAACCTATAATATTTCAAGCTATGGAAACAAACTGGACAGAACATCTTGAACCATTATTCCAGAAGTACGGAAAACGTCCGCATCCGCTAGACTATAAAAATCGCTATCAGCTAGTGGTAATGGTTGTCCTGTCGGCACAGGATTCAGATCGGCATATTAATGAACTTGCTCCCGCCTTCTTTGAAGCATATCCAACAATGAATGCACTTTCAAAGGCAACGCCGGAAGATCTTCACCAGCACATCAACTCAGTTCGCAATTTTGGCAACAAATCAAAATGGCTGGTAAAAATGGCAAAAATGGTAGGTGAAGATGAAAACATTCCACATGACTTGGATAGCCTGATAAAACTTCCCGGACTTGGACGTAAATCTGCCAATGTGATTATTCGGGAATCTGGCTATAATGCTGAAGGAGTGATTGTGGACCTGCATGTTTTACGTGTTGCACCTCGTCTTGGCATTGCGGAATGGGAAGAAAAGCCAAAGCCGGAAAAAATAGAAAAACAATTGATGGCCACATTACCACAGGAAAGATGGAATGAAGCCGGAATGTCCATTTCTTTTCTCGGACGGGAGATTTGCCGCCCCAAAAATCCAAAATGTGAAATATGTTTAATGAACTCCGTTTGTTTGTATTACCCGGGGCAAAAAGAGTGAAATTTAAAGCGGCAAAGAATAGCTTTCGATTTAAATATGGTTGCTGTATCTCGAATTTCCAGAATACAATCCGAAAAAAGATTAAGGATGACATCCCTTGAACAATAGAAAAAAAGACGCAGATTAAAAACCTGCGTCTTTCATTATTATAGAATATATTTTCTTATTGATCTCTAAAATTCCATTTAGAATTGTCACTGTTCATATCAAATTTTGCCAGTGTAGGTGTACTGTCGCCAATAGAATATAATACATACTCTTCGTCTGTGCCCGGAACTTCTTTGGGCATAATGCGGTAAGTACCGTCAGTAAGCTGATCGATTCTCCATAATTGCTCAGGAGTACCGGTATATTTAGGAACTGTGATTACTTCTTTATCAGCTGTTGCGGCCAATGCACGGTGGGTTCCTTCAATTTCAATTTTATAATAAGGTCCGCCAAGGTATCCGCCAGCATCGGGAACTGCAGTAATGGTCCATCTCTGGTGTGGACGGAACATATAATCGCCGATTCTGACATCAATATCTTCTGTTGGCCATGTAGTAATTACTTCTGATAAAAGCTGATTTTCAACTGGTTTTAGAGGTACATCGGAATTACGTCCGAATCCACGCATTCCACCAGCCATTCTTACAAAATCAACTTCCAACTCTAATGCATATCCTCTTCGTTCTGATTCAATTTCATAAGTTCCCTCCTTGAATTTTTCACCGGCATAAGGCCAGTCGTTTTTCCAAAGTAACGGACGAATAGCCAATACACTGCGACCACCCTGATCGAAATCTGCTTCCCAGTGAAAAGACATTTTTTCAACTCCTTCATCCACTATGAAACGGCCAAAATGACCTGCTCCGGTAGCTCTGTTACCAGCACCAATCACCATTTTACCACCACCTTTAAGCATATCACGTCCCACGTTATCCATATAAGGTCCGGTAATTTCGCGCGAACGGCCTACAACAATATTATAGGTTGCATTTGTCCCATCGCAACAAGTTCCGTGCGTACCTAAAAGATAATACCACCCATTACGGTACATTAAAGTTGTAGCTTCACAGTCGATTGCAACATCAATTGCTTCGTTACCTTTAACGCGTGCACCTGTTTTAGGATCAAGTTCAACCATACGAATAAATCCAAAATAGGTACCATATACACACCATAATCTTCCTGTAGTTGGATCTAAAAGAAGTCCCGGGTCAATTGCGTCATTATCTTCCATATTGGCCGATTCAGCAACTTGTATAGGTTCAGAATATTCAAAATCAGGAGAATTTGGATCAAGTGTTTTATTCCACATGGTATTAATTCTACCATCATGTCCACCTCCCAGACCGCCGCCGGTTGAGCCAAAGGCAATCAGGTAACGATCTCCAATTTTAATTGCATCAGGAGCAGCACCACCATGTGGTCTTACTGCACCACTGTTCCAAACCCAACCATCTTCAGAAATTAATCCACCGCCACCGGTACCAAATGTATAATACTTCCCATTGTCTTCCATAATGGTTGACGGATCATGGATAAACGGACTTCCAACTTGTGCCATTACTGTTCCGGCAAACAAAACTGATAACAGGGCTGCCGCGCCCAATATTTTAATTCTTTCTTTCATTTTTTCAATTTTTTTCATTGAGTTCTAAAACAAATCTCACATTTAATTTATTCAGTTGTAATAGTAAGATTTTTAATCGGCTCACCATTTTCATCGATAAAGCGAACGCAAAAATCACTCATCCCCGGGCCATTAATTACTGCACCACGAATAATATTTTTTCCTTTTTTAAGTGTAAGACGTTCTGAAACAACATCATCCATAACCATTCTTCTGTCTCCCGAAAGTATTGCAGCTTCTTCACCGTTTAACCACCACATTGAAGCTGAATTTGACCCAATTGCCATTCTTACATCTTTCATCTCTTCAGGACTGTTAATGACGGTTACCGCCCAAAAAATTACACCGTAATGAATTTTTTTCTGTTCAAAAGCGAAACGAAATAGTTTAACATTGAATAATTTACTATCCAATGCTTGCCATTCAAGTTCCTGATCTCCAACAGTCACTTTATCACCATCTTTAGGAAGAACCGTAAATTGGTTTGGGAAATACTCGGTTGTAAATGCTTCTCTGATGTAGCTGTCGGTAAATACAGTATTACTGCGGTTTGGTTTGTTAATAGGATCCAGTAATAACCAACGTTGTATGAACCCCTGTTCATTGGGTGTCATTTTTTTTGACGTGGACGGCGAGAAGTAATCTTCAAGACTTCGATCTGAGTCGATGTTAGATAAATAGTCCATTTGACGCCCTGGTCTTTCTTGTGCTTGTAATTCCAGTCCTAGGAAAATTACAAAGCCTACCATTAACAAAAATGTTTTGCTTCTAATGTTCATAATAGATTTTTATAGTTTTTACGATTGTTTTTATAAAATTAAGTATACCTTTTACAAAACTATAAAAAAAGAATTTTCGCATTGTACTTCACAGCTAATAAATATTGTAACTAAATAGCAATGAAGAAAAATGGCTAACGGTTAACTATGTGTTGCGTAGCTGATTGCGGGCTGCTTTTCTGTCAAACCGAGATGAAGTAAATGCGGGAGATGAACCTAAGATTATCCACAAAACCGGCTATGACATATACAGATTGTTAACGCCTGGCATTTTTTCATTTTAATAATTTAATCCAAAAGCCCAAAGAGGAATCACATTGAGATAACCATATTCAATGTCATCTTTTACCACGAATGATTTACCGTCTTTTTCTATTTGGTTTTGTTGCTTGTTTTTACCTCCAACTTCAAACGTGTAATTGTCAATAACAAAATCTACTTTATTTGAAGATATTATTTCATTTTTTACTCGCATTTGATTGAAGAAGAAAGTCTCTCTTATGTTTCCTACATTTGATTTATCCCCAACCAAGTTGAAAATGATATTTGTATTATCTAAATAAACCTTATCAATTTTTCCCAATCCACGAATACCACTTGTTTCATTGCGTAGCTGTCCAATAAGTCCGGCTTTTTCCATGTACGAAAAATAATCATCTAAGGAATTCCGACTTACACTAATCATTTCTGATATCTTGGAAAAATTGGGTTTAAAAGGTACACTTTCAGCAATAATGGAAAGCAATCGTTTAAGTTTTCGACTTGTCCCTACATTTAAATTTGCGTATTGCGGGATATCGGATTCCAATGTTTGTACAATAATTTGTCCTAAACGTAAATCTATTTTATCTTCAACTCCGAAAGGATAATATCCTCGTTTTAAGTAGTCACTAAACAATGGCAGGGGATGTTCGATATTTGGAAGTTTGGCTTCGTTATTGATAATTTGATTTAAAGAGTAAACTTCTGTTTGGTAGTTGTGAAATAGTTTCAAATATTCGCGAAATGAGAGTCCCTGCAATTTGTAAATTATTGCTCTACGACTTAAATCAGCCGAACCTTTCAGTATATCAAGTACAGAAGAACCTGTAAAGACCACTTTTAATGCCGGAAAAGAATCGTAAATGTTTTTTAATTCGCGAGACCAGTCTGTGTATTTGTGTATTTCATCAATAAATAAATATTCTCCTGCGTTTTTGTAAAAATTATCAGCTAAATCGAAAAGTCTGTTTTCACTAAAGTACATATCGTCAGCTGAAACATATAAGGCTATTTTGCTACCTAAATTTTCCTTGATATGTTGCAGAATCATTGTTGTTTTACCAACTCCACGAGCACCAATAATTCCAACCATTCGACTTTCCCATGACACATTTTCGTACAAATAACGTTTAAAATCGGTTGTTGTATTTTGTAAGAGTATCTCAAATTTCTGATATAATGTTCTCATAGTTTCTATGTATTATTTTCTGCAAAGATACAAAATGCACAACTAATTAAACAATTATCTTGCATATTGCTCATCCGAAAGTGCAAATATTCGTTTTTCAAGCTGACGCACAACGGTTACTTGCAAGTTGTCGTTGCGGGTTTCGAATAGCGTCAGTGTCCGATAGGACATGACGGTCAAGAAAGGAGCAGAGACAACGCACTGCACGAACCCCGCCCTGCAATATGTACTGTGTTGTGGGTAGTTTTTTCATTTTAATAACCATTCTAGTCCCCAAATACCAGCAATTGTCAATATCAATAATAGAAAATTGAAGATATAATCTCCAAAATAAATTCCTCGACTATCCGTAAGGTCATAATTTGAAGCATATGTCAACATGTCTAGTCCTAGAATACGGCTACAGGTTAATCATTTTTTTAAGCTACGTTTTGAAACACCGAGTTAGGTGTTTTGTACCCTAAAGATACATGAAGCCTTTTGTTATTATATAGTTTAATAGCATTTTTTGCAGCACGTTTTGCATGCACGTTTGAAAAGAAGCATTGGTCGAGATAGAATTCGTCCTTTAAAATGCCATTAACCCTTTCAGCCACTGCATTTTCATAGCAATGATTTTCTTCTGTCATACTGATATTTATCCCTTTTCTTTTTAACTCATTTACATACATATGGCTACAATACTGCACCCCTCTGTCGGAGTGGTGTATAAGCCCGGCCGCTGGCTTTGTGTGCCACAGGGCCTTTTTGAGGGCCCGTAGGCACCCAGCCAGCTCCAGCGAATCGCTGAGGTCATATCCGATAATTTTCCGTGAATACATATCAGTAATAAGGGCTAAATAGCAGAAGCCTTTTACCGTTCGGATATAGGTAATATCTGACACCCAAACCTGATTTGGCTTTGTAACTTCCATGTCTTTGATCAGGTTATTGTATTTATGGAAATGGTGGTAGGAGTTGGTTGTTTTGGCATAAGCCCTTTTCCTTTTTACCAGCATGTTATTAGCCCTTAAAATATCAAATAATGAATCTCTTCCGACCTTAATGTGTGCAGCCTCAAAAGAAGGCTGCAAGGCTTCATACAACTTGCGTACCCCAGCCCTTGGCAGTTCTTTTCGTTCTTCTCTTACAAGTTGTATTACCTGCGATTCGACAGACTTGTAGCGTTCCCACCGCCTTAGGTATTTATAGTATGCATCGCGTTTCAGGTTAAAGCAAGCACATACTTTTGACATGCTTGCTATACCTGTTTTTTTCGTAATTGCAACAGCCTTCATCAGGGCTTGATGTTTAAATTTTTTTTTAACTCATCCACGTTTTTATACCCCAGTTTTTCTGCTGCCACCTCCAGATATGAATCCAAAGCCAACTTGTCGATGTCTTTCTTGATCAGCAGCTCTTTTAGTTGCTTGATTTCCTTTTGCAAGGCTTTCAGTCGTGATGTTTCTCCTTCTGTTTCCACTAGTATTCTTGTGTTCATTAAATCTTTCCGGTTGTACTTTTTTACCCATTCATTTATGGTGGTCCGGTTAACGCCATAAATGTCCCCCAGTTCTCTCTTGGAATATTTTCCTGTACTAAGTTCGGCTAAAATTTTGAGTTTAAAACCCTCGCTGTACCTTCTTAAGATACCATCATTTTTATACATAATTACTACATTTTGTGTAGCCTTTTTTTAGGACGGGTCAAAGTTGCTGCTAACGGTGGCGGTATGGTTAGTAAGGGATTGCGGGCATCTTTCCAGTCAAGTTACAGCTTATTTTGGAGCGGGGTTACTGCACCCCGAAAACCACTGAAACCCTTATTAACTATACCGCGTGTTAGGCACTGGCTTTTAATTAATTTTTATAAATTCTCTAAAGTTTTCTTTGTCAATTACTTTACTTTCTGCATTGTAAGTTTCTGTAAATGTCTTTGGTAATCTTGCATTTTTTTTATTCAACCACTTAAACTCAAAACCGGTTATTTTACCACCATTATCCTCAACAAAATCTACTTCCTGCTGCTGTTTTGTCCTCCAAAAATATGTTCGCGCCAAACTTTGCTTATATTCAATTTGTTTCATTCTCTCTGCAATAAGGAAGTTTTCCCAAAGCGCTCCTTTATCCGTTCTCAAACTAATTGGATTAAAATTCCCAATTACCATATTTCGGATTCCATTGTCGTAGAAATAGATTTTTTTATTGGTTTTTATTTCGTTTCGAACATTCCGACTGAAACTGCCAAGTTTAAAAACAATGTATCCTTTTTGCAAAATGTCGATGTATTTGCTGATTGTATTTTTGTCAACATTTACAATTTGAGCCAACTCGGAATAATTTACTTCACTACCAACTTGAAGGGCGAGCGCCTGAACGAGTTTATCCAATACTTCTGGTTTTCTTATATCTGAATAGGAAAGAATATCTCTGTATAAGTAACTATTCACAAGGTTTCGCAGGATGTTAATTTCGTCACCAGCATTATTTAAAACGTCTGGATAGAATCCATATAAAAGACGATTTTCCAATTGTTGCTCTGAATATAAAAATCCATGATGATTTTCATACTCTTCCCAGGATATTGGAAACAACTGATATTCCCATTTTCTTCCGGTTAACGGTTCATTAATTTTATTAGTCAAGTCAAATGAAGATGAACCACTAGTAAATAGTTGAACATCTTTAAACCGGTCTGTTATAATTTTCATTGTCAGACCAATTCCTTCAATTCTTTGAGCTTCATCAATAAACACGAATTTATATTTTCCTAGAATTGTCCTAATTTCTTCAGTGTTTGGTTCAGTTAATAAAGTTCTTGTTTTTGGGTCATCACCATCGAGTAGGAGATAATCTTCTTTTTCAAGAATGGATTCAATTAAAGTTGTTTTACCAACCTGTCTTGGTCCAATTACAATTATGGCTTTTCCTGAACCAATTCGCTTTCTTATTATTTCACTTAAATACCTTGAATACATTTTTTTATTTCAAAGATACAACATTTGATGAATTAATTCACCGTTGGTTATAATTTTGTGGGATGTCATTCTTTTTTCAAGCTTGTGCCTAACGGTCACTTGTAAGTTGTCGTTGCGGATTTCGAAGAGCGTTCCTGTCCGATAGGACGGAACTGCGAAACGAGAATCCAGCGAACGACACCGCACGAACCCCGCAATGCAATTTACAATTTGTTACAAACCGTTTTTATTTAAGATTTCTAAGGCTTTATCAAGAACCTCGTCTTTATGATTTCTAATACCCTCAACTGTTTTTTTTACCTCAATGTCGGGAACAATTCCAACTCTTTGAGTTTCCTTTCCTGACGGGTAATACACTCCAATCCCAGACATTAATGTTTTTATTCCTCCTGGTAGAGGTATTTCAGAAACGTCTCCATCAGCACCTGCTGTTTTACTCCCAATTGTAATTACATTCGGTGCAGTTTGAAGCGCCATTAGCGTAAACTCAGCATGGCTTTGTGTTGATTCATTACACAGTAGAACAACTTTGCCTTTGTAATACTCACTATTTTCTTCTCCACAAGCAAGAGGCTCAGTGTATCTGTAAGTCCCTGGGTATGTTAAGTCAGCAATCGTGAATTTAACAAATTCTTTCTTTTTAGGGGTCAAATATTTGGCTACTTCATACATTGAACCACCACTTGAGTAATTTCGAACATCTAAAATTAGTGCTTTAGCATTCTTAAATGAATCTAAAGTTTTTTTCACATCTTTCGGATAGAGCAAATCCATATTAACGTAGCCGATATTGTCATCGAGTGTTTTAGAAACGGTTTGGTCAAAGTCAAAGCTGAAGTTTATATTTTCTATAGAATATCTCTTAACGAACTTCTCGAAAGTTTCTCCATTACGGTTACACATTACTTTTATCGAATCTGATTTACCTTTAAATAATGCGGGCTCCATATCCCTAAGAGATGAAGCACTATTTGATGCTGCGTAATATTTTTCAAAGAATTTTATACATTCTTTAACTGGTTTTCCATCAATTGAAAGAAATACATCTCCGTATTGAATATCATTTGATTTACTTAATGGTTCGTCATAAAATCCTGTTACAATAATTTTATCCTCAAAAGTCTTGTAACTAAACGGAACATACTTATCTCCAAAAAAATCCTGAGTAACACTTTTATCGAAAATTACATATGCGTGAGAGTCATTAATCTTTGTACACATTTCCATCACAGCAAGTTGGTAGTTTAATGTGTCTTTTGCCATCTTGAATTTAGGAATCATTTCTGTTAGTACATCTTCCCACTTACTATCTGTTTTGTATTTATATGGATAAAAGTAATTGACAATATTCCAATATCTGGATAGGGCTAAAAGGCGTAAGTTTTGAGAAGGATAAATCGAATCTTTATACGACTTTTCATTTTTATAAAGTGTGTTTCCATTTTCTTCATCCTGGCTTACATAGTAATTTGTTGATTGATTTCGATTGAACCGAATATATTCAAGTTGTTTTTTCAATTCGTCATTGAATAACTCCGTATTTTCAATCCAATCCAGATTCAAATTAAATTTCAAACTGTCAGGTATATTGTTGTTGCAAGATGTGCATACGTTGATACCTCCCAAATCATTAATCCAACCGAGATAGAAATTGTTAATTTCCTGTTTTGTTTGGAGCGTTGTAAGTTTATCAACTTTGTCCAAAAATTCTATATCCCAATCAATCGTACCTTTTGCTACAGTAGGATGATAATATTTCAAGAATCCCCATACTTTGCTAAATGATTCAATTTTTGTCATTTCATCAATTGGATTTATCGAGCAACTAAAAAGTAAAATTAAAGTAATACTGAAAATTTTGTTTAAATAAGTTTTCATTTGGTTTCTGTTTGAAAATGGTTTGTAACGGTTAACTGTATGTGGCGTAGCCGACTGCGGGCTGCTTTCCTGTCAAGCCGAGATGAAGTAAATGCGGGAGATGAACCAGCAATTACCCACAAAACCGGCTATGACATATACAGATTGTTACCCTTCGTTTTTTATTCATTCTCAAATATAGAACTCGAATCAGTAATTTTTCTTTGCACTGCATTTCTCCCAACGGTATAACAATATAAGCTTGATGGCGTAAAGTCATATTGAATTTCATTATCCTTTTTAATAATGTCAATGCTTTTTGATGTTACTAAAGTTCTATTAATCCCATTTTTAAGGCAAAATGATTTAAGATTATTTAAAAGTCTAATATCTTTTGCAAATCGATTACTCCATTTTATTTCAACTGCCCAAGATGGTTTTTGCTTAGTATTTAAACCTACGATATCAACTTCGCCGTTACTCCAACGTGCATAAAATGGTAAAAACTCTGAATTGTGGCTCCATTGAGAAAAGATAGCAGTTTCAACCATATTTCCGATATAATCATTATTTGCAGAAATTGGAGAAAAAAGAGCACTTCTTAATGATGGATTAGTTAAATAAATTTTGAAGAAATTAGCACGTTTAAATTTTTTTGCATTAATATCAATTCGATGAATTACTCTAATGAGGAATGCAGCCTCAAGATAAGTTATATAACGTTTGATGGTATTTTTAGACACTCCGGATGTAACTGATAGTTCATCAAAAGTAAATTCATTTCCTGAATTATAGGCTATTGTAGTAAAGAGTGAATTTAATTCTTGTACATCTTGAATGCCGTACAAACTTGGTAAATCTCGCAATAATACTTTATCAATAATGTCATTACGAATATAACGCCCTGGATTGGCTTGAATTTGTGTTGATAATGATACTTCTGGATATCCTCCAAAGTTGATGTAATTTATAAAGTGTTCATTTAGTTCCTCGATATTGACTGTTTTATAATACGTTTTTTCAACTCCATTCCATTCTTTTGTATCTGTTATTATAAGGTGGTCGAGTTCTTTTAAATTTATATACTCATGAAATGTTAAAGGAGGTAATATGAAATCAGTGAAGCGACCTGCTCCTGATTCATTGCTTTTTAATTTAAGCGCCGCCGCCGCTGACCCAGAAGCAATAAATTTGACATAATGATATGAATCAACTAAAGATTTTAAATGAACTTCCCAATCCTTAAGATATTGTATTTCATCAAACATTATATAATAATCTTTGGTGTCTTCATCACCATTTGCTTTTCTACATAATTCGAAAAGTTTTTCAAGACTAATTCCATTATAAATTGGATTTTCAATTGATAGGTAGCAGATTTTTTTTGGATTATAACCTGAATCAATTAATTCTTGAACAAGATGAAATAGGATAACTGTTTTTCCAACTCTTCTAGGTCCCATTAATACAACAGCTCTTTTTATTGGATTGTCAATAACAAGCGGTTTAAATACATCAAAATATAATCTTCTTTTCATTAAAGAATAATATTCATCAATACAACCGTTTTTCCACCATGGATTTTCAAATTGTAATTTTTGAATTATTTGGTCTTCCGAGAAAGTATTTAATTTTGCCATAATGTATTTTAAGATTAGGTTATGTATTTTATGTGATGCAAATATATAAAAATAAAGTCAGTAAACTAATCTTATTTTCATTTTTCAAAATGAAGGGTAACGTATCTGTAACCCAACAAGTCGGTTTATATCTTTATTGGCGAGTTTGTTTATTATGCTAATCCGGGCGTGTAACCCAACTTTTTGACTAAAGTAGCTCATCTAATGGATTTTTGAAGTTTTTAAAATTATGTTCGGTAACATGAGTGTATCGTTGCGTCGTTTTAACACTTTCGTGTCCGAGCCACTCTTGAATATACCTAATGTCAATACCTTGCTCCAACTGGTGTGTGGCAAAGCTGTGTCGTAACATATGTGGATGTACACGTTTTTGCACACCTGCCTTATAAGCAGCAGTTTTTAATATTTTAGAAATGCTTTCTACTCCATATTGACCACCTTTTTGGCCTTCAAACAACCACAGTTTTGGTTTATATTCATTATAATATTCCCTAAGCAATTTTAATAATCCTTCTGAAAGTTGCACATACCGGTCTTTCTTTCCTTTGGCTCCACGTATTTTTATCATCATACGCTTCGAGTCTATATCGCTGATTTTTATTTTTATTGCTTCGCTTCTTCTTAATCCGCACGAATATATAATTGACAGTAAAGTTTTGTGTTTTATATTGGTAGTGGCTTTTAAAATAGCACCAACCTCTTCTTTGCTTAATACTCCCGGAAGCGTTTTTTCCTGGAGTGGACGTTCAATTTCGTAAACTTGTTTTTTATTATGAAGTACCCGCTCGTAATAAAACTTTATAGCATTAATCCGCTGGTTCTGTTCGCTAATGTTAATTTTCCATTCTTTAATCAGATTCAATATGTAAGCATTGATTTCTTCACTATCAATCTTATCCAGTTCCATTTCTTTGAAATAATGTATAAAATCTTTGAAATAGACTGAATACGTTTTAATCGTACTTTCGCTGTAACGTTTTTGTTTTAACAACTCTGAATATCCAGTTGGAAGTTGAATGTTTTTTCGATGGGAATAGTCGCGTATAATCCTTTCAGTGGTATTTAGCTTTGAAATGATTTTTAAGGATGAATAATCAATAAATGCATAGTCTTTCAGCATCATGAAAAATACTCCCAGCTTAAAATCATCTTCTGGAATATACCAGCATCCCAAAGATTTACTCCATTCTGCCGTTGTATTTTTTCGTAAAACATCATTTATGTGAACATTGAATGGAAATTCAATACGGATAACGTTTTGGTTTTTGTAATTCCCTTTTCTGAGTATTATGTTTGGTCGTGTGGTCAAAAATTTGGTTTTTAGCTTTCTAAAAATAAAAATAATTCCAATGGAATCAAACAGGGAAGTAAATCTTTCTTTTCGCCTCTTTCCTGTTCGCTAAAATCTTTCTAAATTTAGACAAATCATATAATAAACATCCGATGAAACTTTCAAGAAGAAAATTTATAGGTAGAACAGCAGCGGGAACAGCTGCATTGGTAAGTATTCCTGCCATTGTATCAAATGCAATGCCGGCTAAAAATTTGGCCTCAAAACAAAAATATTCTCTGTTTGAAAAAGAAAATACGCTTTTGTTTCAGGGCGATTCCATAACCGATGCAGGCAGAGAAAAGGAGAGAGAGCTACCTAATAATCCGCAATCGTTCGGACAAGGATATGCTTTTCTTGCTGCTTCAGCCTTGTTAAATGCACTTCCTGAAAAAAACCTTACAATTTATAACAGGGGAATCAGCGGGAATAAAGTATACCAGCTTGCCGAACGATGGCAAAAAGATTGCCTTGACCTCGCTCCTGATGTGCTGAGTATTTTAATTGGTGTAAATGACTACTGGCATAAACGTAATGGAAGATACGACGGCACGGTGGAAATTTACGAAAACGATTACCGGGCCTTGCTAAAACGTACAAAAGATAACCTGCCCAACGTAAAGTTTGTGATTTGTGAGCCGTTTTATGTTTTAAATACTTCAGCAGTTGATGAAACCTGGGTGGAGCCTATGAAACAATACCAGGCGGTAGCTAAAAAAATCGCCAATGAATTTGATGCGCTGTGGGTACCCTTTCAAAGTGTATTTGATGAGGCCATAAAACATGCTCCTGAAACTTACTGGACAGGCGATGGTGTTCATCCGGCAATGCCCGGTGCACAGCTTATGGCAGAAGCCTGGCTGAGGGTAGTGGGCTAATTTTCGAATTTATTTATTTTATTTTCCAGTTAATGGTTAAAACCCTGCTCCCGATAGCAATCGGGATTATTGCAGCTACTTTAGTTTCTATAAATTTCCATTTTAAAATGAAGTAGATTTGAGTACAGAGATTTGAGTATTTAGAATCATTTTGCTTTTTCTCTCTACTCATTACTCAATACTCATGTCTACTTTGTTCATTATTTTTTGAATTTCATTCAATCTTAATCCTATGTACTTTCAGTGCATAGTGGTTTAGTTTTGTTGGTTCAGGAAGTTGCTGGTACGCAAAATGGTTGCATAATTTTTTAATGTGGCCAGGGTAGAGTAGTGGACTTCCTTTGCAGGTATGAGCACATCGTTATAATTCAAGTCTCGTGTTGCGCAGGCATCTTCAACCACAACACAAGAATACCCGAAATCGTGTGCGGCTCTTGTGGCAGCTTCAAGACACATATGGGTTTGCATTCCGCAAAGCACTACTTTTTTTATACTTTTTGAATCGAGATATTCCTTTAACCTTGTATTTAAAAAAGAATTCACCTCGGTTTTTGTGAAAATTTTTTCTTCTTCTATCGGTGCAACTCTTTTATTGATATCTCCATCTGGTTCAAACTGGTGTTTTATATGTACTACCAACCCATTTTCTGACCGAAAATGCTCCAACAGTAACTTTGCATTATCAGCTGCCTTCTCTGGTTCATCCAGAGCAGAAGCCCCTCCGGGAAAATAGAAGTTCTGGATATCGATAATAAGCAAAGCCGTCGCATCCGGATTTTGTGCTTTTGAAAAGGTAAAACCTACTAATAAAACTGCAAGGAGTAAAATATTTCGCATAATGGTATAAAAATGAACAATGCAAATTACATATTTATGGGTTAATGATCATAAAAAATGCCCTGCAAAAAATTACAGAGCATTTTTGAAATATTACTAAAGAAGGTTTTAAGCCAATAATTCTTTAACCTGGTTATATACGTTTTCACTGTTGAATCCCAGTTTTTCGTCCAGCACTTTATAAGGTGCCGAGTAACCAAATGAATCCAGTCCCCAGATTTTACCGCTGTCACCAACCAGTCCGGCCAGAGTAACAGGCAATCCTGCAGTCATGCCAAAACGAGGAACTCCGGTAGGAAGAACACTTTCCTGGTAGTCTTTAGCCTGGTTTTTAAATAATCCTTCAGAAGGAGCGGAAACCACCTGTACTTTTAATCCGTCTTTTTCAGTAAGCAGTTTGGCACCGTCAACCAAAGTTGCCACTTCAGAGCCACTGGCAACCAAAACCACATCGGGTTTCCCTTCAGGTTTTGAAACGATATAAGCACCTTTTTCAGCCTGAAGAGCCGATTCGTAGGCATTTCCTTCAACCGGTAAATTGGCAATATTCTGACGCGATAATATTAGCGCAGTTGGAGTTGATGTGTTATCAAGTGCCATTTTCCATGAAACCGTAGTTTCGTTTGCATCGGCAGGGCGTAGAACCAGCATACTGTTTTCGCCGCTGTGATTTTTCAGTTTTTCCATCAGACGAATCTGCGCTTCCTGTTCAACCGGCTGGTGCGTTGGACCGTCTTCACCTACACGGAATGCATCGTGTGTCCACACATATTTAACAGGTAATTTCATCAAAGCAGCCAAACGAACAGCTGGTTTCATATAGTCTGAGAAAACAAAGAAAGTACCACAAACCGGAATTACACCACCATGTAATGCCATACCGTTGGCGATACATGCCATAGTTAATTCGCTAACACCAACCTGGAAGAATGAACCACTAAAATTACCTTTTTGGAATGCAGTGGTTTTTTTCAGAAATCCGTCAGTTTTATCTGAATTTGAAAGGTCAGCCGAAGCGACAATCATATTTTCAATTTTTCCTGCAAAAGCTGCAAGGGCAGTCCCCGATGCTCCTCTGGTAGCAGAATTTGCTTTTTGTTCAATCGCTGAGTAATCAAATTCAGGAGCTTTGCCGGAGAAGAAGCTTTTTAATTTTTCAGCAAGCTCAGGATTTGCTTTTTCCCATTCTGCTTGTTCAGCTTTCTTTTCGGCTGCTGCTTTAATCAGTTCAGCTTTTCTTTTTTCATATAATTCTTTTACATCGTCGAAAATTACGAATGGATTTTCGGGATCACCCCCGAGGCTTTGAATTGATTTTTCAAACGATGCTCCTGCAGCTGATAAAGGCATACCGTGTGTTTCAACTTGTCTTTCATAACTTTCGTTTGAATCGGTAACCGCGCCTTTACCCATAATTGTTTTGCCAATAATCAGACTTGGTTTTTCAGTTTCTGCATTTGCTTTTGTTAATGCTTCACGAATTTGTCCTGCATTGTTTCCATCAATTATTGATACGCTCCATCCCCAGGCTTCGTATTTTTTTGCAGTATCTTCTATTGTAACTACTTTAGTTTCACTTGACAACTGAATATCATTGGAATCGTAGAACATGATGAGGTTATTTAATCCCAGGTTTCCGGCAATACGTCCTGCTCCTTGTGAAATTTCTTCCTGAACACCACCATCGGAAATGTAAGCGTAGGTTTTGTGGCTCATCCATTCCCCAAAACGATCGGCAAGAAAACGCTCTGCTATGGCAGCTCCTACTGCCATGGTATGTCCCTGTCCGAGTGGGCCCGAGGTATTTTCAACACCTCTTTCCACATCTACTTCCGGGTGTCCCGGTGTTACACTTTCCCATTGACGGAAGTTAGCCAAATCTTCCATGCTGTAAAATCCGCCCAAAGAGAGGATAGAATATAGCATGGGTGACATGTGACCCGGATCGAGGAAAAAACGATCGCGGTTAATCCAAGTCATGTCGGATGGATCGTAGTTTAAAAATTCAGAATATAAAATGTTGACAAAATCGGCACCACCCATTGCTCCTCCAGGATGACCGGATTTTGCCTTTTCTACCATTGCCGCAGAAAGAATTCGAATGTTATCTGCAGCTTTTGTTTCAATACTTTTCGTCATGATTGTATTTTTTGTTCTAATTTTTTCAGGATATTCAGGAGGCCACAAATTTAATAAAAAAGAGGAATCATTTAGAATTCCTCTTTCGATTTCAGAAATATTTAATCTTAGATTATCCGAACCATAAAAACTCCTTCAATATTAAGAAGTTTTTCTTTTAATGCTCCATCAATATTTTGCTGCGCAACGTCGATAATATTGTAAGCTATTTCATCCCTTTTCTTGTTCAGCATATTATCGATGTTAATTCCCTCAGAAGCCAAAACGCTTGATATTTGACTTACCATATTTGGAATATTTTTATTACCAATCAGAATTCTGCTTCCTCCGTTGCGCTCCATCGAAGCTTCCGGGAAATTAACAGAGTTTATGATATTTCCGTTTTCGAGGAAGTCTTTTACCTGTTCAACTGCCATGATTGCACAGTTGGTTTCCGACTCTTTGGTTGAAGCTCCAAGGTGTGGAATGGAAATTACATTTCCCATTTTTAACATATCTTCATCAGGGAAGTCGGTTACATAACGAGCCACTTTTCCAGACGCGATGGCTTCACCTAAACTTGCAGTGTCAATTAATCCCCCACGGGCAAAATTCAGAATTCGTACACCGTCTTTCATCATTCCGAATTTTTCTTTGTTGATATAACCTTTTGTGTCAGGTGTTAAAGGAATATTAATAGTTACATAATCTGCCTGAGCCAATAATGGCTGAACTCCTTCTACCCATGTAACTTCACGACTAAGTTTTAGAGCGTGCTTTACCGACATATAAGGATCATAACCTACGACGTTCATTCCCAACGCTGAGGCTGCATTTGCAACCAAAACCCCTATAGCTCCAAGGCCAATAACCGCGAGTGTTTTGCCTTTTATTTCCTGCCCGGCAAAATTCTTTTTCCCTTGTTCAACTAGTGACGGTACCTCGTCACCTTTTCCAATTAATGTTTTGGCCCAAACCACAGAATCAACGATATCCCGCGATGCCATCAACATTCCGGCAATAACGAGTTCTTTTACTCCATTGGCATTTGCACCCGGAGTATTAAAAACAACAATTCCTTTTTCGGTGCATTTGTCAATTGGAATGTTATTTACACCTGCTCCTGCACGTGCGACAGCTTTTAACGACGAAGGCAGTTCCATGTCGTGCATTTTAAAACTACGCAACACAATAGCATCCGCATTAGGTATTTCACTTGCAATCTCGTAATCGCTTAAAGGCAAAAGTTTAAGGCCTTCAGAATCGATTTTATTTAACGTTTGTATTTTAAACATTTGGCTAATTATTTATAGGTTGTATACTCTGTAACTGAATTGAAGCAAATATGATGAAATTATTGAAAATCCTGAACTTAAACGGAGTTTAAATTATCAATATGAAATTAACATTACCTAATTTATAATGATTTTAAGAGAGAGGACAGAATTTAGTTTGAGATTTAGTAAAAAAAAGAAAAGCCAGGTTCAAATAACCTGGCCTAACAACCTTCAACTACTAACCGATTTTATAACCCAAAAAATTTTATAAAGCAATAGTTATGAACTATAAAACTTTACTCTGAATTGTCTTTAACAAAGAAAATAAGTCTGAAAAAGGTAGAATGTAATAAAAGTCACAAAAGTCCGGAAAAATCAATAAAATTTCTGGAAAGTTGAATTTTCCCTTCTTTTTCAAGCTTTTTCAACAACCTTGAAACTACTTCACGCGATGTATTGAGCTGAAGTGCAAGGTCTTGATGCGTCCCTGTAAATGTTTTTATTCCGGAATTTTCAAACCTGTCGACAAAAAATTTAATCAGGCGTTCGTCAAGTTTTAAAAAAGCCAGCGTGTCAACTGTGTCAATCATAGTTCTGAAGCGGTTTTGAAAGGTCTGCATCACAAATTGTTTCCACGAAGGGTATTTGCAAATCCAGTTGTCGAGCAGGGAAACAGGCAACATAATTACTTCGGTTTCTTCTTCAGCAATCGCTTTAACATTACTCGTTGAATTAGACATGCAACAAGTTAAAGACATGGCACACACTTCATTGTCTTTCAAATAGTACAATAAAAGTTCATTTCCGTCTTCGTTGTTTCTTGTAATTCTTATAAGACCTTTAAGTACGAGAGGGAAACTAGTTATAAACTGCCCTTCTCGAATAAGAATTTCATTGGCTTGAAACGTTTTTCGGATTCCGATTTCCAGAATTTCTTCTTGTAATTCTTTTTCAAGAAATTGATATTTTTTTTGGAATTCTTTCACATTAAAACACATTCAGGTACCAGAATACCTAATAATTAAAATAATAGTCAGTGTACGGATAATACAAATAAACTGTATAAATTGTTGCGTCGGTTTTTTTTTATTTTTTCCTTTCACCTGTAATCGGTGCATCACCATCGTAGGAAGTACCTGTGCCGGAGAATTTGTCTCCTTCAAAATTCAATGTGATTTTATACGTGTCGTAATCTGTTGCAGCCTCCAGATAAAATTTATTTGGCTCTTTTTGTTCAATTTTTGTCATCGGAATAGTATATCCGTCATCAGATAATATTTCTCCGGTCAATTTACCTTCCTTTTCAAAAAAATGAAAAACACCCGTGAGATACATTCCACCGGCGTCGACAGAATATTTCCAGTTTCCAATAATTTGTCCGGGTTTGTTCTGCGCTAAACCAGCCAATGTAAAACTTAAGAAGAAAACAAGGATCAAAATCTTTTTCATAGTTGTAAGGTTTTTATTCATCAGTTATTCCCTAAAAGTAATGAATAAAAGCTACATTTTTGCCAAATAGAATGGGTATTTATTTGAAAAATACAGGAACCTTCCTACTCAAACATATCTCTCATCTTTTCAAAAAATGATTTTTCGGATGAGGACGGTCCTTCCTGGAATCCCGGTGAATTTTGAAGTTTTTCAAGCATCCTTTTTTCTTCAGCGTTTAGTTTTTTGGGAATCCAAACGTGCACCCGAACCAACAGATCGCCTTTACCGTAGCCGTTAACATCCGGAATACCTTTTCCTCTTAACCTGAGTATTTTTTCAGGTTGGGTGCCGGCTTCAATTTTAACTTTTACTTTTCCCTCAACCGTTGGAATTTCAGCAGTAGTACCAAGCGTAATATCAGGAAAGGATACGAAAAGGTTATAAATCAAGTTGTTTCCATCTCTAACCAACTCCGGATGGTCTTCTTCGGTTATAACAACCAGCATATCACCATTGATACCGCCTCGGCGACCTGTATTTCCCTTTCCGGTGACATTAAGTTGCATTCCCTCGCCAACTCCTGCAGGAATTTTGATGTTGATTACCTCTTCATCACGAATTACACCTTCGCCGGCACAGTGGTTACACTGATCAGTAATTACCTTCCCGTCTCCCTGGCAGGTAGGACATGTTGAAGTGGTTTGCATTTGCCCCAGTAAAGTATTTGCAATCCGGGTAACCTGACCGGTTCCGCGACAGGTACCACAGTTTGAGTAAGATGAACCGTTTTTTGCTCCCGTGCCGTTACAATGCTGGCAGGCTACATATTTTTTAACCTTAATTTTTTTCTCAACACCGTTTACTATTTCCTGCAGGTTTAGTTTAACTTTTACCCGTAAATCTGAACCCCGGCTGACTCTCCTTCCTCCTCTTGTTCTGCTGCTTCCACCAAAACCGCCAAAACCGCCAAAGTGTCCGCCGAAAATATCTCCGAATGCCGAAAAAATATCTTCAATATCGGAAAAACCTCCACTGAAACCACCTCCGGCATTACCGCTTACGCCGGCATGTCCAAACTGGTCATAACGTTGTTTTTTTTCCGGGTTACTAAGTACCTCGTAGGCTTCAGCTGCTTCCTTAAACTTTTCCTCAGCTTCTTTATCCCCCGGATTTTTGTCAGGGTGATACTGAATTGCCTTTTTTCGGTATGCCTTTTTTATTTCCTCCGGAGTAGCATTTTTACCAACCTCTAATATTTCGTAAAAATCTCTTTTTGCCATTTTTCATTCGTATTATTATTCTCCGATTACTACTTTGGCAAACCGGATTACCTTGTCATTTAAAACATAGCCCTTTTGAACTACGTCAACAACTTTTCCTTTTAGTTTTTCTTCTGGAGCAGGAATTTTTGTGATTGCCTCGTGCAGGTCAACATCAAATTCCTCGTTGAGCGCTTCAATTTCTTTTACATTGTTTTGTTTTAAAAACTCTCTGAATTTATTGTAAATAAGCATTGTGCCCTGTTTCCCTGCATCATCGTCAGCCACGTTTTTAAGCGAGTCAAGAGCACGTTCAAAATCATCAATTACAGGCAGGATGTTCACTATAACTGTTTCTCCTCCTGATTTGATCAGGTCTGCTTTTTCCTTAACAGTACGACGTCGGAAGTTGTCAAATTCAGCCTGAAGACGCAGATGCTTATCAGAAATTTCATCCAGTTTTGCCTCCAGCTCTTTCAATTTGGCCTCTTTTTTATCTTTTTTTGATTTTTTCTTGTTATCCTCTTCTTTCTCGGCCTTTTCTGCTGTTTCCTTTACCTTCGTCTCAGTTGCTTCCATTGTATTTTTGTCCTGCTCTTTTTCCTGAGCATTCATTTCCTTTTCGTTTTTGACTTCTTCTGTCATTTTGCTGATTTTTAATTTGCTACCTTACTTATCAAAAAATTTGCCATGCAAATATAAAAGACAAATTGACACTCCTTTTTATAAACGAGTGCCAATTTGAATGATTTGAAATATTTTTAAAATGGGGGAGTGCAAAAGTGTCTTTTATTTTACATATTTTGACAGAGCAGCCTCCAGTGCCGGTCCACGAAGATTACGTGCTATAATAACACCATCTTCGTTTAACAGGAAATTTGAGGGAATACTTCTTACTCCGTAAACTGCAGCGTGTTTTGATTGCCAATACTGTAAATCACTGATGTGATACGGCCAAACCAGTTTGTCATCCGCAATGCCTTTTTTCCAGTCTTTCTCTGTCCGGTCAAGAGATACACTAAATACGGTAAATCCTTCACCGTTTGCAAATTTTTTGTCTTTGTAGTTTTGATAAGCTTTTACAACGGTTGGATTTTCTTTCCGACACGGGCCACACCAAGCCGCCCAGAAATCAAGTAAAACCAGTTTGCCTTTTGTGTCAGAGAGTTTCATTGTTGAACCATCCGCCGATTTCCCAATTAATTCGGGTGCCTTATTGCCAATGTTAATACCTATTTTTGGTTCCTGCGCCAATGAAATTCCTGTACCTAAAACAACCGCAAAAATGAATAACATCAATTTCTTCATGATAATCTCCTTTTTTTTAAACTTTTCAAAAATATATAATTCAATTTTAAAACTAACACAAAATTCATTTGGAAAGTTTATAAATAATGAAAATATGTAACTATTTCTATATTTAAAGTCTTGCAATTTTCGCGCCAAGTTCGTTCAGGCGGATGTCTATATCTTCATATCCTCTGTCGATTTGTTCAATATTGTTAATAGTGCTTTTCCCTTTGGCCGACAAAGCAGCTATGAGAAGGGCAATACCTGCGCGGATATCTGGGGAGGTCATATTTGTTGCTCTTAGCGGGTGTTTTCTGTCAAGACCAATAACGGTAGCGCGGTGCGGATCACAAAGAATAATTTGCGCACCCATGTCAATCAGTTTATCAACAAAAAACAAGCGGCTTTCAAACATTTTCTGATGGATGAGAACGCTTCCTTTTGCCTGGGTGGCAACGACAAGAAAAACACTCAGTAAATCAGGAGTTAATCCTGGCCAGGGAGCATCAGCAATGGTCATAATTGATCCATCAATGTATGATTCTATCTCATAATGTTCTGTATTTTTTACAACGAGATTGTCATTTTCCTGGCTAACATTGATTCCAAGCCTTTGGAAAGACGCCGGAATTACCCCCAGGTGTTCAATGCCAACATTTTTTATGGTGATATTGGAAGCTGTCATTGCTGCCAGCCCAATAAAACTGCCAACTTCAATCATATCAGGCAAAATGCGGTGTGTGCAGCCATCGAGTTTTGAAACTCCATTTATGGTCAAAAGATTGGACCCAATTCCGGATATTCGGGCCCCCATTGAAACCAGCATTTTTGATAGCTGCTGAATGTAGGGTTCACAAGCCGCATTGTAAATAGTTGTTGTACCTTCTGCCAAAACAGCAGCCATTAAGATATTCGCTGTTCCTGTAACCGACGCTTCATCCAATAGCATATAAGCGCCTTTTAGTTTTTTTGCTGAAATGGAAAACCAGTGGTTGGCAACATCAAATTTAAATTGTGCACCTAGTTTTTGGAAACCGATAAAATGTGTATCAACTCGTCTTCGGCCAATTTTATCGCCTCCGGGTTGTAGAATAAATCCTTTTCCAAAACGTGCCAGTAGCGGACCGATTATCATAATGGATCCTCTCAGGCTTACTGCAAGTTTTGCGTATTCTTTTGTTTTTAAAAAGTCAATGTCTATTTCAGAGGCATTAAAACGATAATTTCCTTTTTTGATACGTTCTGTTTGAACCCCTAGTTTTTCGAGAATTTCTATCAGTTTTAATACGTCACTGATTTCGGGTACATTATCAATGACTACATCTTCTTCAGTGAGAAGTACGGCACAAATGACCTGGAGTGCCTCGTTTTTTGCACCTTGTGGCTCTAGCGAGCCGTTGAGTTTATAACCGCCTTCAATTCGGAAAGTTGACATTTTGAAACGGATTAATGTCTTTTTTTACCTTGAGCTTTTTTCTTCTTAGGTTTACCAATAAGTGTTTTTATTTCAGCAAGCTGCATCTCGGGCTCCAGTTTTATTTTTCCATCTGAAAGTTCTTCCATATCCATAAAAATTTTATCATCTTCAACTGCGTCTTTGTTCCAGATGAGGTAAGATTTTTTCATATGATTGGCCAATTGTTTTGTCAGAACCTCCTTTTCTTCGCCTTCATATTCGGCAATTTTCTTAATCATTTTTTCCATAACCAACCCATAGTGCTTATACCTTATATCATGTTGATTATATGGGACAGTATTTGGTTTTTCTGTTAAAATATCAGGTGATGGTGGTTCATATGGATAATCGATATCCAATTTAAAATCCGTCATGATTGCGAGATGATCCCATAATTTATGATTGAATTCGGCTACGTCCCTGAGGTATGGATATAAATTTCCCATCACGTCAATAACAGTTTGTGCCGCCCGGTTTCTCTCTGCCCGATCTTCAATGGTCATCACATGATCAACCATGTTTTGTATATTTCTTCCGTACTCAGGTAATGGAAGTTTCTTTCTTTTTGAATTGTAATCCATTTAATGTAAAATATTAATTTTCAGGTAATCTGATGAAATTTAGTGGGGATTCACGATGCAAAACTAATGATTTCATCTCAATACACAATTTTTATCCTTTTTTTTTGAAGAACTAGTTTATTATTTTCAATTTGGCAAACTTTAAAAGCAGTTGTTTATGTCCTACCGTTTGGAAGAATACAGTAGCTTTTAAATTGGGTACAACACCTTCAACCTTAAGTACCTTGCCAACTCCAAACCGTTGGTGTTCCACCTGCATCCCTGCTAAAATTTTGGCCGGATCATCCCCCTCAAAATTTGTATTCGTTTTTCCAGCCTCTTTCAAATTAACGAGTTTTTTATTGAAAATGTTTTGTGCATTTCTATTTTTGAAGGATCGAAACTGAGAATCTCCTGCGGATTGTAAAGTCGGGTTATCCCGATGGGGACGGTATTCTGAATTTGATGTTTGCGATGCATTACGATTAGTTTCAAATCCTTCAATATATTTTTCATCCATTTCCTCAATAAAACGGCTTACAGTGCAAAAATCGAGTTTTCCCCAACGATATCTTTGACTGGCAAAAGAAAACCAAACATTTTCCTGGGCACGGGTGAGGGCAACGTAAAATAACCGTCGTTCCTCTTCCAGCGCTTCGGGTTTATTTTTTTCATCTGCCTGACCGGAAGGGAAAAGGTTTTCCTCCAGGCCAACTATAAAAACATTTTTGAATTCCAGTCCTTTGGCAGAATGAACCGTCATCAGGGTAACCTTATCGCGATCTTCATCCTTTTCATTGTCTTGATCAGTGAGAAGTGCAACATCTTCAAGATAATTTTCCAGTTTTTCCGGCTGGCCCTCCTCTTTTGCATTGATGCTAAATTCCTGGATACCATTTAATAACTCCTGGATGTTTTCATATCGACTTAAGCCCTCCGGTGATTTGTCGTTGTATAAGTCTTTTAATATACCTGTTTCTTCAGCAATAGTTTTTGCCGCATCAAAAGCATCTGTAGTTTTCGTCAGATTAGTAAACTTGATAATGAGTCTGGCAAAATTCATAACCTTTAAAATGGTGCCCTTATTTAAATTGGCCGGATTACTTTCATTAAGTCCTGTGATTATTTTCCAGATTGAAGTTTCATTGTTTACAGCAGCTGTTTCAAGTTTTGATATCGTTGTAGCACCTATACCACGTGCAGGGAAATTGATTATTCGTTTTAAAGCTTCGTTGTCAGCCGGATTAATTGTGAGCCTGAAGTAAGCCAGCAGATCTTTGACTTCTTTTCTCTGGTAAAAACTTAGTCCGCCGTAAATTTTGTAAGGAATATTTCTTTTCCTTAATGCTTCCTCAAAAATACGGGATTGTGCATTTGTTCGGTACAATATGGCATAATCAGAGTTTTTGTAATGTTCGCTGAGTTGAGTTTTTGAAATTTCCTGAGCCACAAGAAAACCCTCCTCGTTATCAGTCAGTGCTGAAAGAACTGTGATGGGTTTTCCTTTGGCTTTTTCTGAAAAAACGGTTTTTGGAATTTGCCGTTTATTTTTTACAATTATACTATTGGCTGCGTTTACAATGGTTTGGGTTGAACGGTAGTTTTGTTCCAGTTTAAAAATTTTATGCGCCGGATAATCCGTTTTAAAGTTCAGAATATTTTCTATTCGCGCACCCCGGAACGAGTAAATACTTTGTGCATCGTCGCCAACAACACAAATATTATTGTGGGCGGCGGCCAGTTTTTTGATGATGAGGTATTGGGCATAGTTTGTATCCTGGTATTCATCCACCAATACATAATCAAATCGTTTCTGATATTTCTCCAGAATTTCAGGCTTGTCCCGAAACAACAGGTTCGTTTTAAGTAAAAGATCATCAAAATCCATGGCCCCGGATAAAAAGCAACGTTTTACGTATTCTTTGTAAATTTCTGTTATTGCGGGCATCCGCATATTTTTGTCAGCAAGTCTTATTTCATTTTGTTGCGCATAAATTGCAGGTGTTATCAGGTTGTTTTTTGCCATTGAAATTCGTCCCGCAACGACACCAGGCTTGTATACCTTATCATCGAGCTGAAAACTTTTGATGATAGTTTTTATTAGACTTTTACTGTCGGCACTATCGTAAATTGTAAAATTGGAGGGATAGCCAATGGTTTCGTGTTCCATTCTTAAAATCCGGGCAAAAATGGAGTGGAACGTACCCATCCACAAATAGCGTGCTGCATTTTCTCCCACTACTTTTGCTATTCTTTCCTTCATCTCACGGGCCGCCTTATTCGTAAATGTCAGTGCTAAAATTGAAGAAGGCCGGGCGCCTTGTTTTAATAAATGAGCAATTCTATAAGTAAGTACACGTGTCTTTCCCGAACCTGCTCCTGCAATTACCAAAGCCGGTCCTTCCGAGCTTAAAACAGCTTCCTGTTGTGCTTTATTTAAATCTTGTAAGTATTCGAACACAATAAATTGGGTTTCCTGATTAAAAAAACAAAAGTAAAAGATGTTCAGGGTTTTCTTTGAAAATATGATTGGCTTTTTTCAACAATATTTATTTTCGTTCCATTTGGAAGATTAGATTAGGATTTTTCTACTTCGCCGGACAATTAAATTAAAATTATACGTTAATATTGTAGCTTAAAGTTTTCTGTGTTTATGATGCGACAAGGAAGATTAAATATTTTTAGTTTACTACTGTTTTTTTTAATTGCCGGTTCGCTATCGGCTCAAATTACTGCACCGAGTGCTGTTGGCTCAGATGTGACAAGCTATCCTACATTTACAGAAACAGACGATATTTTTATTTTTTGTGCTGAAAGTGAAGGGGCGCAGGTTGGGGAGTTGCAGGTTACGACTGAGCTTACTGGTACTAAAACTTTTTTGTGGGAAAAGTATAACAGCCAGTCCGGCGCTTTTGAACTTGCGATTTCTGAGAGTTCAGAAAGTAACACTTCATCATTAACCGGGCTTGCAGATGGTTGTTACCGTGCAACAATTTCACAGGGAGCGACAACAGAAGTATACAGGGCATGGGTTTTTAATACATGGATTCAGGCCGATGGCGCTGTTTCATATCCGGATTGTGAATCGTTTGCTTTAAGTGGAAGTTTTACTTCTTCTGAAATAATATATAATGATTTATCAACCAATGCAGAACTGAACATGTCTCGTGATATGAAAGTTCAATGGAAAGAAGGAGATGTAATTTTTGCGACAATACTTAATCCTCAAATATTTGCTCCACCAACTACAAATGTTAATTATACATTTCGGGTTTATGATCGGTTTGGTTGCGAAGTGAATGAAATGGTTTACTATCAACCAATTGCGGTCAAAGCCAGTTTTATGCCTGATGCGGACTGGACTAATGATATGACAGGAGAAGCACCACTTGAAGTAACTTTTAATAATACTTCTGAAAATGCAAATGCTTATGAATGGTATTTTTACCGTGATTTAAATGAAATTAAACAGGAAGCAGAAAACACACAGGGAGAAATAGATAGTATTATGCAGGTGGCATATAATACAAGTCCAATTTACACCTACGAAAACACTGGAATTTACATGGTTAAACTGGTTGCAGCAAATGTTGTGAATGATTCGTTAACGTGTTTTGATACTACATTTATGGAGGATTACATATATGTTGATTCTTCATTTGTAGAGGCTCCGAATGTTTTTACTCCCGGTGGTAGCCCAGGCGTGAACGATGAATTTATTGTGAAATTCTGGTCGATGAAAAGCGTTAAGATTTCCATTTTTAATCGTTGGGGTAAAAGAGTTCATTATTGGAGTAAAAACGATATAAGAGGCTTTGAGAATACTTATATGGAATCTGTTTGGGACGGTAAAATCGGTGGCAGGTATGCCAGCCCCGGAGTTTATTATTATGTAGTTGAAGGGCAGGGAAGAGACGGGCAAACAAGAAGAGCCAACGGATTCGTGCACCTGTTCAGAGGGAGAAACTAATTTTTACAACATCCTTTTTTCTATTCATTTTTTGAAACTTCTATTTCCTGTTCCGGGAAAAGATTGTAATTTTCACCAAACTGAGCAAGGAATTCAACCGACAAAGCCCTGAATGTATAGCTTACTGGTAGTAAAATTACCGAACCTACAAATGGAATAACAATTAACAGAAGGCCAATACAACATGTTACCAGTGCAAAGAAAATTACTACCAATGCAACCGCAATTCCCAGGATAAAAATAAATAATCCATATACTATAAAACTTCCAATATGTCGGACAAACAAACCAAGAAATTTAATCCATGCACGATTAATACCCAGACGGTATTTATACATTATGGGTACAACAAAATCATTAAGGTATAGTGAAATATAACTAACAGTTATAATTAAAAAGAGGAATAAAAGAACCAGCCCTGCAATGGTCCAGACCATAGCTCCAACTGGTACATTCCCATAATACAGAGTTTTTGCGGTGTTAAAACAGAGGATGAAGAATGCCATAAAGACTATAAAAACAATCCAACCAAAAACAAAACGCCACCAGAATAATGAATTTCCTTCCTTTTTATATTCACGCCATGGTAAACTAACTTCATCTCTGTTATGAACTACATTGTATAAAAACATAAATTTTCCCCGGGAACTCAACCATACTAGTACGATTGTAAAAATTATAAGTAAAACAATTCCCAACAAAATGAGATTTGAATATAATGGATGTTCTGAAAGCCAGTTCCATGCTGTTTGCGGAAAATTAAAAAAGTCATCCCAGTCACTGGTTTTATACCCGGAGTTATTACCGCTACTGCTACCGTGAAAATCTGTTAATCCGGCAAGAAAAGCAGTAAAACCAATATTTATCCATTTTACTATATTGAAAGGTTGAAAAAGGGCTTTTTTCATGCGTTCCCAGCCACGGGAAAGCGGACCGCTGTAGCTAATATACATGGCAGTAGTTTTTGGTTTTCTGTAAGTTACGAAAAATTAACTGGCCGGGAAAAATAAAAATGATATTGAAGGAAAATTTTAATTCCTGGCCTGTAAAGGACCACGAAGACTTCCTTCTATTTTATGAATAGCTTTGCGTAATTCATATTGGCAGATGGCTGAATCGTGTTGGCATTCTTCACCAGTGTACAAGAGTTCTAATTTTAGCAGTGCTTTTTTTTCTTTAAGAACCCCTAGTGCCCATATTGCTTTGTTTTTTTCTTTCAATGTATATTCTTCTGAATCTAAAAGGATGAGAAGTGCCTCTGTTTTGTCAGTTTTGAATTGCAACGATGCTTTTTCTGCATATTTGTTTGCATCCGTCCAAATCCAAACTCTCAGTCCAATATAAATAAAGATTAAGCCAAACAGAAAGATTGTAAATGTAAAAATCAATACACGTTTTATTTTGCTATTCATCATCGATCATTTGGTTAAAGATGACAGAGAATTTTACGAAATATTTTTATGAAAGTTGTATGTAGAATCATCATGCGACTGGGTATAAATAAAAACGGCTCAACAGAAGTTGAACCGTAAATTATTCAATATTTTATAGCTAAGTTAATCCATTTTATAAATCCCGTCAACAATACCGTATTCAACTGATTCATTGGAATCCATCCAGTAGTCCCTTTCAAAATCGCTTAAAATTCGTTCAACAGTCTGATCACAGTTTTCAGCTAAAATTTCTGCAGACTGCTGTTTTGTTTTC
The DNA here is from genome assembly GCA_963676775.2 of uncultured Draconibacterium sp. Classification (GTDB taxonomy): domain Bacteria; phylum Bacteroidota; class Bacteroidia; order Bacteroidales; family Prolixibacteraceae; genus Draconibacterium. Next base: position 134,979 of record CAXXDA010000011.1, read on the forward strand.
ATGATTTGTTTTGCACTGATTTCCAAATCACTTGCGGTTCCGCGTAACATACCTATGCTGGGTTGGTGAATCATAACTTTTCCCAAAGGATAAATAAAGCGTTGTCCTTTTTCCCCTGCTGACAATAGGATAGAACCCATGGAAGCAGCAAGTCCCATACAAACCGTTGAAACAGGTGAAGATATCATACTCATTGTATCCAGAATTGAAAAACCTGAAGTTACAATTCCTCCCGGACTGTTAATGAAAAAAGTAATTTTTTCTCCCGGACCGGTTGATTCCAGGTAAAGTAATTTACTTACAATATCTTCTGCTGACTCATCGTCAACTTGTCCCCAAAGAAATATTTTCCTTTGTTCCAGAAATTTAGATTCGATTTTTCTCTGAACACTTTGTTTTTTGTCTCCATGGTCTGCATCACCAAGCTTTGTTATTTTCGTTTTCTCCATATTCATTCTAGTGTCGTTAAATTTCAAAAAAATAAATTTTTTTGAAATGGATTATTTTATGTCAAATTCATTTGTTCCTGTAAAATTAAGCTTTTTCTTTTTTTGCAAAACAAAGTTTAATTAAAAATAGCGTATTGGTGAGATTTGGTTTCAGCTTAGTTTAAATTATCAAATTTACTTCAGCCTATTATTTTCATAATTTTCTGTTTTTCGTCCAATGCTAATTGCATCCTGAATATTATATTGTAATGTTAAGGTTGCAACTTTAACTTGAAGACCTGTTTTTTCATGTTGAATTTTAAATTTCAGTTAACAAAATAAGGAAAAACAAATAAAGAACAATTTCTTTATATAATTGTTGTTATATTTGTCATAGAAAATTATAAATCGAAATAATCGATTAACAAATGAAAGAAATAAGGAAATACAAAAAGAACCGTAAGGTACCGGAACCAACCCTGAAAAGGTTGCCTGGATATTTGTATTACCTTGATAAAGTAAAAGAGCAGGGAATTATTAATATTTCAGCGCCGGTTATTGGAAAAGATTTAAAATGTGATCCTACTCAGGTTGTTAAAGATTTAGCTGTTACGGGTATAAAAGGTAAACCACGGGTAGGATATAATACATATGAATTGATTCATGCTCTTGAAAATTACCTTGGATTTAACCGTACCAATGAAGCATTTATTGTTGGTGCAGGTAATCTGGGATCTGCACTGATGGCCTATCAGGAGCACCAGTCTTTAGGATTAAAGATTATAGCTGCTTTTGATGTTGACGAAAAAAAGATTGGAACTCATGTTGGAGGTATTCATATTCTTGAATACAATAAGTTGTTCACCTTGTCAAACAGGTTGGATGTGAAAATAGGAATACTAACCACGCCTAATAATGTTGCTCAGGACGTAGCTGAGGACCTTGTAAATTGCGGGATTAAAGCTATCTGGAATTTTACCTCTGCAATTTTGCATTTACCTGAAGATGTGATTGTGCAAAGTACGTCTATGAGTTCTTACGCAGCCGTTTTATTGAGACGGTTGAATGATTCTGAAGTGTAAAGTTAAAACGGAAAATCATGAAAAGAGAAATTGGAATTTTGAAGATTGCAAGTTGCATATTAAAGAAAATTTTCTTTAATATGCAAAAAAATGACATTTGTCATGAATATTTGGAAGGTGCAAGTAATGGGTGTGAAAAGGATAATGAAGTTGAAGAATATGTAAAAAATTATCAATCAACCACACGTTGGCAAACGGTTTAATTTGTTACTATTCTGATGATTTTGGCTTGTAAATATTTGTTTCGTTTTTAATAGGATCTAATGTCATTAGATATGCATAAATGGCTTTTAGATCGTATTCATCCATTTTAGAATAAACAGTCCACGGCATAACAGTATTATACCCTTCACCCACATCCATATGCACATATCCTGAATCTGCGTTGTATACACGAAAAAGACTAATGAACATTTCCTCCGTCCACTCACCGATACCTGTTTCTTTATCAGGAGTAATATTTGCGGAGTAGAGCGTTCCGTTTGGTAAAATAAATTCCATGTTTCCGGAATAAGCTTTTTCATCCACATAGTTTCCTTTTTCCATTGGGGTGTGGCAATCGTAACATGCAGCCAGTTTTGTTACATATTCACCATAGGCAACAATATTGTTTTTATCAGGAGTTTCCTCAGGTTCCTGTTTTTGAGGAATAAAATTCATTATCAGGCTAAACGGGAATTTCGGACTTGGATCAGGAACTGTTGACTCGTGGGGTTGTAAACTTCTTAAATATGCTATTACAGAATAAATATCTTCATCGGGTGCCTGACCGTAAAGATGATAAGGCATGGAAGGAAACAGAGCCCGTCCATCCTTGGAGACACCGGCTGTAATTGCCCTGTAGATTTCTCCATCGGTCCATTCTTCCAAATGATAGGGTGTAAGATTTGGAGCATAAAAATCTCCCGGAGCACCAGTCTCCTCAGTAAATTCTGATCCTCCTCCGGAAAATGGAACTCCGGTTGTTGGTGCAGCATATTTTGAAAAATCTCTTTGACTGTGACAATCAACACAACTCATTAAAACTGTGGCGAGATATTCGCCTCTTTCAAGCCTTTCAGGTGTAATCTCAACTTTTAAGTCAGGAGCAGGGCCAACATTGGGAAGTGCTAATTTCACATAAAGAACAAAAGCTAAAATCAAAACGATGAGAATGGAGGGAATAATCCAAAGCAATCTTTTCATTGTAGTTAAGTTTAATCTTTATACAATTTAAGAAAAAAAGACAATAATATCTAATTAATTATATGCTTTAATTGAAAAGTTTATTTGTCCATTTAATTTGAATAATTTCCCTTACATTATATAATACAAAGAGGAAGACTAAATTTAGCCTTCCTCTTCTATAGATATTAATAATATATTCTGAATTTTAATTCTTTGCAATTCCAATTACTCCTGCGGCAACTCTTGCCCCGGCAGCACCTGTAGGTTGTGATGTTAAGTCATCTTCTCCCGCATGAACAATAATTCCTCTTCCAATAATTGAATGTTCGCCATTCAATTTAATCATGGTATCATTAAGTTCAAGATGTGCTGTTCCATCTTCTTCCGCAACAATATTACCGAGGTCACCAACATGTCGATCCATATCCGCCGGACCGCCGTGGTCCATTCCTGCCGGATTATAATGTCCACCTGCAGATGTACCGTCCGGAGCAGAACAGTCACCAAATTCATGGATATGAAATCCATGACTTCCCGGAGTAAGCCCTTCAAGATCGGCAACCACATTAACACCTGAAGCCGTCTTTGTAAAAGTAACAACTCCTTTTACTGCATTTCCTTCTGTTGGATGTAAAACGCATACTGCCTTTTCAAAATTTGTTACAGCATGTTCTATCTCCATCATTGGCTGTTCTTCACTTTGTTGATCACTTTTTGTGGTGTTCGTGCATGATTGTGCTGACATAATAAAAAAAGCCGCCAACAACAAACTGAACGGTAAACTTATTTTTTTCATCTGATTAAAATTTATGTTTGTTTCATAATTTTAGAATTCAATAGCTTAACAATTGATTGTACAATTCGTTCAATTTGATACAATAGTTTTATTAAATAGGAAGAATAACTTGATTAAGATTTTGAACCTTATCAGTGGTGTTGTTTTTTGAAAAAGGACAATCTAACTTTTCAGAAAGATAGTTGGTATTACGATTTAATACCGATCAGGTAAATCTATGGATAATCAATTGTATATTTTAGAGAGAAAGATTCACTACAGTTATTCCTGCACCGCCGAAATCCACATGTTCGTCTTTAAAACTGCGCACCATCGGTTCAGCACGCAAATAGTCGCGAATAGTCGATTTTAGAATTCCATGTCCTTTCCCATGAAGAATTCGGAGTTGCGCTACTTCAAACATGATAGCCTCATCGATAAATTCCTGTATTTTTGAAATAGCTTCTTCGACTCGTTGTCCGCGGATATCAATTTCAGGTTTAAAAGTTAATCGTCTTTGTGAGAAATTTTGTGTAAGTGCAGAACTACCTGTTCGTTTTCCTTTTTCCAGTTTTTTTGCCTCATTATTGCTAATGCGTTCAACCTGTTTTCGGGGTAGGGTAGTAATCAACTGACCAAAAGCAACCACAGCATTTTTATCATTCAGTTCGATCAAATCGCCTACTGTATTTTGGCCTTTAATCTGGACTTTATCACCGGGCTTTAATTCAACACGTTCTACCAGTTCTTCTTTTGGTATTGGTTCCTTTGAATCCTTCGGACGCTTTTGATTGCGTCTTTCTTCACGTTGCCTGAGTTTATCAATTTTATTCTGGATAAATTTATCGTTACTATTGCTTTTATGTTTTACCTGTCTTTTTAAGTCTTCAAGTTCCTCGCGTGCTTTTTTAGTCTTTTCTTTTTCTGCCTGTGCATCACGAATATCCTGTATGGTATTTTCAATTTTTTTATTTACACCCGAAAGCAAAACATCTGCTTCCTCCTTGGCTTTGGCGAGTACTTCTTTTCGAAGCTTTTTGGTTTCTTGCAACTCTGTTTCGTAATTGGCTGCCATTTCATCGAGGATTTTTTCCACCTGACGAATTTTTTTGCGCTTGCTTTCCCAATAACGTTTGTCGCGGTTTATTTGTCGTAAGTTTCGATCAAAATCAATATGTTTTTTGCCTACCTTTTCAGTAGCTTTTTCAAGAATTTCTTCAGGAAGTCCTATTTTTCGCGCAATTTCAAATGCAAATGAGCTTCCCGGTTTACCTATTTCCAGGTGAAACAATGGATTCATATTTTGTGAGTCGTACAACATTGCACCATTTTCAATTCCTTCTGCCGAGGATGCAAAATGTTTTAGATTTGTATAATGCGTTGTAATTACCCCAAATGTATGTAGTTGATTGAGTTGATCAAGAATAGCCTCTGCAATGGCGCCACCCAACATTGGTTCGGTACCGGTTCCAAATTCGTCGATGAGTATCAATGTTTTTTTATCACTGAATTTCACGAAATGTTTCATGTTCATTAGGTGCGAACTATAAGTGCTCAAGTCGTTTTCCATCGATTGCTCATCGCCAATATCAATATAAATACGACCAAAGATACCTGTTTTACTCCCTTCACTAATAGGAATTAAAAGTCCGCATTGCAACATGTATTGTAAAAGGCCAACAGTTTTCAGGCACACCGATTTTCCACCGGCGTTGGGTCCTGAAATCAGCAAAATATGTTTTTCTTCAGTCAAGCGTATATTTAACGGAACAATTTTCCTGTTTTCTCTTTTGAGAGTTTTTTGTAGTAGCGGATGAATGGCCTGGTACCAGTCTATAACAGGACGATTCGACATGTCTGGTTTTATCGCATCAAATTCAACAGCCAGCAGGGCCTTTGCACGAATAAAATCAATTTCTCCCAAAAAATCATAGGAGTAAAATAATTCGTCAAGATAGGGCCGGATGTCGTTTGAAAATGTGGTCAGAATTTTAATAATTTCCCGGCGTTCTGAGTATTCCAACTCACGAATTTCGTTGTTCATTTCCACGATTTCGTTGGGCTCCACATAAGATGTTTTCCCTGTGGCTGATTCATCGTAGACAATTCCTTTTAACTTTCTTTTGTTGGATGCAGAAATGGGTATTACAGCACGTCCGTCGCGAATCGATATTGAAGCTTCATCATCAACCAGTCCGTCTTTTTGGGCTTGTTTCAGTATGGCGTGCAGGCGTTTTGACATACTCGACTGTAAGGAAATAATGTCTTTTCGGATTTGTGCAAGTTCAGGCGAAGCATTATCACGCATTTTACCAAACTTATTCAGAATACTGTCAATACGATCATAAATATAGGGAAACACCTGTACCTTCTCGGTTTTCCTTTTCAACAGGGGAAATATTTCTTCTTCCTGTTTATTAAAAAAGAAAACAATTGCCCGTACCGATTCCAGGGAGCGTTTTAAATCAAACAATTCAGAAGTTTCAAGGAAACGACCTTCAATTTTAATTTTCTCAAGTGCGTTTCTGAGATCATAAAAATGAGTGGCCGGAAAACTATCAAACTCGCGCACAATCCTGCAAAACTCATTAACCTCTCCTGTTTGATTTTGTATCATTTCAAAATCTTCCTGAAAATGTATTTCATCAACCCATTCGCTTCCCATGCTGCTCAGGCACTTTATGTGCAACATTTCACGAATGCGATCGAAACCGATTTTTAGTTCAAAATTTTCAGGATAAATTCTTTGCATTGCCTTTATTTTTCACGGCAAAAATAATAAAGATGTTTAAGGTACGAAGCTATATGTTTGAGCTAATTTTTGTTCCGGCTGATTATGAATTTGAAATTACTGAATTATGTAATTCTGTTTTTGCGTTTTTTCCAGTTGGGAAACCGGGCATAAAATTCATCCATAAAAAGGTTGGTTTCGGTTTTCATTTCTTTATGTAACACTAAAATTCCGAACAGGTTTGGAATCGTCATTAAAGCTATGGTAATTCCTGAGAACGTCCAGATGATGGTAGTGTCGGTAAAGGAAGCAAGAAAAAAACCAATGATGTATATGATATGATAATAGATGACTTTGTCGGAGCCCCACAGGAATGTAACAGCCCTGTCGCCGTAATATGACCAGCTGATTGCTGTTGAGAATGCAAAAAGCAGCAAACCAATAGAAACAATGTATTTTCCGTATTCACCCAACCAGCTACTTGTAAAAGCAATGGTTGTTAATGGTGCGCTATGCATCAGGGATTTACCTGTTAGAGTAATATCCTCGTTAACTAGATTTCCGTTATCAAACTCAATTTCACCTGAATAAGGTTGGTTATTTATCCACACTTTTATATCCTCAGCAACTGAACGGGCATGCAAAATAGTTTGTTTATGTTCCTGAATTTCACCATTAGTTACATGAAGGACACCAGTAAAAAGAGGTAGATCGGCATTTTCGGTCATAAAATCCATCAGTTGTTTTTTGTCTTCCTGCGAATTTTCTGAATATGATCCTGATAACACAATCAAATCTGCTTTTTGAAACTGATTCTCAAATTTTTCGTTCCAAACTCCTGACGAAAGGATAACCATACCAGTTAGCATACATATAATAATCGTATCAATTAGTGGTCCCAATAAAGCAACCAACCCTTCAGAAATGGGTTCGTGTGCACGGGCTGTTGCATGGGCAATTGAAGCGGACCCCTGACCGGCTTCGTTTGAAAATAATCCGCGGTTAACGCCCCGGTTAAAAGCAAAAGCAATTGTCCCGCCAAGAAATCCTCCTGCTGCTGCTGTTCCGGTGAATACATCGTAAATTATAGATTTAAATGAAGGTATTATATTCTCGTAATTAAATATAATAACCATGATAGCACCTATAAAGTAAACAATGGCCATAAACGGAACCAGTTTTGAAGTAACTTTAGAAATTCGCTTTATACCTCCAATAATAACAGCCCCGAGTAAAACAGCCAGAACACCTCCTGTTATCATGTGGTTGATACCAAAAGTTTCAAACAGCGAGTTTGAGATGCTGTTTATTTGTGGCAAATTTCCTGTTCCAAATGATGATAAAATGGTGGCTACTGCAAAAATGACGGCCAGCCAGTTCATTTTTAAACGATTTCTCATGTAATACATTGGTCCGCCGGCAATGGTGCCATCCGGTGCTTTTTCGCGGTATTTATGGGAAATAGAAACTTCAACAAATTTTAGTGTCATACCAAATACGGCGGTGACAATCATCCAGAATAATGCCGCCGGTCCCCCCAAATGAATAGCCAAAGCAACACCGGCAATATTACCTGTTCCAATGGTTCCGGAAAGTGCAGTTGCCAGTGCCTGAAAATGTGAAGTGTCACCAACATCCCCTTCTTTATCAAATTTACCCCGAACAATAAACAGAGCATGTTTCAAATATCGAAATTGAGGGAATTTAAGGTAAAGGGTAAAAAATATACCAGTTCCCAGAAGTAAAAGGACGAACCATTGAGATCCGCCTATGTAACTGTCAATTAAAGAAAGGATATCGTTCAGTTTATTCATCAGGAAATTTTATTTAATGTGTGCTAAAATAGCAATCTCTTTCTATTTCAGAAACTAAAAATTCAAACATGTTTGGAGGAATTTCTTTATATGATGGATAAATTAAAGTTATGATTTCAAGTAATTTTGATATTCTACTCTGATTTTGTGTGTTTTATGTCAAATTAAACTCTTATTTTTGTTAAAGTGATAATTGAACAAAAGCATCTATTTGTCAATAGATTAGTATTCATAAAAATGAAAAGCCATGTTACCACGATTTCTACTAGCCGACAACTCACTGGAATCACCTGATACCATTTTTGTTGTTCACACTGAAAATCCAAGATTTATTATTGAAGCCGATATTGACGATTTTTGGAGTAACCAGGAAATTCACTGGATTGACGGAGAACCTGGTGATGAGGATTTAATTTCACAATTGGTTGAAGAAGCGGAGGATTTTCTGGAGAGGGAGTTTGAAAACGAAGAATTACTGGATGAAGACGGGGAGGAGTAGATATGCAGGTTGAAAGCAGACCAAAAAGACTTTACCGTTCGCGTGACCGGATTCTTGGAGGAGTTTTGGCAGGTTTCGCTGAATATATTAACGCGGATAAAATGCTGATTCGCATTGTTTATGTGCTGGTCTCAATTTTATCAGCGGCATTCCCTGGTTTACTTGTTTATATCATTTTCTGGGTTGTTACTCCTGAGAAACCGTTTGATTACGACTGATTGACACCGCGCATTGAAAGTTGTATCCTTTTTCTTGCCACATCCACCTCCTTTACCCGCACTTTTACATGCTGGTGTAGTTTTACAATTTCATTAGGGTCGGATACAAAACGGTCGGCAAGTTCTGAAATATGAACCAGACCCGATTGTTTTACCCCTACATCAACAAAGGCACCAAATTTTGTAATATTATTCACAATTCCGGGAAGTTCCATGCCTTCTCTCAAGTCTTCAATAGAAAAAATTCCTTCTGCAAATTCAAATACTTTGATTGGTTTCCGGGGATCACGTCCAGGCTTTTGGAGCTCATTTTTTATGTCATTTAAGGTTGGCCAGCCTGTTTCGTCAGTAAGATATTTTTCAAAGTTGATTTTTGCAACCATCTCTTCATTTCTGACCAAATCTTTTAAATCGCATTTTAAATCATTCGCCATTTGTTGAACTATTTTGTAGGATTCCGGGTGAACTGCAGAATTATCAAGAGGATTTTTGGCTTCAGGAATTCGAAGAAATCCGGCAGACTGTTCAAAGGCTTTAGGTCCCATTCTTGGTACATTTTTTAATTCATCTCTTGAAGAAAATGCACCATTTTCTTTTCTGAATGTTACAATGTTTTCAGCTAATTGAGGGCCAAGTCCTGAAATGTAGGTTAACAAATGCTGACTGGCAGTATTAAGATTTACGCCTACCGAGTTTACACTTAATTCTACCACTGTATCCAAACTGCTTTTTAGTTTTTTCTGATCCACGTCGTGCTGATATTGTCCAACTCCAATACTTTTCGGATCAATTTTTACCAGTTCTGCCAAAGGGTCCATTAAACGCCTTCCTATGGAAACTGCCCCACGTACGGTAACATCGTATTGAGGAAATTCTTTTCGGGCTACCGATGAGGCAGAATAGACTGAAGCTCCGTCTTCGCTAACAACATATACCCGTATTTCCCTGTTGTACCTTAATTTTTTCACAAATGCCTCCGTTTCCCTGCTCGCAGTCCCGTTTCCAATGGCTATCGCGTCAATCTGGTAAACTTCGACCATGGACGTGATTTTTTTTGCCGCCATTTTTTTCTCTTCCTGCGGTTTATGAGGATAAATGGTTTCATTATGAAGCAAATTTCCCTGCTCATCAAGACAAACAACTTTACAGCCGGTACGGTATCCCGGGTCAATGGCTAAAATACGCTTTTGTCCAAGGGGAGGTGCAAGCAATAGTTGTTTCAGATTATCGGCAAATACTTTTATGGCCTCTTCGTCGGCTTTTTCTTTTGAAAGATTTGCAAACTCTGTTTCAATGGAAGGTTGTATCAACCTTTTTAGACTGTCTTTTACAGCCAGAGCTATCTGTTCCGAACTTTCGCTATTTCCTTTTACAAAAAAACGTTCCAGATTTTCCAAAACGCGATCTTCATCCGGAGAAATGGAAACCCTCAGAAAGCCTTCATTTTCACCCCTGCGCATCGCCAGTAAACGATGAGACGGGCATTTCTTTAAAGGCTCACTCCAATCAAAATAGTCGTGGTACTTGGCAGCTTCTTCCTCTTTCCCTTTTATAATTTTTGATGTTATATCTGCTCCAATTTCAAATCCGCGTCGCACAATATTTCTTGCCTTTTCATTTTCACTAATCCACTCGGCAATAATATCCCGGGCCCCGGATAATGCTTCTTCCGCAGTTTCTACCTCTTCACTTAAAAAGGAATTGGCACGAAAAACAGGATCGCGTTCCACCTGTTTCATAATAATTTTCGCCAGAGGTTCCAACCCTTTTTCACGCGCTATAGTTGCTTTTGTTCTTCTTTTTGGTTTATAGGGAAGGTAAATGTCTTCCAGTTCAACCGCATCAAAACAATTTTCTATTCTTGTTTTTAAATCCGGTGTTAATTGTTCCTGTTCCTCAATAGTTTTTAATACCGTTTCTTTTCGTTTTTCAAGTTCCGTAAATTTTTCGTTTAATTCTTTGATTTGTGAAATCTGCACTTCATCAAGACTTCCTGTGCGCTCTTTTCTGTATCGCGAAATGAAGGGAACCGTTGCTCCTTCTTCCAGTAGCGATATTGTATTAAAAACTTGTTTTGATTCTATATTAAGATTCTGAGAGATTATCTCATTTATTTTTTGGTTCATATTGTAATTTTTTCGAAGGCTAAAGGTAATAAATCAGAAATTGTAAAACTTCGATTTATGTCAATTCGTTTTTTAAAGAAAATCAGGAAAATTGATTTATATCCTTTATGAAGATCGCGAAATGAGACAAATGGATGACAAGTTTAAGGTTATTGCAGATTTTCACCCTGTACCTTAATTTTTTTATAAAATTTACGTTCTGATCTTCGTGCAAAACGCTGGAATAGGAAGGCAATAGCACAAAAAAAGAAAAACGTAGGAGCAATAAATCCAAGATCATTTATGAAAATTTCCCAACTCGGATCAGCATAAATATCATCGGCGGGCAAACTTGAACCAAAAAGGAACATTCCTGTAAATGAAATTGCGGCGTAAAAAAGAGTATGAAAAATCCAACCGGAAGCTGAATGAGGCATATATAATAAAAAAGCCTTTTGTAAAAAGGAATGGTTTTCAATCCCGGATCTTTTATTTTTTTCTCTTCTTTCAGCTTCAATTGTTTTTTGAATCAGCATGTCGAGTCGCTGAGCAACTTCATTTTTAAGTTCGGCAAATCGCTCGGCTGAAGCAACTTCTTTTTGAGCCTGCAGCCAAACCTGCCAGAATTCTACATTTTCTTTTGCCTGTTGAACAGATCTTCGGTTTGCTGCTTCAGTTGATCGATCATTTATCCATTTTAAAACCACAGGTGTTAATCCAATTATAGCAGCTAAAAGTGGAATTATTTCTTTGATTCCCATTCTTTATAAATTAAGACATTTTTATCTTATTTTATTGTAATGTAATTTACGATATATAAATTTGAAAATCAAGATATAATGTTGACATGATTTTCGGATAAGAAATGTATTGTTTAAAGGGACTTTGGCTTTTGAAGTTCAATCTTTTTAATCCTGAGCTAAAGTTAAAAGGCATCATATTCTCATGGCAAAATGGATGATTTGAATAAATCAGATAGTGTTTTTTCATTTTTGAAAGTTTTTTATTCAAACCTTTACCATTCAACTTTAAACTTGTAATTTTGCAACTCATTTTGAAAAGAATAAAAGCATGTTTGAGAATTTAAGTGACAGGCTGGAGAAGTCCTTCAAAATACTGAAGGGCCAGGGAATGATAACCGAAATTAACGTTGCAGAAACGTTAAAAGACATTCGCAGGGCTTTGCTGGATGCGGATGTTAACTTTAAAATTGCTAAGAAGTTTACCGACGATGTTAAGGAAAAAGCACTGGGACAACAGGTATTAACTGCGGTTAAACCCGGACAGTTAATGGTCAAAATAGTAAAAGACGAGTTGACCACTTTGATGGGCGGTAAATTTACCGATATTAATCTCACCGGAAAACCGACTGTTATTCTTATGTCAGGTTTACAGGGGTCTGGTAAAACAACATTCTCTGGTAAACTGGCCAATATGCTGAAAAGTAAAAAAGGCCGTCATCCGCTTCTTGTTGCAGGCGATGTATACCGTCCTGCTGCAATTGAACAGTTAAAGGTATTAGGTGAACAGATTAATGTTCCTGTTTATACGGAAGAAGGGAACATGGATCCGGTAAAAATTGCTCAGGCGGCGGTAAAAGAAGCAAAAAATAAAGGTTATGATGTTGTAATTGTTGATACCGCAGGTCGTTTGGCTGTTGATGAACAAATGATGAATGAAATTGCGGCAATAAAAAAAGCAGTCGATCCGGAGGAAATTTTGTTTGTTGTTGATTCAATGACTGGTCAGGATGCGGTGAATACAGCAAAAGAATTTAACGACAGACTGGATTTTGACGGAGTTGTTCTTACCAAACTTGATGGTGATACCCGGGGTGGTGCTGCACTTTCAATCCGTTCGGTAGTTGAAAAACCAATTAAGTTCGTGGGTACCGGTGAGAAAGTAGATGCAATGGATGTATTTCACCCCGATAGAATGGCAGACCGGATTTTAGGGATGGGTGATATTGTTTCACTGGTAGAGAAGGCACAGGAACAATTTGACGCGGACGAAGCCCGGAAACTTCAGAAAAAACTGGCAAAAAATACATTCAACTTTAATGATTTTCTCAAGCAGATTAACCAAATCAAAAAAATGGGTAACCTGAAAGATGTGGTTTCCATGATTCCGGGTATGGGAAAAGCAATGAAAAATATGGATTTGGACGATGATGCTTTTAAAAGTATTGAAGCTATTATTTTTTCCATGACCAACGAAGAGCGTGAAAATCCTTCGCTGATAAACGGAAGCCGAAGAAAAAGAATAGCTGATGGTTCCGGTACTAATATTCAGGAAGTTAACCGACTGCTTAAACAATTTGCTGAAACCAGGAAAATGATGAAGATGGTTTCTCAGGGTAAAAATATGCAGCGTGTAATGAGCGGGATGCAAAGGCCGGGAGGAAATTTTTAGCCTCGCAAAGGCGCAAAGACGCTATGAATGAATACCCACAAATACACACTAAGATGACAGAAAATGAATTGTCAAGGATAATTGTTGATACTTGTTATAATATTCACGTTAAGTTAGGTCCTGGCTTGTTAGAATCGGTCTATGAAGAAATATTATTTTTTGAGTTAACGAGGAAAGGTTTTACAATCGAAAGACAGAAGTCAATCCCCGTTTTTTGGGATGAATTAAAAATGGATATTGGGTTTCGAGCTGATTTAATTGTGGAAAACAAAGTAATTATAGAACTGAAATCTGTTGAAAATATTGCTCCCGTTCACCCCAAACAATTATTAACATACCTGAGAATTACAGGAATTAGGTTAGGCTTACTTGTAAATTTTAATGAAAAGCTTATTAAAAATGGGATTACCAGAATTGTAAATAATTTATAGAAATTAAATATACTTTGTGTCTTAGCGACTTTGCGAGAAATATATCAACAAAAAAATATACAAATGATTCTTATTGACGGAAAAAAAGTAGCTGCTGAAATGAAGCAGGAAATTGCTGCCGAGGTGGCTAAAATGAAAGAAAAAGGTCATAAAGCGCCACACCTGGCTGCAATTCTGGTGGGCCATGACGGCGGAAGCGAAACCTACGTAGCTTATAAAATTAAAGATTGTGAGGCAGTGGGATTTAAATCTTCATTGATTCGTTATGAAGACGATGTAACGGAGGAAGAGCTGCTCGCAAAAGTCCGGGAACTGAATGAAGATGAAGATCTTGACGGTTTTATTGTTCAATTGCCCTTACCTAAACATATTTCTGAACAAAAGGTGATTGAAGCTATTGACCCGAAAAAGGATGTTGATGGATTTCATCCGATTAACGTTGGCAGAATGGTTATTGGATTGCCGTCTTTCGTTTCAGCCACGCCATTTGGAATTGTTGAATTACTGAAGCGATATAATATTGAAACCAGTGGTAAAAACTGTGTTGTTTTAGGACGCAGCAATATTGTTGGTCGGCCGATGAGTGTTTTAATGTCTCAAAAAGCTATTAATGCCACAGTAACGGTTGCACACAGCCGTACAAAAAATCTTGAAGAGGTTTGTCGAAATGCCGATATATTGATTGTTGCTATGGGAGTTCCTGAGTTTGTTAAGGGGAATATGGTTAAGGAAGGCGCCGTAGTTATTGATGTTGGGACTACCCGGGTAAAATCAGATAAAACAAAATCAGGTTTTAAATTAAAAGGCGACGTTCTTTTTGAAGAGGTTGCTGAAAAATGTTCGTATATAACTCCGGTGCCTGGAGGTGTTGGCCCTATGACAAGAGTTTCTTTGTTACACAATACCCTGTTATCGGCGAAAAAAACTATTTATTCATAAAACGTTGCTGTAAATAGAGAGTATTAAAGCTGTTTTGCAAATTGGCTTAGAATCGATATAAATTAGCTCAAAGTGCTGTAAATGACGGCGTAAAATTGCCAATAATGAAGATATTAAAATAATTTTTTTATTTTTGGATAACTAACATTGGTAAAAAAATCAAAAACAGCACGGAATGGAAAGCGTTGATAATAAGGATGGAACTAAAAATTCTGAAGGCAATTTCAAGCAGGAGATTCATTCTAAAGTAATCAGAGCAGGAAAGAGAACCTATTTTTTTGATGTAAAAAGTACCCGTAACGATGAGTACTACTTAACCATCACAGAGAGTAAAAGAAAATTTTCTGATAATGGCAGATTTCAGTATGAAAAACACAAAATTTTCCTGTACAAAGAAGATTTTGAAAAATTCGCCGACAGTCTTGAGGAGGTGATTTCATTTATTCGTACAAATCAACCGGAGAATGATGAAGTAGTGGGTAAAAGTGAGGAGAAAGAGGAAGTAACGGTAGAGGAGGAGCCTGTTAAAGATTATACTAACGTTGATTTTGAAGATATTTAATTAAGTCCCGAACTTTTAATTTTCCCTTTCACTCAACTCCAGCCATCGGAATTCTTTTTCGTCAAGTTGATTTTTCATTTGACTTAATTCTTCTGATTTCTTAAAAGTTCATCATGGTCAAGAGTTCCCGAGTTTAGCAAATTTTCCAGTTTTGTTATCTTATCTTCTAATTGTGTTATATCAACCTCCAGCTGTTCAAATTCTCTTTTTTCGTTGAATGAAAGTTTTCTTTTTGTTTCGTTTTTTGAAGTTTCTTTTTTAGAAACATTCTTTATAGTATTTTCTTTTTTTGATTCTTTAATTTCTTTTTCTTCAAGAATTTTGTTTCTGTAAATGGTATAATTGCCGGGGAAATCTGTTACAATTCCGTTTCCTTCAAAAACAAACAAATGATCAACAATTTTGTCCATAAAAAAACGGTCGTGTGAAACCACAATCACACAACCTGCAAACGATTGAAGATATTCTTCCAACACATTCAAGGTCATAATATCTAAATCGTTGGTCGGTTCATCAAGAATTAGAAAGTTAGGATTTTGCATTAAAACGGTACAAAGGTATAGACGACGTTGTTCTCCTCCACTTAATTTTTCAATGTAGTTGTATTGTGTTTCAGGAGGGAACAGAAAGTGAGTCAGCATCTGCGAGCTTCCCATTTTTGTTCCATCTTCAAAGTAGATATACTCTGCAATTTTGTTAACCGCGTCAATAACTCTTTCTTTTGGATCAAATTGAATGCCTTCCTGTTTGTAATATCCAAAATTAATGGTTTGTCCTATTTCAATATTTCCTGAGTCGGGGTGCAAACTATTGGTAATTAAATTCAGAAATGTAGATTTACCGGTACCGTTATTCCCAACAATTCCAACTTTTTCGAATCTGGAAAATTTGTAGCTGAAATTTTCTATTAGTTTGACGCCCGGGAAGGATTTGGAAACATTTTCCATTTCTACAATTTTTTTCCCCAACCGGGCAGATTTTACATTTAAGTTTATACTCTCATCGTTTATTTTTTGTGAAGCCTTATCCTTTAATTCGTAAAAAGAATCAATCCGGTGTTTAGCCTTATGACTGCGTGCTTTTGGCATTCGGCGCATCCATTCAATTTCGGTTCGGAGAAGGTTTTTTGCTTTTGCGACAGTTGCCTGTTGCATTTCTATCCTTTCATCTCTTTTTTGAAGAAAATAAGAATAGTTTCCCAGATAGCGATAAATCTGGTTATCTTCCATTTCAATAATTTCGTTACATACACGGTCAAGAAAATAGCGGTCGTGTGTAACCATCAGAAGTGTGGATTTTGTTTTTTCCAGATAAGCTTCAAGCCACTCAATCATTTCCAAATCAAGATGGTTTGTAGGTTCATCAAGCATCAGCAAATCAGGCTTATCAATCAAAACTTTGGCAAGTGAGAGTCTTTTTTGTTGTCCTCCTGATAATTCAGCTACTTTTTTATCAAAAAGATCTATTTTAAGCTGGGTTAGTATCTGTTTAATTTCTACTTCAAAATCCCATGCATTCAGCTCATCCATTTTGGCTGAAATTTCAGCAATCTCTTTTTGATTGTTTTTTGAAACGGCAACTTCAAAATCTTTTATAGTTTTTAATTTAATGTTTTCAGTTTCAAATATTTCTTCAAGAACTGTGTTTACGGGATTTAAATTAGGGATTTGTTCAAAGTATCCAACCTTTATATCATTTGTGATAGTGATTAAACCTGAATCGGGAGAATCTTTGTCAGCAAGCAGATCAAGCAAAGTTGATTTGCCAGTTCCGTTTTTGGCAATTAATGCAACTTTCTGGCCTTCGAAAATTGTAAATGAAATATTTTCAAAAAGCATTAAATCTCCCCATCTTTTCGACAGGTTTTCTACTTGCAGATATGGTCTCATTCCAAAAATTTTAGCAAAAATAGAAAATGCATTGAACTTTAAGTTGATCGTGATTCAGATAATATAAATATTAAAAAAGAGTACGAAATATTGAAATTTTCATGCTTGAATTGAAGAAAAATCAATTATTTTGAGAAAAACAATAAAGCATGCAAAAAAAGGAATTGTTCAACTATGTTATTGATTATTTTGAGAAATCGATGCCCATTGCTGAGACTGAGTTGGAGTATACCAATCCGTTTAATTTGATAGTCGCTGTAATTTTATCGGCTCAGTGTACTGATAAACGAGTAAATCAGATAACGCCTGAACTGTTGAAACGTTTTCCTACGCCCCAAAAAATGGCAGATGCAGAACCCGCTGAAGTTTTCGAATACATAAAAAGTTGTTCCTACCCGAACAACAAGGCAAAACATTTGGTAGGCATGTCAAAAAAGTTAATAGAATTGTATGATGGAGTAGTACCTGATGATGTAGATGATTTGCAAAAATTACCTGGAGTTGGTCGGAAAACAGCAAATGTTATTGCTTCGGTTGTCTATAACAAGCCAGCCCTGGCCGTTGATACTCATGTGTTCAGAGTTGCTGCCCGGATTGGTTTAAGCACCAATGCAAAGACTCCGCTAGCAACGGAGATGCAACTTATGAAATATATTCCTGAAGAACTTGTTCCAAAAGCACACCACTGGCTCATTTTGCATGGTCGATATGTTTGTGTGGCACGAAAACCCAAATGTGACAAGTGCGGATTAACTGAAGTCTGTAAATATTATAAACAATAAAATTGAAAACACAATTTTAACCCAGCGCTACATCCAAAAGCATCATAGTTGCAAAACCCAGCATTGCGCCGATTGTTGACAAATCTGATTCATTGCCTGTTTGCGACTCCGGGATAAGTTCTTCTACTACCACAAAGATCATTGCCCCGGCAGCAAAAGATAGTGCGTAGGGAAGTATTGGTGTCATAATTAAAACAAGATAAGCCCCAAGAACCGCTGCAATTGGTTCAACTATCCCTGAAAGCTGGCCGTAATTGAATGCCTTGAGTCTTGAAAATCCCTCTCTTCGAAGTGGTATAGAAACGGCCGCACCTTCCGGGAAGTTTTGTAAGCCAATACCCAGGGCCAAAGCTATTGCCCCGGCCAAAGCCCCGGTGTCCGGATTATTCGAGAGCGCTCCAAATGCTACACCCACAGCTAGCCCTTCAGGTATATTGTGAAGTGTAATTGCAAGCACGAGCAAAACACTTCTTTTCCACGACGTTTTTATCCCTTCAGCTTTGTCCATTTTTTGTCCAAGGTGAAGGTGAGGCAGAATTTTATCAATAGCCAGAAGGAAAGCACCACCAGCAAGAAAACCAGTTACTGCCGGGAGCCATGAAATTCCTCCCTGTTCTTCCGACATGGCAATTGCCGGCGCTAAAAGTGACCAAAAACTTGCAGCAATCATTACTCCGGCAGCAAAACCCAGCATTGAATTCAACATTTTTTGGTTTATTTTTTTGAAGAAGAAAACCATTGATGAACCCAAAGCTGTTACACCCCAGGTAAACAAACTTGCAATAAGAGCAAGTAATATTGGATTGGTCTCTAAAATTGTTTCGTACTTCATTTTGAAAAATTTTGCTATGCCCTAAATTCACTTAACATATTGCAAAAGTAGGAAAAATAGATTAATTCTATATTAATATCTTTTATTGGTGTAAGGTTCTTATTAATAGTGGGTTGTGGTGGCATTTTTAATATGTTTTGAAATATGTACTTAAGGTACTTTGTTTTTTTATGAAACTTTGTACATTTGCTGAAACTTACATGTTTAATCAAAAAAATCGTTATTATGGCATATAAAATTTCTGACGAATGTATTGCATGCGGAACGTGTATTGATGAATGCCCGGTTGATGCAATTTCTGAAGGTGATATCTACTCTATTGATCCAGAACTTTGTACTGACTGCGGTTCATGCGCGGAAGTTTGCCCGGTGGAATGTATTTCTTTGGACGAATAAATCCGGTCAACATAAAAAATTGAAGCCTGTTCATAAGATGAGCAGGCTTTTTTGTTTTAAACCCGTTATGTTTATTATCTTAATTTTTTCTTTTGTCAGAATTTAATAATGAAAACATTAATAGAATGCGTTCCTAATTATTCGGAAGGACGGGATTTAGAAAAAATTGAACAAATTACCGATGCAATTAGAAGTGTTTCGGAAATAAAATTATTGAATGTCGATCCCGGAAAAGATACAAACCGCACGGTTGTAACTTTTGTGGGAGAACCTGAATTTGTAATTGAAGCAGCATTTCGCGGAATTAAAAAAGCAGCTGAGGTGATTGATATGAGCAAACACAAGGGAGAACATCCGCGCTTTGGCGCAACCGATGTTTGTCCGCTTATTCCCATCGCAAATGTTTCGATGGAAGAATCCGTTGAATATTCCAGAAAATTGGGTGAAAGAGTGGGGAGGGAGCTTGGAATTCCGGTATTTTGTTATGAGTATTCAGCTTCTGCTGAGGAACGAAAAAGTCTGGCAAACTGCCGGTCTGGTGAATATGAAGGGCTAAAGGAAAAAATGGGAAAACCGCAATGGAAACCGGATTTTGGTCCCGGCGATTGGTCAGAACACATAGCCAGGACAGGAGCAACAGCAATTGGAGCGCGAAATTTTTTAATTGCTTATAACATAAATTTAAATACCAACTCAGTTCAAATAGCCAAAGAGATTGCTGCTGAAATTCGCGAATCAGGAAGATTATTACATAAAGGCGATCATTTCTCCGGTGAAATAGTTAGAGATGAATTTGGCAATCCGCTCAGAGTTCCCGGGCGACTTAAAAATACGCGTGCTTTAGGTTGGTATATAAAAGAATATGGAATTGCACAGGTTTCAACAAACCTGACGGATATTAATGTTACTCCTGTTCATGTTGCCTTTGAAGAAATATACAGATCCGCTGAAGCGAAGGGTATAAAAGTAACAGGATCTGAATTGGTAGGATTAATTCCTTTAAATGCTATGCTTGAAGCCGGAAAGTTTTATCTCAAGAAAAAGCATAAATCAATCAATGTGACGGATGATAAGCTCATCGAAATTGCGATAAAAGGGCTGGGATTGGATAATTTGAAACCCTTTCAGCCTAAAGAAAAAATCATTGAATATCTAATTAAATTCTGAGTTCATACATTAAAAATCTGACTCTATATTGCAGTACAGATTCATTATAGATTCTCAAGGCCAGTATGAATCAACTTTAATTTCTTAATTTTTTCCGCTACAGTCCCTTTTTCTCTCAGCCGTATCATCCACAAAAGAAATTGAATCCATTTACCCGGGTGAGTGATTATTCTGGATTTTTCGGCTACTTTTAAATCCCTGATTTTTACTTCCTGCGGCCATCTTTCGGAATCCTGACCGACAATTATAGTTGCAAAATTCCAGGCGCCATCTCGAGCAATTTCCATGCTAAAGTCAACAAGGTAATTATCTAGTTTTCCCGATTTCGAAAGTATCCATTTTAAGGCCGGCCAGATTGCTGAAAGTCCATATTGAACCTCTTCAACAAGAGAGGAAAGAATATTATTTATTTTAATAAAATCATTTTTCAGCAAATGAATGTTTTCTTTTGTTGATATTTCTGCGGCGGCAATTCCAAGGTCTAAATTAATGTGGGCATTCATTCCCATGAGCAGATGTTGAAATACCAGTTTCTTTTTGTCCTTTTCCAATAAGAATGTTTTCTCCCAGGAAAGTGTTAAGGCTTGATTATTTTTCCAGGCAAAATAAGCATCAATATAACGTTTGGCAAATATGACATCCAGTTTTTCCATTCGCTCATTATTATCGAAAAAATGGTTCTCTATTCCATCTTTTACTTTTATGGTTACTTTTTGGTAAAGTACTGCAAAATAACCTAAAACGCTTTGGGTGTTTAAGGATTCTTCCATAATTGAATCCAATACTTTGATTACATCATCGATCGTTTTTACGGGTGTTAAATTCATTGTGAGCTGTTAGTACAAAAAATAATTTTAGAGTAGTTTTGTTAATAACAGCTAACAATACAAAGAGTTGATTGGACAGGGCTTAAATTGGAAAAAAATGGATTTCGGTTACTTATTTTTTTTCTGTAGCGAAACCAGAATTATTATACCCAGCCGGGCAATTACAAAAACAAATATTCCAAACAGAGGATCAACAAGTGCCATTTTTAATCCTTCTGCCAGAAGACTTGGAGTAAGTTCTCCGGATGCTTCAACCAAATCAAAAGCATGAATTAATCCAAAGGTACGCCCCATAAATCCCCAGGCAACGGCAAACCAGCCAATGTGTTTCATTAGCGACATAAATTTTTCCTGGTTGGTTCTGTTCATAAAAGCAGCAACAAAAAGCGCAAGCACCAAAACCAGGCAGATAAATATTACTACTGTAAAAACAGGGCCTCCTTCGATAAATTTTGCAATTATTGATTTCATAATTTATGTTTTAAAATTAATTATAGTGAAAGCTACTCATAAACGTTCCTTTTTGTCGGTACTATAAAGAAATTTCAGAGCATGATATAAACTTTGGTAAGGAACGTGTCCTTCATTTTCGTATACTAAATATTCAATCGATATATTCGGATTTGTTTGAATTTGGGAGATTATTTTTTTTACGTTTTCACTAATTGTTCCTTCTGGATCAAGTGGATCTTTCAGTCCTTGTGTAAGGAAAATAGATTTAGGCTTTTCTATTCCACGTTTAAGCATTTCCTCAGTCAAACTGAAAAAATAATCCTCGCAGCCTGGAAATCCTGCACTACAGGCTATATATGACTCAAAAAAGGGAGAATCTGACAGAAAAGAAAATAAAGTAAAAATGGTGCTTAACGATTGTCCGCATAAGATTCTGCTTTTCGAAGTTCGGTATTGATTATCAAGATACGGAACTAATTCAGTCTCTATAAATTTTTGAAAATTAACGGCTCCCGGCTCTCCATGAAAAAAATCTGTTTTTATGGGCAACATATCGTGGTTTCGATCTGTATTTTCTATCATCACCACAATCATTTCAGACATTATTTCTTCCATATATACCAAGCGGTGAATCACACCGACAGTTTCGGTAAACAAATTAAGGTCTCCGTCAAGCCTTACGAGTACCGGATATAAATTATTACTGCTGTCATAATTTTCAGGAAGTCTGATGAGTAGTTTTCGTGTCTCATTTAAAACATTGGAATGAATCGAGTCTTTGAACCCGATTTTAATGTCTTGTCCGGTTACATTATTTTTTGAAAACAGTCCAAAAAAAATGAAGATTAAAGTAAGACAAATGGATTTTTTCATTTTTTTAGTTTTTGTTGTAGAAATAGAGTCTTAGTCCATCAATGTAGGTTTCAATGGCATTTGATAAATGGTTCCCCTCAATTGTTAACTTCTTTCCAGGTGGTAGCAGCCATCGTGTTTCTTCCCGGACAGGCGTCTTCAATCGCTTTCAGTTTCAATTCGCCATTGTTGAAAACAAAATCATATCTTCCGGTCACGTCTTTGGGACAGGCCATTGGACCTTCTATGTCAGTAAAGGCTATTGTTTTTTCTTTAATTTCATAATTGCCTTTCACCACAACTACATTTGCTGAAGTAGATAATTCATACACTTTATCTTTGAATTTCAGGTTGATTTCTCCAATGTTTTCAACGGTCGTTTTGAATGTTTTACCTTCCAGTTGAGCATTTGCACCCAGGGATACTGCTATCATTAAAAAAAGAAGAGAGAAAATTTTTGTGTTCATAGTTCAAATAAATTATTTATTAAATTATAAAAGTTATTTGTACCTCAGAGCTTCGACCCCGAGTCACTTCGTTCTCGGGATCTCCACACTTCTCACTATTCGTATCGAAGTGCTTCGACAGGATTTTTCCTTGCTGCATTCCATGTGTTCCAATTTACGGTTAATAAAGCAATTCCAAATACAAGTATTCCTGCTAATCCAAAAATCCACCAGCTTAAATCTATCTTATAGGCAAAACTTTGAAGCCATTTTTGCATGATAATGTAGGCTGCGGGGACGGCTAAAACAAATGCAAGGGTAACCCATTTAATAAATCTGGAATTTAGCAATAATAAAATTCCCAGGGTGTTGGCGCCGTTTGCTTTCCGAATGCCGATTTCCTTTGTCCTGCTTTTAGTTAGGATTGTCGATAGATTTACCATCCCCATAACTGAAATAAACAGGCTCACAAATGCAAATATTTTTATCAGAGAATTTTTTTGCCTGTCTTTGTTGTAAAGCATGGCTATTCTGTGGTTAAGAAACTGTGTTTCAAAAAGAATACCCGGATAAATTTTATTCCATGTTTCTTGGATTGATTGAACAGTTGTTTTAAGGTCGTTCCTGTCAAGCTTTATATTTAGATATTTCATTTTTTCATTTCCCAGAAAAAGCACCAACGGATCAGTTGGATTGTGTAGGGAATTAAACCTTGCATTTTTCAACACGCCGATAACTGTTGAATTTCCCGCCAGTTTCTGGTCAATCATGTTTCCCGAGAAACCACAAAAATCAATAAAAGCTTCATTTATAATTACTGAATTGAAACTGCTGTCATTAAATGTTTCTGAAAAGTTCCGCCCTTCTTTTAATTGTAAATCCAGCGTTGGAATGTATTGGTAATCAACACCCATTGTTTTTACGATTTTGGTTACAGTTTCGCCATCCCGTTGTATTTGAAAGTGGCTTGTCCCCAGTATATTTCCTGGAATATTTGTTGACAACGCGGCATTTAAAACCTGAGGGTTCTTTTGAATTTCATTTAGAAACGGACCGATGTTTTTTCCCGTTCCTGCCAGATTATTTAAATCAACGATTAATATATTATTTTCATCAAAACCCATATCACTTTTGAGCATAAAATTAATTTGACGGGATACGATTATCATCGAAATTATCAGAATGGTTGTCATGCAATATTGTATTACTGTTGAGGATAATCCAAATTTGTAATTTGCAGAGCCGAGTATTCTAAATGAAAAGGGTTGGAGCAATTTTATTCCTTCTTTCCCCAATTGGTTAAGAAATGAAATGATGGATGAAATTATAACAAGTACTACCAACAGGAAACCGGAAAGTTTAAATACGGTAGGAGTACTGAAAACTGTTTTATCAATGTTTGTAATGGAAACTAAAGCTGATAAGCTTAAAAAGTAAATGAAACAGGCAAGAATTAATGAAGCCAGAATAAAGACAAAGGAATTGGCCAGAAATTGCTTGAACAACACAATATGCGAGGCTCCCAGTATTTTTTTTATGCCGATTTTTTTTGACTCTGTAATATTTTGTGTGAACAACAAATTGGCATAATTTATTGTAGCGACCGAGAGAATAAACAAGCCAACCATAATTAATAAATAGATATACGTTTTATTTCCTTTGGGATAGTCGTAATCCATGTGACGTGAAAAATGTAATTCTCTGAGCGGGATGAAAACAGGCTTAAACCGGGCATTAATTGCATTCCCAAATTCCGTCATAAAATTATCATAAAACGAATCGAAATTATCTGATATTGATTCAATGTTAGTATTGGGTTTCAGAAGAATAAAGTGAAAGGCACTGGGCATCCAGTATGCTTCCGAAATCTGAACAGGAGGCACATTCTCTAAATTTGTCCATCTGTCTCCCAGTGAAAACAGAACATTTAATTTATGATGTGCATTTTCCGGTGAATCCTTTATAACTCCTGCGATTTTTAATGGCTGGCCATCTCTTATCAATGGTTCACCCATCGGATTGGAATTACCAAATATTTTTTTACTTAAACTTTCATTAATTACTATCTCATCCGGATTCTCAAAAATATTATCCTTTCCGCCATAGATAAATTCCAGGGTGAAGATGTCAAAAACGCCCGGGTCGGCTGAATAAGCCTCTTCCACAATGTATTGTTCGTTATTGTATTCGAGTGTTGTTTGCTGGCGAATAGGGACTAGCCGTGTAAAAGATTCCACGGCCGGGAAATAATTCTTAAGTTCAGGACTCATCAATGGCCCTAAAACAGCGTGCGTTGCGGTATTCTCAGTGGCTATGATGTCTCCGCTGACACGATAAATTCTTTTTGCTTTTTTGTGTTGGTTGTCGTAGCTTAATTCAAAAGAAACATAGGAGTAGATATAAAAAACGGACACCAAAGCAATGGCCAAACCCAAAATACTTAACAGTGATGATTTGTTTTTACTAAACAAGTTCTTAAAAGCTAATTTCAGAATTATGCGATTCATGGCTAGTATTCATTTTCAGAAATGTGAATAATATTAAATTTATCAAGTTGTTGAATCAGATAAGGAATTCCGCCAATAATGCCTAGATTGCCTTCAGCACCTGAAACAATTCCAACGAGGTATCCATTTTTGTCTATAACCGGAGAGCCACTGCGCCCCGCCGGGTCAACATTTTGAGTTAAGGTATTGATGTAAAAATATACACCTAAGTTTTTAAACACCTGCATTTTTAACAGCGATGGGTTTTCTGTATTTTGTTCAAAGGCCCAGCCAAGAGTATAAACTATTTCACCTTCAGAAACCGGTTTTGTCCTTATTTTTAACGGAGTAAAATTTAACTTTTCATCAAGCCTGAAAATGATCCAGTCCCGGCTTTTAAGGGTATTAAACTCACCGGTTTCTTCGTTGCTGTTTTTATTTATCAGGCTTCCCATTGTGAGCGATTTTTCAACTTTCCCTTTTGGATAAATGTTCCAGCTTCGGAAATTATCATTCAAATCAATTTTATTATTTGTTTCCGCTCTGAAAAGCATAAAAATATGCTTACAGGTAACAGCCAGTGTATCGGAACCTGTGTCGATAAGAAAAGCATTGCCAATGTTTTTGTAAGTTGTATCTGCAAATTCTACCGAGTTTGTCATTACCAGTTCAGGCCACTCCGAAACCGGTTTCTCTATCCATGGTTCTTTTATAACAGGAGTTTCCTTGTTGCTGCAGGAGCTGAAAAAAAGCAAAAAGATAAATAGCAGAAGGTGATTTATATATACGAATTTGCAGTTCTCCATTGACTTTTATCTATTCTTCTGGTTAAAAATGTTGAATTAAAGTTATAGCTAAATTAGATTCAATTTTTTTATTTGCGACAGATGGAAGGTTTTAGCTGTTATTTTGCAGAAAAAAGTTTGCAAGAGGAATCAGGTAGATTTTTAGTAATAAGTTTTGCTAAATTCTTATTCCATCGATAAAATACCACTAATACATCATTTTTCAGTAATATTGTTTTATGAGTTGGCTAACAAAATCGAAATTAAAAACCGCTGTCTTTCATATCCTTTTTTGGATTGGTGTCTGGTTTTTCTTTTACTACTTTTTTAGCTACAACTCTGATGTTGAAATTTATGTTATCTGGTTTTCAAGCTGCTTGTTGCCGGTCACAATGGGTGTTACCTATTTCCTGGTTTATTTTCTGATTCCTCGCTATCTGCTTACAAGACGTTACTTTTTATTTGGGCTATACAGTTTTTATACGCTCATATTTTCGTCTTATCTTATTGTATTGGCTTTGTATTCCTGCCTGATTTTTTTGCTTCAGTTTAATGTGGCAATCATGCCGCCAATGAGCAAAAATTTCCTGTTTATTTTGTTGCTGGTTTTTATTGTATCAGGCGTAGTTAGCTTTGTTACCTTGCTGAACCATAATTTCAAAACGCTTTCAAAAAACAAGGAACTTCAGAATAAAATACTGGAAACACAATTGCAGTTGAAGGAACAAGAGTTACATTACCTGAAAATGCAGATTCACCCACATTTTTTATTCAACACGCTAAATACGATTTACGGATTTGCCTTGAAACAGTCGGTTCAAACACCGGAAATCATATTGAAGTTGTCGAACCTACTGGATTACATTTTATACCAGGTAAATAAACCAAGGGTAAGTTTGAAGGAAGAAGTTTTACACATAAAAGAGTACATTGAGCTGGAAAAAATAAGGTTTAAAGACACGCTGAAAGTAATTTTTGTTTCCGGTGAAATTGACGAACAGTTACAGGTGGCTCCAATGTTATTGATTCCTTTTGTTGAAAACGCATTCAAACATGGGAGTATTTTCGAAGGGTTTTTACGTATTGAAATTAAAGTAGCAGTTGCCAAAAACCGACTTGATTTTTCTATTCGAAATACATTTAAAAAACAGGAAAATGGGAATGGTGGCATCGGACTTGAAAATTTGAAGAAACGCCTGGAACTTCATTATAAGGGAAATTATGAGCTTGAAACTAAAAAAGAGGGAAAGTGGTATCAGGCTGAATTAATTATTAACAACTTAAACTAAAAATTGGATGACGGAACAGATTCAATGTATCATTGTTGACGATGAGCCAGTGGCAAGAGAGATTCTGGAAACGCATCTGGCAAAGATTGATAGAATTAAGATAGTTGCCAGTTGTAAGAATGCAGTTGAAGCTTTTAACGCCATCAATCAGTACAAAGTGGATTTAATATTTCTGGATATTAATATGCCTGAAATTTCGGGTTTGTCGTTTGCCAAGTCCATTAACAAAGAAAGCAAAGTGATTTTTACCACAGCTTATCGTGAATATGCTGTTGAAGGTTTCGATTTACAGGCGGTGGATTACTTGCTGAAGCCCATTTCGTTTGAACGATTGTTGCAGGCATTAAATAAATATCTGAATGAGAATAACATTGTTATTCAAAGTGATCCGATTAATATTGAAGAGGAGAAAAGCGATTACTTTTTTGTCCGTTCCGACCGGAAAATGATTAAAATTTCTTTTCCTGAAATTCTTTATATTGAAAGTTTAAGCGACTATATTAAAATACATTTGACAGATAAAAATGTTGTAACCCGCGAAACCATAGCCAACATTGAAACAAAACTTCCGCAAAAAGACTTTATCCGAACGCATCGTTCGTTTATTATCGCGAAATCTGCTGTAGATTCTTATACCAGCGAATATGTGGAGATTGGTAAAAAGCAAATTCCCATTAGTCGCAGCTACAAGAGTGACATACTGGAAAGGCTTGAAGAGAATCAGTAAAAGCCAGGTTCATGCAAATTCCTTCGCATAAGTTTTTTCCCCGGCTTTTTCTTTCACTGTCTCTGTTTTAGTGGGCCTGAAGGTTGAATCTACTACTATTTCTGATATGTCGAGAACTTTTATACCACGGTGGCGGGCAAAGGTTTTTTTACACATGGGGCAAGCCGTTGCCAGAATATCCGGTTTGTATTGCAGGTAATCTTCCACTGCGTGGTTGCGTAAAATGGTCCGTTCTGCCTGCGAAATTTTCAGGTTGCCTAAACTTCCGCCGCAGCAATTGGCCTTTTGTTTTTCATTTTTTATAGGGACCAGGTTACCGGTTTTTCTGAGAACTGCCCGCGGTTCTTCATACATTTTCATGCCGCGGCCCAGTTCACACGGGTCGTGGTAAATTATTTTCTGTGCTGAATGGTTTAACTGAATGATTTTTTCTTTTATCAATTGTAAAATATATTCAGCATGAAAAACAACTTCCACATTTCCCATTTCATAATCTTCCTTAAAAACTTTGTAGCAAATAGGGCAGGAAACAATCATTTTTTTTGCGCCCGACCCCAGTATTTTTCGTGTGTTATTGGCAATAAGTTTCGATGCCGCCTCGTGTTGTCCGGCCTGCATCAGCGGGCGGCCGCAGCAGGGCGCTTTTTCTTCATCCATAAGCCAGACATTTTCGCCTGCCATTTGGAATATTTTTTTCATCGAGGAAATAATTCCCGGGGTGAGGTGCGTCATACATCCGGCAAAATAAACTACATCGGCTTTTTGCGCGGGCAGGTTTTCGAGGTAACTGTACGAAGAATTGTATTGCCGCGTAGATTCAATGCGCTGTGTAATCCGCAAATCAATGGTGTTAATTCCCACCGGGCAGTCCACTTCGCATTTCCCGCAAAGCAGGCAGTTAAAAAGCTGTTCGTCGGAAAGGTTGTTGTTCCTTATGTTTTTTAAAATATAAACCGACTGTGTGTTGTTAATTCTGGCGACGGCAAGCTGGCAGTTATCGAGGCACAGCCCGCAGCGCGAACAGGAATACACCTGGATGTCGGTGTAAGTGTTGTTACGTTTTTTCAGTTTGATCCCGGCATTTCGTACAAAAATGAGTAGCATTTCGGTTGGAATGTGCATGTACCGTGAGTTGGGAAGTGCTACAAAAAAGAAACCCAGCGCCAGTGAATAGGCCATCCAAAGCGAAAAATTAGCTGTTGCTGAACCAGAATCTCCTATAAAATTTCCAATGGTTGAAGTTAGGAAACTGCCATTCCCGTATATATTTGCCGACATACTTTCGGCTGCCAGCCGCAACGGAAAAATCAGCCAAAGCGAGGTCAGTGCAATCCGGTCGCCGGTTTTCAGCCGAGTGGTACGCTTCATTCCGAACAGTTGTTTTTTGAACCTTTTCAACATGGCCAGGCTTACCCCAGAAAGGACAAACAACAACAGGAAATCCATAAAAAAAGAAAAGAAACCGGAAAAAAGGAAACTTTTCCCCGTTTCGAAATAGCGGAAAAATACAGGCAAATACGTCGATACCAGCACCGATTTTTGGGCAACCATTACTTCGATGTGCCCAACTACAATTAACAGAAACCACCCGAATGCCAGGCTCATGTGCATATAACCCAGCACCGGGTTTTTTAAAAATATTTTGTGGTGAAGTAATCCTTCGTAAAAAACTTCTTTTAACGAAACCAGAATGCGACGCGATTTTAATGATTGAACCAACCTGAGTTTATCGAGTTTCGACAGACCGCGAATCCATTTAGTAAAACGATAAATAAGGATAATTAACAAATAAATGAGGCCAACAGAAAAGGGGACGATAATGCTTTTTTCAATCATTGGATTTCGTTTTCGGTTTTCAGCATTGAAATGCGTTTTTTTATCAGCAAAATCACATTCCTGATGTTTATGTCGCGAGGGCAAACCAGTGTACATTTGCCACAAAACATACATTTCTGGATTTCTTCAGAGAGTTTTTCGGTTTCGCCGCGGCGCAGCCACAGCCCGATTTTCCGGACGTTAAAGTTGGTAAGGTTTCCGGCGCTGCAGGTGGCCGTGCAACCTCCGCACGAAATACAGGTGACAAAAGAGGGTTCGTATTTTAGCACATACAAAAGCAGCTTGTCGTCGAAATTGTCGAAATCGATCTGGCGGGAGGCTGGTTTCAGATAACTAAAATCGTTCATTTTTTATTTCTTTTCAAGGTAACTGATTACGTCGAGCGCCGCCGAACGCGCATTTTCGAGGCTTTCGTTCACTGCCATCGGGCAGATTGCGGCGCCTGCCAGAAAAATACCTTCCTGTATACTTATATTCCGGCTTTCGTGCATGTTCGCTGATTTCAAAAAACCGTTCTCGTCGAGACTGATTTTGTTGTTCTTCGAAAATTTGCTGTTTGAACTGCCGGGTTCCATTCCAACCAAAAGGATGACCATGTTAACATTCATTCGTAATGGTCTGCCCTGTAAAGTGTCTTCGGCTTTTAGCTGGAGGCTTTTATCTGTTTTTTCAGCAATTTCCGATAAACGCCCGCGGATAAACTGAATTTTGTGCTGTTTTTGTGCCGTTAAATACAGGCTGTCAAATTTTGAACCGTACAGGCGTAAATCCATGTAAAAGCAAAAAACCTCGCAGTCGGGCAGCATTTTGTTGATTTCGATGGACTGTTTTATTCCGGTGATACAACAAACTTTCGAACAGTACGTGTTTCCGACTTTTGCATCGCGCGAACCAACACAGTGGATAATAGCCACACGTTTGGGTTTTTCGCCCTGTGCCGTGCGAAGTTTTTTCCCGGCTTTCATTTGTTTCTCAAAATCAACCGAGGTAATTACATTTTCGAAAAGGCCGTAACCATATTCTTCTTTTAAAGTAGCGTCGAAAATATGAAACCCGGAGGCAACAACAACAGCATCGGAATAGAACTTTACATCGCGCTCGTCGCTTAATTCAAAACGTTCGTTTTGTTTTTCAATTTTGCTGATTTCGGTGTTGTAAACAACATTTACCCCGGCGCGGCTGGCTTTCGAGATCTGGTTCCCGACAACCATTTCGGGAGACGAAAAATCGGGGAAAAGATGGTGCCAGTTGTTTAGTTTTCCGCCAGTAATTGCTTCTTTTTCAATTAGTGTAACTTTTAATCCCTGTTTGGCTAAAACCGAGGCGGCTTCCATTCCTGCAATCCCACCGCCAATAACAGTAACATGTTTGTTCTTTCCCATTTTATCCGATTTGGTTTAAACATCCGGTGAAAAGTGGCTCGCTAATGTATTTCCCGTTTATCCCGGCAAATTTTTGTTTCGGATTGTATTGAATCCCTATTTTTTTTAGAAACGGTTCAACATCAACCTGGTGCATTTGCAAACCCAGCTCCCAGGGATCGTAGCCGAGTACAAGTCCGGCCAGTTCTTCGTAAGAAAATACAGGAATTCCGTTGGCTCCGCCGCCGTAGGTTTTACCTTCAATTTGAGCAAGAGCGTATTGCCAGCGGTCGAGAAACATGTTACATCCGGGACAATTGGTCAGAATGGCATCTGGTTCAAAGGGTTCCATGCTTTCAAATTTTTTCTTTGCATTTGAAACAGAATAACTTCGGTTGTTTTTTACGAGATAATGCCTGAACCCAAAACCGCAGCAGTGGCGCCGCTCGGGGTAATCGACCGGCTGGCCGCCCCAAGACTCAACCATTCCCGTGAGGACCGGTGAATATTCCGAACCGCCAACACCTTTTTCAGGGAATATTTTTGCGTAATGGCAACCGATGTGATCGGTAATTCTCAGCGGTTCACCGGTTTCTTTATCAACAAGTTTGTAAACCGATTGGGATGCAATTTCATTCCTGAATTTATAAATAATGTCGCAGGCGTGCGAGAGGTTTTCTGGGATTTCAAAATCACGGCCACTTGCTTTTTTCAGATTTTTTCGGGTTCTGGCTAATTCTTCAGGAAATTCTTCCCATGTGGAGAGTACTTCGTTGTAGCAACCAAATGAAGTGATGCAGGAAACTGCACAGTTTTTATATCCTTTTTCCGTCATCAGCGAAAATTGCCTTGCAATAACTGTTTGAAGGGTTTCAAAAGGAACAATATCAGAATGATAACCGATTCCGGTACAAGTGGTGTGGTGTGGATCGTCGTAAATATTTTTTTGAAGGTTTTTTTGAAGAATGGAAAGAAAAACCTTTTCAGCTCCGGGATTTATATTTTGCCGGATACAGCTTCTTAAATAGAAAAAGCGATCGTCGGCAATTGCTTTATTGTAATCGGCCCACTTTATTTTGGTTTTTACTTCCATTTTATTGTTTTTCCTGTAATAAATACTGTGTGTATCTTTCCATGTCAGCGTTGCCGTTTTTGTCGGTTAATTTCAGTTCAACTGCTTTTAATTTGCTGAAATGTTCGATGGTTTCAAACAGTTTAATCCCTCCGCTGACCTGAAAAATCTGATGAAGTTCATCCAAATCGTTTTTGCTGATTTTTCGCATGGCACCAGGTCCGTTGCCGTCGAGATTTGCGCCAACAGCGGCATAAACATCGTGCATGTTTTCGTAAACCCATTTCCAAACCGGCCCCTGTTCCGGGTGGGTTTCAGGAACAAGGGAAGTTGGGTGTACACAGTATCCGTATTTCAGAATATTGGCACCAATTGTTTTTACAATTAAATACTGTTGACGTCCCATCCTGCTTTTAGTGAAAACGCCGGTCTCCTGAGAAACTTTGCGCAGAACATTAATTATTAACCCAGGACAATTGTTTCGTGGACACCGGGCTTTGCACGACATGCATTGACCACAATACCATATTGTGTCGCTCTCAAGTAATTCAGTAATTTTTTCTTCATCGCCAGATTGAACAGTTACAACAATACTTCTCGGATCGTATTCAAAAAATTCAGCAGCCGGACAGACGGCGGTACAAATTCCGCAATTCATACAAGCCTGAAGCCCTTCTTCGAGACGTACATCGTTCTTTAATTTGCCCATTAATCCGGAAATCATAGTGCTGCCTGATTTGAATACAAATTTTTGCAAATGCCAGCACTTTTAAAACCGTTCTTAAACGTATTTTAAACGTACGTTTTTAAACGTATCAATAATATTTTAAAAAGATGTTTAATTAAAGGAGATAGGTGTAGAATGGAACTAAAATATTACGAATATAGAGTCGCATTTAATTTGAATAAGGTATTGATGAATGATGAAGATTTATTTTTATATCACCTTCCTCATTTACAAAGTAACCAAACGTATATTCAACTTTTACTTCATGACCGGTTTCATCGGTAAAGTAATAATTGCCCATAGCAACAGCATGATTTTTTATAAGAATAATTCCTGTATTCCAAAATCTTACTTTTACCCAAGGTTTGATGGCGAATCCCTGGTCTTCAGGATGTTCCGGGTTGCCAGAAACAAAATAAGATAAAGCTTTTTCAAAGGTATCCCGAAATTGTTCGATTGATGCCAGTGTAGGTTTAAATAATACTATTCCTTCTTTGTATCCGTAGTGTTTGTGAATAAAGTCTTCAGCAAATTTTTTATAATCTTCCTTGTTTGTATATGCTTTCCCAATATTAATAATTCCGTCCCCCCATGATTTTTGTATCGCCCGAACTAATTTTTTTGTAAGTAATTTTGCCATTTCAAAAATATTTTGGTTGTGCCTAAATTTAAGTAAATAATGCCTGATTATGTACAACAATTTATTGTTGTACAACCATATTACAAATAAATCATGTTATTGTTGGGAATAGGATGGGGGGGAATGCATATTAAATAGATGTAAAAGCGTTAAGAAAATCATTTGTTAAATCAAATGCAAAGCAACTAATATTTTTCCTCTGAAGAAATTAGCCAATCATAAAAGGGATTACATTTGCATGTTTTTTAGAAAATTGAATTGGAAAAGATTTTTAAACCCAAATTTTTTAGTGTTTTAAAAGAAGGCTACTCCGGCAAAAAATTTACAAAAGATTTAATGGCTGGAATAGTTGTAGGAATTGTTGCTCTTCCGCTGGCTGTTGCTTTCGCTGTTGCTTCCGGTGTTTCTCCGGACAAAGGTTTAATCACTGCTGTTGTAGCGGGTTTTATAATTTCTATGCTTGGAGGAAGCCGTGTTCAGATTGGTGGTCCAACCGGTGCTTTTATTGTAATTGTCTATAGTATTCTTTCAAAATATGGTTTCGACGGATTGCTTATTTCCACCATTCTGGCCGGAATTTTTCTTGTTCTTTTTGGTTTGCTGAAATTAGGTGCGTTGCTTAAATATTTTCCGCATCCTCTCATTGTTGGTTTTACCAGCGGAATTGCCCTGGTTATTTTTTCTACGCAAATAAGAGATGCTCTTGGGCTAGACATTCAGAGTGTCCCAAGTGGATTTATGGAGAAATGGAAAATATATTTTATACATCTTGAAACTGCTAACCTATATGCGGTTTTAATTACGTTGGGAACAATCCTTTTGGTTGTGTTTTCAAAAAGATATGTAAAAAAAATTCCCGGCTCGCTGATAGCAATTTTACTGGGTACTATGGCAGTTCAGATATTTAAATTACCCGTTACTACCATTGAATCATTTTTTGGTGAGATTCCAAATTCAATCCAATTTCATCTTCCAAAAATTTATCTGGGAAACTTGGGTTATTATTTTCAGCCTGCCATTACAATAGCCCTTTTGGGAGCCATTGAATCATTACTCTCTGCTGTGGTCGCCGATGGCATGATTGGAGGACACCATCGTTCGAATACCGAATTAATAGGGCAGGGGATTGCGAATATTGTTACCCCGTTTTTTGGCGGAATTCCTGCTACAGGAGCCATTGCAAGAACGGCAACCAATATTAAAAACGGTGGACGGACGCCATTAGCTGGGATGATTCACGCTATCGTTTTGTTGTTAATTATGTTGTTTTTAGGGCAATGGGTAAAGCTGATTCCCATGTCTTGTCTCGCTGGAATTTTAATTGTGGTTGCATACAATATGAGCGAATGGCGTACTTTTCGTTCAATTCTTAAAGGTTCAGTGTTTGATGTACTTGTTTTGATTACAACTTTCTTTTTAACGGTTTTGGTTGATTTAACCGTGGCCATCGAAGTTGGTGTTGTTTTATCAGCGTTGCTTTTTATGAAACGGATGGCAGATTTGGGAAAATCAATTCCAGTGGTTGTGGATACCGATATTATTGAAGATTATTCGAAACTACCTAAGGACATTGGTATTTACGAGATTAGCGGGCCACTGTTTTTTGCTTCTGCAAAACAGTATTGCGAAGTATTAAAGTCAACGGGTTTAAAAAGTAAAATCATTATTATTCGTATGCGGCATGTTCCTTTTATTGATTCAACCGGATTACATAATTTAAGTGAAGCACTGAAAATTTTAAAAGATTCAGGAATTAAAGTTATTTTGTCCGGCGTAAACAAAAAGGTTAAAGAGGACCTTAATAAGTCAGACATTTTCGATATTGTCGGCAGGGAATTTGTTTTTGAATCATTTGATAAGGCGCTGGAAGAAGCACAAAAATGGACAAAGGCCTGAGGAATCTAGTTCAGGTTTTTTTTCATAAAGTCTTCCAATTGTTCTACTGTCATTTTTTTACCAATGATTTTTTTGTCTTTATCCAATAGATAAACGCCCGGTGTTACACGCGCATCGTATAATATTTTGAAACGGGAGACATGGAATTCATCCCAAACATTTATCCAGTCATACATGTTATGTCTGTCGAGAAAATCTAGCCATTCTTCTTTATTATCCATAGAGTAAATGGCATAAACTTCCAGACCATTATCGCGGTAAGGCAAATATACTTTTTCATGAAATTCCGGCACAAAAACTTTACAATGAGAACAGTTGGGTTCAAAAATTAACAAAACGGTATATTTTGAACTTATTTCGTGTAAGCTATTGTAATCTCCATCTACACTTTCCAGTGTAAGATCAGGAGCTGTCATTCCGATCAAATTATTCTCCAGAAAAAGTACATTCTCTTCAATACTCTCAATGGTTTTCTGGCTTGCCCAAAAAGCTTCCCCCGAGAGATAATATTTTCTCGCCAAATCAACAAAAAGGGCATCCATGCCCATTATGTTACTGTTAATGCTGTTATTTAAAAACCATGAGGCTACAAATTGAAAAACTCGTTTGTTTGGT
Organism: uncultured Draconibacterium sp.; assembly: GCA_963676775.2. GTDB lineage: Bacteria > Bacteroidota > Bacteroidia > Bacteroidales > Prolixibacteraceae > Draconibacterium. Next base: position 171,220 of record CAXXDA010000011.1, read on the forward strand.
CGCGTGTCTTCAATAAATTTCATCACGTAAGGTTTTACAGAATCATAGTTCTGATAAAGGACTTTTGTAAACCAGTCTTCAAGTTTTGGCTGGTATAGTGGAGTGTACAGCATGCGTTCGTCTGTATAATCGAAATTATCCCAGTAATGTTCTTTCTGAAAATTAAACCGCGCAATTAAAAGCAAAGAATCATTCGTTTGAACTTCTGCAGGTAGGGTTGAAACATCCAGCGACGGAACCAGGTTAGCCATTAAAAAAGCAGATAAAAAAGTGTTGGGATATTTTTCATTAATATTTCTCCAGTAAGCATGCAGGCCTGGCGTAAGTTCCTGCATTTCTTTTTGAATTTCTGCTTTTTCTGAAACAGGCGCTTTTTGTAATTTTTCTCTAAGTTCAGCACTTCTATCCTGCAGGTTTTTGAGAAATACAACATACTTTGCAAATTCTTCGGTTTCAACAGCCCCGGTTATACTTACTTTTTCTTCTGAAAAATAATCCCCTTTAATTGAAAAAGTTTGGTCAGCACCTAACAGAAAATCAAAATGGTTTTTGTCATTCAGGTATAATTTATATAATCCTTGCGGTAAGAGAGAATCACCCTCGAAAACACCGTATCCACTTGAATCGAGAAAGACTGTGTCTTTCACATAAATATTTCCAAGGTAATGGTAGGCAAGACTTAATTTTTTGTTTGCTACCGAATTTATTTGAACCTCTATTCGGTGTTCCTGAGCAAATGTAATGGTTGTAGTAAAAATAAAAATAAGTAATAAGTATCTGCGCATTACAATTAATTTTGATGCTTAAAAATAAAATAAATTGCCGTATTAAAAGTTTTTTACAAAAATAGTGTTTGAAAAAGAATTGAAACGGAATCTTTCCGTATTTTCAAACTGATTCAAATAGCACGTATGTTATCAATAAATATTCCGGTTTTTAACGTTGACGTAAACGATTTGATTTTAGAACTTGTTCAACAGGCTGAAAAATTAAACGTGTCTTATGAAATTAACGTTTATGATGATGCTTCAAAAGAAATTATCAAAAAAGTAAACCAGAGGGTGACTCAATTTTCGGAAGTTAAATACCTTGAAATTGAAAAAAATATAGGCCGTGCCGCTATCCGCAATAAAATGGGTTTTGAATCGCGTTACAAATATTTATTGTTTATTGATGCTGATTCAAGGATTGTTAAAAACAATTACCTTGAGACCTTCATTAAGCAGGCAAGCCCGGATTGCGTGTTATGTGGAGGTACCGCCTATCAGAAAGAAAAACCGGCCGACCCAAATAAACTTTTAAGATGGACGTACGGAACAGAACGTGAGGCCATTTCGGCAGAAAAAAGAAACAATAAAAAGGGCTTTATCATAACTTCCAATAACTTTTTGGTTTCGAAGGAAATTTTTCAACGAATTAATTTCAGGGAAGATATTAGAGATTACGGGCATGAAGACACTGTTTTTGGTTTTGACTTGTTTAAAAAAGAAATTGAAATACGTCATATCGATAATCCTGTTGAACATACTGGGTTGGAAGATGCAGATTTATTTCTTCAGAAAAGCAAAACTGCGCTTAACAATCTAAAATATATATCAGAGGAGTTATTAAAAAATAATGACCAATTTATCGGGCAGGTATTTTTTCTGAACCGGTTTCGATCTTTAACAAGATGGCTGCCAGTAGGTTTTTTGAGGCTATTTTACACTGGTTTTCATAGCATTCTGGAAAAAAAATTAATGGGTAAGAATCCGGATATGTTATTTTTTGATATTTACAAACTGGGTTTTTACGCAAGCATAAAAAACCGTGACCAAAATTAATTGAACACGGTTGATTACTTGTTAAAATTCATTACTTAATCAACGTAGTTTTATTTCGCCATAACGACTTCTAATGTAAACTGTTCCATTTCCGCCTGAGCCAACCATGCCTTTTACTATTTGTGAGTGGTTTTCTTTCATTTTATTTCCTGAAAAATCATCTTCAGGATAAGAAATTCCACAGTAATCACAGGAAGCATCCAAAGAGTAACTGGTGTCGTCCAGTCCCACTTTAACTTGTCCGTAACTATTTTCAACGGAAACAGACTCAAAGTTTTCCGAAACTTCATCAACACTTATCCCTCCGTAATCAGCACTAATTTTCAAATTTCTTTTTAGTTCTTCAATTTTAAAATGGCTGTATTTTGCTGAAGCACTGATTGATTCAATTTCTTCAAATTCAAAATTATCATATTTCGAATCGATGTTTACTTCTTTTGACTCTTCAATATTTAAAACTGAATATTTTGATTCAATTTTTAAGTTTCCTGCTCCGCCAATATTTATAGGAGAATATGAAACTTCAATATCCATATCATTAGATGAGCCAATATCAGCTTTCCCATAAGCTAATTCCAGATTCATAGTTCCTGACGATGGAGCATTTAGTTGGTTGGCCGTAAAATTACCATACTGAATATTAAAATCACCGTTGGCATTCAATTCATTAATAATTGTATTTCCGTATTTATTTGAAACTTTCAAATTTTTATCCGAAGGAATGTTTACGGTATAGTCGATGCTGAATTCCCGGTTGCTTTTAAAATCAGGATCGATGTCTGTTTCAGCAATAATGGTATTTCCGTTCTTTCTGAATTCAACATTGATTAATTCCAGTAATTCGTCTGCCCTGTTTTCGTTAGGTGCGTCAACAGTAATTACAACATCGATGATTACTGAATCCAACCCAAAATCGTTTATTTTCACTTCTCCATACCTGTTTGAAATTTCCATTGTCTGAACACTGTTAAACGTCCAGGATTGGTGAACTTCTTTTGTTTTTTCTTCCGCACTTACCTTTAATCCTGATGTGATTCCGAGAATAAAAAGCAGGGTGAATAATTTAAATTTCGATTTCATTTTCCGTATTTTTTTGTTGTTTAACTTCTTCCAATTTATTTACAATCATATTAATAATACTAAGCTTAGTCTGGTAATATTGCAGCATTGCATTGATAACACGTTCATCGTTTGGATTTGCTGCCAAATCTTTCTGAATATCTTTAAAACGGTCTTCAAAGTCATTTAATTCAACATCCATCATTTGCTGTTCTTCCTCCGAAATAAGACCTTCTTCACTCAATGAAGTCCACTGATTTAATCCTGCATTGATAGCGTTTGTGTAGTAAAATTCAATTTCCCCGTATTCAGGCGATACTGAAGCAAGTGAAGCAGAATTTTCATTGTTTTGAACCTGGTTTCCTTTTTTGTCAGGATTAAGATAGATGGCTATCTGGTTAACCGCAAGAAATACAAAAACCACCGCAGCTGCAACTTTTAAAACCATATTCAACCCAAATTTTTTCTTTTTGTTCTGACGTTTAAGTTTGGCTTCAAAACGATCGAAATGACCTTCGCGAGGTTCGTTCTCATTCAACTCCTCCAGATTCTTTAAAATAATTTTTTCTATATAGTCTTGTTCTTTCATTTCTAATTGTAAGAAAATATTTCTTTATCCTTTAGTTTCTCTTTTAATTTGTTTTTCGCTCTTAACAATTGTGTTCTTGATGCAGAGTTGGAAATGCCCAAAATCTGACTGATTTCTTCATGATCATAACCTTCAATCAGGTAAAGGCTTAATACAATGCGATAGCCATCGGGCAACTGCTGTATCGCTTTTTTAATGGAATCAACATTTACTTCTTTTGTTTCCATTTGATAGTCAGCAATTTGAGAGGATCTGTCGTTTACTTCCTCAAACTGAACTTTTCTTTTTTTCAACTCATCCAAAGAACGATTTACAACAATCTTTTTAAGCCAGGCTCCAAAACTAACTTCGCCTTTGTAGGTGTCAATTTTTTTGAAAGCCTTAAGAAACGCTTCCTGCATAACATCTTCAGCCTCCATTTCATGGTTCAAAATTCGAAAACTGACACTGTACATAGCTTTGTAATACAATTTATACAACTGAAACTGTGCTTTTTTGTCTCCCTGTCGGCACTGGTCAATTATTTCCTGGTGTATATTTTTGTATAGCGCTTCCAATTTTTCAATTTCTGATTCAATGACGATTGTAATAATTCAATGTTGCATACGACCTGCCATTATTTTTTGTTTTGTAGATATTTGTTGCAGAATGAGTGCAGAAGGTGAATATCATTTGAGGCATGTGCCAGTATCGTAAAGGAGTGTTTAAACTGTCGCAACGATTTATAAGCCGAAGATCATCGAATCCCATTGTTTTTAAGGTTCGCGCTACAGAACCGACGTTTTCTGGTGTCACAGGCTCTGCAAGAATAAAACTAATTTGCATTCGGATATCATTTTGTTCCGAACCAAAATTAGTTTTTTAAAGTGAATTGTAATATTGAACCAGTTTTTTTAGGTCTTCCGGTTTACGATGTTTTAGTTTATTTTTTTTGATATAAGACTCTAATTTATCTTGGTTGTCAGGAAAAACATCAACCATGTCATTTTTCCCGGAGATTAATTTTGCCTCCGCTTGGTCAACACGAATAAAGTATGAATCTGCTTTTCTTTCGAATTTAGCAGGTTGTGCATCGGAGTAAGCAGCCGGTTTTGTTGCTTCGTAAAACGTAACTTCCGGTTTGCTCAAAAGTGATGCTTTTCCTTCCTCTTCAATAATAAAAAAACCACGGTTTATTTTTTTTGAAACGGAGTACGGAACGTAAACCATTTTTATATTGCCCATTTCAATTTTATCCACAATTTCAGGAGCACCAAGAGCCTGAATTTCATTTCCCGTGTCAAATTCAATATTGTCGTTATAAATATTATAGCGCAGAGGCACATCCACGTACTTGGTATTAGTTGTGGTTATAAGTGTTCCTGATATAAAATCATCATTTAAATAAGGAGAACCTTCAATCTCGCTTTCAGAAAGTGTTTTAAAAAAATCACCTTCGCGCATTTTTGTTGTATTGTACAGGTCAATAGCGTGTTTTATATCTAAAACGGCCTGCGCAGATGAAATTCCAGCAAATACAAACAAGAATAATACTGAGAAATAATATTTTTTCATTTTCATTGCTTTTTTGTAAAAATATAATATTTAAGGTAAATTATAAATTATTTTTATTCAATCGTGTTAAAGATCAATTATGGAACATTCACATGAAACACATCAGGTTTCAGCATCGAAGTTAGTATTTACTATTATTTTGAATGGTCTGATTACGGCGGCTCAAATTGTTGGAGGAATTCTGTCTGGCAGTTTGGCGCTAATCTCTGATGCTGTTCATAATTTAAGCGATATGGTGTCGGTTATTCTGGCCTATATAGCTCAAATTTTAAGTAAAAAACCAAGAACAGATAAATCAACTTTTGGGTATAAGCGGGCTGAAATTCTGGCTGCTTTTATTAATGCTCTGGCTTTAATTGGTATTTCTGTATTTCTGGTTTTTGAAGCATTTGATCGCTTCTCAAACCTTCCTGAAGTTGACGCAAAATGGATGTTCTGGCTTGGACTTTTGGGACTCATTGCAAATGGGATTTCAGTTTTAATTCTGGAGAAAGAGAAAAACAAAAGTATCAATATAAAAGCAGCATACCTGCATTTGCTCGGCGACGCTCTAACCTCGCTGGCAGTTATTGTTGGAGCCGTTTTGATTTGGTTTTTTGATATTTACTGGATTGATCCTGTTGTGACGATTTTAATTAGCATTTACCTTTTTGTTCACACCGTTAAATTGCTAAAGGAATCGGTTACTATTTTAATGCAAATGGCTCCTTCTGATATTGACGTTCAAAAGGTTGAGGAGCGATTAATGCAATTGAAAGAACTAAAAAATATACATCATATTCACCTATGGAATTTAACCGATAAACTGGTTCATTTTGAATGTCATATTACATTAAAGGATGATATTAAAGTATCAGAAACAAATTCATTGTTTGAGATAGTCCAAAAAACATTACACGACGAATTTGATATAGAACATGTTACTGTTCAGTTTGAGTATGCACCCAATCATAGTAAAGATTGTAAGTAAAATTCAGCGATAGCTTCAGCATGAATTTCAAGTGTGCTGAAGAGGGGTAAATCGTAATCTTTTTGTTTTATCAGCAGGGGGATTTCAGTGCATCCTAAAATAATACCTTCCGCACCTTTGTTTTTCAGGTCGTCCATGACAGAAATAAAACGAGTCCTGGTTTCAGACAGAAGTTTTTCTTTAAGGAGTTCCTCCATAATTGATGAATGTATAAAGTTGCGATCATGCTTTTCCGGGGTAATTAATTCAATCCCCATTTTTGCCAGTCTGATTTTGTAAAAATCCATTTCCATAGTTTCAATTGTGCCAAGTAATCCAACTTTCTTCAGCCCTTTTTTCTTTATGGCAATACCGGTTGCATCAGCAATATGCACAATACGCAAATCAATTTCGGTAATTAATTTATTGTATGTAAAATGAATAGTATTTGCACAAAGTGCCAGAAAATCAACACCCGCTTTTTGTAATGTTTTAGCTCCGGTTTTTATTATTTCATAAACTCCATCACGATCGTTTTTCTGGTTGCAGGCATAAATTTCTCCATAATTTACAGAATAAATGATTATTTGCGGAAAGAGAAGTCCGCCGAGTTTTTCATTTACTTTTTCATTAATGAGTTTATAATATTCCTGGGTCGACACCCATCCGGTACCCCCGATTAATCCTATTGTTTTCATCTAAAATTTTCTTTTTAAAAAAGATAAAATTATTGTTTTAATTACTTGGTAGAATTTCAGGCATAAAAAATGGCACTCTATCTCGAACGCCATTTTTCGTTTTTATAGATTATATGTGCATTTCTAGACCAATCCGGAAAATCCCATAAATGCCATAGCCAGAATTCCGGCTGTAATCAAGGCAATAGGAGTTCCTTTTAAACCTTTTGGAATATCCTGTAAATCCAAATGTTCGCGAATTCCTGCAAACAGTACCAATGCCAGACCAAAACCTAAAGCATTTGAAATGGCATAAACTACGCCTTCCATTAAATTGAATTCGTTTTGAATGGTAAGAATGGCTACCCCTAAAATGGCACAGTTAGTGGTTATGAGCGGGAGAAAAATACCCAGTGCCTGATACAATGCCGGGCTTACTTTTTTTAGGATAATCTCGACAAGCTGAACCAGTGAGGCAATTACCAAAATAAATGCAATGGTTTGCAGGTAGGCCAGTCCCAGTTTATTAAGGACATAATTTTGAATGAGATAAGTAACAATAGTTGCCAAAACCATTACGAAAGCTACTGCACCAGCCATACCTGCTGCAGTTGATATACGTTTGGAAACGCCCAGAAAAGGACATATTCCCAAAAACTTCATCAATACGATATTGTTAACTAATATGGCACCAATTATAATGACAAAATAATTCATTTTTTATCCTCCTAATTTTTTCTAATCCGGTTGATAATGGCAATTAAATATCCCAAAACAATAAAAGCACCGGGTGCAAGAACAAATAATAGTGTTACATAATTTTCAGAATACAAGGTGATGTTGAACAATTTTCCACTTCCCAGAATTTCGCGTATACTACCCAACAAAACCAAGGCAAAACTAAAACCAAGTCCAATTCCTAATCCATCAATGGCTGATGAAACCAGGGTGTTTTTTGACGCAAAAGCCTCTGCACGGCCAAGCACAATACAGTTTACTACAATTAATGGGATAAATAACCCAAGACTTTTGTACAGCGAAGGTAAATAGGCTTGCATTGCTAACTGTACTATTGTTACAAAAGCCGCGATAATTACTATAAAACTGGGAATACGAACTTTTTCAGGAATAAAATTTTTAACCAGCGAAACCACAATGTTGGACATCATCAAAACAAATGTAGTTGCCAGTCCCATGCCAAGTCCGTTTATTGCCGATGAAGTTACACCAAGCGTAGGGCACATCCCCAAAAGCAAAACGAATACAGGGTTTTCTTTTAAAAATCCTTTTGTAAAATTTTTCCACTGGTTCATGGTTCTATTTTTTAATTTCCGGCTGCCCCGGAATTTGCTTCTAAATTTTTTTCATAAGTTGAATACGCACGTGTTAGTGCGTCTAAAAAAGCTCTTGATGAAATGGTTGATGCTGTAATGGCATCAATGTCGCCTCCATCCTTCGAAACGGCAAAATTTGTTGTTTCCGGATTTTTCCCAATTACATACTGATTAGGTTTGTCTGCATTATTAAACCAAACACCCATTTTGGATCCAAGTCCTGGAGTTTCCTGATGCTCAAGAATTGAGTATCCGGAAAAATTACCTGAGTTATCAATACCGGCCATTACAGATATAAATCCACTGAATCCTTTATTTGTATAAGTTTTTATTGCAGTTCCGACCAATTCTCCGTTTTTATATGCAGGGAAGAACTCCAGACTGTCGCCGCCTTCTTCGGCAACTGATTTAAAAGAAGTTCCAAGCGTATCAAATTCAGGCAGAACCAATTTTATGGCTTCATTCTGAGCTTTTAGTTTTGCTACTTCAATAGGCCCTTTTGTTAAATCGTAAACAAATCCAAGTCCTGCAGCAGCAATTCCGGTAACCAGTAAAAGGGTTACCACCATATTTATAAAAGTCGATTCACGTTTTGCCATGTTTATTTCCCTCCAAATCTTACAGGTTTCACGTAATAATTAATAAGTGGAGTAACAGCATTCATAATTAGAATTGCAAATGAAATACCTTCCGGATAAGCCCCGAATAATCTAATGCTGATAGTAATTACTCCAATACCAATTCCGTATATAACTTGACCTTTCGGAGTCATTGGTGATGAAACCATGTCTGTTGCCATAAAAATGGCTCCAAGCATCAATCCACCGGTTAAAATATGGTATAACGGATTGATATAAATATCAGGATTTACTAACCAGAAAACTCCTGAAATAATTCCGACAGTTGCAATAATTGAAACAGGAATATGCCAAGTTATTACCTTTTTGTAAAGCATGTACAGCCCCCCAAGAATGAGCAATGCTGCCGAAATTTCACCAAGTGAACCCCCGATTCCTCCCCAGAACATTTCAAGGGTTGACGGTAGTTTTTGAGAAATTTCAGAGATTGGAATTCCGTTTGTAATGCCTTCTTTTATGATATTTAAAGGAGTGGCTGAAGTTACTGCATCAATTCCACTCTTGCTGTTTACCGGCCATGATGTCATTTGAACCGGAAATGAAATCAACATAAAAACTCTCCCAACCAAAGCTGGGTTAAAAATGTTGTTTCCCAAACCACCAAAGGATAATTTTCCAATTCCAATGGCGGCAATTGAACCAATAATAATTATCCACCACGGTAAATTAGAAGGCACATTGAATGCCAGTAAAATACCGGTTACAAGTGCTGAACCATCTGTTACTGATGGTTTTACTTTCATGAGGTATTTTTGAATAAGATATTCAAATGCAATGCACGCCAAAACCGCAATAATAGTAACCCTCAGGGCATCCAGCCCAAAAACAAATACAGACCATGCCAGTGCCGGAACCATAGCCAGTACAACACGGTACATGATTTTTTGGGTTGAGTCGTCCGAGTGGACATGTGGTGAAGGTGATACTGTCAATAATTTGCTCATCTTCGGTTGTATAGATTTAGTTATTTTTTTCTTGAACGAATAATTTGTCCTACTTTCCCTTTTCCAAAACGAATATAATCAAGCAGCGGCCTGTCTGAAGGGCAGGTATAACTGCAAGAGCCACATTCAATACAATCCATCACACGATCTTTTTCAGCACGATCGAAAATTTGTTTTTCAGAAAGTGTCATCAAAAGATAGGGTTCCAGTCCCATCGGGCAAACTGAAACGCACCTTGAACATCGGATGCAGGCCTTATACTCCTTCCGTTTGGATTCTTCCTCTTTCAAAATAAGAATACCTGATGTTCCTTTTGTTACGGGGACATCAAGAGATGCAATTGCACGTCCCATCATTGGTCCTCCGCTTATAATTTTTCCTGTATTCTCTGGTAAGCCGCCGGCCGCTTCCACAAGTTTTGTGGTTGCAGTACCAATCCTAACCTTAAAATTAGAGGGCTTATCTATAGCTTTTCCGGTAATGGTTACAATACGTTCAAAAAGAGGTTTATTTTTTTGAACTGCCTCATATGCTGCAAACGCAGTTCCCACGTTGCTCACAACAGCTCCAACTGCAATTGGAAGCGCCCCGGAAGGAACTTCTTTTCCTGTTACCGCTTTTATGAGTTGTTTTTCACCACCTTGCGGATATTTAACCTGTAACGGCTGAACTGAAATTCCCTGATAATTTTTGCTTTTTTCAGTAAGAAGCTGAATGGCATCCGGTTTGTTATTTTCAATGCCAATCACGGATTTATCAACATTTAAAGCCTTCATTAACAGTTGAGTGCCTACCAATATTTCATCCGCCTTCTCCAGCATCAACCGGTGATCGGAAGTCAGATAAGGTTCACATTCTACGCCGTTGATCAATAATACATTGGCTTTCATTCCCTTTGGCGGAACCAACTTTACATGTGTGGGAAAGGTCGCACCACCAAGACCCACTATTCCGGCTTCCTGAATTTTTTTAATAATTTCTTCGCCGTTAATGTCAAATTCTTTATTTAGTTCTTCCGACCGGTCGATTTCTTCCATCCACTCGTCACCTTCAACATCGATAAAAATTCCCTGTTTCGGATATCCTGAACTGTCTTCTGAAAAATCAACCTTTTTGACAGTTCCAGAGACTGATGAATGAATATTGGTTGAGACAAAACTGCTACTTTTTGCTACAATCTGACCAACTTTAACTTTGTCACCTTTTTTTACAACCGGAGTTGCAGGTGCCCCAATGTGCTGGGCAACAGGTATAAAAACCGATTCAGGGAGTGGGAGAGCCTGAATTTCTTTATCGGCTGACAATTTATTTTCCGGAGGGTGTACACCTCCAAGTTTGAACGTTTTTAACATTCCTGTTTATTTAGCTGTATTACACTCTTCTTTTTCTTCCTGCTTAATTTTCCGCGGAGGAAAGTTTAATTCGAGAATTGAACCGGTAGGACATACCGGCGGACATTTTCGGCAAAGTTTACATTTGTCGGAGTCAATATATGCAAGGTTGTTTTCAATAGTAATCGCGTCGAATTTGCATTCTTTCTGGCATTTTCCGCATCCAATACAAGCCACACTGCACGCCTTTCTTGCTACACCGCCTTTGTCTTCATTCCTGCAGGCTACTACTACTTTTCTGTCTTTTGGGAATTTCTTCCGAAGTTCAATCAGGTCTTTTGGGCAAGCTTCAACACAAGCACCACAAGCTACGCATTTATCATCCAAGATTAGAGGAACTCCCATGCCTTCGCGCAAATCTATTGCATCAAAATCACAGGCATCGTAACAATCTCCATAACCCAAACATCCGTATTGGCAATCGGATTCGCCACTATAAACCGATGAGGCGATGGCACAGGTGCCGGCTCCGTCAAAATTACTGGTTTTGGGTCTGTGATCGCACGTACCGTTACAACGGATAAAGGCGACTTTCGGATCATTCTTAACAGCTTCCAATCCCAGTATTGAAGCTACGTTATTCATTGTTTCGTTACCACCAACAGGGCAGTTTAAATCAGAAAGGTCGTTTGCCTTGACGCATGCCTCTGCAAAAGCACGGCAACCCGCAAAACCACAACCCCCGCAGTTGGCACTGGGTAATGCCTCTTCCACCTGATCAATACGTGGATCCTCATGCACTTTAAACTTCTGCGCAACGAAAAACAATATTACTGCTGCAGAAGTCCCAATAACACTTAATGTGGCAATAGTATATATAACTGTAATACTCATGGTTAGTTTGTTTCTTCAACTTCGAATTTGAAAACTTTTTTTAATAAATGACGAAAAAAATATAATGTTGTATAGTATGGTATTAAAATGCCAATTGAAATTAAACCACTTACTAATTCATTATTTGTTGTAGAAATGGAGATAATCAGTGCGATTAGAACAATGGTAAAAGGTAAAATATATCCATAAAAAAGTGCAGTAAACCCCTTTGATTCCTGAAAGATTACAGTCACCTCCTGTCCGGGAGAATAGTTATTATGAAAATTTGATATTTCAATCTCCTTATCCTGGTAGTCAGCAACAGTGCAAGCACCTTTTGCATGGCATGAAGAACATGCCGATTCGTTTATAATATTTACGATCAGTGTGTTATTGCGAACTTCTTTTACAAAGCCTTTATGTCTGATGTCTGTTCCCGTAACTGAAAATTTTGTAATTTACAGATTGCAAATTTAGATATTTATGTGAATATACACATGTCAATATTCATATTTATTTGAAAATATGCAATTTGTAAAAAGTCTAATTTAAGGTATCATTTTACTTTTCATTTTCCGATGAACTTTCGATTGATTCCTTTCTTACGGAATCAACATCCCATGCCCAATCCGTCTCTTTAATTGAGTAATTTCTTTCGGTAAGTAAAGTTTCCGAAAGTTGTTTTGAAAAACGTTGCGTTTCTTTAATAAATTCTCCTTCATCGTCTTTCCAGGTTTTATACAATTCCTCCAGGACCTGTTCTTCGTGATGCTTAAAAGTTCTGCCAGCCCGGTATGCTTCATATTTTGTAAAACCTAATTGAACCAAGGCTTTGACACCTAATTCTGTTGCTGAGTTGAACATTTCACGCTGCACAATTCTAACATGCAACTTATAAAATTCAAAAACATGGAAAATATCTTTTGCTCTTGCAACTATCTGTAATCCAGGGTGATTTTTTCTAACGTATTTTGCAACTTTTAAAGCTTCATCGTATTCAGCCATACTTAATATCAGCATTTTGGCTTTTTCAATCCCTGCTTTTTCTAATACCTGATGTTTTGTTACATCGCCATAAAACAATTTAAAACCATATTTTCTGAGAATTTCCACATTAGCGGGATTACCATCAATAATGGTAACCGGAATTTTGTTGGCCAGCAGAAACCTCCCCAGAACCAGTCCAAATCTTCCAAATCCAGCTATAACGACGGGATTTAATTCATCAAATTCATCAAAATCTTGTTTGTTTTCTTTTCGCGATAGGACAGGACGAACTGCTTTATCATTAAAAATGAGCAACAGAGGAGATATTGCCATTGAGAGGGTAACAACAAGCAGCAGCATGCCTGCAATTTTAGTATCAAACAGGTTATTCTGCAATGAGAATGAAATCAGAACAAAACTGAACTCGCTGGACTGTGCCAGCAGGAAAGCAAACAAATATTCGTATCCTTTTCTGAGTTTAAATATTTTCCCGAGAACTAATAAGACAATAAATTTCAGAATAATAAGCAAAATTACATAGCCTAAAATTCGAAAAGGTTCTTCTATAAAAAGGTGAAAATTTATACTTGCTCCAACCGAAATAAAAAACAAACCAAGAAGTAATCCTTTAAAAGGTTCAATGGTTGATTCCAGTTCGTGTCTGTATTCGTTTTCTGCCAAAACAACACCTGCGATAAAAGTACCAAGTGCGGGTGATAGTCCTATAGCATCCATGGCAAGAGCAATTCCGATAACGAGCAACAGAGCCAGTGCTGTGAAAATTTCGTGTAATCCGGTTTCTGCAATAAGCCGGAAAACATGACGTGCAATAAATCTTCCAGCTAATATTATGCCTGCAATAACCCCGATAATGATAAGCAGTTGTGCCCAACCCGGCATCGAAGAAACACCGGTTACCTGATTAAGCTCTGAATCGGCAAGATTTATCTGTCCACCCCAGGTTGCCAGAATTGGAAGTATGGCCAGAATCGGAATAACGGTCATATCCTGGAAAAGTAAAACTGAAAAAGCAGAACGACCTGCGACATTTCTCAATAATCCTTTTTCTGTTAATGTTTGGATTACAATTGCTGTAGAGGAAAGTGCCAGAATTAATCCAATAGCTATTGCGATATTTGTTTGAAATCCGAACAGTATTGCGACGGCTCCAATAATTACGGCTGTGAACAGCACCTGAAGTCCTCCCAGTCCAAAAATGGACTGTCTCATTTTCCACAATAATGATGGTTGAAGTTCCAGTCCAATAACAAATAGCATCAGAACTACACCAAATTCTGCAAAATGCATTACCTCGTTGGCTTCGTTTCCTACCAGTCGAAGTACAAACGGTCCGATTATAACTCCGGCAAGAAGATATCCAAGAACAGAACCCAGACCCATTTTTTTGGCCAACGGAACGGAAATTACGGCAGCTCCCAGATAGATTAAAGCCTGAAAGAAGAAATCCTGGTTATACATTTTTTTCAATTAATTCATTAGCATATTCAACCTTTAAGTAGTCTTTTTTAGTGTAGCTATCATCCCGTAAATTTATAATCAGGTTTTTATACATTTCTGTATATTCATCTATTTGATGATTTGGCAGAGTGTATGAACCATGCACAACAAAAGGCGGAAGATATTCCATTCGGCACAAATTGGCTGATTGCTGAAAAGGAACAAGGAACTGGTTTATCGTATACCTGTTTCGTCCCTTTTTTGAATACACTTCTTTTTGTCCGCCGGTTGTTAAAACTGAAATCGCACTTTTCCCTTCCAGTGCTATACCTTTTTCACCATATGCAAAACCATGTTGCAGCACCAAATCAAACCATTCTTTCATTAAGGCCGGTGAACTGTACCAGTAGAAAGGATGATGCCATACAATGATGTCATGCAGCATGAGCAATTGTTGTTCCTTTATAATATCGATATAGAAATCGGGGTAATTTTCGTACAAATCATTAACTGTTACCCATTCCAAATCATTTACAGCTTTAATCATTCTGTAATTAATACGCGATTTATGGACAGCCGGATGGGCAAAAATGATGAGTACTTTTTTCATTAGAACAGATACTTAAGTTACTTTCAGTTATAAAAATAGGCTTTTACAGGTTTACTACAATGGATTTTTTTTCAAAGCCTTAATTGTAGATTTATAACCCAACTCATATAATTTGTCGGCGTGGCTCAAACTTAAAACATCAAACCTTTCAATACCTTCAGGTTCAATAAACAGTGAAGCATATTTTTCAACTTCATTTTTGTTCGCATTAATTCTCATGTAAAAAGTCCGTGAGGTAATCTGGATCAGGTTTTTAATTTTATCCTTTGGATTAATGGGGCTGATGTTACATACAATTAGTTGTTCACAGTCCTTTTTTATAGGTTCAATAGGGATATTATCCATAACACCTCCATCGACGTATAAATCATTATTTATTTTTACAGGTGAAAAAAGGATAGGGATGGATGAAGAGGCCAAAACTGTTTCACCAAGCGGGCCCGAGTTTTTGTACTCAATATTTCCTTTATTCAGGTTTGATATTGTAACAAAAAAAGGAATTTTCAAGTCTTCGATATTTTTGGCTTCTATATTTTGGTCAATAACCTCTTTAAGTCCATCCAGCCTTAAAAGACCATCCATCGGGAGGTGTAGTTTTGTATATTTAAAAAACCATCCTTTTTTAAATATTTTCATTATTTCTTTTGGATTTTTACCGCTTGCAATAAAAGCACCGACAATTGAGCCAACACTCGTGCCGGTAATAACATCCGGTTTTATGTTGTTTTCATAAAGTGCCGCTATGATGCCAAGATGTGCAAATCCGCGGGTTCCACCTCCACTTAGGACCAATCCTGTTTTATATTTTTTCATTAATTTTTTTTAGAATAGATAAAGTTACAAAATACAAAACAGATACCCCTATACAACTTATGCTTGTTATAAATATTAGAAGTTTTATTAGGTGAAGCCATTCTTAAAATTTAGATTGATTAAGAAATTGAACCAATTCATATAGGATCTTCGTCGGATTCAAATACCTAATTTTTACTCATTTCTAATGAATATATTATAGTAAAGGAGCGAAACTTTAAGTGGGCTCGAATTATTTATCAAAGTCAATAATACTTAGAATAGTTTTTTCCTATTGTTACTTTTAATATTTTGACAGAGGACATATTTTTCTGAGTTTTTAGAATTTTGCATTATCTTTCGAATGTTATCATTTTTGAATTTTTCATTTTTGTGCTGCTTGTATATTGAATACTTGTTTTGAATACCCCTGCAACCATTTATGGTTTTACGCAGGGGGTATCTGTTTCCAGTCTTCTTAAAAAAAAACTAATTACCCTCCTGAGCGACTATCTGATTGTAATGTGTTTCTTTTATTTGATATGTGCTTTTTGCATCTGTAAGATTATCATCAGCCTCCTGAAACATGGCTTGGGCCTCAAGCATATCGGATGTGGATACAATGCCAGCTTCATAGTTGTCGTTAACTACTTTAAAGTGTTCTTTTGCTTGCTCAAGCTGCGATTCAGCTACAGAAATTTGTTTGTAGCTTTCGGTTAATTCTTTAAATGATTGCGCCATTTGCAATTTCAGTAACTCCGACTTCTCATTCAGATTGTTTTTTGCAATATCAATTTTTATGTTGTGTTCTTTTAGTTTGTAATTTCCTCCCCACCAGTCAGAAATGGGGATCGACAATGTAGCAAATGCAATTCCATAAGTATCATGGTTGTCGGCAACATCGAGGTATTGCCCCATTACTCCTACGGCAAATTGCGGCAGGTAATCACCGGTTGACAGGCGTTTTTGTAAAACCTCTGCATCAACAGCTTTATTCAGCATTTGGTATTCCTTGCGGTTTAACAAAGCATCTTCAGGTGCGACATAAAGCGACTCAGGAGTTTTGATCATGAAAGAAGTATCCTGGATTGTGATGCCTTCGCTATAGCTAATTCCTATATATTGACAAAGTGCCATTTTTACCATTTCAATGCCGTTTTCGAGTTTTAACTTGTTGGCTTCAACTTCACTGATTTTCATTTTCACCTTTAACAAATCGCTTTTTTCAATTAATCCGGCATCGTAAGAGGCCTGTACATCTTTCAGTAGGTTATTTAGTAATTTTTCATAACTGTACAGGGTTTTCTTTTTTGCCTGAAGTGACACCAGTGTCCAGTAATATTCTTCCGTTTTAACTAAAACCTCTTCTGTGCTTAATTCCAGCGCTTTTTCATTAATAGTTTTTCCAAGTGATGCAAGCTTATAGCCCGTTCTTACTTTTCCTCCCGCATATACAGGCTGAACAGCAGTTAAAAGTCCTATATTCATATAATCAAGGGTATTCACGGCTATTGGAGGCACATAAGCAAACTGGGTTGCCGTTTGGAGATTTGCCGGATTTCCATCATAAACAGGCAAATTCATCTCCGGTGTTTCCATGCTTAACAGATAGTTGTTTGCTTTCATACCCATCATCTGGGCGCTGACCTTCGGGAAAAAGTTGGTGTATACATTTTTTTTCATCTGTTCGGCTTCCTCCACTTTCATCTGAGCTTCTTTTATTCTCCGGTTATGTTCAAGCGCGAAGGTTTTACATGAGTCGAGACTAAGGCTTTGTGCTCCTGCCTGAATTGGAAATATTGCCAACAAAACCAAAACCATGGTTAATGCTGAGCGTTTACCGTTTCTTTTTCCGGGAACCGACCAGAATCCTTTATGGGGTTTTCTGTCACTTAAAACCCATGAATATAAAATCGGCAACATGTAAAGCGTCAGTATCATTGACACAATTAATCCAAAACAAATGACTGTACCCAACGGACCCCATAACAAAGAGCCTCCCATTATCATTGGTATTACCCCTACAGAAGCGGCTGCTGAAGTAAGGAAAATCGGGCGCATTCGGCGTTTTCCCGCTGCAATTGCTGCTTCTTTCACTGTCATGTCAGGATTATCTTTTCTCAGCATTTGGGCATAGTCGATAAGGATAATTCCGTTTCTTACAACTATTCCCGTAAGCGTTGTTATTCCAATTAGTCCGGTAAGGCTGGCCGGAAAGCCCATCAGTTTTATCCCGATAAAAGCGCCGGGGATCGCCAAAATCATGGTTGTCATAATAAGAAGGGCTATTTTTTCTTTTTTGAACTGGAAGAGCAGAATCAAAAAGATAATAATTACACTTACACCAAGAGCGACAAACATCGGAGGAATTTCTTCAATGGTTGTTTCATATTCACCTCCGTAATTTATTGCTGTCCCTTCCGGAAGCTCAAGTTTATCAACTCTTTTTCTGATATTACCGAAAACAGAACTTGCAACAACATCTTGATCGTTATCAACCTGAATAGTGAGTGTTCTTACTCCATTTCTTCTAACAATAGTACCTTCCGTCCATTCCGGGCTAAAAGATGCAATTGCTCTGAGTCGGTTTCCTTTTAATGTATAAGGTGAAGTAATATACAGGTTTTCCAACGTCTCTAAATTATCGTGAGGTGAACTTTTAATATTGAGCATAACATCAACAGGGTGTTCTCCTTCCCAAATGGTTGTTAGTGGCAGCCCGTCTAAGCCAGCCATGATTGATGTTGACACCAGGGCTTTTGAATATCCCATACGGTTTGCTTTGTCACGATTCATATTCACTCGTATGTTTTGCTGCTTTTCTTCCCAGTCGTTTTTAAACCAGGCAATATGATCGGTTGACCTGATAATTTCATTTACCTTTGATTCAACAAAACGAATATCTTTTACAGAATCAGAAGTTATCCGAATCTCTATGGGATACCTGTTTTTTTGCATCGCCAATATTTTACATTTTACATGGGCATCGACAAAATAATCGCTATATTTTTCATTGTATTCACGAGCTACTTCCCGCGTTGCTTCATTGGAAATGGTGTTTACCAGTATTTGTCCGAAATTAGGCGCAGGCATATTCGGTGCATATAAGGTATGAAAACGCGGGGAGCTTGTACCAATAAAACTGGTTACGTTGGTTACCCTGTCATCGTTCATCAAAATATATTCCATGCTGTCTACAACTTCGGCAGTATTTTCCAGTGGTGTACCTTTGGGCAAAAATATTTCAACGGCAAACTGGTTACGTTCAAGCACAGGAAACAGCTCCATTTTAAGGGTTCGAAAAATGCCAAAACCTAGAATCACAATTAGTACCCCGGTAAAAATTACCATCCGGGGATGTTCGAATGCCTTCTCAAGTGACCAGTTAAACCAATTTTGTAAACGGTCGAGGAATGATTTTTTATTCTTCTCACCTTCTTTTTTCAATCCCTTTCTGATAAATACATAATTAAGATAAGGGACCAATAAAACCGCAACAATTACAGATGATGACATGGCTATGCCCACAACTATCGGAAGTGGCCCGACAAATTCACCGGCTGTTCCTTTCATAAAAAACAGCATTGGGAAATAGGCAGCCATAATTGCCAAAGTTGCTGTCAGTACCGGAGTAAAAAGTTCCTGCGCACTTTTTATAGCGGCATCCCACCGTGATAATCCCTGGTCGAGCTTTTCAATATAATTATCGATAACAACAATGGAATTATCGACAATCATTCCCAAAACTATGATGAGAGCCGCCAAAGTAACCATATTGAGTTCAACACCTGTAATGTAACAGAACGTTAATGTTATTAGCACCGATATTGGGATGGTAATTGCTGCTACTGAGGCAACTCTGAAAGGCAATAACAACAAGGTTACCAGGATAACAGCAATGATTGCAATCAAAAATTCTTTCATAAAATTGTTGACCGATTCCTTAACATACTTTGGCAATTCCGATATTTTGGCTACCGTTATGTCATCGGGGCATTGCTTTTTAAACGATGTTAGCACCTCTTCAACTTCTTCCCCGAATTCAACAATATTATTTCCCGGTTGCATTTCTAAAGAAAGAAGGATGGTCTTCTTCCCGTTTTGTTTGATATAATTGTCGGGATTATCATAACGACGCTCAATCGTAGCAATGTCTTTCAGTCGAACAACATTTCCATTGGGATCGGAATAGACAATATGTTCAGCCAAATCTTTTTCCGAATCAAAATTTGCAGGCAGGTGCACCGGGAGGTTCATGTTCTTGGTGTTTAACTGTCCCGATGGTGTTATCATACCATCCGTTTGGTAGGAGGCAAGCAATGACAAAGATTTTACATTGTATTCATTTAGTTTTTCAGGTTTTACATTCACAAAAATCTTTTCATTCTGAAGCCCGTAGTGTTTAATTTTCGAAACGGAAGGGATTTTACGGCAACCGGCTTCCAGTTTCGTTAGTTGATCTTCCAGTTCCATGTAGCTCCTGCTGTCCGAAGAAAGCGTAATAAGAAGGGCAGCCGTATCGCCAAAATCGGAATTGGCTATTAATGCCATAACACCAGAAGGAAGTGTCATTTTTAATTCATTCAGCCCAAGTCTTAATTTAGACCAGAATTGATCCGGATTTTTTACTTTGCCGGTTAACTCGACAAAAATATACATCATGCCTTCTTCCGACTGGGAATATGTTTTTGCTTTGTCAACTTCCTTGAAACCAAAAATATAGTTTTCCACTTCCGCAGTAAGCTGTTTTTCTACTTCTTCGGAGGTAGCGCCGGGATAAACACCTACCACTACGCCGGTGCGAATAGTGAATTGAGGGAATTCGTCGCGTGGCATCTTTTTTAAAGCAACTACACCCAGGGCAACAAATATGATGGTTATCAATACAGTGATGTTACGATTCCGCATGGCGGCCTCGATAACAGAAGATTTTTTTCGTGCCATTTTACCAGGTTATTAAGCTGTTATCTGTTAGTTTGCTAACTCCCTCGCTTACAATGATCTGGTCAGGGTTTAATCCCGAGATTATTTCAATGTAATCTCCAAAATAATTACCAACACTGACTATCTGCTTATGCGCCTTTTTCTCCGGGACATTTACTAAAAAAACAAAAGTGTTTCCATGGCTGTCTTTGGATATACTCTGATATGGTACGACAACCAGCGCTTCATCAGAAAGGATAGTGAGTAAAACATCGCAAACCATTCCCGGCTTAAGTTCCAAATCAGGATTAGTAACATTAATTTTTGCTTCATAAGTACGCGAAAACTTGTCAGCTACCTGGCTCACGGTTATTACTTTTCCTTCATATTTTTTATTTCCAACCGCCGAAACAGAAATTTCTGCCTTTAATCCTTTCTTCACTTTGCTGATTTCATTTTCAGGAACAGATATTTTTATATTAACCGTTTTGATATCAGCAATTTCCAGCGGAGAACCTGAAAGGTTGATTGACGACATTCCCGGTTCAATATTGCGTCGTCCGATAATTCCGTTTGCCGGTGAAATTAACTTGCACTTTTCAAGATTATTTTTTGATAGTTCAAGCGACGATTTGGCCTGGGCAAGATTGGATTCCATCTCAACCCACTTGATTTCCGGGAGGCTCCCCTTATCATAAACACTTTTTAAGCGGTTGTATGCGTCGGTTGCCTGCTGGAACTTTGCCTGCGTAATTTCCAGGAGATTTTTGGCATCCGTATCATCTATAGTAGCAAGCAGTTGTCCTTTTTTTACAAAATCACCCTCGTCAACCAATACTTTTTCCACTGTTCCGCTGGTGCGGAAACTCAATGGTATGGTTTGAGATGCTTCTACAGATCCGCTATAGTTGAGCAGGATTTCGTTATTTGCCAGTTTCGCCTGTTTTATGGTAACTCTAACAGGCTTTAACTCCTGAAAAACATTTTCTCTTTCTTTATAAGATGTTTCCTGTTTTTGTTCACAACTTGCCATCAGAACCAAGGCGGCACATACAATTAAATTTTTTTTCATGACTAATAAATTTGATTTTTATACTGAACGACCGGTATGTTGTGGTGTATTATTTAAATTAAAAAGTAAAATTCTGTTTATCATTTTTTTAGTAATTTGTAAAACTCCAGATTTTGCTCTTTAAGCATGCCGATAGTTTCTTCGATAGGATAGTCCCTGACTATATTGCCGGCAAGTCCCATATTAATAGAGAAAAAATTAGAAGCAATTAGCGATACATTAATATCTTCTCTGATTTCTCCGGATTTGATTGCATTTTCGATAACAACGGTTATTTTTTCAATTTCTTCATTGATAAATTCACCTGATATCTTATCGTACGAGGGATAGTGTCTGAATGCGTCTGCGAAAAGTGATATATAATCAATGGGTGAGAATGAAAATTCATTTGTGTTTTTAATAAGCGACCGAATAATTCCTTCAGCGTGATTGGAAGCGATTTGAATATATTCATACAAAGTGATTGATTCAAAATCTGCAGA
Source organism: uncultured Draconibacterium sp. (assembly GCA_963676775.2). Classification (GTDB taxonomy): domain Bacteria; phylum Bacteroidota; class Bacteroidia; order Bacteroidales; family Prolixibacteraceae; genus Draconibacterium. The sequence goes on from CAXXDA010000011.1 coordinate 193,315, forward strand.
AATCGTTGGAATAATCAGGTATTTATCGACAACCATTTTAAACAACTCTTCTTTATTTTTGAAATGATGGTAAAGAGCTCCTTTTGTCATTCCAATTGCATTGCTGAGTTGACTGATGGAAACTGCTTCATAGCTATGGGTCAGAAACAATTTGAAAGCTTCTTCAATGATTATATCTTTTGTGTTTTCCATTGTCAGATACTAAACGTTCGGTATGTAAAAGTATAATCTCTTTTATTTTTGACAAAATATTTATAGATAAAATTTGAAGATAGTTATGAAAATTTTAAATACGAATAATTTTATTGTACTGACTAATACAAGAATAGAAGTTTATCCAATAGGATTTTGAAAGTAATTTTTACTTAAGTGTAAACCATTCTTTCATTAATTTTTCATCGCTTTTTTCATTTTTATGCCAGAATACATTGGTGCGGTTATAATATTCATAATCATTTTTGTATTTGTCGATATTGTCCGCAATGTCTTTCAGAGCCGTAATCATCAGTTCTACTTCAGCGTTAGTCATGGTGGGATGCAACGACCACCGCACCCAGCCTGGTTTTTCCGAAAGGTCGCCATGGTTTATTTTTTCTGTAATTTCAGCCGACTGTTCCATGGAAACCTCCAGAAGATAATGCCCGTAAGTACCTGCACAGGCGCATCCGCCGCGGGTTTGAATTCCATATTTATCATTCAGAATGCGAACAATCAGGTTGTAGTGAATGCCTTCCATATAAAATGAAATTACACCCAGCCGGTCCCGTACATTGTCGGCCAGAATTTTTACCTCAGGGATTTCATCCAATCCCTTAAAGGCAATTTCCAGCAATTTTTCTTCCCGTTTTTTAATATTATTGATTCCCATCTGGTCTTTTAGCTCCAGGCAAAGTGCTGTTTTAACAGACTGCAGAAATCCGGGTGTTCCACCGTCTTCGCGGGCCTCAATATTATCAACATATTTATATTTACCCCAGGGATTTGTCCAGTCCACTGTTCCACCGCCGGGTTGGTCAGGTATTTCATTTTTATACATCAATGCGTCAAATACCAGTACGCCCGAAGTGCCCGGGCCACCTAAAAATTTATGAGGAGAAAACATGATGGCATCTAGCTTTTCCATTTGGTCAGCAGGGTGCATATCTATTTTGTCGTAGGGTGCCGATGCGGCAAAATCGATAAAACATACTCCGCCGTTTTCGTGCATAATTCGTGCAAGCTGTTTGTAGGGAGTCCGATACCCTGTTACATTAGAACATGCACTAAATGATCCTATTTTAAAGGGTCGGTCTTTATATTTTTCGAGTGCTTTTTTTAAATTTTCCGGTTCAACCAACAAACCTTCTCCGGGTTCCACAATAACTACGTCGGCATTGGTCTCGTACCACGAGGTTTGATTTGAATGGTGTTCCAGGTGAGTGATAAATACAACGGGTTTTTCACGTTCCTTGATGCAGTTTTTGTGCGCAATTTTTCCGCAATATTTTAAACCGAGGATTCGCTGAAATTTATTGATTACATCGGTCATTCCAAAACCGGAGGTGATGATTATATCTTTGGATGAAGCGTTTACGTGTTTTTTTATTAATTCATGAGATTTTTGGTAGGCATGAGTCATACGCATTCCTGTCTCACTGGTTTCTGTGTGGGTGTTTCCTACAAACGGACCGATAACGTTTGAAATTTTGTTTTCAATGGGTTGATACAATCTGCCACTGGCTATCCAGTCACCGTAAACTATTTTTTGTTTTCCATACGGTGATTCAAATTCCTGATCAATTCCGACAATGTTCTTTCTGAATTTTTCAAAATATTTTTCAAGCTTGACCATGTTGAACTATTAAGTACTCTGCAAATTAAATCAGATTAAACCAATAAAATAAAGGTAAATATCATTTTTTACGCCATTATTTGCAGTCATCCGATTTTTAAAATGACAATTCGTCATAAAAATGGCTTGGCATGGCATTTGATTTTTTGCGGGCAAATATTGAAATTGTTTAATTAAAACCTTATAAAAATGCAGACAGGAAAAATTGGTGTAACCAGTGAAAATCTTTTTCCAATCATTAAAAAGTTTCTTTATTCCGACCATGACATTTTTCTTAGAGAAATTGTTTCGAACGCTGTAGATGCCACGCAGAAGTTAAAAACTATGGCTTCCAAAGGAGAATTCAAAGGCGATGTTTCGAACGCAAAAGTGGAAGTAAAACTGGATAAAAAAGCAAAAACCATTACTGTTTCTGATAACGGTATTGGAATGACTGCCGAAGAGATTGAAAAATACATCAACCAGATTGCATTTTCCGGTGCAAACGAATTTCTTGAAAAATACAAGGATGATGCAAATGCAATTATCGGCCACTTTGGGTTAGGATTTTACAGTTCTTTTATGGTTTCCAAAAAGGTGGATATTATTACAAAATCGCACAAAGAGGGTGCACAAGCTGTAAAATGGAGTTGCGAAGGGAATCCTGAATTTTCGATTGAAGATGTCGACAAAGAGAATGTTGGAACTGATATCGTAATGCACGTCAACAAGGATTCAGAAGAGTTTTTGGAAGAAAACAAGCTTGAGGAAATTCTGGAGAAATACTGTAAGTTTCTTCCTATTCCGGTCATTTACGGAAAGAAAAAGGAATGGAAAGATGGGAAGCAGGTAGATACGGAAGAAGATAATCAAATCAATGAGACTGAACCGGCCTGGACAAAAATGCCCACTGATTTGAAGGATGAAGATTACAGTAGTTTTTATCGCCGGCTTTATCCGATGGCTGATGAGCCGCTGTTTAATATTCATTTAAATGTTGATTACCCGTTTACACTTACAGGGATTTTGTATTTTCCTAAAATCAAGAATAATTTTGAGGTTCAGAAAAATAAAATTCAGCTTTATTCCAATCAAGTTTTTGTAACCGATTCGGTCGAAGGAATTGTTCCTGAATTTTTAACCTTGTTACATGGGGTACTCGATTCGCCTGACATTCCGTTGAATGTTTCCCGTTCGTATTTGCAGAGCGATTCAAATGTGAAAAAAATAAGTAGTCACATTAATAAAAAAGTAGCCGACCGTTTGAATCAGATTTTTAAGGATAACCGGGAAGATTTTGAGAAAAAATGGGATGATCTGAAAATTTTCATTGAATATGGAATGCTTACAGAAGAGAAATTCTACGATCGTGCAATGAATTTCTTCATGTTTAAAAATACTGAAGGCAAATACTTTACATTTGAAGAGTATGAAAAACTGATTAAAGATAACCAGACAGACAAGGATAAAAACCTGATTTATTTATATACAACTAATACGGAAGAACAGTTCACTTTTGTTGAAGCTGCGAAAGATAAGGGATATGATATTCTGGTTCTTGACGATGTTCTGGCTCCTCATTTAATTAACAAATTTGAGCAGAAACATACAGATAAGCGTTTTGTGCGTGTTGATTCAGACGTAGTTGAAAATTTGATAAAAAAGGAGGATACAGCAAAAGAAGAATTGACATGGGAGCAGAAACAGGAACTTTCGCCTGTTTTTCAGGCAGTTTGCCCTGAAAATAAGGATTATTCTTTTATTGTTGATTTTCAGGATTTGGGTGAAAGTGGTTCACCAATGGTTATCACAAGGAGTGAATTTATGCGTCGGATGAAAGATATGAGTGCCGCACAAGGTGGAATGAACATGTACGGCGACATGCCGGAAAGTTTGAATCTTGTAGTAAATACAGCTCACCCGCTTGTGAAAAAAGTATTGGCATCAAAAGATAAAAAGCTGGGGACTCAGCTTGAAAAGATGGGTGCAGAAATAGCTGCTCAAAAAGAAGAAATATCCGTTCTCGAAAAAGCCAGGGAAGGTAAAAAAGAGGAAGACATAGCACAGGCAGACAAAGAGAAACTGGAAGATCTAAATAAAAAGTTGGCGGAACTTGAAGAGACAAAACGAAATAAATTAACTGATTTTGGCACAAAAAATAAGCTTGCCAAACAGATGGTTGATTTGGCTTTACTTGCCAACGGAATGTTGAAAGGAGCAGATTTGGATAAATTTGTGAAAAGAAGTGTGGATTTAATTAAATAAGCATAAGGGAAAATGATTATTTATTGCGCCATTCGTTGAATAACGGGTGGCGTTCTTTTTAAGTATTCTTTTCCTGTAAAAAATCAATGACTTGATGAAGTTTTTTTTTGAGATCTGTCAGCTGTTCAATTTCCATACTTTTTAACAATGATACACTTAGTTTTTCCGGGATGTCGGACGCTTCTATCCGCATATTTTTCCCTTTTTCTGTCAGCCTAACAAATACTTTTCTTTCATCATTCTCTGAACGTCTCCGTTTGATAATACCGACTGTTTCCATTCTTTTTAAAAGAGGCGTAATTGTGTTGGTTTTGAGAATTAATTTCTTTGAGATTTCGTTTACTGTTACATTGTCGTTTTCCCAAAGTACCATAAGAACCAGATATTGCGGATAAGTGATTCCAAGCTTTTCCAAATGGGGCTGGTACTCTCTTGTAATTAAGCGTGAAGCAGCATAAATGGGAAAACAAAGCTGGTTGTCGAGTTTCAACTGTTCAAATTCCATGGTTTTGTAAATAAATTAGTCAGGTTTGATTAATTCAAATAGCTATCAAGGTACTTGTCAATTTTCTCTGGCGTTGTGGTAGGTGAAAATCTTTTTACCGGATGACCATTCTTATCGATCAGGAATTTGGTAAAGTTCCATTTGATCTTGCTACCCAATATGCCACCTTTCAATTCTTTTTTTAAATATTTGAAGATGGGGTGTGCTGATTCTCCGTTCACATCTATCTTCGAAAACATTGGGAAAGTCACACCGTAATTTACAAGACATCCCTCCGAAATGGATTTCTCATCGCCTGGCTCCTGGTTGCCAAACTGGTTACAGGGAAATCCCAGAATAACCAATCCTTTTTCCCTGTACTTTTCATATAGTTCTTCCAATCCTTTGTATTGAGGTGTTAATCCACATTTGCTTGCGGTGTTTACAACCAAAACCGTATTTCCTTCAAACTCTTTCATTTTGATTTCTTTTCCCTGAAGACTCCTGGCTGAAAATTGATAAAATTCTGTTTTCATGTTTTCTTATAATTTAAAATCTTGTTCGATTATGTCGTTTACGATATGAATATAATATCAAGAATTTAAGTCGCAAGCGATATTTGTCTGTTTCTGAAACAAATTAATATTGATTTTACATTAAGGAATGTTTATTTCCCATTGGCAAAATCCTGCAAATAGGAGAAACGTTCGGTAAGCTTGCCGTTTTTTGTGATTGATGCCCGTTCAATTATTTCGTCAACATCCTCACCAAACAGGCCAGGGAAAACCTTATCGATCAGGTTTCGGCCAAAATCAAGCGAAGCGTCTTTGGGTAATTCGCATGGTAGATTATCAACGGCCTGAACCGTTACATTCTTTTCAGAAGAAAAAGCTGCTTCCAGTTTTTCGGTTTCCGGATTATAGTCGTAAAATGGGTCGTCAATTGTAGCAGCCCTTTTAGTTGATGGAATGGATCCTTCAATATCGCAGGTAATATCAGAAATGACACTAATTTTGAAGTCGGGTTGTTTCATGTCTTCCGGGGTGAAAAGTACCGGAGCTTTTGGGTCCCAATAGGCTGCAGCAACTAAGATGTCAGTTACTTTTGAAAATGGCAAAAATGCATTTTCATACATTTCGGGGTGATTAAAAAAGTGAATCAATTCAGGGCAAGACCCGTCTTTTCGTTTTACGTAATTTTGAGGAAGTAACTGAACAAATGTGGCCTGCTGAATTTTGGTTTCTTTTAAGTATACTTCCGGAGAAACCCGCATGATTTTCATATGGTTAAGAATTTCCAACACTCCCTGTGCTACCCGTCCGTCGCCTGTAACAGCAATTTTTACGGGTGGAAGTTTTACTGTGTTGAGAATATTTAGCATTTCTTCCAAATCTTCACATTGATGTGCAGGTTTAATGTCGAAAAGCTTATTCCGAAGGCCAAATGCACGGAGTCCACTATAGGCACCTACCAATCCGGCAAATCTGCCAAAACCGATAATCCGAAAACCATCTCTGTCGGCTAAAACTTCATAATCAACAAGCTGGATGTTTTTTTTCAGAACCGTTTGAAGAAGTTTCCGGTTATATCCCTGTTTTTTTATCGTGTGGGAAAAGAAGAGGTATAGCTTATCAGGAATAAAATCTTCGATGCGCACTTCTTTTACACCGAGTAGAATGTCACACCCGGATAAATTTTCTTTTACCTCAATTCCTTTTTCTACATATTCTTCGTCTTTAAAACAACGAATTGAACTGGGTTGAATAATAATATGAACATTCGGGAATCTTTTTTGCACTTCAACACATTGTTCGGCTGTTAGTGGTACACGTTTGTCTGGGGGAGTCTTCCCTTCACGTAGAATTCCAACTTTCATATTTTTCTTTTATATAAAGATACATTATCAAATGAAGGTAACAAAAGGCAATTAGATTTTGTGTTAATAAAAGACTTTTTTATCTTTATTTGCATTTAATACTAAAAACAAACACCTTGAACATTAAACACAAAGAACTGAGCTTTCAGGTAATGGTTGAAGCTTCTCCAATAGCGCTGGTATTAGTAAACGGTTTCGGTAAGATTGCTTATTTAAATAATTATGCCGAGAGTCTTTTTTCTTATGAAAGAAATGAATTGATTGGGAAAGAGGTTGGTGTTCTTATACCAAAACGTTTTCGTTCTTTTCACATAAGTTTGATGAAAGAATATTTTATTCATCCGGAATCACGTCAAATGGGCAAAAACCTTGATTTGTTTGCACTTAAAAAGAACGGAGATGAATTTCCTGTTGAGATTGGACTTAACCCGATAGTAACTGTTGAGGGCACACTTATACTAGCGACAATAATAGATATTTCAGAAAGAAAAAAAGCTAATGAACAATTCCGTTTGATGGTAGAATCTGCACCCAATTCAATTATCCTAATTGATTTTTCAGGTAAAATAGTAATGGTAAATAAACAAACCGAGGATCTTTTTGGATATTCCAGAAATGAACTGATTGAAAAAAAGATGGAGATTTTAGTGCCCAAAAGGTTAAAAGCACATCATCCTAAACTTCGCAATGGTTTTTATAAGTCACCTAAATCCAGGCCAATGGGTGTAGGGCGGGATTTATATGGTGTGAAGAAGGATGGGACAGAGGTACCCGTCGAAATCGGATTAAATCCGATTGAAAAGGACGGAAAACATTTTGTTTTGGCATCAATAATCGACATTACGGAGCGAAAGAAAAGTGATGAGGAAATAAGGCTGTACACAAAACGGTTGGAGGACAAAAACAAAGAGCTGGAACAATTCACATACATTGCTTCACATGATTTACGCGAACCTCTAAATTCAATAAATGGCCTTATTGAATTACTGCTTGAAAATGAAAATAGCACTTTTAGCAAAGATGAAATTAAACAATTGAATTTTATATCTCAATCATCCATCCGAATGAAAGCCCTAATTAAAGGATTACTGGATTATGCCCGGTTGGGAAAAAATTCTGATTTCGAAGAGGTTGATATGGAGCTGATAGCTAAATATGTTCTAAATGATTTAGAACTATTAATAAAAGATTCCGGTGCAAAAATAGTTGTTAATAAGCTTCCGGTGATTCAGGGAATGGAATTAGAGCTTAGATTGTTATTCCAGAACTTAATAAGTAACGCAGTCAAATATAGAAATTTGAACCGTGGTTTGGAAATCGAAATTTCGGCAGAAAAAGTGAAGAAGGGCTGGGAATTCGCAATAAAAGATAATGGTATTGGAATCCCTGAGGACCAGAAAGAAAAAATATTTATAATATTTCAACGATTACATGGAAACAATGAGTTTGAAGGAGTTGGAGTCGGATTGGCACACTGTCGTAAGATAGTTGAGTTACATGATGGAAAAATTTGGGTGGAATCCAGATTGGGAGAAGGCAGTACATTTTATTTTTACATCCCCTTAAAAATGAAAAAATGAAAAAATTGAAAGGACTTAATTGTATTTTGTTAGTGGATGATGATGACGTCACTAATTATTTAAATAAAGTAGTAATTAAAAAAAGTGAAATAGATGTAAAAGTTGAAGTAGCTTTGAACGGAGTAATGGCTTTAGAGTATATAACGTCAGCAGGGTACTACAAAAAAAATAAGGCATTTTTGAAACCAGAATTGATTTTTCTTGATGTCAATATGCCGAGAATGAATGGCTGGGGGTTTCTGGAGCAATATAACAAATTAGACGAAAGTCCAAAAGCTGAGACAATTATTGCAATGCTAACTTCAAGTAATAATGACGATGACATCAATACAGCCAAAGACAAATTTGGGCTGCCAGCTTATATTTGCAAGCCACTTACTTTGAAAAAATTTGAGGAAATTATTTATAAATTTTTTCTCTAACATAAATAATGAAATAAAGTTGTCACCCAAACAATATGACGATTATTAAATTTTTTTCATCATTAATAAATCAGTTGGCTAAAAATGAAAAATGTGTCCGTTTTTAGTCCAAAATAGAAGTGCCTAAGTAAGCTAATTCATACTTTTCTATTACATTTGATCAAGTAAAATTTAGGAAAATTATGTTACTAGTAATATCTCCGGCTAAATCTTTGGATTATAAAACACCCGCGACAACTTCAAATTATACGATTCCGGATCTTTTGGAACGTTCAGAAAAGCTTGTTGGTCGGTTAAAAAAAATGGGTCCTCGTCAATTGTCAAACCTGATGGGAATTTCCAAAGACCTCGGTGAATTGAACTTTCAACGATACCAAACTTGGAGTTTGCCCTTTACCCCAGACAATGCAAAGCAAGCTGTTTTAGCCTTTAATGGCGATGTATATCAGGGATTACAGGCAAATACGCTTTCTGAAAACAAACTGGAACTGGCTCAAAAACGTCTACGAATTTTGTCAGGATTATACGGGGTTTTAAGACCACTGGATTTAATTCAGCCCTATCGTTTGGAAATGGGTACGAAAATGAAATATTTTAAATCAAAAGATTTATATGAGTTTTGGGATCCGATAATTACAAAAAAAATAAACGAGGCAGTGGAAGAGTCGGGGAGTGGCGTGCTGGTTAATCTGGCTTCGAATGAATATTTTAAAAGTATTAACAAGAAAAAATTAAACGCTGAAGTAATAACTCCCGAGTTTAAAGATTTTAAAAACGGTGAATATAAAATGATTTCATTTTTTGCAAAAAAAGCGCGTGGACTTATGACCCGGTTTGTTTTAGATAATAACATCGTCGATCCAGATAATCTGAAAGCCTTTGATTACCATGGATATATCTTCAATCCTAACTTATCAAAGGATGGAAATCCAGTATTTACGAGAGATAACTTATAATATTCTGACAACAACTGACCTAAAAAACAAAGTATAAAATGTTGAAAAAAACCAATAGCTTATGAAAAAGTTGCGAACTGCAATCGTTGGCCCGGGAAAGGTTGCACACATTCATGCAAAAAATATTAAGAAGGCTGAACTCGGTGAATTTGTCGCTGTATGTGGAAGAACACTGGAGAAAGTTAAATTATTTGCTTCACAATATAATGTTGAAGCTTATGATGATTTGGAATGCATGATTAAAAAAGAAAAAGTTCAGGTTCTTTTGGTTTGCACGCCACATCCTTATCACCGGGATTTTGTTGTTAAGGCAGCAGAACTTGGGGTTCACTGTTTAATAGAAAAACCATTGGCAAGTACACTTGACGACTGTGATGCAATGATTGAGGCAGCCCGAAAAAATAATGTAAATCTGGGTGTCATCAGTCAACGCAGGTTTTATGAGCCTATAAAAAGGATGAAGAAGGCAATGGATGATGGAAAAATCGGAAAGCCGGCGTTAGGACACATTGTTATGCTTAACTGGCGGAGCGAAGATTATTACAACAGCGATTACTGGAGAGGAAAATGGGAGACTGAAGGAGGAGGTGTTCTGGTCAACCAGGCACCGCATCAGCTTGATCTTTTTCATTGGTTAATGGGACCGATCGACCAAGTTTTTGGAGTCGTGCACAATTTAAATCATCCTTATCTTGAAGTAGAGGATACAGCAGTTGCGGTTGTTCAGTTTAAGAGCGGAGCCGTTGGGAATATCCTGTTAAGTAACTCTCAGAACCCCGGGATTTATGGTAAAATACATATCCATGGAAATAATGGCGCTTCGATAGGCGCACAAACTGAAGGCGGATCAATGTTTATTGCGGGCATGTCAACGGTTGAGGAACCTCCTGTAAATGACTTGTGGACAATATCGGGTGAAGAGGAAATGCTCGATAAATGGGTTGAGGAAGATACTGATTTTTTCAGTAAAATTGATGCTACAGAATATTACATTGGTTTGCAGATCAATGATTTTCTTGAGGCAATTACCGAAGGAAGAAAACCTGCTGTAACAGGAGAAGACGGAAGAAAAACAGTAGAGCTTTTTACTGCAATTTATCGTTCTGGATTGGATAATAAACCTATATCATTTCCATTAGCCGCCGAAGAAAATGATTTGGAAAATCGGAAAAGCAGTCCGGTTTATATGAAAAGTTAACTTAGAAAATATCTAATATTTTAAATATCAGTTTTCAGAAAGGCAGATCATTTGACTCATCGTCAGCCGGTTCGGGTGGAATATCACCCATCGAAAACTCAGGAGGTGCTTCAGGTAAATTTTCAGCCGTTGGTTTATCTATTTTCCATGCGTTGATGTTATGAAACCATTTCCCATTGTATTCCCTTGATTCAACATTGAAGGAAACTTCCACTTCCTCGCCGGTCGAGAGCCCATCAATCAGTGAGGTTTTATCATTGAAAAGTGTAAAACATACTTTTCGCGGATATTGCTCGTCGGTTTCAATTACAAACTCCTGTTTTTTCCATTCTTTGCCTGCTCGGCTTACGCCCGACTCAGATTTTAAAATCTCTTGTATTTTTCCTTTTATTTGTAAACTCATGGAAGCGAAAATAAAAAAGAAACCCTTCGCAGAAAAATTTTACGAAGGGTTTTTTTCAATATAATATTAACGTTCTTATTCTACAATTGCGAGTAGCTCAACTTCAAAAATCAATACTGAATTTGGACCGATTTCTGCACTTGCTGCACGCTCTCCGTATGCAAGATTTGATGGAATGTACAATTTCCATTTAGAACCTACAGGCATCAATTGAAGCGCTTCTGTCCAACCCGGGATAACCTGTGTTACACCAAACTCTGCAGGGTCACTGTCTAATGAACTATCGAAAACAGTTCCATCAATTAATGTTCCCTCATAATGTACACGCACTTTATCTTCAGCACTTGGTATTTCACCTGTTCCTTCAGTTAGTATTTCGTACTGAAGTCCGTTTTCAGTTACATGAACGCCTTCACGAGATTTATTCTCTTCCAAAAATGCATTTCCTTCTTCCAGGTTGGCCTGTGCTATTCTTTCTGAAGCTGCTTCAAAAAATCTGCCTATCACAGCATTAGCCTCTTCTGCGGTCATTTTTCCTTCTTCCCCCAGCGAAGAAACTCTAAATGCAGCAGCCATAGTTTCAATGTCTATTTCTTCGCCGCCAGGTATCGATTTAAGTTGCTGATTGTTATTTTCGGCAACCAGTAAGCCAATGGCATAACTTGCAGAGTCGCCAACAGTTTCCAATTTAACATTCTGAACAGCTCCGTTTTGTTGACATGCCGTTCCTGCAATTCCCAAAACAATTGCAAAAAGATAAATTAATTTGTTTCTCATGATTATTTTTAATTAAACGATTTCCAATAACTCGACATCAAAAATCAAAGTGGCATTAGGACCAATTGCCCCACCTGCTCCTCTTTCGCCATAGCCCAGTGAAGGTGGTATAAATAAACGCCATTTTGAACCTGTTGACATCAATTGAAGTGCTTCAACCCAACCCTGAATAACCCCGTTTACAGGGAAAGTAGCAGGCTGCCCTCTTTGCACTGAGCTGTCGAATACGCTTCCATCAATAAGTGTACCGTGGTAATGGCATTTTACCTGGTCATTTGCCGTTGGAATATCTCCGTCTCCTTCTTTTAAAACTTTATATTGAAGCCCGCTTGGAAGTTCTGTTACATCATTTTCTTTTGCATTTTCAGCTAAAAATTGTTTGCCTTTTTCCAGATTTTCACTGCCTTGTCCCTGAGTTTTTTTACTCATAAAACTTTCCAGAATCTGGTTGGCTTCTTCAACAGTTAATTTCGGTTCAGCACCTGAAAAAGTATCCTTTAAGGCTTCAAGAAATATTTCAGGATTAATAGTGGTTACGCCTGAATTTATTAGATTTCCGGCGACACTCATTCCCAATGCATAACTAAATTCTTCTAATTCTCCTGTAATCTTTTTTTCTGTCATGAATTCCCTTTTTGTATAAGAGTTGCGAAGATAACTTAATTTTTTGGCAATTAACGTTCTAATTCTTTTTAATTCCCCTTAACATTTGTTTTTTCCCGGGAGGGCCGGGAAGCCTTTCCATTACAAAACCAGCCCTCGTTAACTGACGACGAATTTCTCCTTTGGCACTATAAGTTACAAAAACAGCTTCCGGGGAACATTGGTTACAGATAGAATAGAAAATTTCAGGTGTCCACATTTCAGGTTGTTTATCTGGTCCGAAAGCGTCGAAATAAACAACATCAAATTTTTCGAGATCTGATAAATCATATTTCTGCAGGTAGGAATGAATTTTCTGCAGATAGAAAAAGTCTGAGATCTGAATCAATTTATCCCATTCACAGGAATGAATTTTTTCGAAGATACCTTTTCCGTCCTTGCTGAAAAGTGAGTCGTGATTCAATTCTTTAAGGATTGAATTAGCGAGCGGGAAATTGTCAATGCTGTAATAAATGGTTTTTTGTTTTTTTGTTTCAGCTTGTAAAGCTGTTAAAACACAGTTCAGTCCCGTTCCGAAGCCTACTTCAAAAACCACAGGTGATTGTTTTTTTGTGAAAGAATATCCCTTTTCGATGTACACGTATTTTGATTCGGTAACAGCACCGTTCACTGAGTGATAGTGTTCATTAAGTTCCGGTAAATAAATGGTTTTTGAACCGTCGGATGTTTGTATTATTTCCTGTTTCATTGAGTTAAAAAAATTATCGAAGCTTCTATTTAAATCAAAAAAACTATTTTTACGCGGCAAATTTATAAAACTGCTATGCGAGTTGTTGTAATTCGTCACAATATTTTCAAAGAGAAAAAATATGTTTATAAAACTATATGATGAAAATCCGAATCAGCGCGATGTACGAAAAATTGTTGAAGTACTGCGTGGCGGTGGTGTAATCATTTACCCCACCGATACGGTTTACGGATTAGGTTGTGACATTACAAATAACAAAGCAGTTGACAAAGTAGCCCGCATAAAAGGAATAAAAATTGAAAAGGCCAACTTTTCCTTTATTTGCAGCGATTTGAGTCATTTGTCGGATTATACAAAACCTATTTCGAATAGCGTGTTTAAATTGATGAAAAAAAATCTACCCGGTCCTTTTACATTTATTCTGGAGGCAAATAATAATGTTCCAAGATATTTCAAGGGAAAGAAAAAAACCGTTGGTATAAGGGTGCCGGACAATAATATTATTCATGAAATAGTAAAAGAATTGGGCAATCCGATTTTATCGACTTCAATTTATGATGAGGATGAAATTATTGAATATACAACCGATCCGGAATTGATTTATGAAAAGTACAAGGATATTGCTGACATTGTAATTGATGGCGGTTATGGTGAATTGATTCCTTCCACTATTGTAGATTGTTCACAGGATGAACTTGTAATTTTAAGAGAAGGAAAAGGAGTTCTCCAATTTTGAAATTTATTCCTTCCAGAAAGTTGGTGAGAATAAAACCAGGACGGTAAACAATTCAAGACGTCCGAGAAGCATTAAAAAAGAAAGAAACCATTTACCCCCCGGATGAATATGGGCAAAATTTTCAGCAGGACCGAAATTTCCCAAACCAGGGCCAATATTTCCCAGACATGTGGCAACGGCACCCATAGCTGATGTCAGGTCAGATTCAATAAAAGTAAAAATTACAGTACTGAATCCGAAAATGATAAAGTAGAACATGAAAAAAGCCAGTACATTGGTAACAATTTTACTGTCGACAGAATGTTTATTAAATTTTACCGGAATCACTGCCTTTGGATGAAGCATCCTTCGCAATTCATAATAGCTGTTTTTGAACAAAATTACAATTCGCATTATTTTTATACCTCCGCCGGTTGATCCCGCAGAACCGCCAAAAAAGAAAAGAACAAAAATTAGCATAGTCAAAATAGGTGTCCAAAGCAGATAATCAGCAGTTGCATAACCGGTTGTGGTAATTATTGAAACAACCTGAAAAATGGAATCTCTGAATGCCTGTTCTATTCCAAGACTGGTGGTTAATAACAGACCAGCAAATATGATAATCGTAAATCCCAAGATAAAAAGACTGTAATATTTGAATTCTTCGTCCTTTAATACTCTTCCTACTTTCCCTTTTAAGGCAATATATGATAAGGTAAAATTTGTTCCGGCAAAAAACATAAAAATGGTAATAACATATTGAATAAAAGGTGAATTCCAGTGTGCAATACTCGCCTGTTTTGTTGAGAATCCTCCAGTGGCCATGGTAGTAAACGAATGACAGATTGAATCAAAGAAAGTCATTCCTCCAATCCAAAGTAACAAAGTTTCGGCAACTGTAAAACCAAGATAGATTATCCAGAGTGTTTTTGCAGTTTGTCTGATTCGCGGGCTAATTTTATCAGGAGTCGGACCTGGAACCTCTGCCATAAAAAGCTGCATTCCTCCAATTCCAAAAACCGGCAATATCGCTAAAGAAAGAACAATGATTCCCATTCCACCCAGCCATTGCGTTAAGCTTCTCCAAAATAAAATACCGTGAGGCAAGGCTTCAATATTTTCCAAAATGGAAGAGCCGGTTGTTGTAAATCCCGACATTGTCTCAAAAAATGCGTCGGTAAAATTTGGGATCGAGCCACTCAAAACATAAGGTAAACTCCCGAAAAAGGAGAAAATAATCCAAACAAATGAAACAATAATAAAACCTTCTCTTTTACCTATATCACGTGAGGCCTTCTGGGTAAGTAATAAAATAAGTCCGCCTGAAATTCCTGAAATTCCTGCTGAGATAAGAAAGGCCCTAATGTCATGTTCTCCATAAATTATTGAAACCAGTAAAGCTATTAACATGGCAATACCTTCTACTAAAGATAGGAACCCGAGAACACGAAATATTAGTTTAATATTCATTTGCCTTCCAAAATTCCGGTAAATCTACTTAAAAAACTTTTCAATTTTTTTTATGCCGGAAGGAAGTGTGAAAACAACAACTTTATCACCTTCCCTTATTTCAGTGTCGCCATGTGCAATGAAAGCCTTATCCCCCCGAATAATTCCACCTATTTTAGCTTCTTCGGGAAAATCCAGAGATTTAATGGCTCGTTGAGTAATTTTAGCATTCGGTTTGGCAACAAATTCGAAAACTTCTGCATCAGAAGCTGTTAGACATTTAACCTTCGAAATTTCTGCATTCAAAGTAAACCGGTAAATATAACTGGCAGCATTAAGTTTTTTATTTACAATGGAACCAATATCCATATTTTCGGCCAGTCCCATAAATGCAAGGTTTTCAACCTCAGCTACAGTTCTGCGCACTCCAAATGATTTGGCAAGGTGGCAATTTAAAATATTGGTTTCCGAATTTCCTGTAGTTGCCACAAATGCATCCATTTTTTCAATACCTTCTTCTTTTAGGAGATTTAAGTTTCTGCCATCTCCGTTTATTACCAGGGCATTTTCAAAACGGTCAGCAATTTTCTCGCACTTTTCACGATTAATTTCAATGATTTTAATGCGATACTGGTCGCCAAGTTTTTCAACAGCCTTCTGCGCAATCCGGCTACCTCCAAGGAACATTATGTTTTTTACATCGAATATTTTTTTATCGGTCAGGTCAAATACATGTTGTTGCTCCGCCCGAGTAGTTATAAAAAACACGATGTCGCCATTTTTAACAAAATCAGTTCCTTTGGGAATTATAGTCTCACTTCCACGATTGATTGCCACTACCAGGATATGATCATTTTCCTGCGAAAGTTCTTCAAAAGTTTTGTTCAGGATTTTAGCACCTTCACGAACTTTGATACCCAACAAAATTAGTTTTCCGTTGGAAAATTCAATCATCTGTCTTGTTCCGGTTTGTTTTACAGAGGCTACAATTTCTTTGGCTGCCAAACTTTCCGGATAGATGAGTTCGTGAATTCCCAGATTATTTAATTTTGCCCGGTAACGTTCCTGCAGATATTCTGAATTGTTAATTCGGGCAATGGTTCTACTAACTCCAAGGTAAGAAGCCATTGAACAGGCTAAAACGTTTCTTTCTTCAAAAGGTGTTACAGCTATAAATAGATCAGCTTTCGCCAATCCTGTCTGCTTCAAGTCCTGAAATGAATGGGCCGACCCTGTAACTGTCATCAAATCAACATCACCGCTTATTTTCGATAACTTTTCAGGTGAATCATCCAGCAAAACGATGTCGTGATCTTCGCTACTTAGCATTCGTGCTAAATGTGTTCCTACTTCACCGGCACCCGCAATTACTACTTTCATGAATACAACTTTTTATAAATCAAAGCAATGGTAATTTACCTTAAACATCAATAAAAACTGATCTTTTATGGTTAATCTACAACTGCCTACTTAAAAATCCGCGACAAAATAAACCATTAAGTTCCAAATTTCCAGAAAATAATGAATTATTCTTCACGAAAAAATATTCTTTTAATATAAAAAGTTACCAATTTTTTTGATATGCACCTTGATTTAATACGTTGAAAATTTGGTTGGGAATAGTATCATTTGAAAGAAATAATCTTTTGTTTGTTATAATTATTTCGGTATTGCCAGAATACTGTTTCCAACTTTCATCAGATGTTGGATTTATTATAAAATCGGGATGTAAATTTGCTTTGCTTAAAAAGTTATTAGGGATTTTACCTAGTACAATTATTTTCTCCCTAAAAAATATTAGATTTCCATTAATTAGTAAATTTTCATTTTTGAATGAAGTTTTTGTAGTGAGGTAAAGTGGCGGATCAAGATTCATTTTTACAGTTGTATTATCCGTAAAACTTTTTTCAAAATCTTCATTTCCAAATTTTTGTTCTGAAATAACATAATTGGTTTTACCTGTTACGAGATGAATGATCGGTTTGTCGGAACCGTTATAAACTATTATTTTATTAGTGTCTCGTAATTTCAATTTTTTTATAAAAGAGGCACTAGTTAACAACAAAATGAGAGACAGAGCTAATTTTAAATAAGATGTTCGGGGTATTTTTATCAACAGTAATATTGAACAAAGAAAACCAACAATAAATAAAAGTTCAATTCGATTGATTGAAATTTTTTGGACGGCAAATGGCAGATTTTCAATTTCTTTTAATAAAAAATATGTCAGTGAAAGTATATGATTAATTAAAAATGAAATTCCGTTCGACAGTAGTGGAAGGAATGAAAAAGACAACAACAAAATTCCAAGAGGGATTAATATAAATACAGCTGGAATAACAAATAGGTTTGATAAAAAAAAGTAGGTTGGGAATTGGTTGAAATAAAAAATTGAAGCCGGGAAAGTTGCTATTTGTGCTGCAACTGAGACTGTAAATAACATCCAGAAATAGTTTAATATACGATTCTTAACAGTTAGGAACTGACTTATTTTAGGTTGTAGATACACTATCCCAAAAACTGCTGAGAAGGAAAGCTGGAAGCCAACTTCAAATAAATTGTTTGGATTAATAAGAAGAAGAATTAATGCAGAGGCAGCTAAAGAGTTATAGATATTTCCGTTACGTTTTATACTATTTCCAATAATAATAAATGAAAACATTGTTGTTGCTCTCAAAACTGAAGGTGAAAGTCCGGTTATAAATGCATATGCCCATAGACAAAGTAGAGAAATTATTACGAAGAAAAGTCGTCCTGCCTTTTTGTTCTTAATAAATCCGAGAAAAGTAACCAAAATCCAGTATATAATTCCAACATGTAAACCAGAAACGGCTAAAATATAATTACAACGGTATATAAATAATGCTTATATTTGGTGTGAAATAAAAATGATAGATTATGCCATCAGAATCTCCACAACCGCTTAGCGGTGTAATATTTGCCAGAGTTTCAACGCCTTTACAGTCAACAGAAACTCAAATATCTATCCTTGAGGAGAGTGCAAAAAAAAATGAACATTAATATCATAAAGACTTATGATGAACAGATTAGTGGAAATGCTAAAAAAAATGATAGGGAAATATTTTCAGAGTTCAATGATTTTCTAAATAATAATAAAGTTGATTTCGTTCTTGCATATTCGATTGACCGAATTAGTAGACGTATTGCAGATTGCCATGTCTTCATTGAAAGTATGCAAGAAAAGGGTATCAATATATTCCTACATAAAGAGAATATTCTTACTCTTAAAATAGATGGTACAGAAGATAAAATGTCAACAATGGTGCTTAGTAGTTTGATTGTGGCAGGTAAAATTGAGCGTGATGCAATTGCACAAAGAACCAAAGATGGTAGGTACAGGGCAGTAAAGAATCGTCATATATGGACAGGGGGAGCACCACCGTTTGGTTTCGAGGTGGATAAAGTTACAAAAGAATTAAAAAAACATCCTACCAATAGTAAGATAGTTAAGAAAATGTATGAAATGTACTCTGATAATTATTCAACTAAGCAAATTGCAAATTATTTAAATATTAAAAATATTGCATCAAGATATGGGAAAAGATGGTCGGAGAGTGTTGTAAATCACATATTATCAAACCCTTTAGTGATTGGAGAGAGAACATATAAAGACCTTAAAATTAGTTGCCCTAAACTGGTGAGTAATGAGTTGTTTGAACAGGTTAATAAACGCTTAAAAACAAACCCTAATCAGAAGAATAAAAGGAAGTATGATTATGTCATTTCATCAAAGGTAATGAAATGTGGGAAATGTGGACAGAACATGAATTACATTAACTCACAAAGAACGCACTCCATTAGATGTGTTACGGCTGGATACAAAGATTCGTGTGGTAATAAAGGCGTTGGTATAAAACGGTTTTACAATGCGTTATATCACGTAATCAATAAGTATGGTAATAAACTAACATCAGAACAGAGAAAAACAGAAAAACAGAATATTAAGAATAAACTTTCAATCGTCAAAGGGGAACTATCAGGTTATAATATTGAAAAGAAAAAGGTTGATAGTAAAATAGATAAAATTATTGAAATGTATTCTGATGGTGATATTACCAAAGAGAAAAAAAATATTAAACTAAATGAAATAAAAAAACGAGAGTCTTTCTTAGAATCAGAAATAACTAAACTATCATTACGAGTTAAGGAACTAATGTCAATAAATCTCGATTTGAAATATAATTTTAAAACAGGAAATAAAGAAAGAATTAATACAATGATTCAGCAGATTATTTCTAAAATTGAGATAAAAACGGTTAAGGTAAATGTGAATTTTTCGAACCGCAAAAGTGATGTTTACCAATCTATTTACATCTTCTTAAAAGATAGAACGAGACCCCTACATGTCTTAATTAGTCGATATACTAACCTCATGCTAATCCTATCAGACCCAATGATGGATTTCTTTTCAGAGTGGTCTGCAAAGAATGATAATAATTTTCATTTTGAGGATAAACGATTACTGTCTCATGAAACAGCATTCTATGTCGAGAATAGCAAAGAGTTTATAGATTTTGCCAATACTAAAGGGGCAGAATTAGATAATGATGGAATGTATATGATTGCTGATGATTACAAATCAAAATTAATTAAGTTTGATGATTACTATAAATTCTGGGATTATGGATTTAATTTGCAAAAGATGGGTAGTTATGTAACAAGAATAAATAAGAAGTAATCTATATGCTGTGCTATGTGTTTTGCCGAGGATGTTTTAAGTCCTCTTTGTCTTTTATGATTCAACAACTACTCTTATTTAGTGATGAATTGTGGAACTTAGTTTATACTCACCAAGGTTGTAATTCATCAAAATCCAATAGTATTCCAACCGAATTGAAAAGTTTAAAAAGCAGATGAATTAAGACTAAATTAATATCAAGACTTGCAAGATAATGATTACACAAGAAGAATATGAAAAGGCTAAAAAAAAGTTAGAGAACGCAAAAAAGTTGGAGAAAGAAGCATTGGATGTAATAAACTCTTTTGAGCAAATGCAATATGAAGCCAAAATGGAAAGGTTGCGAAATCTTAAAAGAAACGATTATGTGGAGTATATTGGTGGTACAAAATCAAAATATCTCACGATTGGAAATAAATACAGATTAACAAGTAATTCATTTGGTAATAGGATATCAATAGTAAACGATGCAGGTAAACGAGTTGTAATTAAGCCAATAAACTTTTTTAATTTTTAAAAGGTAGTCATTGCCAGCATCCTATTAATTTCCATTTTTTCAGTGGTTTTTAATTATAACATACATCACAGGAAAAAATGGTTTAAAGCATACGAATTATTACCCATTATCCCATTTTGTCCCACGCCAATTTGAAATTACACCTTTGGTTTTGCACTTTACACAGACCCAATAGATTTCATTTTCATCTTCAATTAATGTTGGCACAATTAGACCTTCACACTTCTTTTCAATGCACCTAATTGTTGGTTCAGCATCATAATCACCTGTTGATGCATCATCGATTAATAAAGCAAGAAAATTGGCGAGTTCACGTGCTTCTTTCGGCATGTCTTTTGAAATATTACCATTTTCATTGAGAAAGTGCTTAAAATTAGTGATGTACATATAAATATAATTTGGGGTATAAATTTAGTTAATTAATGCAGATGGGTATTAGTGTCCTATTTTCTCCTAATATTTCCTGAAAATTTCATTATTTGTTACTGGACATGCAACAGAAACTTGGAAGATTGATTAATCTATACTGCAATTTTTTCTATATTTTTATTGCACGAAAAAAACTAAACAACTGAATATAAAAACTATTAATGACATACAACCATCACCAATAGACATCGAAAATTCAAAATATGATTATCAACCTGAATTAACCGATAAACTTGATAATTTGGATACAGATTTTAATCAAGACATTATCAATGAGATTGTTCTTTGGAAAGTAAATCGATATTCAGAAATTCCTGAAGATACATTGAAGTTGATAAATCAAATTAAAAAAACAGATACACAAATAAATTACGAATTAACAGGAGCAATACTTTTAAAGCTACTAAGTAAAGACCAAAAAGGTATTCGATTACCATTAGCATCAACAATTTTACGATTTAAAAATCCTAACATTTATCCAATATTAGACCAGAGAGTGTATCGATTTATTTATGGCAAAGAACTAAAATATTCTATATCGAATATCAACCAACAGATTGAAATTTATCTAAGCTACATTGATAAGTTGAGGTCTGTTTGCGATGAATTTAGTATAGAATTTTCAATGGCTGATAGAGTCTTGTATTCGATGGACAAGACCTACAATTTTGATATAAAACTAAATGGATATTAAAATGCCATCTAACAATTAACTCATTTCTGAGCAACAATATTTCATGATAAAAAACTTGAACTAAATGCAAATAAATAAAACATCAATAGATTCAATAATCCAATCACTTGACTCAATTGCCAATGATTTGATTTTAAACAAAGTTATTTCCATCAATGATTCATTGTTTTCATTGATTGATTTGGAAGTATATTACTGGCATGATTTACATCAGGATGATTATGCCAGAGGCGTAAAACATTTAAAACCTAAAGGTGAATTTGAAGCGCATAGATATGGTATTGACTTGTCACTTGGCAACCAACTTGATATTGAATTTGGAGGTATTTTAATTTGTGGGTTATATGATATTAAAACCAAACGGGTATTATCGAAAACAGAGGTAAAGAATACACTTTTTAATCAATTCAATTTAGGAGATAACAAATTTGAATTAGTCACAAGTAAAACACCTTGGAATGCTACGTTTAAATCCCAACGGATGAATTTAGGTAACGCAAAATCAGATAATCACACAAGATTTGAAAATTCGTTTTATAAATTCATAGCAAAAGATGCAATCCTTTTTAAGAACTATAAAGGTAAAGAGACAATATTTAGAAATTCAGACTTAGCCAATGATGAAATTGAAAAAATGGTTGGATATAAATTAAAACGATGATTTCAGACAAAGAAACAAATAAGATATTTTTTTCAAATCGATTAAAACTTGATTTTCCAAATACATGTGCTGAAATTGAGCAGACTTTAAATTCATATGGAATTACTCCTGATTTTCTGCCTGAAACAAAAGATATCTGGGCGAGAGATTACATGCCTATTCAAACATCAAAAGATATGTTTATAGAATACAGGTATGACCCAGATTATTTGCAAGGTACTGATAAGAACAGACGAGAATTAAAAACTTATCCTGATATTGTTTGTGATGCCATTAAACTACCAACGAAAAAAATTGATATAATTCTTGATGGTGGCAATGTAGTTAAATCTAAAAATACAATAATACTAACCGATAAAGTTGTAGAAGAAAATAAACGTAATTACAGTAAGCATCAACTCTTGGACAAGTTGCATGAAGTCTTTCAAGTTGATAAAGTGGTTTTAATTCCATGGGACGATAAATGTGAATTTGGTCATTCTGATGGTATGCTAAGATTCATCAATGACGATACAGTATTGATTAGTGGTTTCTATGATACTACTGATATTGAGTTTAAAGAGTATCTGGTAAAATCATTAAAAAGAGCCAATTTAAAGTGGGAATGGTTAAGGTGTTCTAACAATGAGCAAGAAAAAAATATTGCGTATATAAATTTTCTTCAAACCAAAGACTTGATTTTAATTCCAAAATTGAATGCTGATGAGGATGATAAAGCGTTTGAGCAAATTTCAAAACATTATAACGATTATACAATGAGTAATAAGATTGCTCAGGTCGATATGACCGAAATTGTTAAAATGAAGGGAGCATTAAATTGTATTTCTTGGACAATCAAGCAATGATTAATTGATAAATTTATATATATCATGGTTAGAACGTTTTATAAATAAAAACGAATATAATGAGGTTCAAAGATTTGTTGAAGTTCATTTATCGACATAATTCTTCTACTGTTTTTTTATGCTAAGTGGATTCATTACATTTAGCATGAAGGAAGAAAGTTAAGTAACAACAATATAAAATTCCAGATATTAATCAACACCAAAACTAATGAGTCAAAGATTAAAAAACCTCTACACATATCTAATTCAAAATCGAAAACATGAATTGGTTGGCTGGTATAATGAGTACAAAAAATTTACATCTGATATTGCTAAAATTCGTACAAAATTAAATGAGAACTATGATTTGAAGGATAAAGAAACTTATACAGAAACATCCTTCAGAGAGAGTGATAATCCATATGATGAATTCATTTCTAAACTTTTATATGACCAAACAAATGGAATTTCATCACGTGGTCAATCAGTTCTAAGTTGGGAGAATCTGACTAAATTTAAGCAAGTATCAGACTTTGATGAAAAAATTAGAAATCTAATTGTTTCTCATGATTTTGATTCATTTAAAATGTTTTGTGAATGGTGGATTAAACAAAACGTAGGAAACAATCCTGTTCTTATTAATAGAGCAAT
The DNA here is from genome assembly GCA_963676775.2 of uncultured Draconibacterium sp. GTDB lineage: Bacteria > Bacteroidota > Bacteroidia > Bacteroidales > Prolixibacteraceae > Draconibacterium. Next base: position 217,076 of record CAXXDA010000011.1, read on the forward strand.
TGCAGCTTGCACAACAAAGGTTTCAACTACTGCGGATGAAGGAAAATTCAATCAAGTGTTTTACTGGTTACAAAAAGAGGGTTTAATAGAATATTATCCAGATAATAAACCCCAAGATTGGTATAGTAAAAATATATATGCAATTGAACAATTGAACAATGGATTAAGAGGCACACCAGATGTTGACGAATACTGGATAGGTCTCTGCGTTTGGGAAATGTATGTAAATATTTCTAATCCTTTTAGTTTAAAAAAACAAATCGTAAAATACGGTGCACCCGGTACGGGAAAAACTTTCACTGCAAAACAAAATTCAAAATTACTATTTGATATCTGGAAAGATGAATTTTTACCAAATCAACAAATAGACTTTAATGAATATATCGAAATAGTTCAATTTCATCCATCATATACATACGAAGATTTTATTGAAGGTCTTCGACCAAAATTAGACACAGAAAATCAGGCACAATTAGTACTTCAGAATGGGGTGTTTAAAGATTTTTGTAAAAAGGCTGCACGTTGGGAGAGTGATATCTATCTATTGCAATCGGAAGTATACGAAGTCAAAAGTTGGTATGATTTAACAATAAACGATATAATCGATTTTCAGCCAAAGTTAAATAGCGAACATTGGACTTATATATTTAATATCGAAGACAAAAGGAAAAAATTAGCAGATGCAGTCCCACCTTATTTTTTCATTATCGATGAAATTAATAGAGCTGAATTATCTCGTGTATTCGGAGAGCTAATGTATTGTTTAGAATATAGAGGAATCAATGGTTCAATAAAAACACAATATGCAAATTTAAATGACGAAAAAACAGGGATGATTAAAATCGGTGATTCTTACCAATTTTACATTCCTAACAATTTGTATTTGATTGGTACTATGAATACAATTGACCGAAGTGTAGAAAGTTTTGATTTTGCGCTTCGTAGACGATTTAGATGGGAAGAAGTTTTTCCTGATATTACTTTGTTACAATATCATTTATTAAACCACAATAAGAATTGGATTGGGTTGGCTGAAAATTTGAAGAATCTTAATCTATCTATCAAATCTGAACCGCTATTAGGTCGAGATTTTCAAATTGGTCACGCATATTTTTGGAGTTTACCTTACTCAAAGGATTTAACTCTAAGTGAAGTAAGAAAAGCCATTTGGGAAGATAGTATAGAACCTTTACTTCAAGAATATATTAGAGGAACAGGCAGGGAAGATTTGCTAAATATTTTTGCAAATAAATTCGGGATAAGATAATGCAAGATTGGTTGTATAATATATTAAAAAATAACACATTAGTAGATAATCAAATTTATAGTGTTTCAGATGGTTTTTTTACAAACCATCGTTTACCCGAACCAATAACTTTAAAACGTAGACAATCGAGGCAAAGGACTCAACCTTGGAATAAAGAGACTGCCATTTGGCAATTTCTAAATGTAACCAATAGGGAAATAAATGAAGTTTTAACTAAAAACAGGGATAAATTAATTGTGCTTTTCAACGACAAAGATTATGAGCATAATAGTACAGATAATTTTATTGAAGTTAGTGGTGTTGACTGTATGAACTTCTCTTTACAAACAGGCAACATAATTGGATATATTCAAAAAGGTGATTATTCATTGAAGATATCTTCACGTTTTGGTGATAAGTTCCTGAAATATATAATATCCAATGCTGATGGTTTTATGGAAGTAGACAATTATGGAGGAACAAATAAAGGTGAAGGTTATGAATGGTTAATAATATACTTGTGGAAAATAAAAATGAAAAAAGCCTACAGATTAGGCTTGCCTAAATCATATTTAAGTAACAAGGAAAGACTTAATAAAGTTAGAGGGAACATTGGTGTCTTGGACTATTTTTCAAACAGAACACTGGGTAAATATCAATGCAACTATCGTGAGCATAGTTTTAATAATCACGCAACCAAACTCATTTCTGCAACTTTTAAGAAAATCGGTAATCATGAATTTTTGAATGATTGCAACCTAATTCGCAATGGGTTTTATACAGCAACAAACGGAGAAAAATCTAATTATCGAGAACTAACTAATACGAAGCATTTTTTAAATCCATTTTACAAAGATTACAACGAAGTTATTGACTTATCTAAACTTATTCTTAAAAATGAACTTTCTGACTTTGGAGATAATTCAGAGAATAATGCATTCTTTTTCGATATTTCAATGCTTTTTGAATATTTCATAAAGAAACTAATAAAAAGATTAGGTCTATTGGTTGAAAGTAAATTTGATGAACGATTAGAGATTGCCACTGGAAATGGAAATTTTCGCAGGAAATTAGAACCAGATATTGTATTTCATCATGAAAACAAGACTTTTCTTTTTGACGTTAAATATAAAAGTTTCGATTTTAGATATGGAGTTAGCCGTGAGGATTTATTCCAACTTCATACTTATGTAGGTCAATACGGAAATAAATATGACATAAAAGCATGTGGATTTATCTTTCCAATATCTTCTACTAACTGGAAAAGAATGGCTGAAACAGGTGGTTGTTGCGATGACAGTAAAATAAACGTAATGGGCAAAATGCTTTCATTCTATGTGATATTTCTTAAAATACCTAATGAATCTGATGAAGATTTTTATTTTAAGTTTACCAACAATTGCGATTTGTTTTTAAAAACTATTGAAGGTATTACTGAAAAAAATTAGGATAGGATTGAATTACGTTTAACTATTTGTAAACTACCAGTACATTAAACAAATTTCAGATTGAAAAAAAGTGTAATACCTGACAAACGAATGCCTCACTTAGTTTTACTTGGTGCAGGTGCAAGTTTAGCTTCGTTTCCTAATGGCGACAAAGATGGAAAGCAACTTCCTTTAATGAATAATTTGGTTCAAAAGCTGGATTTGTATGATATTATTCCAAATAAGTTTGAAAATCTAATTGATAATTTTGAAAGTTTATATAGTAAAATTGCAAGCGATAAAGCGTTAACTTCTATAAAAAATATAATTGACAGGAAAGTCTATGAATATTTTTATTATCTGGAAATACCTGAAAAACCAACTCTATATGACTACTTAGTATTATCCCTAAGAAATAAAGACTTGATTGCAACATTCAATTGGGACCCGCTGCTTTTGAAAACTATGAGAAGGCACTCCCAAATAAATAATTTGCCCGATGTTGCTTTCTTACACGGTAATGTTGCTGTTGGTATTTGTTCAAAATGTAAAATAAAAGGCTACAAATACAATAAAATATGCCATCATTGTTATAAGCCATTTGACGAAATGCAATTATTATATCCAGTTGAAAATAAAGATTATAGTTCAGACAAGGCAATCAATGATGAATGGGAAATTTTAAGAGATTATTTTAAAATTTCTCTAATGGTTACAATTTTTGGTTATAGTGCACCAGTTTCTGATATCGATGCGAAGAAACTAATGCTTGAGGCTTCTCTCGAAAACAAATCCCGTGTATTTTACGAACTTGAAATTATAGATATAAAACCCGAAGAAGAAGTTGAAGAAACGTGGAATGACTTTATCCATAGCCATCACTACTCTATTCATAAAAATTTAAAAGAAACTTATCTGTGGTATCACCCAAGACGAACAACTGACGCATTCTTTGACGCTTATTTGATGAACAGTCCTTGGGATTATAATCCATTTCCAGAGTTTAATGACGTTTATGAAATGCATCAGTGGATAGAACCATTATTAAATGAAGAACGAAAACAAAATGAATCAAAAAATCATTGAAACTACTAACCTTGAAAAAGAAGTTCCTCAATATAGGACTTGGTTTAGGTTACATGGAGATGTAATTTTTGTTTCTGTGATTTATCCACCAAATTCGAACCGTAGTTCTTATTTTAGAAGAAAAACTAAACCAGAAACTAACCAAAATAAAAAAGACAATGAAATGTGTCTTTGGCATTCCGACTGGCAATTCTCTAAAATTGAGAACGAATATGGCATAGAAAAATCAGGAACTAAAACCTATGAGATTACAGTAAAATTCAATGAGGAAATTCACAGAATTGATAGTGTTGTTAGGAATATCGCAATTGAATTCCAACATACTTTGAATGTTTCGATTAATGAAATGGAATCTCGCTACATTGCCCATAAAGCGTTAGGTTACATGCCATATTTGATTCTTGACTTTACTGATTATTCTGCTTTAAATACGATTTTAAAAATATCAAAGTTTAATTCTAAAAAGTTAGATGAATATATTCGCAAGTATGACAATGATGAAAAGTTTGGTCATTTCTTAAAGATTATAAGGAAGTGGTTTACTTCAAAGTATTTTAAAAATGGAAACTTGTTTCTTGATTTTAGTGACTATATAATCAGATTCGTTCCTAATGGAGTAAATACAATTTATAAATATGAACGAGAGTTCTTTATTGAAAATCTACTTCAACTCGAAACCGTCTTAGAAAATGATGAAGAAAATACAAAAAGGTTAATAGCTAAACAGAAAGAGGAAGAAGAAATCAAGTTACAGTTATACTTAAAGCAGGAAAAAGAAGATAAAATAGCATATAACAAGAGACAAGTTCTTCAATCACAGGATTATCACTATTTCAGAAAATGTGAATCAAATAAATTTATTAAAGAAGCTATCCATAATACTATAGGACATCATGAATATGTCAGCTATTCTTTGACACAAGACAACCATGCAGGATATCACCGCAAAATCCATATTTATAGACTTCACAGTGCAATAGAAAGTGAGCCACAATTGGAAATTCAATATGCCGTAATTGGTTCTTACAAGGACAAAGAATATTCATTTTTGCAATCTAACATTGATGTTATAAAAAAAACCGGGGAGAATAACACTGGCATCAAAAGATTGACATTAAGACAAAAACCCAAACAGCGAATAAAATTAGTAGCAATAAGAAATGAAATAGTTAAAGGCTATCTTCATTCATTTGATGATTATGCTCTTTACACATACAATGAAAATGAAGAAATTGAGAGTAAGGAATATTATATTTTCAACAGAAAAGTAACTAAACCTATTTATAGCGAATTATCTGACTATTTTTCAACATTTGGTCACATAGAAGTTAAAAATGAGGATGCACGGAAAGTTTTCGAAGATATTCAAATCGAAGATAAATACCGTCATAATTTTATTGAAAACATTATGCAAAACGATTTACCAGTTGACAAACTTGAAGATTATTATAACAATTGTGGCGAACCTTTGCCGTTTGGGGATGAAGAACTTAACGAATGAAAAATCATACCCAAGTAATTTTACCCAAATATTAGTTCCCTAACCTACATGTGCGTTATAATCGTCTGTATTGTATGTTTGATGATGAACATTCATAGGACGACCATTGAGTTGCACTACCTACTTTTTTTTAAATGCATTCATTATTCCAAAAATTTTTTAACTTTGATTCTACCAAAACAAACTAGCTGATCCTCAGAAAGAACGCATTATTAAGAAGAGAAAAGGTGAAGCTCCAAAATTATATATAGATGAAAATGTTAATAGCACCTAGCTGACATTAAAACACCTCGAATAGGTATATAAACGACACTTTTCGTAATGAAGATATGTGAAAATACTGGAATGGAAGTGTTTTACACCTATGTTAGCGTTTATTGTAAAAGAGCCAACCGCACATCTAGCACATTTGGTTTTTCCTGACACTCTATCCTAAAGATAAAAACCAAAAAAGTTAAATTTACGCCAACGCTCACAAATCAATACAAGTGTGAAAAGGTTAAATTTTCATTTTACAAGCTGAAATATTAAGTGACACGTAATACATATTTTGAAATACCATAATTCAACAATATACCATGAGTGATATAGAAAAAACACTTTTAAACTGTAATAAAGATTTAGAAAGGATAACACAAGCTATAATTAATAAAAGGCTAATTCTTTTTATTGGAGCAGGAGTTTCTATGAATGTTGGAATGAAAAGTTGGTATAATTTTCTTCTTGAATTAATTAATGAAATTGAAAAATATTCTGACACATATCTGGTAACTAGAACCCAAAAAAACAATTTCAAATTGTCTCGAAAAGCATTAGATGAATACGACCATGAATTATGTGCTCAATTAATAAAAAGAATCATGGATTCAGTAGATGCTATAAATTATAAAGACAAATTGGATGGCACATTTTATAGTTGGTTAAACGATGAATTCAAATCTATTGATCCTGAAATTCTTAATGGTTCTAAAATATTCATGGGATTAAAAACATTATTTGACCTTGGCGCAAATAAAATCTTAACCACTAACTATGATAAAAATCTTGAAGATATAACAGGGATCAGAGAACCTTTAATCCCATTTGATAAAAAACCCGTAGGTAAAATTGCGATTTCTGACTTACGCAAAATTCGAAAAGAGAGTGAATACATTTTTAAGTTACACGGTGAGAAATTTCCTGTATTAACTGCGAGAAGCTATGATCGAATTTACAAAAAAGGTAGTCAATTTGTAGAACTGTTAAGAGATTTATTTAATAACAATATTGTATTATTCATCGGTTCGAGTTTACAAAAAGACCGTACCGTTGAAGTATTGAACAATAGCGAGTTCTGTGAAGCATATGCCCTTTTTGCTGATTCAGGTATGCCAAATTATTGGGCTACATTAAGTACACGACTAAAAAAGCATAAAATCAAACCTATTAGATTAATTAATCAGGATAAAAAAAGTATTGGTGATGTTTATGAAGAACAATTGCCTAAAGTTTTTTCCGCAATTGAAGACAAATTAAAAAAACACAACAAAAATATACATGATAATCTTAAAAAAGATGTATTTCAATTTGGCTATAATACTGCGGAGAAGTTCTTTAAAGATGCAAAAGATTCTGTAAAATGTATTTTCTTTAATACACAAATAGATTTAGGAAATTGGTTTAACCCCAATTTCCAGTTACATCTAAATCTACAAAAGGCTTCCTTAAGAGCAAGAAAACTTGATATTATTTCCAAATGTTACAACGATCATGCTGACGAAGAATCAATAAATAAATGCAAAAAACATATTCCTGAACATTCACAAGCTAGAATAATTTTCTTACCTGAATTTAGAGACGAATTTTCTATTAAACTCAAACAATTACACGATACCGATTTTGAAAACACGGAAGAAATTTTTTATTCTTATTTTAAAGCACTCACTTATATTCATAGCCTTATTTCTTGTCCTTTAGGTATAATTGCTCTTGACGAATTTGCTGACATAATTTTAAAAAGCAAAGAGACGAGTGGAGATGATAGTTTTTTTGATATAGTTGAAAATTTGTGCTATTTAGGTTTATCTAAGGAAATAGCATCAATTAGTAATAAAGGAATAAGCAATAAAGCATTAAGAAGAAAAAATAAGAACACCCTTATAAGATTTCTAAGAAAAGATATAACCAACCAGACTGGAGACTGGTTTAAACCTGACGATATTGATTTTGCCTATTTACACAAAACAGATGGCACAATAGAAATATGGGAAGCAGATGTTTTTAACAATACTTTGGAATATTACAAATCCACTAACTTAGATAATTATTCTTCAAAATATAGTAAAAAAGAACTAGATGAAAGAAAACAAACATTTATAAAGTTTGCAAAAATTATTAGTAGAGAAGTTTTTAAAGAAGAAGAAAGGATTAATATGATAAGTAAACCAACTAAGTTTTTAAACTTTAATCCTCAGTATTCTCTGTATTGTTCAATCAATCACACATCAAATATTTTGAAAGAAAAAGAACAATTATGGTTTCATAACCATCAAAACGCATTTGAAATAATTCAAGAATTTGAATGACTATGAATTTTTTCATTACACATAACGGATGTGAGCCGACACTTTTTGAAACCGAAAAAGTCAGAAACAATTTAATTCGTCAAGGTTTCAAAAATACAGACATATCGCAATCAGACATAATAATTATATTAGGGTGCACTTTTACAAATCAAAAAGAACTAGAGTCAAATAATCTTATTACCAAATATTTAAATCTTAATAAAAACATAATTGTTTCTGGTTGTTTTATTAAAAATCAATACAAAACTTTACCTGACAAAGTAAAATATGTTAATACAAACCAGCTAATATCCTTTCTCACTAATATTTTAAATTCTGAGATTAATAATTTAATAGATATACCAATTATCCCAATATCTACTGGTTGCACTGGTAATTGTTCATACTGTTCAATTAAACTTGTAAAAGGGAAGCATCAAAGCTTCAGTAAAAATATAATCTTTAAACAATTGGAAAATCTTTCCAACAAGTATAGTACAATTAAACTTGTTGGACAAGATATTGCTGCTTATGGAATTGACGTAGGTACATCATTTACACAATTGCTCAAAGATATTTTCTCTACATTTCCTTCAATGAAAATTGCTCTTGGTAGTCTTAATCCGAATCATCTGATTGATTTGAAGTATTCTGATTTAGAGTTATTCAATCATCATCAAATTACAGGGAATATTCACATTCCTGTTCAATCTGCTAGTAATAAATTGTTAAAACACATGAAAAGAGAATACTCCATTGAAGAATTTGAAAATTTATACCGAAGGCTTAATAACATAGGTGTTACAATGATTTCTACAGATATGATTTCTGGCTATCCGATTGAATCTATTTCGGATCATAAAAAAAATTTAGAGTTTCTTTCAAAATTCTATTTCAGCTTTATTGAAATTTTTATGTTCGAACCTAGAAATGGAACTTTGGCATCAAAAATGCAAGATTTAACATTAAAGTTAAAATCTAAAAGAACAATTGAATTAATTGTGAAGTATCTTCACAATTATTCTTTACGAAATAAAATTGACATTGAGTCACTTGTAGAAGAAAATCAGATTTACAATACGAATATTGATTTTAAATAAAATGGCAATGAAAAATTCAAAAATACTATTAGAGTCTATAAAAAGGCTAACCGATCTTGATAGTGAAAGATCAGAAAAGGTCGCACAAACAATAGTCAAAAAACATACAATTAGAGCGATTTGCGAAGAACCAATAATTAAAGGTAAAAACTATGAACTCAGTTAAATCTGACACTAATAAATGGAAAAAAAATACTTTTTTTATTCTAGCAGCTATTGGTGGAGCAGTTGGTTTAGGCAATTTGTGGCGCTTCCCATACATGGTATATGAAAATGGAGGTGGCGCTTTTTTTATTCCATATATCGTATGCTTACTATTAGTGGGATTACCTCTAGTTATTTTCGAAGTTTCTTTAGGTAAATGGGGAGACGGTTCTATAGTTAGTTCTTTCCACAAAAAAAATAAAACAACTTCTTGGATTGGATGGTGGGTATTAATAAACTCAATGGTAATAGTTTTTTATTATGCAATTGTGTTATCATGGTCTTTGGAATATGTATTTTTCAGTGCTTCTGAAACTTGGGGTAATGATCCAGCATCATTTTTCACAAATGAAGTCATATCCATCACTAGTCAGCCATTCCAGTTTGGTCCGTTTAATTTCAAAGCACTTTTTGCATTATTGGCTATTTGGATATCTGTATTCTATATTGTAAAAGCAGGAACAAAAAGGATCTCAAGAGTCTTGCTTGTTACGGTTCCAATCCCATTTTTAATGTTGATAGTTTTATCTATTAGGGCACTAACATCAGAAGGAGGTTTCGATGGTTTTAATTATTTTATAAAACCAGATTTTTCAGGTATTGGCAACATTTCAGTTTGGGCAGCAGCGGCATCTCAAATAATATTATCACTTGGATTAGGCATGGGACAGCTAGTTGCATATTCGAGTAAAAGAAAAGATAATAAAGGCACAATAAAATCCAGCATGTCAATTCTTGGATTCGATTTCCTATTTAGCCTACTGGCAGGTATTACAGTTTTTTCAACTTTAGGTGTTCTTGCAAACAATCAAGGTGTTGAAGTTGCCGAATTAGATAATATTCAAGGTATTTTTTTAGCCTTTGTGAGTTACCCAGCTGCAATATCTCAGCTTCCTCTTGCTGCAATTTGGGGCATGATTTTTTTCACAATGTTAGTACTGCTAGGGTTAGATAGTGTTTTTGCAGTTATAGAAGCTAATCTTGTTGGGTTTGAGGAAATGTCTATGAAATTCTCAAAAACAAGACTTTCTCTAATTATTTGCTCTGTCGGTTTTATAGGAGGGGTATTTTTCCTTTTTGGGAATGGACTCTATTGGCTGGATATTATAGATCATTGGGTTGCATATTATGCAATTTTATCAATTGTTGTGCTTCAAGGTATTATACTTGGGTTCTCTAAATCTTTACAAAAATTCATAGGTCTCTTCATATCCAATTTAAGATACCTGACAATTTTCAAAATATGGGTTTCAATTTTAATACCACTATCATTGTTAGTTTTTATTATAAACGAAATTATTGGAGAGTTTAGTGATGTTTATGGAGGCTATCCATTAAAAGCAGTAATAATTGGGGGATGGGGCGTATTCTTTTTAGCAATAATAGTATCAATATTTTTAGGAAGATTATATAACAAAAAGAAGATATAACCACCAATAGCTATTGTTCTCATTCAAATTTGCTTAAAGAGATTGCTTTTCCCCAATTCAAATCTATCAGCAGATTATTTTAATATCAGTTGAAGGACAGATCATTCACAAGTCTGGTTTATGATTTTGAAAAACCATCAAACTTTCTCCGAACTTGACAGAACCTTTCTAATAAATGCTGAAAATGTAACATAAGGTCTTCTAAACGATGCAATATGTGATTCAATTTTATACTTCAACTCTTTTGTTATTGTAAAAGATAATGGGACAAGTTTTTCATCTTTATAACCCCAAGTATCATATCTGTGATTTCGTTTAAAACTTCGATAATTGTCTTCAATAAGAATCCGACAATAAGAACTCAAACTTCTTCTGTTTTTATAAGCAAGACGCTCTAATTCTTTATGAAGTTTTTTTGGCACTCTAACCGATATTGGATATAGCCATTGTAAGGGTTTCATATTTAGATAATTATCCTTTAAATGTATTAAAAGTTATACAGAAGACAAAGTTTGTCCTTTTTTATTTACCGCTGTGAACCTAAATTCCCATTAAACTATGCCGATATAATGGGTAAGAAAAAAGGAAATAAAATAAAGGCTAAGAAACGCAAGAGGATTTCTCGTGCCGTCTTATTTTTTTACTTATTACATTTAATCGCTGAGGCATTTATTAGTTATAGAACCGAAGAAGATTTTCTTCTTGTTTCTGTAACTGTTGCATCAATTTTCTCGGTGTATATTATATCCACGCTGGAAAAAAAACGATAGTCTTGGAATTGTAAAATCGACACCCAACAATTTGCATTTTATATCATCTTCGTACCTATTACATATATAGCATTTTTACCAGAAATAACCTTATTTCTGCATCCAACTTTCAATACGATTCGTACTCAAACGACATGTATTCATTCGGTAGATTTTCATCGGTATTTAAATATCGTGTCTCCATCAATGTAGGATAACCTTGTTCATTCACAGTATATTCATTTTTTATTATCCAAGAACCATCATCATATTCTCGTAGGCAGTAGTTATTCTGCCATTCGACTTCCCATTCTCCTAAATTAATTTCCGCAGCAAATATAATAGCAATGTTTATTCCTGATAATGGGTGATTGTATTCGTTAAACTTGTATTTTTCAATATCATCATAATGCACGTCTTTGACTATCAGGCTATCATTTCCGTACCATGTAAATTCGTCATCATTGTTTGTTTTGATTACTCTCCCCTGTGAATCAAGTTGAATATCATCTTGTTCTCCATCTTCATAATTTAGAGTAAATCCATTATTTGTCCACTGGATTTCGATAGTATTATCATACCTTAATTCGTTGGAGTAATATTCTTTCAAATTCACACTTACGGGTTTATTTTCAGTGTTGTACTGAATATCAATAATCCTTTTATCTTCGTCATAATTAAGGTTTATTTTCACAATAAGATTGTCGGCATTATATTTAAACGTACTTGGAAAGTCCATGTGCCTATTATAAGCCATTTTTGTAATTCTTAACCGTCCACCTTCATCGAGATTACCTTCAAGATTATCATCATCCGTACAACTGGTTATTATTAGTGCAAACATTATAGCAATTAAATAAATCAGATTTTTCATGATACTTAGGATATGTGTTTATAAATTAGTTATATATGGCTATTACAAAAAATAAGAACTATCAGAATTACATATCCTTGACACATAATACTAAGCATTCTGTATCATATTTACACCTAAATCCAAATTCAATTAGAAAACCATTTTTCCAACTTAATTTTGATATATCAATTTCTCTATATGGCTTTGAATTTTTCATCGAATAAAATTGACAATCTATAACTCTAAACTGTGACCCATGTTTGAACGTTAATGCATTAGAAAAAAAAGTGTTTCCATCAGTAAAGGTCGTAACTTCTTCAAAGTTTTTATTTGTTAAATACTTAATTGCCTCAATCCAATCATCTGATGTTGAAATATGCCAACCATTAGGACTTGCATTAGCAAGTTCATCAACACTATATAAGAAATGTTCATATATAGCTGGGGCTCTTTTCCCATAAGCAAGTCGGTCAGTCATCCATATCTGTTTGCCAACTTTTATCCACGAGTATTTTCGTCCATCTCTTTTGTCTCTGAATATTCCTTTAGAGGCATTTTTAAATAACCAGTTTTCAACGTCTTCATAAAATGGACTTTCTGGATAGTTATTCAGATATTTTTGAGCATCTTGCGAATTCCAGTTTTTGTTCAGGTTATCCCATTCAATTCGACTAATATCCAGCTGAATATCAGTGATGTAATTACTATATGGGAATCTGTTTATAAAATTGTTTAATTCATTGACATTTTTCGAAGTTTTAATCTTTTCATATTCTAATTCGTGGATTAAACTATCAATATTGAATGTAGTTTCAGGATATTTGGATTTAAAATCATAGGCTAATGCTAAATCTTTTTTTTCAAGTAATTCCTCGAATTTATCTCTCTGGCTATTGCAAGAAATAAGTGTTACCAGAAAAAATAAAATCAAAGCTGAAATCGTTGTTTTCAGGAATGTATTGTTCTTCATTTTAATAGTTTATCGGTTAGTATTTTAGTTAATTCAACTTAATATCATGAACACGTATATTTATAAATTGGATGTAAATTGATTCTTTCAATACTAATAATAAGTAATAACTCTCTTAATTACAGAATCAACAGTCTTCTCATCGACATAATCTAAATTGTATTCTGTCCTTTCAATCCAATTCCCAAACGAATCATATTTATACTCCCATTCTTTGCCTTTAATCCTGCTAATTGAAGTAATTTGACCATTCTCATCCCGATAAATATTGTAACTACCACTTTCTATCCCTGAATCATCAAAATATGTACTAACTACATCCTTGTTCACCTGTACACGCCAAATAACCTTCGTCAATTTCCCATTATTATATAAATAACTTCTTTCAGTTCTTCTCTCTCTAATATCAGTATCCTTCCAATAGTCTTCCACAACTTTTTTTATAACTAAATTTTCATCATTGTATTCAAGAGTTATTTTCTGTCTTTTTTTATTACTATACCTCTTACTGGTTATTATTTTTTTATTGCCATTGTATTCAAAATCATAATTGATATATCTATCGCCATTACCATTGTAAACTTGCTTATACATGAGTTTCCCGTTTTCCCATCCATATTTAATTTTGTATTTCAATTTGTCGTCTTCCCAAGGATGACTTCTTTGTAATATATCCTTTGTTACTAAATTTCCATCCAAATCATAATAAAACGCCCATTTAAACCCCGATTCTGTAAATGCCTCAATCAAATGACCATTATTATCATATTTGAAATCTAACTGGTCAAAACCCCATGTATTCCAGTCCAAATCATTATGAATAGCAACCATACCAGCAACTATTTTTATACTATTTTCGTCTTCAAACATATCTAAATTTAATTTCTCTAAAAATTCGTCAATTTCATCATCAAATGTTCCTGCCTTAATTGATATTCTGTTACCTAAATCATTATATTTCGTTTGATACAATAATTTATTCCCATCGTTTTGAGAATACCTTTGTGCTTCAATTGTTTTAACCGCACCTTTTAACCTCTCTTTTATTAAATCATTATTTGCCATTATTTTAGAGTAGGTTTCAGACAATGAATTGATATATTTACTATTTGGAAATCTTTGCTTGAAGTCTTCAAATTCCGATAATGAACAATTAGCAAGAAGTTTTTTATAAACTAATTCTTCCACTTTCGATTTTGCAATATTCACCCTGCTATCATCTGGGTAATTCGTTATGAATAATTCATATGATTCTAAGTTGTTATCATTTACAGCTTGGGCATAAAGTAAATTAGGAAGGTCTTCCATAATTTTAGGTGTATATTCGGAATTTGGATACTGATTTGCGAATCCAAGATATTCCGAATACGATTTAGTAAGGGTAGAAAAAACCAATGAATCTCTCAAATGAATTGCAATTGGAATGTTTTCATTATCACTATTTAAGTATGTATCAATGTATTGATTCAAAGACGGAACAGCCATATTAGCTTTGGCGTTTTCAAATGCTGATTCATATAATTTAGCCTGTATTTCTGTAACATGTTTTGATTTTGGGTAAGCATCTATAAAGTACTTATAGCTATCGATTGAATTATTACTTTTTGCTTTATTATAAGCAGCAGTCTCTTTTAATGCAACAATTTCGTCCTTATACCCACAATCTTGGCAAGCATCCAGTGCTTTTTGATATGATTTCTCGGTATTAACTTTTATAGCTTCGCTGAATATGCTTTTGTAGATTAAATCATATACCTTAACAATGCTTAGATTGTACTTGTCAAGAAATCTATTAACCTCGGCTTTATCAGCATCAATATTTGATAATATCTCAAATGTTTCAAGTGATTTATAAGGGTCATAATTATCATAGCTATTATTCTCTAAAATAAGGCAATTAGAGATTCCCAATAAGAAATCTTCTTCACTATTTTTTACAGCAGAACCAGAAGAAAATTTGTAATTCTCATTCGCAGCTTTTGCAATATCGCCTTTTTCAATATAGTTAAACATCTTTTTGAAATTTTGAGCAAAAAGACCTTGATTGAGTGCAAGTAAAAAGAATCCAAGTATCAAGTATGATTTTAGTTTTAAAGGTTTAAGGTTTGGACTCATATTGGTTTATTTTTAATATGATTTGATAAAATTTTCAATTGTTAATAAAAGAAAAAGCGTGGAAACAAACACTGTTCCTGAAAGGTTCTGACAAAACCATAACAAAACAGGTGAATCCACGCCCGTACTGGGCGTTCACGATTACTGCTGTTGTCATTAAAATTGTCAGATTTTTCAGGCAACAATAACGTTTACGCTAATATTTTAACTATGGCGAATTTACGAATTATTTCTGTTATATATTTGAAGATAATTTGTGTAAACTAATATATAATCGCCCAAAGTTTTTATTTAAACTGTTTGCGATTAGACTAATTCATATGTGCAATCCCCAAAATATATTAATCTCGATAATCATTACGCTCTTAAAAGTCGCTTCAAATTAACCTTGTTATGAATCGTTGTGAATTTTTGTAATTCGTCAATCAGTTGTAATACTTTCTCAATTGGTGGTTCAGGAAGTCCTTTATGTTGGCTATCTGCACCGATATTAACTTGAATTGGTTCACAGGATTTTAGCATCTCCACAAATTCAGGCAAATCGAAATCCAGAATGGGTTCAATGGTTACATAGAGATGATGATTTATCAATTTTATTTTAATGTAAATCAAATATTTAAGCAGTCACTTTATTTTTCCACGGTTGTCGAATACTAAAACGTTTTTCAGTTATCCTAATTTTTGGAAATATTGATTTAATTAATTCCAATGCTTCTTCTGCATCTATTGAGAAGTTGTCATGTATTTTTTGAAGAATGTCTTTTGTACTGAATCCATAAAACCTGTTATCCCTGCGCCTTATAATTTCAGAATTGATTAGACGTATTATATAGAAATCGTTTTCATTTTTAAAATCTGACTTTTTAAGTTCAAAATGGAATTTTATCTCAGGATATACATTTTTTATAGTATCAATAACAAAAGGTTTATTATACCTGTAATTAGGCGCTAATCTCATATCACCTAATATAAAGCTGAAATAATCTTCATGAACGATAAAATTCTTCTTGTTAATGGGATAGTAATCTTCAAATGAGTTAACAACAACTTTTTTTGCAGTAGCCTTATCTTGTTTAAGAATTGCATCATCATTTTTTTCCAATACCCTATCAACCGATTTAGCACCTTTCAGAGAAGCTGATTTTTTTATATAGTTGAGTCGTTTTAGTTTCGCCAATCCAATGTTAATTGTTCGCCTATGAGCCTGAATCCGATTCGCAAATAACTGTTGGGGTAACTCAACTATATAAGGTTCTGTAATTATAAGGTAAAGCATACGAACTTCTGAATACGTCAACTCCTGACTGATTTTCATGAATTTTTCAAAGAATTCTTTTTCGGTAATAGTAATCATTACTGTGATATTAATATCACAATGATAAGAATAATTTTGAATCTTTTAAAAATAAAAATCAAATAAAATAGAAATAATCAATTTCTATCAAAACGCAGTATTATAATCGATTACATAAGAAGTGAGGTCTTGATAGAGAAAATACACAAACATTTTTTGTAACAATTTTTCCGCAAATCCGAGAATAAAATTATTACGAAAAAATTAAGTATAAACATTCTAAATTTAAAATTATGAGTTATTATCATTACACAAAAGGTTGCCATCTGGCAAAAATCGTTAACGAAGGAATAATTACAACTTCTAAAAATCTTTTAGACAAAAAAGAAAAACCAGCAGCATGGCTTACTAAGAGTCCAATTTGGGAGGTTGCTTGTAACAGCGGACTTGTAACTAATAATCATCAATTGAAGGTAGGACAGGTCTACACTTCTGCCGAAGTTGATACTGTTACTGCAAGCAATGATTACATGAAAAAAGAAATCGGCATGTGCAGAATACTTATCAGCGAAAGTCTTTCTGTTGTTTCATGGGCAAAATTTAAGTATGTAAGTGGAATTTCTTTAGGTGTTTACAATGCCCTTGATGAATATTCAAGAAGCAATGGAAGTCCAGTCGGACAATGGATTTGTGCATTTTCTGGAATACCCGAAAAGTATTGGGAAGGAATCGAAATGTTTGTGGGTGACCAATGGGTAAGGTGGGATGAAAAAGTGCCAATCGAGAAGTTCGTTGAAGACTGTCTCAGTCGGAATAATGGAAAATTCAAATTATCCTTCTTCAGTAATAATTAATTAAAAAAATAGAATACTATGAAAAAGCAAAATGAAAAAATGAGTATTGAAACTCAAGTAAATGAAGAAAGACAAAAGAAAATTGATTTATATTTTTCAGGTAAAACATTTGAACAAATTGTGGTTGAATTGACTACTGAAACAATAGATTATTTCGCTCCATTCTTTGAAGTAGAACCAAGTAAAATTATCCAATTAAATCCATCCCAAAAGGTAAATATAATTCCAAAACACATTGATATATATAAGTTACATCTTGAGTTTTGGTTTGATAATGAAATTATCTGCGTGGTTAAATATGAAGGAGAATATGCTATTACAACGGTGAATTGGTATTCTGAAGTCCATATTGGCGATGTTATAGATGGCTTTGAAGAATTTATCTGGGATTATTATGACGAAGATGATGAATAACTACTAAAACAAATAGCAATGGCACTAAATAAATCAAAAGGCAATATGTATGAATTCGTAACGCACACATGGAATACTGTAAAAGGTGAATGTTTCCACGGTTGTAGTTATTGTTACATGCAACGCTGGGGACAATTAAAAGCAATTCGTTTCGATGAAAAGGAACTGAAAACAGACCTCGGAAATAGCAACTTCATATTTGTAGGTTCAAGCAATGACATGTGGGCGCAAAATATACCTGAAGAATGGATTCAGCGAACATTAGACCACTGTTCTAAGTATGATAACAATTACATGTTTCAAACTAAAAATCCACAGAATGTCAGGCATGAATTAATTCCAAACTCAAGTGTTTGTATTACG
This sequence comes from uncultured Draconibacterium sp., assembly GCA_963676775.2. Classification (GTDB taxonomy): domain Bacteria; phylum Bacteroidota; class Bacteroidia; order Bacteroidales; family Prolixibacteraceae; genus Draconibacterium. The sequence continues at coordinate 235,228 of CAXXDA010000011.1, forward strand.
CTTGAAACCAACAGGCATTACCCTGAAATTATGAGAAATTGCCCAACACCTGAACAAAGAGTTGAGCAAATGACGCTGATAAAACATCCTCTTTATGTAACCATTGAACCCATGATGGATTTTGACCTACCAGTGTTAGTTGAAATGCTTAAATCATGTGAACCAATTCAAATTAACATCGGTGCTGATAGTGGTGGGAATGGATTACCTGAACCACCAAAAGAAAAGGTATTACAATTGGTTCATGAGTTGCAGAAATTCACCACTATTCACAACAAGGCTAATTTGAAGCGAATTCTAAATAATTGAGTCTCGGCATAATAAATTAGAGAAAGATAGTTGCAAAAAAAATAACAATAAACGATTGGTAGAACCTTAGCCAATAGAAATAATGAAGGCAAAAGAATAATAAATTTTTAAAATAATAATTATGAAAAAAATGATTTTGACACCAGATTGGGTCTTGGAGAAAATACCATTAGGGTGGAATGTAGATTTTAATGGAGTTGTAAGTGCATATACATTAAGCATAGCTGATGCAAACTTCATAGAATTAGCATTAAATACCTTAGAAATTCAATTTGAACAGGAGATGAATTATTCCGATGAAAATGATGAATTGTCAATTGAATTTTATTTTCGACTTGAAGACATTCGTAATGATTGTCCTTCTTTTTACGAATTCATGATAGATGACTTCAATAATCTTGGTTGGAATTTATCTAAAAACTAAGCTATCATGAAAGCATTAGAATCAGATTTTAAAAGATGGTTAAAAGAGAAAGGTTATGACTACGAAATTCATGCAGATGATTTCCTACTCTGGATTGAATTTCTGAAAGCACAAAGTGATTATGCCCTTGATTCAATTGATACGGTAAATCAGTTTGAAACCAAGGAAGAATTAGATGAAGCAATACGTCAGCAAGACAAAGCGATTGCTAAACTACGACATGAATACATGTTTTGGAAAATGAAGAATATGCAAAAGTATGATAGGAATGCTGGTGAAGTTGAATTATTCTATCATTTTTTAAAGTACCGAAATACTAATACCAAAATGATTTAGCACAACACTATCAATAATTGTTCTAAAAATCATAACACGCAGAAAATCAACATATCATTTATTCTTAATTAAAAACCCTAATAATGAGAAAAAAAATATCCTACGATAAAAAGTACTTATCAGATGTGCTTAATTATTCACAAGTTCCTGTTAGACAAATTTTAGCTTTAGACCTTAAACCATTTCAACAAATAATTCTTATTCACTTGTTCAGTCACTCAACTGATTGGGGTATTAGTTATAATCAAATTAGCAAGTCTTTCTTTAAAACTAAAAACCGAAATGATATTAAGAAATGCTTTGAAGCATTAGTTGAAAAAGGTTATTTAAAAGAAAGTAATAACACCTATCATATTATGCTTGCGAAAATCCAAAGTGACTACATTAAATTTTCAAATAAAGCTGATAGTAAACCTAAGAATGATAGTTCTGCTAACATTGATAATAAACCTAACAATCAACCTGATAGTTCTGCTAACAATGACCTGATAGTTCCGCTATCAGGGGGTGATAGTAATATTAACAGTCCTATTGATAGTTCTACTACCAACAATAACATTAATAAAACAGATATAAAAGAAAAAGAAAAAATAAGAACATTAAGCAATAAAAGTATTGAATTGGATTTGGAGTGTGATTCGCTTCAGTCGCAAGCATCACCTTCGGTGCTTGCTCCTTCGCTTCACACTCCAAAAGAAGAAGTTGAAAAAGTAAATAAACAATCATCTTTACCAGTAAATGAAGTTGATAAGGTTACCAAGGAATTATCATCACCAATTGTTGACGAATTATCACAATCCAAAGATAATTTAGAACCAATTCCAGTTGAACCAGACAAGAGATTTTTTGAACAATTAAAAGAATATAATACTTCAATATATTTTCTGCCAAAGAATTTAGATAAGGTTAAAAATCTCTATATTGATTACTCTAAAGAATGCCCAAATAAATTCATGAAGATAAAGGACTTCGAGAAGGTTTTGATTTGTCTTATGGTTGGAACATTTGAAATGGTAAAACTAAAGGGAATTAATTTTTGTATATTATACTACCCAAATGATATTCGCCATAACTTTAAATATATACCCCAAGTCAGGAAGGATATGTTAGATTATCCAGAAGATACAATCGAACTATTAAAGAAATTCAAATTACCAGAATCAGAATTAAAAAAATAACCATATTCCAATACTCAGTTATATTGGTGTGTATAATCATCAATATTCAATAAAGGATTTGGTTCTACTTCATGAATAATTCAATTTGTAAGGCTTAACGCAATTATTCAATCTCCATGAATATTTGATTTATATCGACTTCTAAAGCATCGGCAATTTCGAAAATAGTTATAAGGGTTAAATTCCTTGGGCAATTAGATTCATATCGTACAATGGTATTTCGATGAACACCAGAATTTTCACTTAATTCCTGCTGGCTAATTCCATTATTAATTCTATACCATTTTAAAAATCCTGAAATGACTTTAAGACGTTCTTTGTTATGTTTTTGAATTTCTTTGGGTTTCATCTGATTCGTTTACCAATAAATACTTTAGCACATTAAAATGGATAATAATGAGTACATTAATGTGTCTATTGGCAGATTAAAACCGTATTTAATTGTAATTTATTGGGGAAAAACGACTTGAAAAAGTTAGGAGAATTAGGTGGTTCAACGCTGATTTATGTATTTTTCGTGAGTATAAGGTCTAAAAACAGTCCCTGCACGCATATTATCGATTCAAAATTACAAATTTTACAGAAGGATTAATTAGAATGAATTCTATATTTACTTCAAATCTTTAAAGAATTCTTCAGGTGATATTTGATGATAATCAAGCAACTGTAACAAAGAAAAAAAGTTAAAGTACAGCATTCCTTTCTCCATTAAGGCGTATTTATTCCTCGAAATTTTCATAACATCACATAATTTAAAAATGCTAAGTTGCTTTTCAGTTCTTAATTGCTTTAGTTTTTCGCCAATAGCAGAAATGAATTCCTTATGCTCAGGTAATATTTCTTTATTTGGGGAGTATTCTCTTTCAGACACCATTATTCATAAATTATCTCACTTCAAAGATAAAGTATTGCTCATAAATGTGTGCAACTGTTTTTAATTAATTATATTTGCACATAAATATGTGCAATGAAAAAACGTAGGAAATTCAAACACGAACACTTTCAACTCGATTTCGAGCCTGTAGAGGATTATATAATCATAGTTGATATTACAGACGATGCGGAGAAGACCATTAAAGATATAATAATCGTCAAGAAGCCAAAACCTGATTTGAGATTTCCAAGGAATCCATATCTAATGAATTAACGATTGGCGTAAAAATGCCTTTTGTAGTTTTCAGAACAAACCTGTATCAATTTTAGGGTATACTTCAAAGTGATACAAAATTCAAATAAAAATCACCTGATAAAAGGCAATAATGTATTAAAAATAGGGTCACACTAAAAATGATATAATATGGAAGCAATAATTTGGTCAAGAGTAAGTAGTCAATCACAGGATAATCAACGACAGGTATCAAACCTAAAACAAGTTGCTTCTGAAAAAGGTTGGAAAGTAAAAAGGGTATTTCAAGAAAAAGTGTCTGGCACAGTTAAATCAACCGAAAGAAAAGAATTCAATAAAATTTTGGAATACACGGAGCAGAATAATATAAAACTGGTACTTATCAGCGAAATAAGTCGGATTGGGAGAAAAGTTGTCGATGTATTAAATGTGGTTGATAATTTTCATAAACAGGGTATTGCCATATATGTTCAACAATTTAATATGGTCTCGATGGAGAACGGCAAAGAGAATCCAATGGTAATGCTTTTACTCCAAATGATGTCCATCGGTGCAGAGATGGAGAATAATCTCAGAAAAATTCGCCAAAATGAAGGAATAAAAATGGCACAACTTCAGAAAAAATATAAGGGTAGAGCTACTGGTAGTCGAGCAAATAAAGAAAAGCAATTATCAAAATACGCTGATGTGGTTGATTTGATTCAAAAAAGCGATTTAAGCATTAGACGTATTGCCAGTATATCAGGTAGAAGCATCAATACTGTTAGGAAGGTCAAGCAACTGATATCAGTATGAAAAATCATTCTGGTTCTAATGCGAAACTGGCTTTGGTGAAATTATCACATTTATTCAACCATAGCAATCCAGCAATAACCAGAAGATATTTTGGCATTGTCAAGGAAGAACTAATGGAAACTTATAATATTTTGGGATTTTAATTTAACATATTCTTATTTCCGACCATTGAGTGTAGCATTAAGAAGGATACCAAAAGTATTACTTACTAACCTTTCTTCATCAACACTCCCTTTTAGATTTAGTACATTCGTGTAATGATAAAATACAGCAACACCAAGTCCAATCTTACGGGAAACCCACCATTCTTTTCCTGTTTTTAGTTGAAAACTGAAACCGTTATCTGAAGAACCATCTATATCTTCTTCTTCATTTGTTAACGTAAAGCCTCCTAATCCCATTGATGTTGAAAAAAGAAAATTATCAGGTGTGTAATATGTTAGTCCGACACCAAACATCACCTCTCCCAAATCTGCATTCTTAGCAGAAGTTCCTTCTTGTATTCCATCCCCATACAGCTTAGGTTCGAAAACGCCATGACCTATTATTGTTGCATGTAAAATAAGGTTCTCCGTTAATGTTCCTCCAATTTTTAAGTCCATTCCCCCTCCAAAACCTTTTACTGTGGTAGTACCAGAGTAATCCTTCATTTTAACATTGGTTATATTAACTCCCGGGGAGTAAGACAAAAAGAATCCTCTGTGTCTTCTTCCATTATGTTCCTTGAGAGATTGTATACCTTGTGAATATGATTGAATTCCAAATATTGTTATAAGAATAACTAAAATTATTTTATTGATATGGTTTGTATTCATGAATTAAAACTATTAAATAGTAAGGATTTTTATAATTTTGATTCTGTATAAAAGCCCCAAATTCCATTTGAAAATTCACCTGTAGCAAATTTTGCAGTTTTCTTGCTTGTTCTAATCTCATACACTTCCATTGTGTATTCCTGATGGTATAATGGGTCGGTTACAACTATCTTTTCGCCTGTCGAAATCCATTCATAGTCCCAGACATTAACACCGTTAATTTTAAATTTTGTACCATCAACAACTGTGCGTTTATGTTTCCAAGAATCCATACAAATCTGAATATTGCTATTTGTTAAGTAGTTTTAAGTACTTCAACATAGTTTCTTCTGAATCTTTTGTTTCTTCATTATTATATTGAGCTAACTGTTCCTTATCATCTGCAAGTAACTTCTCCAATAATTCTGGCGTAACCGTGGAAATTTCATTGGTACTTTTATCAATAATATAAAGAAATCGCATCATTGCCATTTTAGCACCAGCAAATGCTCCACCAATAGCACCAAAATAGGAAGCAATTGCCATTTGTTCTTTTTGTTCATCCGAAAGTTGGGAAAGTCCACCTCTAAGAACAAGATATTTCCCGTCACTAATGACTGAAGCATACCAAGGTTGAATTTTGTATTGGAAACAATTGATGTACAGGGTATCACCATTGGAGTATGCCCACATTTCCTTTTTTATAAACTTCTTTTTAATTGATTTATCATTGGAACTTATTTTATAATCGTTGCCACCTACCATTTTAATATCACCATCTGTTCTTCTTTCAACATCAAAGTCATATTGTTGAGATGGTGTTCTATTTATAATTTCATCAAAACTCATGTATGCACCTTTGGGGTAGTTCTGTTGCTGTCCGAAAGATGAAGCGAATGTCGTAACTAATAAATAGATGATTAGTTTTAATTTTTTTGTGTTCATAGTGTTTAATTAGTATCCTTGGTTATTAATATAGTTTTTTTATTGATTGATTTTATTGCTTCTCTAACTCTTTCCAAGTCAAATGGCTCTTTACCACACTCAACTTTCTCTATACCATAATCTTCAATAAAATCGTTAAAATCAGGACAATTGCGGAATACATTAAACTCCTGATTGTCTATGTCCCATACTACACCAGTTCCAAACTCTGTAATTTCAGGGAAAGAACCGTCAATTGCTTCACCCAAAGCACCGCCTACAAGACCACCAACACCACCTGCAACACCAGCACTTAATCCTGATTGCCAATGATTGATTAGTCCAGCTTCGGTGTACAGATATTTCTCCCCGTACATGGTAACCAATACAAATGCATTCATGGAAGATGCTGGTGATAACGATTTATCTTCCTTGTTCTTATTTTTCAATATCGCCCAATTGCTGAAGTACAAACTTCCGTTGTATGAAACAGCAAATGCCTTTTTAATTTTTTTAGTGGTCGCTTTGTCCATAAAATAACATCTGCGTACAACAGAATCACTATCATTGACCAACTCAATCTTTTTTACAGTTAGTTCCCTTACTTCTGATGGTGTTTTATTAATGAATTCTTCTTTTGTTTTATATATACCTGAAGGGTAACCATATTTTTCTTCGACTTGAGCATATGAGACATAAAATCCCAGCAAAAGAATTATAACCAATGGAAATATTTTAAATGAAATCATTGTGGTTTTTTATGAGGTAAAATTAAAAAATAATACGGTGTTATTGTAACTCAAATCTTATGATATTTTCCAATTAGTAGATATATTTTCCAACAATACTTATGATAGTTATACCGTATTATTCGTGGTAAGTAAGGATGTTAAAGTTGTTGAGGATGAAGTGGACAATTATGATTGCGACCACTTTATTATAGCTTAGCAATATCAATTGTCATCACCAATACAATAATCATATACTTCCAATTGGTCAGCCAATTTATTCATAACCATTTTCATACTTGATTCATCCAAAAGCAACCACGGACATTCGTCTTTGGTCTCATTAAAATCTATCTGGATTTTCAATGATTGTTTTGAATAAATATCTACGATAAAAATGTTTAGAAGGACATTATCATGATAGCAATCAATAAACTTAACCACAGCATAGTACATTCCATCTGGATTAAAACCAGTAATAAGTAGGTAGGTTTTATCAGGTATTAACGTCTGGTCACGAATAAGGATGCATGGATGATTAACGAAGAATGAACCATCGTCACTTGCAATATATTGATTGTTCAAGCCTAATATTGCTGAATCATAATTGTATTTATCTTGTAGTTTCATTGTTGGTATGTTATTATTCATAAATACTAATGTCCAACAAAAGTATCCCCCCCGATGGGGGGGACAAAAAAACACCCCACCTCCCGCAGAAGCGTGGTCAAGCGCCTGTGTCACAGTGGAATAAACCTTTTGCTCAATTTCTTAGACTAAGAAAAAATTAGAAATAAAAAATTCGTTTTGAGAGTTCGGAACTTTATAATTTTTTATAAAAAAATCTGAGGTTATATAGAAAAGTGTTTTAAATCGGATGGGCAAAAAATTCTGGATAAAAAATCTGAAAAACACTCTAACCGACTTTATGCTATTGACTTATGTTTTTTCAAATATTTTTTTCTACTTTTAAAGAAATATAAAACTAATGTTAATAGACCTAATCAATAACAAATCAGTGCTAAAAATTCTACCGTTTTCATCTTCAGAAATAAAAAGTAGGCTTCTGTATTTTAATGTATTCAATATTAATGCATTTGGTGGAACAGTTGTTAATATGCGTTGGAATCAAAATTTATTACAACATGAATCAACTAAAACAACTGAGATTTATACACTGATACGCAATAAATCTCTTGCAAAAATAAAAAGTCCAATAGACTATATTTTTGCATGCAAAATAAAGCATAACAGCAAGTTATATGATTAGTCGGTAATAATATATAAGTTACCATACACTAACAAAGACGTTGTTTATAATTTAAACAAATCGACTAACGCCATTTTATGAACGATAGACTTCTTTTTCTATTAAAATTCGGAAATAAAGAGAACGTTCTTGATTTATACGAGAATGGGGCACTATATATGAATTCCTTTGAGTACTTTGAGAAACAAGAAAAAAACAAGTACAGAGGAGATTCTCTTGAAGGAGTCGTTCATCTTGAAAATTATACAGATACATCTGAGTTTACCGTGACAATCGAAAATCTCACTACTGGCAAGAAAATTTCACGAAAACCTCAAAAATTGACAATGCAGTACAAAGACCTAAGTGCAGGAAATTTATATTGTATGTATTGCATAAGAGAATCTGACCTTAAACAAGGAAAAAGATTTAGAATATCTGCTAAAATGAAAGATTTTGGCACACACTTTTTGCTAATTTTTAATCCCCACAAATTTATGGATAAGGTTGAAAAGTGTTTCCAAGAAAACAAAATGTCTTTCATGGCTAGACCTGTTGAATATTATGACCAAAATAATTACAATGGTTCATTGTCTCTTTTTCACAAAAAACATGACCTTTCATATCAGAAAGAATTTAGGATTGTAACAAGAAATTCTAAAAGTGAGCCGATTATTCTAAATGTAGGAAGTGTTAAAGATATATCAGAAGTATTCGAAGCAGATAAATTGATAGAGATTGAAATGACCAAAAAAGAACAATAAAAACAGTACACAACACAGTACATATTGCAGGGCGGGGTTCGGTGATTCGCCAACTGCGGATTCTCGTTCAAACGTCAAATCCTACCTGACATTGACGCTCTCCGAAAATCCGCCACGACCTCATACAACCACCGCTGTATGCAAAATTAAAAGACTGAGTACATAGTAACAACTTGATAATAAAATTGAAAAAACGGAATGACTATATTGGCTCTTTGATTGAAGTTTCGTGCAAAAAAATTAATTTTTTATTGCATGATGCCTGATATAAAAACATTGTCAAAATGATTTATATAACTTTTGATACAAATATTTGGATTTATACACTTTCTGATTCGTGGAAAGTTAATAATGAACTGGATTATCTTGAATATTGGATAGAAAGTGGTCAAGCTAAAATTTTATTGCCAGAAATCATTAAAGAAGAATGGGATAAGCACCAAGAAGACAGAGCTAAAGAGCGAAGAAACGATTTAAACCGTTTTTTTGATATGGCTGAGGAAGTGCTACCAATGGAGTTCTTTAAAGAATATGCAACTCCAAATGCTCAAAACAAAATTATTGACCAACAATTAGAGCGGATAAATAAAGTTATAAGTACTGCCGAGTGGATTCCACTAAGTGACACTATAAAAGAAGAAGTCCTCAAAGGTGGAATAGAGAAAAAAGCTCCGATGCATAAAAAGAGTAGTATTGCAGATGCAGTAATTGTATTCTCTCTATTTGACTTTATAGCAAAAAATCCTGAAAATGATTATTTCTTTGTTTCAAATAATACGGCAGATTTCTATTTAAGAAATAATAGTAGACAAGAAATTCATCCTGACTTAAAACCCAACTTTGAAAAGTTCAATATTAAAGATTATAAGACATTTAATCACTTAAGAGTTGACTTAGAAAATGTTTTTAATTTAACATTAGACTCTGATTTTAAGGCAAAAAGAAAACAGGATTCAAGAAATAGTATAAAGAAACAAATCTACAATCCTCATTATGAAAGGTTAGCTAAAGGTACTAGTGATTTATTTTCCCAAAATAAAAAAATGTTGGATTTTATTCTTGAGGAAGATATTCCAACTAAGGAACAAGTCATTTTCGTTTTATCACTAATCGATTCAGATAAAGATTATGAGAAATACTTTTATGTAAAAGCACATGGTAAAGCTTGGTTTAATATACTACTTCAAAAAGATATTTTCAATTCGAACAATAATCCAACTAATTTCAATCAATGGCTGCCTTTAATACTTTTACAAAATCTAGCGAAAGAGGAAAAGGATGGCGAAACTTTATCAAAAATAATTGATATTATTAAAGATGTTTCCGAAAACTCACATAACAATCCTAATACTTGGTTGCAGTTTGTTAGAATTTTAATTGTAATGCCAAGTAAGTTTATCCCTATTGACATTTTTAAATATATTCCGAAATGGATTAAAGAAGATGAACGATACTCGACAACCGTTCATCAAATTTGTAATGAATTAATTCCAAAACTTTATAAAGAGACCCCAAAGGGAGAAAACAAAAAAAAGATTGCTGTAATAATAAAACAGCTCTTATCAATAACAACTAAAGTACCAACAGAGAACGAAAGCTTTTCATTTGAGAGTAAGTATTTAACACTTAATGAGGGATTAATAGATAATTTTGATGATAAATTAATATCAATTATTATTTCAAGTTGTCCCAAAGAAATAATTACACATTTAGTAGAACAACTAAAATGTATCTATTATACTTTTCCCAACGGATTGATTTTTGAGGCTTTACAAGATGAAGTAGAAGTCAAAATAAATCTTACTATTGACACACACCAAAAGACCATTGAAGTTTTACCAGAAAAGGGAGAACCTTTTAAAATTTCTGATTTTGACAAGAAAAGTGAATCCAAATTAAAAAATGAAATCATTGATAATTTATCATTACAAGGATTTGAGTTAACATCATCAGAAGATGGAGAAAGTGGATTTGATTATTCAATACAATTCATAACTGTTGGATTATCTTTTCTTTTTGGAAGCTATGGTGTTGAAGAATACAAATCTCAACATAATAGTGAAAATGTCGAGTTTGCTTTTGTATCTATACTTCTTGATATAATTAATAAATATATTCAAGAGAAACCAAAAGATGGTTTGATTCTGATATCAAAAATACTCGAAAAAGAAGAATATCGACTATCCGTATTGAGACAAGTTTGTCTCTTTGTTATTGGTAATAATTGGGATATAACCAAAGACTTATTTTTAGAAAAACTACAAAATAGAGAAATTAATGAATTTTTCTATAAGAGTGTTTTTGAAACGGATTTATATAGATTCTTAAAGAAAAAACAATTAGAATTTGGTGATGATACATTAAAAATAATAGATGAAATTATTGAAAATCCTCCATCAAAAATAAAGAATGATAATTTGGATAACTGGCGCTTACGTTGGTATTCTGCATTAAAAGATACTACTGTTTTCAAAAACAAGTATTATAAACTATCGGAAAAATTGAAGTATGGTAGTAACCATTTTGAGACTATTGGAAGAATGCAATATTCTTCAGGAGAAATAAGTCCTTTAACTGTTAGTAATTTGATTGAAAGAAGTAACACAGAAATAGTTGAATATATAAATAAATTTAGACCAACAAGAGATTTTGCTACACCTTCAATATCTGGATTGGGTAGAAGTTTGCAAGATGCAATAAAGCAGACCCCTCAAAGGTTTACGGAAAATTTAAATGATTTTGTTTCATTGCCTTATATATATGTTTATTACATTATTTATGGTTTTTATTATGCTTGGCAGGAGAAGAAAGAATTTAATTGGGAGAAGGTTTTAGACTTTTGTACAGAGTATATTACCAGTGACAAGTTTTATACTAATGAACTTCGAGCAGAGGGTGATTTAAGAGCCGATGCAGATTGGGTTGTTGGAGTAATATCTAATTTATTGCAGGAGGGAATGAGGTCTGATGACCATTTTATGGGTATAAGTATGTTACCCAAAGCAAAAGCGATATTATTGATATTTTCACAACAGTTAAAACCTGAAACAACTAAGAAACCAACAAAAGACTATCCTAGTTATTCTTTAAATTCTACTGCGGGTAAAATATTAAGAGGATTTATAGATTATTCTTTGTGTAATGCTAGAAATAACTTGAAAACTTCATCGGTAAAATGGGAACAAGAAATTATTGATATTTTTGAGAAATCGCTAGAAAATAGAATAATTGACATTTACATCTTAATCGGCATGTATTATAGGCAATTTCTCTATTTAAACCAATCTTGGACTGTAGAAAAATCAATTTCATTTCAGGCAATAGATGATAATCGTTGGGAAGCATTTTGGAATGGCTATTTGTTTAGTGGTTTTGTTCCAGGTAAGCAAGATTATCCCAAATATGTCCCTCATTACGAAAAAGCGTTATTAAAACCCAATAATGATTCTAATTTATATAGGAACGGGATTGAACATCATATAACTACGTTTTATTTTTGGGAATATGAAGACATATCTGATAATGGATTGGTTGCAAAGTATTGCAAAAAAGCTAGTGCCAAAAAGATAAATGAATTTGTAAACTATTTAAGTCATCAAGATGAATATCTAAAGTCATTAAAATCAGTAGAAGAAAGAAAAATATTTGAAAATCGAATTATTGAGTTATGGACTTTCCTAATCAAAAGATTTAAAAACCCTAAAGATGAAAAGGAACAAGAAATATTGTCTAGTTTATGTGGAATGGCATCTCTAGTACAAGAATTAAATAAAGTGATTACTGAGCTTATATTAGTCTCTTGTCCTAATATCGATAAATTTCACAGTACAAGAAATTTGTTGAAGAATCTTATAAGATTAAGTAAATCTGGAATTCCTAAGAATACAGCTGAATATGTTGGAATGATAATATCATCAGTTCCCGTAAATAGTTTTTCTTTTTATAGAAATGAGGAAGTTAAAGATATTATAGTATTTTTATTTGAGAACGAACAAAGAAAGATTGCTCTTAAATTTTGTGATGATAGATTAAGGTTAGGTGATGAATCGTTTAATGATTTAATTGATAAATACAAATAGCCAATGCAAACAGGCAAGCACATTTGCAGTTCACACATGTCCCCACTTCACACCCCAAAATGACTGAAGAATTGAAAATCAATGGTAGCAGACAAATTAAATCAGCTCAATACAGAATTAAATGAATGAAAATGAAATTAAATTTTACTCGCATTTAGGAAAATTATCAACATCATTCTCCAAACTTGAATATTTGATACGAGAAATCACGGGTTTGCATATAGTAAAGGATTCATATGAAGGAATGGTGTATCTTTCTATCATTGGGAGAAATAGTTTAGAAAAAAATACGAGTTTGCTCAAAGAGCTAACTCACATAAGAAGTTTTGGTGATAAGCAACAAAAACTTTTGAAGTTAATAGGAGACGTAAATAACATAAGAAAAGTTCGAAATCTTTTTATTCATGGTCTTTGGGAAACTCCAACATTTGAGGATGGTGAACTTATAATAATTTGTAATGATAAAAGCTTTCAACTAAAGAAGGAATTGAATGAATTTTCACAAAAGTTGTCTTATCGAACTAATTCGGCTCAAAAGTTTAATCTTACTACTATTCAAAAGCATATTAAACAGCTAGATAAGATAAACAGAAATTTAGATATTGTTTTAAAAGAAATAATTAAAGACCCTCGTGAATATTTTGATTGAATGAAAATTACTGGTAGAGAATAACTATGCAAAACAATTGTATATGGCAGGCGGTGTTTTAGCAAAAAGAAATGAAACCAACACAGTATAATTTTAATAAAAAAAGAAGTTTGATAAGAAAAAATTAAGAAGTTAATTTATTTTTGAAATCACCAACTTAAATTGAAAAACACGGTCTTCAGTAGCAATATGTAGGAAGTATAAGCCAGACCTTATGCCAATCGTTGATAATTTGTAATTACCAGTAATATCGAAACTAATTATTTCTTCACCGCTTAAATTATATACTGTTCCAATGGCTGGCTTATTATCAAACAATTCAATATTTAGATAATCTCTGGCTGGATTTGGATAAATTTTAATTTGTGCTTCGTTAGTTACATGCGTTGAAGTTATAGTCCATATTTCATTCACATATTCAGGATGGTCTATAAATGGATTCCTATTTCCTTGAAAAGAATAAACAACATTATTCCTATGAATTTCGAAACTATCGACAGGGTCTTGAGCATTCCATTCGATAAGGGTTGATAGTTTTCCCATATAGCCTTTCCCCGTTTCATTTAAATCAAATGTATTTACTTGGTCAACCAGTTCAAGGTCTGGCTCACCATTCTCTCCTTCATACCTCACAGCCATGTAGAAAAGCATTCTTGCTACATCTCCTTTGACTGCATCTCTGGGTTGCCAACTATCTGCATCGGAATAACAATCTGTTGCTCCATCTCCATCAATATAGAGTGAACCACCGTTATCGAAGTCCTTATTATTTCTTGCACTATTAACTGTAATATCAGCAGGTCTAAGATGATGTACATCTGTTCCTGCCCCCATAGTTGTTCCAAAATCGCCATGAGATTTCGCCCAAACATGTTCCCGTGACCAACCCGTATTATTATTATATTCTTGTTCAGCATTAACAGACCATCCAGAATAAAACAGGATTACATTATCTGGATTGGCAGTGTCTTTATCAGTTTCTTTTAATATATCCCACACATCGGTTGATGATGATGTATATGGGTATTCTTTGTGGTTTTTTATTATTTCGTGTAATGCAGATTTGAGTTGGTCACCTGAAAGGTTATTTGCTGAATTGTAATAGCCATTGGGGATTTGGGCAATAAGAAATTGACTGATAAAAAGGAATGATATAAGGATTATAGGTTTTTGAAATTTCATTTTATTGCTGCTGTTGGTCAAGTTTATTCATGTGTTGAATATACAAATTCAGTTTCTTATTATCATCCAATTTTTCAATCTTCTCAATTTCATTTGTTGGTCTAAAATACCAGAGTTCGTAAAAAGTATCATCAAGCAAATAAAGATTAATGAAGTAGTTGTAATAATGACGCACTGCTATGTATTTGCCATTGTTGGAAATGAGTTCGTATTGTTCTGATAAGGTCATTAAAATCGATTATATTAAAGGGAAAATAGTATCAAAGGGTTACCATTATTTATAGGCTACCTTTATTTATTTTCTCAATTTCTTTTCTATTAATTCAATCTCATTTTCTGTTAGTGGAGTCCCCAATGACTGCTTCTACTCCCCAGTTAACACTCCACCAACAACGGCTCTTTTTGCCATTAATGTTGGATATTATTTTACGTTAAAAATATTTCAATAATTACGACCCATTAATCCTTTAGAGAATTACGAAAGTCTATCATGCTCATATTGTGTTTATTAACTGCCATCTTAACTAAATACTGGTTACTGCAAGTACATGCATGGCACCGGCTGAGGAAAATACCCTTTTAATTTCAGGATCAAGTTCTCTTTTATAACCTAATGTTAAAGCCGATAATATTTCGAATTCATTTTCATCAAGATTTTGTTTTTTGTATGTATCCAAAAGTCTGTTGCGCGTTTTTTCGGCAAGGATAAATAATGAAAATGAGTTTCTTAAACTGGTTTTTTCCCAGTTTCCGGATGATAAGTATACCTGACGATATGTTTTTCTTCGTTCGAGGTAATTTTTGTAATCAAATTCATACGGATTTCCATTGTTTTTAATGAATTGCGGTGTTTGTGTGAATATAATTGTGTTGCCGGGAGAAAGGTTCTGTATACTACTGTCCGGTTCAAAATATACAAGTACCTTTTCTTTTGTTTTTATAATTCGATTCTTTTCCGGATTGAAGAATTCATTTAAGATCAACACTGACTTATATGAATTTTCTTTCTTTTGTGGCGTTTCCAATACGGTTGCAAAATATTTTCCATTTTTATAGAATGTAGGTTTCTGATTATATGAATTAAAAGTAATTGCACCAAGAATAAAAAACAGAACATGTACTCCAATTCCAAAAATGCTTGTAAATCGATACTTATAATATTTGTTAAGAAGTAACAATAGACCGAGTATTCCTAAAAAGAATAAAGCGGGAACAAGCATTGGAAATTTAATTTCGGAAGCAATTAATATCCCGGCAGCCAATGCTATGACTGGTCTGAGAAAGGGGATTTGTTGTAATTCTTTTTCCAAAATTCTAGTTTGAAGGTTATTAGGTTAAAACGGGAATCAGGAAGTAAAGTTATGTTATTTTACCGGTACTTTTATTCTGTAATTAGGTTGAACTTTACCACGGGCAATACTGTTTAATTTGCCTTTCAATAATCTTTTTCGCAATGGCGACAAATAATCAATGAATAATACTCCTTCCAGGTGGTCATATTCATGTTGGACTATCCTTCCTGCATATCCCTTAAAAACTTCTTCGTGTTCATTAAAATTTTCATCAAAATATTTTATCCTTACCTTTTCAGGTCTTGAGACATCTTCTCTTATTTCAGGAAGACTTAAGCAGCCTTCATTCATAACCCATTCTTCACCAAAAATTTCAATTATTTCAGGATTTATAAAAACTTTTTTGAAATCAACTAATTCAGGCTCTTCGTCTGCACCTGATGTGGCATCAACAATAAAAATCCGGATTGATTTTCCAATTTGAGGAGCGGCTAAACCTACACCATCCGAGCTATACATTGTTTCCCACATGTTTTCAATTATTTCATTCAGCCCTTCGTAATCTTTATCAATATTGGTGGCTTTTTTTCTTAATAATGCATCTCCATAAACTGTAACCGGGTATTTCATCCAAATTATTTTTTTGTTGCAAATATAATCTTCATTCCTGAAATTATAGCCTGTTTCGTTTTTGTTCCAGGTAATTCTGTAAAATAATGGTTGCACTAATCCCGTCAACCAAGGCCTTATCCCTTCTTTTTTGTTTTCCTAAACCACCATCAATCATGGTTTGAAATGCCATTTTTGAAGTAAATCTTTCATCAAAAATTTCCAGTTTTATTTCCGGATAGTTTACCTGAAATTTTTTAAGAAACGGATTAATGTAATTAACAGCTTCCGACGGTTGGTTGTTCAGTGTCATTGGGTAACCAACAACAATTTCCTCGACTTCTTCCTTTTGGAAATATGCTTTTAAAAAATCCCAAATTGTATGTGTTGCTACGGTTGTTAAGCGGGTTGCAATAATTTTCTGAGGATCGGTAACTGCTATACCAATCCTTTTCCTCCCGTAATCTATAGCTAAAATTCTTCCCATAATGTTTGACCTCAAAATTAGAGAGATTTTACAGAATAAAAAATTGTATGTAAATGTTTGTTTTTAAGTGTTTTGTGTTTTTCTGTTTCCCTGCTAAAATGGTTTGGCACAAGCTTTGTATTTGTTTAGTTACATACCGGTAATTGAAAGGCGCCATTAGAGCAAAGCAAAAAAGTTATAGAACATTGAAATAGTAAAGTCATGAAAACAAAAAAAATCAGACTGCTTGCTACGATGGTTACTCTTGCAACAGTTATTATAAGTACAACAAATCCTGCAACAGCTCAACGCCGGCAAACTCAGAGCAGTAGAACTGAAACGCGGGTTCAACAGAGCAACAACAGGAGCAGTAATGCAAGGACGCAAACAAAAAGCGCTTCAAAAAGTAGCGTGAACAAAAGCAATAAAAAAAGGTCAACAAGTCCCCAGAAAGCAACAAAGAATTCAAGCCGTTCCCAGCAAACAAATGCAAACAGGCAAATTAAATCATCTTCAGACAGGAATACAGCGGTATCCCGAAATAATGCTACAAAAAAGCAGGAAACAAAAAGAACCACTACTCAGAGATCAGAAAATAAAACAACGACCTCTCGTCAGACTCAAAAGAGTGGAAATACTTCGGCTACAATAAATTCAAATCGCACCGGCCGCTCTTCAGCAAGGACAGATAACAATCCAGTAATAAGCTCAGGAAATCGAAGTGCCAGGGATAATTCAGTGCGGCGTACAACGGGAAACAATACGCGCAGCAATCGTGAAACATATAGGATAGACGAAAATGACAAACGTTACACACCCAATCAAAATTACAGGGGAAGTAAACAGGTCTGGACTGGAAGCAGAAGACCTTCAGACATGAATTATAACAGGAGTGGAAAAAATTACTACAGAAATTATGATTTCAGAGCTCATAAACATTGGGACAGAAGTTGGGAAACATATCACTGGAATTTCTACAGTTGGAGAGATTATTATAGTGGCTATAACCCATATTCATACAGGTACCACAGGTATTATTATCATCACCCGTTCTACGGACATGTGATAAGAAAATTTGTTTACAGGCCGAATATCTTCATCTATAATAATAACAGGTATTATTGCTACGATGGGCATTTCTTCAGATTTTTCAGCG
Organism: uncultured Draconibacterium sp.; assembly: GCA_963676775.2. Classification (GTDB taxonomy): domain Bacteria; phylum Bacteroidota; class Bacteroidia; order Bacteroidales; family Prolixibacteraceae; genus Draconibacterium. The sequence continues at coordinate 253,288 of CAXXDA010000011.1, forward strand.
GAATAGGATATGTGCTTGTTGATGTACCATTTGGAGTTGTTTTTAATGGAATCCCTAATGGATATGAGAGAGTTTATATTAATGGTTATTTATATTTCAGAGTAGGTAATTTATTTTTTGAATTTACGAATAATGGTTTTCAGTTAGTACACTATCCGGAAAGATATTATGCTTACGATGAAGGTTACATAAATGAAGGTTATTATTTTGGAGACGACCTATATTATTAATATAATTCCTATTTATTTTTAAAAGAACTGCCGAAAGGCAGTTTTTTTGTGCTTAAATATTTTAGGTATAATTTATTTTGATTTTATATCGTTCATATATTATATATAAAGCGTAAAAATTGGAACAGAAAGGATAAATATAAATGAAGCATAATAATTACCTTGGAGATTTTGAGTATTTTTATATGACCAAATAAATACACAATGAGTTCAAAATTAAAACGGGATCAGATCCCTCCCATGGAAGCAAGGAACTGGAAGAAAAATTTTGAAGAAGAAAAAAAACAAACTTTCAACCTGGTGGTTCCTAAAATTATTCTTGAAAGAGACACATATTTAAAATTAGCAGGAGAAAATGAAAATCGCGTGCGTATTTATCTTGCTCTTGAAGAAGAAAAATCAGAGGGGAAGAATGTGCTGTGCGCATTCGCCGTGTCATCTTTTTTGTTGGGAAGTGGAGATGTCTATGCTGATTATGAGACGCCGGTTTACAAATTAGAAGAAAAAAACATTGATTTTTCAAATAATACAGGAGCAGTAATTGAAAGTATCAGAAGATACAGAAGGTGGCGTTCCGGTGAAATCGATTCGGAGGATGAGAATTCAAATGTGAGGCAGTATATTTATCCTAATGCCTACCTGCTTACAAAATTTGAACTACACGAGATATTTATTAATCAGAAGAATACAGAGGCTGAAATCGAGCTAGGAATTTCAAAAATGATGAATGCGATGATTAATCCTTTGTCATCGAATAATAAAGGGAAAGAAGATATGCAGGAAGTTTTTAATAACGGAGGATTATGCCCGCCCAATTGCGATGAAAGAAGTATTTATAATTCAAAGTAAGGCAATACTTTTTTAAGCTGTTTTTCTTTTTTTTATGTGAAAATATAGTAAATATGGAACTTGCTGGTGTTGTTATCGATGAATATAAAATCGTTTGCAAAATAAAAAAGCCGTTCATTTGAACGGCTTTTCCTATTTATTAAAAACATTTTTATTTGATGTTAGCCTGTGCTGCGGCAACGCGTGCAATTGGCACACGGTAAGGAGAACAACTTACGTAGTCCATACCAACGCTGTCGCAGAACATTACTGATGAAGGTTCTCCACCGTGTTCACCGCAAATACCTACTTTTAATTTCGGTTTTACACTGCGGCCTTTTTCAACACCCATCCTGACAACCTGTCCAACACCTTCCTGATCAAGAACCTGGAACGGATCGTTTTTCAGAATGCCTTTTTGAATGTATATAGGTAAGAATTTGCCGGCGTCATCACGTGAATAACCAAATGTCATCTGAGTTAGGTCATTGGTTCCAAAAGAGAAGAATTCCGCAACTTCCGCAACTTTGTCTGCTGTTACTGCTGCTCTTGGAATTTCAATCATCGTTCCAACCATGTATTCACACTCTGCTCCTTTTTCTTCAAAAACCTTTTTGGCTGTTGAGTGAATAATATCTGCCTGAAGCTTTAATTCTTTAACAGTACCAATAAGTGGAACCATTATTTCAGGACGAGCGTCAACGCCTTTTTGTTTCAGGTTAACGGCTGCTTCAATAATAGCACGTGCCTGCATTTCAGTAATTTCAGGATATGTATTTCCTAAACGGCAACCACGGTGACCCAACATTGGGTTAAACTCATGCAAATCTTCAACCAAAGCTTTTACTTCATCAACTGTAATTCCCATTTCATCAGCCATTTCTTTTTGATTAGCCTCTTCATGTGGAACAAATTCGTGTAATGGTGGATCCAATAAACGGATAGTGACTCCGTATCCTTCCATCGCTTCAAGAATACCTTCAAAATCTTCTCTTTGGAAAGGAAGTAATTTGTCTAATGCTTTTCTGCGTTCAACTTCTGTTTTTGCCAGAATCATTTCACGCATTGCTTTAATTCTTTCTCCTTCGAAGAACATATGTTCTGTACGGCAAAGACCAATTCCTTGTGCACCAAAATCACGTGCAACTTTTGCGTCGTTCGGAGTATCAGCATTGGTACGAACTTTCATTCTTGTGAATTTGTCAGCCCAATCCATTACTTTTCCAAAGTCGCCGCTTAAATCCGGATTCATGGTAGCAACTTTACCTTCATAAACTTCACCCGTTGTTCCGTTTAATGAAACCCAGTCACCTTCCCTGAATTCTTTACCTTCAATGGTCATAACCCGGGTTTTGTAATTAATTTTTACCATACCAGCACCTGATACACAGCATTTTCCCATTCCGCGGGCGACAACTGCAGCGTGTGAAGTCATACCTCCGCGGGCAGTTAAAATACCTTTGGCAATATGCATTCCTTCCAAATCTTCAGGAGAAGTTTCTACCCGAATTAGAATTGACTCCGGATACTTGGATGCTTCGTCAGCAAAGAAAACAATCTGTCCGGTTGCAGCTCCGGGAGAAGCTGGAAGCCCTTTTGTCAAAACGTTTGCAGATTTGATTGCTGCTGTTTCAAAAACAGGGTGAAGTAACTCATCAAGTTTAGCAGCATCAATTCTTTTTAATGCTGTTTTTTCATCAATTCTGCCTTCTTCCAGCATATCAACAGCAATTTTTACCATTGCAGCACCTGTACGTTTTCCGTTACGGGTTTGCAGCAACCATAATTTACCTTCCTGAATAGTAAACTCCAGGTCTTGCATGTCGCTGTAATGATCTTCAAGTTTTTGTTGAGTTTCATTCAGCTGTTTGTACATTTCTGGCATTGCTTCTTCCAATGAAGGATATTTTGCGGCTCTGTCTTCTTCACTAATTCCCTGGAGAACAGCCCATCTTTTTGAGCCTTCCAAAGTAATCTGCTGAGGAGTACGGATTCCGGCAACAACATCTTCCCCTTGTGCGTCAATTAAATATTCACCATTGAAAATATCTTCTCCGGTTGCAGCATCACGCGTGAATGCAACACCAGTACCCGAATTACTACCCATGTTACCAAATACCATAGCCTGAACGTTAACCGCAGTACCCCATTCATCAGGTATTTGTTCCAAACGGCGGTAAAGAATTGCACGGTCGTTATTCCAACTATTAAATACTGCAGCAACTGCACCCCAAAGTTGTTCCCACGGATCAACAGGGAAGTCTTTTCCTGTTACTTTTTTTACAGCAGCTTTAAATCTTAAAACCAATTCTTTTAAATCGTCTGTGGTAAATTCAGTATCTAACTGTATTCCCTTTTCTTCTTTTAATTCTTCTATAATTTCTTCGAAAGGATCAATTTCTTCTTTGCTGGCAGGTTTCATTTCCATTACAACGTCGCCGTACATCTGAACAAATCGACGATATGAATCCCATGCAAAACGAGAGTTGCCTGATTTTTTTGCAATTCCTTCAACAGCATCGTCATTCATCCCAAGATTCAAAACCGTGTCCATCATCCCAGGCATAGAAGCACGGGCACCTGAACGAACTGACATTAAACACGGATTTTCTTTATCTCCGAATTTTGTTTCTGTAAGTTCTTCAACCAATGCTACGGCTGCTTCAACTTCCGATTTTATAAGTTCGAATGTGCTTTCCTGACCTTGCTCGTTGTACATGGTACAAACCTCAGTTGTAATAGTAAATCCGGGAGGAACCGGAACTCCAATAAGGTTCATTTCTGCAAGGTTAGCTCCTTTTCCACCAAGGAGATTTTTCATGTCAGCTTTACCCTCGGCTTTTCCTGCTCCAAAGGTATAAACATACTTTGCCATAAAATGTATTTTTTTTAGTTATGATTATTTTGATTATATCTCAAAATTTTGGTCTGCTAAAGTAACTCTATTTTTTTATAATAGAAACTTTTATAGGACATTACAAAACTGTTGTTGATACATATTCTGCTATTTAAAGGTAGTTTTGAAACATATGATATTTATTTATATACATATTTGTAATATTGAAACTACTGTTCTTCAGTTATAATAGGCAATTCAAAGCTTGCAAGAGCCAATAAAATAACATGGCAAAAATAGGAATTACGGGTGCTGTGAATGTTAATTTAATGTTGTTTATTAATTTGAAAATGAAGCTTTAACATTCTTTAACTTTGCTTGGGATGTGTTAACTTATTTCTGGATTATTTTTGTTATGAAGTTAAATTATAAAGTGTTTTTTCATAGAAAATAGATTTGGTTAGTTATGGTGACAAGGATGAAAATTCATCCTTGTTTTTTTCTGCCAAATATTCATACCCCGATATCATTTTCAGAAATTTTTTCATTTTAATTTTTTAAGCTAAGACAGATTGTCTATCAGAAGGTTATGGTTTGTTTTTTGTGCCTTAACAATTAATTCTCAAAATTAAAGTGAATATGAACTTAAACAATTTTACAATAAAGGCTCAGGAAGCCATACAACATGGTTTTCAAATTGCACAGGGAAATAATCAACAAAGTGTAGAAACTGGTCATTTGTTGAAAGGATTATTACATTCTGCTGAAAATGTAGTGAACTTTCTTTTGAAAAAGTTGGGTGTAAATACCGCTATTTTTCAGCAGGCTCTTGACAAAATAGTTGAATCATATCCAAAAGTGACAGGAGGTGAACAATATCTGGCTTCAACGGCAAATAAAGTCCTGCAAAAGTCATTGGGATTGGCACAGGAAATGGGAGACCAATTCGTTTCAGTTGAGCATATTTTATTAGCGTTGCTTGATTCCGGGGATTCTACAAGTCAGCTAATGAAAGACAATGGAATAGCAAAAAAGGAACTGAAATTGGCTATTGAGGAATTAAGAAAAGGTTCGAAAGTTGACAGTCAGACTGCAGAGGATCGCTTTAATTCACTTAACCGGTTTGCTTTAAATTTAAATGAAAGGGCAAGAAACGGAAAGTTGGATCCGGTAATCGGCCGGGATGAGGAAATCAGGCGAATTTTGCAGATATTATCACGAAGAACAAAAAATAATCCGATTTTAATAGGAGAACCGGGAACCGGAAAGACTGCTATTGCTGAAGGCTTGGCACACCGTATTGTTCGCGGCGATGTTCCGGAAAATCTGAAAACAAAACAAGTATATTCACTTGACATGGGCGCATTAATTGCCGGAGCAAAATATAAAGGCGAGTTTGAAGAACGTTTAAAGGCTGTTGTAAATGAAGTCGTTCAGTCAAACGATGAAGTGGTATTGTTTATTGATGAGATTCATACGCTTGTTGGTGCCGGAAAAGGCGAGGGTGCAATGGATGCAGCCAATATTCTTAAACCTGCTCTTGCCCGGGGAGAACTTCGTGCAATTGGTGCAACTACTTATGCTGAGTATCAAAAATATTTTGAAAAAGATAAGGCGCTTGAGCGTCGGTTTCAGGTGGTTCAGGTAGAAGAACCGGATACTCTGAGTGCTATTTCAATACTTCGCGGAATTAAGGAAAGGTATGAAAATCACCATAAGGTAAGAATAAAAGATGACGCTATAATTGCCTCAGTGGAATTGTCGCAACGGTATATTTCAGATCGTTTTTTACCGGATAAGGCTATCGACTTAATGGATGAGGCTGCAGCAAAGCTGCGTTTGGAAATGGATTCGGTCCCGGAAGAGTTGGATGAAATAGAGAGAAGGGTTAAACAACTGGAGATTGAAAGAGAGGCAATAAAACGTGAAAAAGACGATAAAAAACTTGGACAGCTTCATGAAGAAATTTCAAATTTGAAAGAAGAACAATCACGTTTAAGAGCAAAATGGCAATCAGAAAAAACGGTAATTGATAATATTCAAAAAAAGAATTCGGAAATTGAAGAATTTAAACGTGAAGCGGAAGAAGCTGAACGTCAGGGAAATTATGAGCGTGTTGCTGAACTTCGATATGGACGCGTAAAAGAAGCTGAAATTGAAATTCAAAAATATCAGGAGGAGTTGCAACAGTTAAAAGAAGGCGAGAACCTGATTAAAGAGGAAGTTGATTCTGAAGATATTGCTGAAGTAGTTGCACGATGGACAGGAATTCCCGTTTCGAAAATGTTGCAAAGCGAACGTGAAAAGCTACTTCAGATGGAAGAAGAACTACACAAACGTGTTGTTGGTCAGGACGAGGCAATTGCGGCAGTTTCGGATGCTGTCCGAAGAAGCAGGGCCGGCCTGCAGGACGAAAAACGGCCGATTGGTTCTTTTATATTTCTGGGTACAACTGGTGTTGGAAAAACTGAGCTGGCTAAAGCTTTGGCTGAATATCTTTTTGATGATGAGAATATGATCACCAGAATTGATATGTCGGAATACCAGGAGAAGTTTTCTGTAACACGTTTAATCGGTAGTCCTCCAGGGTATGTCGGTTATGATGAAGGGGGACAGCTTACTGAGTCAGTCCGTCATAAACCTTATTCAGTTGTACTTTTTGACGAAATTGAAAAAGCTCACCCCGATGTATTTAATGTTTTGCTTCAGGTTCTTGATGACGGTCGCCTGACTGACAATAAAGGGCGAACTGTGAATTTTAAGAATACCATAATAATTATGACATCTAATTTGGGATCGCACGTCATTCAGGAAAGTTATGAGCGAATGAATACGGAAAACCATGAATTTGTTTTGGAAGAAACTCAAAATCGATTGATGGAATTGCTACGGCAGACAATTCGCCCGGAGTTTTTAAACCGAATTGATGAAACTATTGTATTTACTCCGCTTTCAAAAGATGATATCACAGAAATTGTAAGATTGCAGTTTAAACAGGTTGTTAAAAGGATTGCCGGAATTGATATAAAAATTGAAATAACAGATTCAGCAGTTGACTGGTTGGCAACTGCAGGGTTCGATCCCCATTTTGGAGCACGCCCGGTAAAACGAATTCTTCAGAAGTATGTATTGAATGAACTTTCGAGGAAAATTATTGCAGGGCAGGTTCAGAAAGATAAAACGATTATCATTGATTTTGATGGCAACATCTTAATATTCAGGAATTAAGCGCATTATACTTCTTTGGATAAATATATTTTGCATAGATCAGGAAACAGGCCATAAAAACATTAACGATATAGTTAAAATATAGCGGAAAATGCAAGGAGCCTGTTTCCAGATCACCCATGATTATGTATATAAATGTCAGGACTTCGCCTGCAAACCATAACCATAAAAATAATACACTTAAATCTTTTGCGCTTTTTGTTTTATATGTTTTTATAACCTGGGGAATGCCACAAATGGCAAACAGGATATTTCCTATCCAGCCAATGGTTTCATTAAACATTTGATTTTATTTTTGATTTGTTAAAATCAGGATTTCATGAATTGCTGCAAAGGCAACATAACATTTTCCATATCCTGAATAGATTTGTGCAGTAACTCAGGAATTTGTTGCGTCTGATTTTCTTCAGCTAATAACTGGATCTTTTTCAATCTGTTACCTGTGTCTTCCATTCCAAAAATTAATACTGAAGATTTTGCGGTGTGTGCCTCTTTTGCCAGATTTACTAAATCATTTTCGGCGTGAAACTTTTTCATGTTTTCAATAAAAAGCGGTACCTGCTGCAGGAATATTTTTATAAGGTCTTTTTTGAAATCTAAATCACCTCCCGCTACTTCGTCAAGGTAGCTTAAATCCAAGGTGTAGTCTTGCTTTTCCATCTCAAAATTTATTATGTCGCAATTTAATGAAATATATTATAAATCCTAATTGATTTTTTCTGATATAATTCATGTACAAACTACGCTTGAAATGATAGTTTTGTAAAATTATTTAAGCAAAAGTTAAGAAATATTTGCAGTTTTATTGTCAGAATTTGTTTCAAAATAAAATGGTTGAATTTATTAAAGAGATAATATGAAGATTACAGCATTTAATGAAATTCATAAAAAAGCAGGTGCAAAATTGGTTGAATTTGCAGGATTTGAAATGCCAATAGAATATAGTGGGATAAAAGATGAACACTTAACAGTTAGAAATGCAGTTGGAGTCTTTGATGTCTCGCACATGGGCGAATTCTGGGTTAAAGGACCAAATGCAATAAATCTGGTAAAAAAGATTTCTTCGAACGATCCAACAATTCTGGAACCGGGTCAGGCTCAATATTCCTGTTTCCCGAATGGGAAAGGCGGAATTGTCGATGATCTACTCGTTTATTATTATGAGCCTGAAAAATATATGTTAGTAGTAAATGCTGCTAATATTGAAAAAGACTGGAACTGGGTTCAGAGTCAGAATGATGTGGGTGCTGAAGTTGAGAATGCTTCCGACAGGATTAGTCAGTTGGCAATTCAGGGACCAAAAGCAAGCGAAACATTGCAAAAACTAACGAATATAAACCTGTCGGAGATTAAGTACTATACATTTATTACCGGTGAAATTGCCGGAGTTGATGATGTAATAATTTCAGCAACAGGATATACCGGTGCCGGTGGATTTGAGTTGTATTTCAGGAACGAAGTAGCAGAAAAAATTTGGAACGCGGTTTTTGAAGCCGGTGAAGAGTTTGGAATCAAACCAATTGGTTTGGGTGCGCGTGATACATTGCGTCTTGAAATGGGTTACTGTTTATACGGAAATGATATTGACGACACTACATCTCCAATAGAAGCAGGTTTAAGCTGGATTACAAAATTCAATAACGGACGCCAGTTTATCGATCGGGAATTTCTGATGATGCAAAAAACGGAAGGTGTTGGACGCAGGCTTCGTGGTTTTATAATGAAAGAGCGGGGTATTCCAAGACACGGATACGAATTGGTAAATTTGGAGGGAAGTATAATTGGAAATGTAACTTCAGGAACTATGTCGCCGGTTTTAAATCAGGGAATTGGTATGGGATATATTGCAAAAGAATATTCAGCCTTTGGAACACAGGTTTTTGTGAAAATAAGAAATAAAACCATACCCGCAGAAATTGTAAAACTTCCGTTTATTTAATTGATAAAATGAAATTTTTTCCCCTTATTTTCCGTCAAATTTTTTATGTTCAATTTAAAAATCTTTTAAATAAATATTTCTTTATTCAATTTTTGGGCTAAAAATAGATTTCTTAATTAGAATCCGATAAATTTGTATGCTAAATAAATGACAGGCCTTATCCCGATAAAAATCATATAAAGAAAAATACGATTTCTGTTTTGAGGTTTTGTTGTCTATTGAGGTTTATAATTCAAAAAATTTATTTAGAATATTGATTTTTCTCATCTGCAAACCTTTAACTTATAACGAACTTTGAAGTAAAGTTTGCAACGAAATGGTATTATTAGTTCACCTTTTAACTTGTTGTAATAATGAAAAAGCACAATTTTTACGCAGGGCCTTCAATTTTGCCCGAGTTTACTAAAGAAAAAACTGCGGAAGCAGCAGTGAATTTCGCCGGAACAGGACTTTCTGTGATGGAAGTTTCACATCGCAGTAAGGAGTTTATTGCAGTAATGGACGAAGCACAAGCATTGGTAAAAGAATTGCTTCAGGTGCCGGATGGCTATTCAATTTTGTTCCTTCAGGGAGGGGCCAGCACTCAGTTTCTTATGGTTCCCTATAACTTAATGAGTAAAAAAGCAGCCTACCTGAATACTGGTTCATGGGCTTCAAAAGCTATTAAAGAAGCAAAATTGTTCGGCGAAGTTGTGGAGGTGGCATCATCGAAGGATACTAATTATAATTATATTCCAAAAGGCTTTGAGGTTCCGGCTGATGCTGAATATTTTCATTTCACATCAAACAATACCATTTACGGAACCGAAATTTTAAAAGAACCCGATGTCCCGATGCCTTTGGTTTCAGATATGTCTTCTGATATTTTTAGTCGTCCGGTGGATGTGTCAAAATATGATATTATTTATGCAGGTGCGCAGAAAAATCTTGGACCAGCGGGTGCTACTTTGGTAATTGTTAAAGACGATGCATTGGGGAAAGTAGATCGCACTATTCCTACAATGTTGGATTACAAAACGCATGCTGATAAAGGTTCAATGTTTAATACGCCATCTACAATTGCTGTATACGGTTGTCTCCAGACTCTGATTTGGCTAAAAAATCAAGGAGGAGTTGAAGCCATTGAAAAAATAAATATTGAAAAGGCAGCTATTTTGTATGATGAAATGGACAGGAATAAACTTTTTGTCCCCACTGTTGCCAATCCTGAAGATCGTTCTCGCATGAATGTAACCTTTGTTATGGCACCTGAATATACTGAATTGGAAAAATCATTCCTCGATTTTGCTACAGCACAAGGAATGGTTGGAATAAAAGGACATCGTTCAGTAGGCGGGTTCAGGGCATCAATTTACAATGCAATGCCGATAGACAGTGTTAAAGCACTGGTCGAATCCATGCAGGAATTTGAAAAAACAATATAATCATAAATGCAGGACTTGACTCCTGCATTTTTTTTGTAAATTTTTTAGTGATGAAAAAAGTACTAATTGCTACAGAAAAATCTTTTGCTCCTGCTGCGATTAAAAAAATGGATAAAATTTTCAGGAAAGGAGATTACAAGGTGCAATTGCTTGAAAATTATTTATCAAAAAGTGATTTGTTAAGCAGTATTGCAGATGCAAATGCGGCAATTATAAGAAGCGATAAATTTGATTCTGAAGTTTTTGATATTGCTAAAAACTTAAAAATTGTGGTTCGGGCAGGAGCTGGTTATGATAATGTTGATTTGGAAGTAGCGACTCAAAATGGGGTTGTTGTCATGAACACCCCGGGCCAAAACTCAAATGCAGTTGCTGAACTGGCAATTGGGCTTGCAATTTACGGTATCCGTGAAATGTTCAGTGGAAAACAGGGGGGAGAGCTAAGAGGTCGTACCCTTGGCTTACATGGATTTGGGTTTGTCGCCAGGAATGTCTTTCGAATTGCCCGTGCGATGGGTATGAAAGTAATTGTTTATACCCGATACAGTAAACATGCGGCAGCTGCAATTGGCTTAAAAGTTACAAATTCGTTGGAGCAGTTATACGAAAAGAGTGATATTGTATCTATTCATGTGCCGGCTAGAGGAGAACATATTAAATCAGTAAGTTACGAAGTGATGAAACATCTCAAAGACGAAAGTATTATTATAAATACTTCCAGGAAAGAGGTAATCAATGAACCTGATTTGATAAAAATTATGAATGAAAAGCCAAACATAAAATACATGTCGGACATTAAACCCGATTGTGCGCAGGAATTTGAAACGAGATTTGCTGGCCGATATTTTTTTACACCTAAAAAAGCCGGAGCTCAAACAAAAGAAGCCAATATTAATGCCGGCGTTGCGGCTGCTGAACAAATTCGTGGCTTTTTTGAAAAAGGTGATTGTACATATCAGGTGAATAAATAAGCTGTGAATGTGTATAAGATCAATTAAAGTCTAAACTTCCATACTGTCAAAAGTATTACTTTTAGCATCTAAAATCTAGTACCTAAAATTTAAAATCTGTAAAATGGCTATAATAAAACCATTTAAAGGGCTGCGGCCTCCAAAAGAAATTGTTGAAGAATTGGCATGTCTTCCTTACGATGTAATGAATTCTGAAGAAGCAGCTCAAATGGCTGAAGGAAAGGAAAAATCTTTACTACGGATCACAAAAGCAGAAATTGATAGTCCCGGAGTAGAAGATGTTCATTCGGAAACAGTATATAATAAAGCAGTTGAAAATTTTGAAATTTTCCAAGAAAAAGAATGGCTTCAACAGGATGAGCAGTCAAAATATTACATTTATGCGCAAACGATGAACGGGATAACGCAGTATGGAATTGTGGGTGCTGCTGCCTGTGCCGACTATGAAAACGGAATTATAAAAAAACATGAACTGACCCGGCCAGAAAAGGAAGAAGACCGGATGGTTTTAACACGATACTTAAATGCCAATATTGAACCGGTATTTTTCGCCTACAAGGCTGTTCCTGAGATTGATAATATTGTTTCTGATATTGTAAAGAACACTGAACCTGTTTATAACTTTACTGCAGAAGATGGATTTGGACACCATTTCTGGACAATTGACTCTGAAGAAACAAACAAGGAAATCGAAAAACTTTTTGCTGAAAAAGTTCCTTTTACTTACGTAGCAGACGGACATCACCGAACTGCTGCCGCTGCGCGTATTGGACTTGAAAAAACTGAACAGAATCCGAGTCACACTGGGGATGAAGAATACAACTATTTTATGGCTGTCCATTTCCCGGATAATCAATTGCAGATTATCGATTACAATCGTGTAGTGAAGGATTTAAACGGATTGTCGGATGTTGATTTTTTAACAAAATTATCAGAAGGATTTGAAGTCGAAAATATGGGACCCGATATCTGCAAGCCTTCGAAATTACATGAGTTGAGTCTTTATTTATCAGACAACTGGTATAAGCTTACTGCAAAAGAAGGCACATTCGATGATTCTGATCCAATTGGAGTTCTTGATGTTACCATTTTGTCGAAGCAGGTTTTAGAGCCGATCCTGGATATTAAAGATTTAAGGACATCAAATCGAATTGATTTCGTTGGGGGAATTCGAGGTCTGGCTGAGTTGAAAAGGAGAGTCGATTCGGGAGAAATGAAAGCTGCATTTGCTTTGTTTCCCGTATCAATGCAGCAACTAATAAATATTGCCGACAGCGGAAATATTATGCCACCAAAGACGACCTGGTTTGAACCTAAACTACGGTCAGGATTGGTAATTCATAAATTGGATTAATATCATAAGAAATTCGTCACCTCACTACTTGTTATTGTTAAAAGAGAGGAGACGAATTTTGTTATATCCTAAAGAGAAATCTTTGGGATTTTTTTATCCAAAATTATTAGTTTACCTTTTATCAAGCATAACCTTAATTCGGAATATTGACGAATTTTTACCTAAATTCATCTTTCAAAACGGGCAAAATGGAAATCGAAAATATTTCACTGGCAACCATATACAAGCGCAGGAAAACCGACCGCGATATTTTTCAGGAATTAATGCCTGTTAAGGTAAAAGAAGTGCTTCTGATTGCCACACTTTATGATTCGTATTCTATTGTTCGGGAAGGGCAGTTCAGCGATAAGATTTTTGGGGAATATTTACAGTTAAATTTATATGCAGCACCACGCTTTACAAGTGTGAATTCGGAGGAAGATGCGCTTTTGACTTTAAAACATCGCGATTTCGATCTTATTATTGTTATGGCCGGAGTTGATAAGGATACTCCGATAGAGATATCAAAAAAGATTCGGGCAATTCGTCCAAGGGTGCCTCTTCTCCTTCTTGTGAACAATAATGCAGATTTAAGATATTTTCAGGCTGAAGGAAGAAGACTTGATTTTATTGATCGTGTTTTTGTGTGGAACGGAAATTCGAATGTTTTCCTTGCCATGATAAAATATATCGAGGACAAAAAGAATGTAGCACGTGATACACAAAACGGGAATGTACGGGTTATTCTTTTGGTAGAGGACAGTATTCAGTATTACTCGAGATATCTTCCAATACTCTACACAACTGTGATGACACAGACACAGATTCTTGTAAAAGAGGATGCAACAGATGAGCTACATAAAATTTTGAAAATGAGAGCCCGTCCAAAAGTTCTTTTGGTCGATAGTTATGAAGAAGCCGTACGTATAATTAATGCGTACCGCCGGTATATCTTATGTGTAATATCAGATGTAAAGTTTGAAAAAGAGGGCATTGACGACGGAGATGCAGGAATTGAATTGATAAAGTTTGCAAAAAACACATTTAAATACCCTGTTCCAACACTTTTACAATCACACGATATCTCAAATGCAGAAAGGGCCAGGAGTGTCGGTGCAGATTTTATCAATAAGAATTCAGAAAGTTTGTCAATGGATATTCTCAATTTTTTGCACAGAAGACTGGGATTCGGAAATTTTGTATTTAAGGGGAAGGATGGCAGGCCTATGGCAGAAGCTGAGAATTTGCAGGAATTTCAGGATAAGTTTAGGGAAGTACCGGCAGAAGCACTGTTTTACCATGGAAAGAGAAATTCTTTTTCCACTTGGTTAATGGCTCGTGGTGAGATAAATATGGCTGATAGGTTGCGGCCGATAAAAACGGAAGATTTTGAATCGCCTGAAGAATTGCGGCAGTTTTGTCTTGATGTTTTTCAATCCGTTCGTTATGAAAAACTTAAAGGGACCATTGTTAATTTTGACCAGGCGCTTGTAAATCACAATCGTTTTGTTTTAAGAATGGCAAAAGGTTCATTAGGCGGAAAAGGACGAGGAATAGCATTTATCTGTCATATTATTGAGAATATTGATTTTCAGAATTATATCAAGGGTATGAATATTCGGATTCCAGCAACGGCAGTTCTTGGGGCACTTGAATTCGATAAGTTCATAGAAATGAATAATTTGTATGATGACATTTATTCATTAAATGATTTTGAATCTATCCGGCAGCATTTTTTGAATTCGGAATTTGATGAAAAAATACAAAAGCGGCTGCTAAGATATCTGGAAGTCATGAAGAAACCTCTGGCAGTGCGTTCATCTGGTTTGTTTGAAGATTCTTTACTTCAGCCTTTTTCGGGAGTCTACGCCACTTACCTTATTCCAAATAATCATCCGGATATTTCGGTACGTTACCGGCAGTTAGAAACTGCGATAAAGTTGGTTTATGCCAGTATTTTTACAGATTCTGCACAGTCATATTTCGATGCGGTAAACTATAAAATAGAAGAAGAAAAAATGGCCGTAGTTATTCAGGAAGTGGTTGGGCATAACTATAATAATAAGTATTATCCCAGTGTATCAGGCGTAGCGCAGTCGTACAATTATTACCCGATATCCTATATGAAACCCGAGGATGGATTTTCTGTAGCAGCTGTTGGTCTGGGGATGTATGTGGTAGGTGGTGAGAACTCTTACCGGTTTTGTCCATTATATCCGGAAATCAATCCAACAACAGTAAAAGATCAGATAAGGGATTCGCAGAAAAATTTTTATGCTATCGACCTCGAAAAAAGTGAATTTGATTTAATTGTGGATGGGGAAGACGCCGCTATAAAACGTTTTAGAATTAAAGAAGCAGAGGAAGATGGCACACTGGAACATTCAGCTTCGACTTACATTATGGAGAATGATGATTTGGTGCCAGGAATTCAAATGAGCGGGCTAAGGGTTATTGATTTTGCAAATATTTTAAAATATAACTACTTACCGCTGGCTGAAACACTGCAAATGCTTTTAAAACTTTTCAAAGAAGCAATGGGTTCACCTGTCGAGATTGAATATGCCATAGATTTGGAAAAAGCCGAAAATGGATTACCAACTTTTTATCTTCTTCAAATAAAACCCTTAATTCGAATGGAGGAGAAAATTGATATTAATCTGGAAGCGGTTGAAGAAGAAAAAATATTTATGTACGCTGAACGTGGCATGGGAAATGGCAAAATTGAACATATAAAAGACGTGGTATTTGTTGACCCAGATAAATTTGATAAAATGAAAACCCGGCAAATGGCAGAGGAAATCAGCAATATGAATCGTCGTTTTGAGTCAGAAAATAAAAATTACATTCTTATTGGCCCCGGGCGCTGGGGTTCACGCGATCCGTATACCGGGATTCCCGTTTTATGGGCGCATATCTCTAAAGCCCGTATTATTGTTGAAATGGGACTTCCTGATTTCCCTTTGGATGCATCGTTGGGCTCGCATTTTTTCCATAATGTAACATCAATGAATGTGGGGTATTTCTCTGTGCCTCATAATTCTCCTGGTTCAAAACTAAAACTGGAAAAACTTAAACATCAAAAAATAGTACAGGAAACCGAATTCATCAAGCATGTTGAATTTAATAAACCACTGACTGTGCTGATGAATGGAAAAGAGCGTAAGGCGCTTATTCATTGTTGATTTATAATAAAACTTACATTTTATCTTTTTCATTACTGTCGATTTCTAAATCGAGAAATAAATTAATATTTAAAATTTAATTTTATTCGGTTCCTAAAGGATATAATTTATACACTTCTTCTATTTCCTCAATAAAAATAGACATAATTTCGAAAGAATAGTTCTATTTATTTTTTGTGAAAAAGTCGTGTATTTATATCAAATTTTGTTTGTAAAACCTGTTCAAAGACTTCTTACTTAGAATCGAAATATATAACTCAAAGATTTGTTAATTTATTCTCAACCTATTGTTTAACAGGTTTCCAAATATTTAGCATTTCATTTTAAAATTTATCTTTGTCTGCTGGAAAATTTTTTTTAAGAAAACGACCTGAAATCAAACTGGAATTGAAATTTCTTTTTACAAAACAGTATAATTTAAAATCAAAACCGTAACGGCAGTTACATAAAAATTATCAACCTATGAGTAACATTTTCTTAATCGTTCCAATTGCCTCCATACTGGCATTGGTGTTTGCCTGGTTTTTCTTCAAATCGTTGATGAAGAATTCAGAAGGTACTGACCGGATGAAAGAAATTGCACAGTATGTTCGTGAAGGTGCAATGGCTTATCTGAAACGCCAGTACAAAGTTGTGGGAATTGTTTTTGTTGTGTTATTTGTCCTGTTAACTATAATGGCATATTTTGGTGTACAAAACCCGTTTGTGCCAATCGCCTTTTTGACAGGAGGTTTCTTCTCGGGACTTTGCGGATTCTTAGGAATGAAAACAGCAACATTTGCTTCTGCAAGAACAGCTCATGGCGCATCACAGTCATTAAATAAAGGTTTGCAGGTAGCATTCCGTAGTGGTGCTGTAATGGGATTGGTTGTTGTTGGATTCGCTTTACTTGACATTGCAGCATGGTATCTGCTTTTGAGTAAAGTTATTTTTACCCCGGAGCATATGGCAAACGGATTACATTTTCTAGGGCTTCAGTTTGTTCATGAAGGAACTAGTGAAACACAAAAATTAGTTGAAATTACAACCACAATGTTAACCTTCGGGATGGGTGCTTCAACCCAGGCATTGTTTGCACGTGTTGGTGGTGGAATTTATACCAAAGCTGCCGACGTAGGTGCTGACCTCGTAGGTAAAGTTGAGGCAGGAATTCCGGAAGATGATCCGCGTAACCCTGCTACAATTGCTGATAACGTTGGTGATAATGTAGGTGACGTTGCCGGTATGGGTGCCGACCTTTATGAAAGTTATGCAGGGTCAATCCTTGCAACTGCAGCTTTAGGTGCTGCCCTTCCTGCTGTTGTGCTTTCTGGTACCGGAATTGACCCGATTAAAGCTGTTACAGCGCCAATGATTGTTGCCGCTATTGGTATAATTTTATCTATCATTGGTATATTTATGGTTCGTACAAAAGAATCAGCTACACAAAAAACATTGTTAAGAGCATTGTTTATCGGAACTTTTGGTAGTTCTGTTCTTATTCTTTTAGCCCTTGTTGGATTAGCCGCTTTAGGCTGGATTACATGGGGTGTTTTCTGGGCTGTTGTTATTGGTTTGGCTGCCGGTGTAATTATCGGTCAGGCTACAGAATATTACACTTCGGATGAATATAAACCAACCAAAGGTATTGCACATCAGGCTCAGCAAGGACCAGCAACAACAATTATTGATGGTATTGCAGTTGGTATGAATTCTACATGGATTCCTGTTGTAACAATCGTTCTCGGTATTATGGGAGCTTTTTGGGCTGCAGGTGGTGCACAACATTTTGCAATGGGTGTTTACGGAATTGGTTTTGCCGCAGTGGGTATGCTTTCAACATTAGGTATTACGCTTGCAACTGATGCTTTTGGTCCTATTGCTGATAATGCAGGTGGAAATGCTGAAATGGCTGAATTACCACCGGAAGTTCGTGAAAGAACAGATGCATTGGATATGTTAGGAAATACTACTGCTGCAACAGGAAAAGGTTTTGCAATTGGTTCAGCTGCTTTAACAGCGATGGCACTTATTTCTGCTTACATGGAAGAAGTTCGTTTGTGGTTTGGAAAAATTGCAAAAGGAGGTGAAGGATTCGTTGAAAAAGGTCAATATGTATTTTATAACGATGTTGCTCCTGCAGTTCATGATGGAGTGAAAGCAATACAAATTTCAGCAGCTTCAGTTAAAGATTTTTCAGCTGCATATGACATTACCTTATTTAATCCATTGTTCCTGGGTGGTTTGTTCCTTGGTTCAATGATGGCATTCCTTTTCAGTGCCATGACTATGAAAGCTGTAGGTCGTGCCGCTGGTGCTATGGTTGATGAAGTTCGTCGTCAATTCCGCGAAATCAAAGGGATACTTGAAGGCAAAGCAACACCGGAATATGCAAAATGTGTTGAAATTTCTACCAAAGGAGCTCAAAGAGAAATGTTGGTTCCATCGTTGGTTGCTATTATTGTTCCCGTTGTTGTTGGTGCTTCAATGGGTGTTGCTGGGGTAATTGGACTTTTGGCTGGTGGTTTAACTGCTGGTTTTACTCTCGCAGTGTTTATGAATAATGCAGGTGGTGCCTGGGATAACGCCAAAAAATTCATCGAAAAAGGAAATTACGGTGGAAAAGGAAGCGAAGCTCACAAGGCAGGTGTTGTTGGAGATACTGTTGGTGATCCATTTAAAGATACTTCTGGTCCTTCTTTAAATATTCTTATCAAACTTATGACCATGGTTTCAGTTGTAATGGCAGGTTTGACCGTAACTATAAGTTTATTGTAGAAATTATTCTCAAATTATAATTCAGAAAACCATTCGTATTTAACGGATGGTTTTTTTGTTTTCTGACATTGTCTATCACAAATAGAAAAAATTTAATACCCTTCTTGAACAAAATATTTCTAAATTTAGTTGTTGTATGTAAAAAGAAAACAAATCAATAAAAATTTTATTATGGCAGATCTATCAACAACCTACATGGGTATTAAACTAAAAAATCCCCTAATTCTTGGAGCAAGTAATCTAGTTAGCAAATTAGATACAATCAAACAAATTGAAGATGCTGGAATTGGTGCCATTGTATACCGTTCTTTATTTGAAGAGCAAATTCAACTTGAAAATCTACAATTAGATGAGGAATTATCCGAATATAATGAACGAAATGCTGAAATGACTGATTTGTTTCCGAGCTTGGAACATGCTGGTCCAAAGGAGCATTTGTACAATCTTGAAAAGTTGAAAAAGAGTGTAAGTGTTCCAGTTTTTGCTAGCTTGAACGCGATTTACGAACCAACTTGGGTAGAATATGCCAAAGAGCTGGAAAAAACAGGTGTTGACGGTCTTGAAATTAATTTATATGCAACTCCGGGTTATTTTGAAGTAACCGGAAAATCGATAGAAGATAAACAGGTTCAGATTGTTAAAGCAGTTAAAAAAGCGGTTAAAATTCCTGTTAGTGTAAAAATTAGCTTGTTCTATTCAAATCCGCTTAATTTTATTAAAAAAGTTGATGAAGCCGGAGCAGATGCTTATGTTTTATTTAATCGTTTTTTCCAGCCGGAAATTGATGTTGAAAAAGAAGAATACTATTATCCGTGGGAGTTGAGTAATCCTAAGGATCATATGGTGAGTTTGCGTTATGCCGGGTTATTATTTGGAAATCTTGAAGGAAGCATCTGCGCAAGTCGTGGTATTTACAGTGCGGATGATGTAATAAAGTTGATTTTGGCTGGTGCCGATGCAGTTCAGATGGTAAGTACAATTTATAAAAATCACCCCTCTGTTGTATCTGATATCCTCATTGAATTAAATAAGTGGATGGAAGAAAAAGAATATAAAACGCTGGATGATTTCAGGGGAAAACTTTCACGAAAAAATATGAAAGATCCGTTTACTTATCAACGTGCTCAGTATGTAGATATATTAATGAAATCAGAATCGATATTTAAGAAATATCCAATGGTATAGAATATAGTTAACTTTATTAATGTAAAGAACAGGAATCAGAAATGGTTCCTGTTTTTTTTACTAATTTGAATCAGCGGGAAAATTACAGAAACATTCTGAATTAGAAGTCGGTTAGTGTTTTCATTGTTACAATAATTTTTTTCCAGATTGGAAAGAAATGGTTTATATATTCTTCTTTTATTTTTCAACTTTAACATAGTCTCCATGGTTTAATAATTATTTTCAGTAATTATTACTCTGTAAATCATGCTTTTACTTATTGTTTAAATTAGATTGGGGTATTAGTTTTACAATTATTTTGCTGAAATATATGGGTAACCCAGTTATGAATTATTGTTTTGATTTAATCACAATAAGAAGCAACCTATTTTTTTTAACATAATCTTGTTGATATAATTCATGCTGTGATTTCTGCACATTTTGCAATTTTTTTATTTTAGCATATGATTGTTTTAAGAAAGATTATTAATCATTCGTCAAACATTTTATGTTATTGTAACATTCATATTATTAACTTATTAATCCATTGATTTAACGATTATGAAAAAAAATCTACTTATTTTATTTTTGGTTTTTATGCAAACTGGGTATTTATTTGCCCAGGATAGCAATGATCAAACAGCAATATTACAATTGTGTGTTGATTTGCCTGAATTACAGGAATTTTATCAGGGAGATCAACTTTTTTTTATGGTTCATGGTGTTGAATTGAGCAATGAAATAGAACTCTTTTATAAAGGGGTAAAAGTAGAGTTTTATGACAAAAACGGAATTAAGTCTCTTGGCGTATCTAATTTCTTTTTGCTTTGGCAGTTTTACATTAAAGATAATTCTGCAAAAATTGTAGGCCAATATGTGTTGAATTCTGAAAGTGATAATGAAAATTCTGTGCCGTTTGAATTAACTCTTGAAAAAAATGAAAATTCATGGCAAATTATTGAATTCGGGATAAAATAAGCAAACCTTAAATGACCAGAACTATGAAAAGATTATTTCTAATAAAATATTTTACAGGCTTCGTTCTTTTTTTTATGTGTTTTTTTTCGGTGCTTGAGGCACAAACAGTTATGAATAATGGGCTAATTCGGTTTGGAAATGGTTCAGAAAATTCGGTAAATAGTCAGGGATTACTGCAACAACCTTGGTATTACAATGGTACTGTTGGAACATGGTATAAACTAACATATTCCAGCTACCCCCTTGATATGGCTATTGGTGTTGGAGGAGATGGTACTAATGAGTGGAATACAAATGGTTCAATTGCAAATACTCAAGGTGCCTGGACATTAACAAATCAGGTCATTGATGAATCTTCGTTTAACGCCGATGGGACAATTCCTGAATATGGAACGATTATTTCTACAGGTGAAATGACAATAGATGGAATTAGTTTTGAAGTACAAAATACTTACACATTGCCTGAAGATAAAGGTTATATTGAAATTGTAAGCAAAATAACAAATATTGATACTGAAAGCGCTACTAATGTTAGAATGTGGGTTGGCACAAGAGATGATTGGGTTGGCACAAGTGATGGTCCAACCAAGGTCAAAGGTAATATTATTGATGGTGAGTTTGTTCAAATTAGTAATCAAACCGATCGATCTTCTGCTCTTCAAATATATTCAGGAAATGAAGCTGTGTTGTTTTATTCAACTTCTCCAACCGGTAATACATCTATAAATTCTTGCTGTAGCTTTTCTAACGCAATGAATCAAGATCCTTCAACATCAATGATCACCCGTACGGGAGACGGTTCGTATTGTTATTATATGAGATTGAATGATTTAGGTGCTGACGAAAGTGATGAAGTTGTTTGGTATTATGCTGCTGGTTCATTAGCTGATATTGCAGATATCATTAGTGATGT
>CAXXDA010000012.1:0-12172 GCA_963676775.2 uncultured Draconibacterium sp.
GAACTGCTGAAAGCATACGAAGCTGAGCAGGAAGAAGAATAGACCATTTTCTAATCCATTTTACTATAAACTAAACGAAGGCCCTGGTCGAAAGACCGGGGTTTTCTTTTTTTAATACTTATCCTCAAAGTATAATTTACTATAAATAAAATCTCCTAATTTTTTTTGTATCAAACTATTGACTCGATTAAAAAACTTTCCTATCTTTTATTTAAAATTCACAAACTGCAATAAAATGCAACTTTTAACTCCGCTCTATCAGGTATTCACTAGCAGAAATATTTATTCTTTCAATAAAATTCCTTGTTTCTTGAATATGAATCTATTTGGCACTTAAATGTGGAATAAATGTCACTTAACATAGGCAAAAATCCATCAATTAAAACTTATGCGCACCATTGAATTAAACGCCCTCTCATTTATTGCTTCTCCGGATGAAAAAAAGTTTATTCTTCTAAGAAGTGAAAAGGCTGAAGATGAAACATTTTTAAACGAATTTGCCGTTCCCAAAATATTAAACAGAACAGAAGCCAATAAAATTCCCGGTGTTTGGGGAACGTTGGGTTATAAAGACGACAAAGCAATTGACTGGACTGGCACTTTGGAAGCTTCGAATGACGGAAACGATGAATTTAAAGAAGATTCGACTGTAAAAGACGAAGTTGAAATTCTTAAACTCATGTATCCCAATCTGAAGGAAAAAGGACAGATAAAGGAAAAAGTTATTAATCTAAATCAACTCGAGATTCCTATTCCCGAGATTTTTTCCCTTGAAGAGATTCCACAGCTAAGACTGGATATTTTTCTCGGACAGGATGAGGGTGCACTTACATTTTACCAATTTAATAAAGAAAATAATAAAGACGCTGAACTTGAATTTATTCAACCACAGGCCACTCAAGGCAACAATACTGACAGCAGAGATCGACTTACCTATTTTTTCAATATTATTTCCCGCAAAAACATTGAAGAGGTTCCTGACATACCAAACAGATACAGGCTTTCATCGGAAATCAGTGAAGATGATTTTATCATTAAAGTTTTAATCTTTAAACGGGTTTTCGAAACCAAAAAAAAGAAAACGAGGATTCCAACTTCAAGCCAGGAAATAGTTGAACTTGTTGAGCAAAATCTGGCAGCTTATCCGGATGGGTTGTTTGTTAAAGACCATGTGCTTTTAATTTTCAATCCCAAAAACAACAAATTTACCAAAGCTCAGCCTGGTTCAATCGATACGTCAAAGAAAACATTACTCTTGTTTCACGGGACATTTGCAAGCACAAAAGGATCATTTGGCGAAGTTTATGATTGGATCGGTTCAATGGTTGGCAAGAATAAATATGAGCAGGTAATTGCTTTTGATCATCCTACACTATTTTGGGATGCTAAAATGAATATCGAACAACTTTTTGCAGAGTTGAATGATGTTGGAGTCCAGGCATTCGAACACGAGGTTGACCTTATTGGAACAAGCCAGGGCGGATTACTTGCCCAGTTTCTGGCTAATTATGAACAATCAAGTATAAAGGTAGGTAAAGTTGCCTTGGTAGCATCAGCCAATGGTGTTGACTATTTATCATTTGTGCAGGGATTAACCTCAGGGCTGAAACTGTTCAGGAAAGTAATGGGAAAACTTGGAAGTGCCCCGGTGGTATTAATATCAGCTTTATTACAACATTCATTTGAGTGGGTTGTTAACCGGCCAGGGTTGGCTGTAATGAACCCCGGAAGTGGAACATTAATTTCTATTATTTATCAAAAGCCTCTCCTGCAGAGTACCAGATATCTGCCACTTGCTGGAAATTATGAATCAAAAGGATGGTTTAATAAAAGACGCAAAAAGCGTCTTGAATTAGCCATTGATGCTATTCTTGATGACGAAAATGATTGGGTAGTTGGCACAAAAAAACAGTTTAAAGCACCCGGTGAATATGTGGCAATTGCAGGTTATAATCCGGGAAAATATAGAGAATTCATGATTAATGATGCCAAGCATGGCTCATTAATCGAGAAGGACGATGCCCAAAACAGAATTGAGCAGTTCTTCTTTCACCAATCGATGGATATGATTGATACTTCACATAAAAACTCTGTCGATCTTTTTGATGGACATTGCCATCTATTTGGAAGAAGTATAATTACCGGAAGGCTTATCCTGATGATTTTTGGAGATTTAATCGATTATTTTAAAAATGATAATCCTGACGAGCTTCAGGATCTGATAGATATTAGGGAAGAAAGTGACAAAGGACACGGATTTTCAGCAGTTGTAAAAAACATTTTTAAATACTTTCTTTTCAATAAAGGAGCGCATCAAATGCTGCATGATTTGGAGGATGACTATTATGACATAAAAGCAAAAACTTACCGTTTTATCCCGCTGATGTTTGATCTGGAAATGACATTCAGAAATGATTATGATAAGAACGATGCTGGTATAGCTATTTCAGAACGGATGCAGGAATTCGGCACCGAACATGATAAATTTTTTGACAGGATTTCGACCTCAATCAATAAATTTGAAAAAGAGGGAAAATCAGTTTTTAAGGGCACGCTTATTCAAAATGAGGAATCTGTGCGAATTCTTAAATACATAAAAACAATTTTAAAAAGCCTAAACCTGGCAAATGAGGATGTAGAAGGAGATGCTAAAAGTTCCTATCACACCCAAATAACAGAATTAAGCCAATTAAAAACTATTTACGGAACAGATGTTTTTCCTTTCCTTGCTACTGATCCCAGAAGAGAAGGAATGGGAAATGACATAGTTGAACTGGTTGGCCCGGGCAAAATATTTCACGGCATAAAACTCTATACTCCCAATGGCTACTCCCCAACAGATCCTTATCTTTATGATCCGACAGTTTCATTCGTTGACGGAACCTGTTTATATCAATGGTGTATTGATAACAATATAGCAATAATGGCGCACAACTCAGATGCCGGCTTTGCGACTTTTACAGACAGGCTTCAGGTATTCGGCCATATTTGCACGAATGAGCCTGATGAATCTGATAATAAATTCACTTACAAGCTGAAATTTAAGGACAAGGAATACATCGATTTTAGATATAATTTGTTCAAAGGAGGATTTGGAAATGCGGTAAAAGAAAGAGCACATATTTTAAATCACCCGAGTTTATGGAGAAAAGTACTGGAGCAGTTTCCTGATCTCAAAATTTGTTTTGCGCATTTTGGAGGTGGTAGCGACGATTGGCAAGCAGAGATTAAACAACTGATTCTTGATTACGAAAATGTTTACACCGATTTATCATGCCAGACAAATTTGGATAAGCTCGATAAAATAAGACAGAGATACTATAACGAAGACACCACAGAAAATATAAAACTGAGAAACAGAATTATGTACGGAAGTGATTATTTTCTTAATATGTTGCAGGGGATTAAATTTGAAAATTATTACAAAAACTTCCGGGCAGCTTTCAATAATGATCAATTAAAATTTATGAGTTTTGAAGTACCCAGGTCTTTTCTTGGAGTATGAATAATAAAAAAAGGTTATAGTGATATAATATAAAAATCTTCCTTTTGAAGATAAAAACCTTAAAAATAAACGATGGATAGGTTTCTCTACTTTTAGATTTTTGAGATTTTGAGATTATAAAAAAAATCACTTTAAAACAAATAATCATGGAAGAAAATAAACTAACGAACTCTCTGTCAACAAAGAGATTTTGGTTGTCCATAATCATAATTGCAATCTCTTTATTACTTCTGTTGCTAACCACAAATTTTGAAGATGAAAAATGGGATACTGCTTTTACTGCCATTGTCGGGTTAGTTGGAACTTGGGTCGGGACAGTTTTAGCTTTCTATTTTTCAAAAGAAAATTTTGATGCAGCAAGTGCCAGTACTCAAAAACTGGTTGATTCTATCACAACCAGAGATAAACTGAATTCAACTTTAGTTAAAGATGCAATGATTCCAATAAGTAAAATCAGGTTTTTAATGCTTGAAAAGGGAAAGGATCTAAAAAATTATTTGCTAAAGGAATTAAAGGAACAATACCTGACAAATTTCAATCGGTTACCGGTTTTAAATAATGATAGTACTATACACTGCATTATTCACAAAAGCCTGATAGATGAATTTATTGCTGAAAAAGCAATTGCCGGTGCTGTAGCACAAGACCTGACTTTACATGACCTTATCAATAGTACAAATTATAGTGAAAAAGTAAAAGGTTTTTCCACGGTTAAGGAAAGCGGATCACTAATTACGGCAAAAGTACTTATGGAAAACCTGACAAAGGGAAACATTATCTGCTCAGATGTTTTTGTAACCGATGATGGTACTGTAAAGACAAAAGTCTTGGGTTGGATTACAAATGTTGAAATAGCAAAACATTCAGTTGTCTAACATATTACACAATCAACCACAGTGCCAAACAATTCAAAATGAGACCTAAGGAATAAATATTTTGAAATATCAAAGTTTAAAATAAGGAATGTACATATATAATCTTATTAATTAATAATCATGGCATTTTTAGAAAAAGTTCAAATTAAAGACATGGTTAAAGAGGCTCTAAAAGAAGTTGCTGATTTTTCAGGAGAAATTGATTCTTTTGAATTTAGACATTTTCATGAATATCATAAAAAAGTCTTTTTAACTAAACTTAAGGAATTGATTAATAAAAGTCCGTATTACGACAGAAACGGGAATATCGAATATGAGAGATATTATGATGTACCTCTTTCAATTAGTGTGATAACCTCATGGAATCTCATATCAGATTGCATTAATTATATATTTGAAAATCAGTTAGTAAAGAAAAGAAATCCCAATAAAATTCAATTCCAATGAAAAATTTATTGATTCTGATTGTAATTTTTTCACCTTTTTTATCTTCCAGTCAAAATGTAGAAAACATAAAGATAATTAAAACCGAAACTTTTATTAACACATTAGGTGGAAATTCAGTTACTATTAGCTTAGAGTTAGACTTTTCCTCAGACGAATTAAAAGAGTTTAATATTGATAATGATACATTTGAAGAATTAAATTCTAATATAAAAACAAAACTTGTTTCAAAAAAACAACCAAATTTAGTTAACCGGGGAGAGACAATTACACTTTATAGCAATCCCCATAAAATAGCTTTTCAGATTGAAAATGTATCTGATGACTTGATCAGTCTTATGCAGGATTCTGTAGCTGATATTTATATAACTTCTGACTCAGAAATAACTTTTAACATTGTAAAAGACACAAATGTAAAAAAGTTAAAAATCACCCCACTACAAATAGAGAAGCATACACAGAGTAAAATGGTTTTAACAGATATTATGGGAGAAGAAATAATTAACGCCAAAGGTGGTGACATTTATATCTCCGAAAATAAAATTGACTTTGGCATTATTCCTTCAGAACAGGCTTCAAGTGGAAAAAATGAATATAATACATCATTTCAGTTTAGAACAAAATACTCGTTTTTAAAAGATTTGCCTGTTTTCTTTTGTGCTAAGGGTTTAATAAGTACAAACTCAGAAGATTCTTTAAATTTCATTACCATTTATCCTATTAATTATAATTTTCTTAAAAGTAAAAGTGAATTAGTTGGTCAGATAGGTATAGAAGGGAACCAGACATTTTCTAGCTATCGAATAGCTGGAAATTTTTATTGGAATGGTATTATACCTAATTTAATCGACTTAACTTTTGGAGAAAATCGACTTAGGTTAAAACCAGTTGTTAGCATTGGACTAAAAGTTTATAAAGAAATTGAGAATAATAGGCTTGTTGAATTAAATTCTGACGAATTTTCGAATCAAATCTATAGTCAATTTTATTATTACATTCCTGTTCAGAAAGCCTATAGTATAATATTTGACGGATCTGCGTTCTATGATTTCAGTTCTAAAAATAATCCTGACAGTAAATTGAGGTTTAATTATTCACTGACTTTCGGTATTGATATACCGAAAACTGATTTTAAAACTATTTTCAAATATTCTAAAGGAAATAATATTGTGACACAAGAATCTAATGATTTTCTTATGATTGGGGTATTAATTGATTTACTTGGGGTATAAACCATTTTTAAAACTCCATCAGTATCAACACTAAGAAAACGAAAAAAAACGATACTCAAATATCGCTCCTGATTTTACTAACAACTCGCACAAGGTATCCGAGTAACAAATATTTAAATCATCTGGAGAAGAATTTGTCTATATTAAAAATTCTGATACGACAATCGTAAAATATTAACTGGGACAATCACTCCTCTACAACCTTAAAAATTCAAACGTTGGATACCCTCTTTCCCCCGTGGAATTATAAAAATCAATAAACCTAATTTTATAGTAATATCCGACACTGGTTTTTAAAATAAAAATTTTATCCGTTAGGGTAATATACCTGTCGTTGTCAAAATCGTATTCCTTCCAGTGGTAACCAATTATATCCTGACGATCGAAATATTCTTCCTCTTCAGCTATTTCAAAAGACAATGTTTCGAAAATACTTACCGTATCAATTGCGACAGAACTTTTGTATGGATTTAATAAAACCCCTGTCACGAGGTATGGATAAGGTTCACCCTCATCGGTGGTAAGCATGGTTGAATATTTTGTAAAAAGTAAATCCCAATTTTCTTTTTTGGGTTGAATGTCCACAATGCCATTATCAAACGAAAAACAAACGTAAGCCAGGGACGTATCTTTTTGAATTATTGCAGTTTGTTCGTCACTTCCATCCAAGTTGGCAAAACGAATTTCATAAGTCGATTTATCCGGCAAACTGAAAGATACTTTTTTAAGTCCGGCTGCTTTCCCGTCTTCTCCGGTTCCACGGTCGACGATATACACAAAACCATCTGTAACCGGAGTTTCATCCAAAGTTGAATACCAAACACCAATAGCTAAACTATCAGGATTTCCGCTTGAAACATCAAAATTTAGTTTAACACCATTTTTGCTGGTTACTGATTCAAAATTGGTTTGCCCTGTATTACCCGCCAGCATCATTTTCGAGGTATTGAGGATTACATGCCAGCCGGAATCAGATGTTTCAAAGCCCAGATCCCATTCTGAAATTAAGTTCTGGTTCGTAACAGAATTCGTTCCCAAATCATAAAAAACCTGGTACTTATAGTTTTCAGTGAGTTCTACTTCCCCAAGCATTAAATTACCCGCTTCATGCGGAGTCACCATTTGATCCTCTTCGAAACAAGAGGTAAGGACAAATACAAGGAAAATATATAAGATCAAATGTCTCATTTTAAAAACTAATATTTAACAAAATTTACTTTCAGGCTTAGAAAAAAAGTTCTTCCCCATCCTATTAAAGAAGAAACTCCCTGACCGGTACCATGACCGGAAGAAATTCCAACTCCTTCTCCTCCTACTTCTTTGTTGTCGAAAAGATTTTTTATTCCCCCTGACAATACAAACCTACTGTGCCACAATTTTTTCACAAGGCTCAAATCCAAATTGTGAAAATCATTTATATACCCCAGAGTCACATCATCCGACGAATTATAATAATATGTCGGGTACCTCCCTGAATACTTATAGTACAATGAAAACTTCGCGGTATTTTTCAAAAAATTAAATTCAAAACTTGAATTCCAGTTGTTACTGAAAATATATTTTTCACTATCAAATGAATCATCCTTTCTGCCTATCCTTGAATAACCGGCCTTAACTGTGAAAAGAGAAGACCGGTAAAGTGAACCGGAAACCTCAAATCCAAGACTGGAAAATTTCCCTGTATTTTCATTCTGGTAATGAAGTAAATTATCAGGATCAACCTGAACCAGACTTATTTTATTATCTATAGTATTATAAAAAGGTTTTAAATCAAAAACAAGTGTTGATTTGCCTGTGGCAATTTTATAATCGACAGAAGTATTAAAACTGTGCGAGCGTTCAGCCTGCAAATCCTCATTTCCTTCAATCTGATGATTACTGTCAAAAAAATAAAGATATAATTCCTTTAGCGATGGAGAACGAAAACCACGTGCATAGGAAGCACGGATGGTTGCTTTGCCTGGTTTGTACATCAGGTTCATTGATGGTGTTAAAGGAGCATCATACCTTGTATTGTAGGCAGCTCTGATCCCAGGCTGAATAGTTAAAACATCAGCGGGCTTCCAGGTGCTACTAACAAATACGGCATAATCTCCGATACTTTCCTGCCCATTTTCTATTCTTTTCCCTTCTGCAGTTTCAACATTAAAATCAAAGCCTGTTTGAAAACTAAAAGCTCCACTTTCAGGAGCAAAGTTGTATGTTCCACGTGCCGCAAATGCATTAAAAAACGAAGTATCGTGATCAGATGAAGAGGTTGTAAGCGTTTTACTCAAATCCGTTAAATCAATCAGGTACTTTTCTTTTTGCCTTTTATAAACGGAGTAAGCAACAAGAATATTTAATCCTGAATGTTCCCCTGTTTCCTGCGTTATTTCAGCGCTATTATTAAAACGAATAGTTTTATACCATGTATCGTTGGCTTCTTCGAAGTAGGGAGGAAACGGATTATTTCTGTCGAGTAGACGTTCCCTGAAAAAATCAGATTTATATCTGAATTTTGTTTTTTCAGTTGTATAATAATAAGTTGCCCCGGCATTATACTGCTCCTTTGGTTTCCATTGTTTCGACCTGGTATTTTCGACGGAATAGCCACCAAAAAAATTACGACCACCATTTAATTCGAATGTGTTTTTCCCGGTACGAATCGAGGTTAGAAAATTAAAATTATAGGTTCCAATGCTTTCGTAATATGAATTAACACTGGTTTTGTAGTGAGCAAGCGAGCTGTTTTCAGTGATAATATTAATTACACCTCCAAGCGCATTACTTCCGTAAATGACTGACATTGGACCTTCTACCATTTCTATATGGCTTACATTATCCAAATTTAGCTGGCTCAGATCCATATTGCCTTCCAGTCTTCCAATTACCGGTACACCATCTACTAAAATTTTAATATTTTCTCCTGTTATTCCCTGCAAAGAAAGACTTGTTCCGGTAGAAGGATCATTGGAAAGCCGGATTCCCAGTTCATCGGATAAAATTTCGGAAAGGTTGCTCGCCGCCTTGCTTTCTATCTGATTTTTTCCTATAAGCTTAATATCGTATATTGACTTGTCTACACTAACTGGTTTATATTGCCCAGTCACCACAACCGAACTAAGCTCGTAGAAAGCTGGTTTCAAAACATAGGTAAATTTTGTTTCTTCTGGAGAAATGGTATCGATCAATGTTTCAAATCCCATGCTGCTAATACTAATAATTTTTTGTTCAGGCAACGAAAAGGTAACTGCACCATTCGCATCCGTAACATAGTAATCCTTAATCTGATTATCCATGCTCTCCACACAAACATTGGCGTATGGGACAGGACTACCATTCACGGTTTGCGAATCGAGAATTACCAGCTCTACTTTCTGCGCAAAAATCAGATTACTAAAAAAAACTGCAAGGAAAATGAATTTTATCCTCATCAATAATTTATAAAATGGCCGAAAGACGTGTTCTACTTCAATTAATTTACAGGCGAATACCTATTGTTTTATAAATTTTACCGATTTCACTTCATTTTCGGAACGAACAAGAACACTATACATTCCGGATGGAAGTGAACTAATATTTAATATTCTTTTGTTTAAGCCAATACTTTCAAAATTTTGAGTCTTAAAAACTGGCTGGCCTGCAATATTATAAATAGTGATTTCTGTATTGCCGCCAAAATCATGAATAATATTCAATTCCTGTTTGGCCGGATTAGGATAAACAGTCAGATTTCTTTCTAAAAAATCATTAATTCCTGTTGGTATCATTTTTTGTTTCACAAAAGAATATGTACCTGTTGAGCTGCCTCCAAAACCAGTAAAATAAAGCTTCCAAATCGAATTATCAGTTCCTAAAGTATCCTGAACAAAATAGACAACATCGGATGCAATTTCATACTGAAAGGTTGAGGTACTGAATATTTTCCAATCAGAACCAATAACTGATATTGTATCACTAAAAGATGCGGCATCGTAATCCAGAAAACTTTCCTGAGATACACCGTTTACCTGCTGAACTTGTACCCCTTTGTTAGCAAGTACGCCGGTAACGTAATACGGAATATTATAATCATAGTAGCGTGTAAATAAAAGCTGCCATCTTTCATCCGGCTCCTGATCTACAACTGAATCATTTAAAACCGAATAATGAACATATGATTTTTCAGAAAATCCGCTAACATCAAGGGTTACAGTAGTATCATTCTGACCATCTAAATCAGCATACTGAAATGTCCATACATTCTGAATCGAATTTTTTTGAATTATTGCCAGCTTTTTAAAATCCCCGGTTGCAAGCTGAACCAGATAAATGCTATCACCATCAACATTATGCGTAGTGGAATTGTACACTCCCCAACCGTAATCAAAAACGCTGGAAGTATCCGTTGCATCATTAAATGCACCAAATTCCCAGTCTTCTATTGAATTAAACAAAGGAGACCAGACTGTACCTGTTGTATCCACGGTACTCCAATCACCAATTGCTCCCCCGGGATAAGTGTATAACATAACACCTGCTCCATTGTTGGCCAATACCGACGCACTCATTTGATCTGTCGTAAACGCTATATCCCAGCTATTTCGTGCCGATGATTTTAATGTATCATTTTCAAGGCTGTAATACACCTCATTTGCATAATCAGCACCTGTTATTACGTCAACCGATGTTTGTCCAAAAACAGAGGGAACCCAGTATATTAAAAATAAAAACGTAAAAACCTTTTTCATAATATTCCAATTTAATCGCTTATTTGTTCCAGTTAAAAGCCAGAAAAAACAAGCAGTTTTCTAATCTATTTATACCATAATTTGCAAAGCCATATTCCTGTTAAAAAGCATGATTATTTTGTATAAAAATTCATGCCTTAATAAAATAAGAACAATAGTTAAAGCGATTTTTTATAAAAAAGGTTTACGAAAACTGTCTTTTTTTTGTATCAATATTTTAGACACAACATATTTGTGTAAATTAAGCTAGATATAAATGCGTTTATGTTGAAAACTGACTTTGATTCGGGAAGCAATAAAAACTTCGATTTTACTTTATAAATTTGTGACAAAATAAAAACTATGAACTTTCAAATCGACAAATTAAAACATACGGACAATAATTCCTTTTTTCTTATTGCCGGGCCATGCGTGATTGAAGATGAAATTATGGCTTTGGAAATCGCTGAGAAAATTGTTGAAATTACCGGACGATTAAAAATTCCCTATTTATTTAAAGGCTCCTACCGCAAGGCAAATCGTTCGAGGCTCGATTCATTTTCAGGAATAGGCGATGAAAAAGCATTACAAATTTTAAAAAAGGTAAGTGAGAAGTTGGATATTCCTGTTGTTACAGATATCCATTCTGCAGAGGAAGCTTCAATGGCAGCAGAATTTGTTGATGTCTTACAGATACCGGCTTTTTTATGCCGCCAAACTGATATACTGGTAGCAGCTGCCAAAACCGGGAAAGTGGTAAACATTAAAAAAGGTCAGTTTTTATCGGCCGAGGCAATGCAATTTGCTGTAAACAAGGTTCGTGAAAGTGGCAACACCAAAGTAATTCTAACCGAACGGGGAACAACCTTTGGCTACCAGGATTTGATTGTAGATTACAGAGGAATTCCTGTGATGAAAGAAATGAATGTACCAGTGGTTATGGACATTACTCATTCGCTCCAGCAACCCAATCAAACCAGCGGGGTAACAGGAGGAAAGCCTGAATTAATTGAAACCATTGCCCGGGCAGGAATTGCGGTTGGTGCGGATGGAATATTTATTGAGACACATCCGAATCCGGCTGTGGCCAAATCGGATGGTGCGAATATGCTGAAACTCGACTTGCTTGAACCATTATTAAGAAAGCTGCTGGCTATAAAACAAACCGTAAGTAGCTTCTAAATTTCATTTCAATATTATGCAGATGAATCAGCTTAAATACATAGCAGAGGAACTGGAATCACTAATTTTTGAATGGGAAGAAAAATTCCAAAATTTATCTGAAGATCAAATTAGAGTAAACAAGAACAATCAAAACCGAAATGTGAAAAAGATTCTCGGGCACATGATTGATTCTGCATC
The DNA here is from genome assembly GCA_963676775.2 of uncultured Draconibacterium sp. Lineage (GTDB taxonomy): Bacteria > Bacteroidota > Bacteroidia > Bacteroidales > Prolixibacteraceae > Draconibacterium. Next base: position 12,110 of record CAXXDA010000012.1, read on the forward strand.
AAATAATACACATCGTGTTATACATCTGCAATATCGGGAATCTCCGCTTGATTTTCCAAATTA
>CAXXDA010000013.1:0-121138 GCA_963676775.2 uncultured Draconibacterium sp.
CCAGTTGGGCAATATCGTGCAGGAAAGAGAAATTGATGCGATTAATGAAATTTTACCACTGGGCTACAAAGCCCAAAAACAGGGGAATTACTACTATTGGGATAGCGGTGATAAAAGGCAGTATTTTTTATTGCTGCTGGTAATTATCATTATATTTTTTATAACCTCTATTTTGTTTGAATCACTTCTTAAACCATTGGCTGTTATAAGTTTGATTCCCATTTCATTTATTGGTGTTTTTCTTACGTTTTATCTTTTTGATTTTAATTTTGACCAGGGGGATTTGCTTCGTTTATTCTGCTAAGTGGTTTGGTTGTAAACGCGGCGATTTATATCATCAACGATTTTAATAATCTTATAGCGCGAAAGAATAAAGATGTTTCGGTTCGAACCTTCCTAAGAGCATTTAACCAGAAAATTGTAGCCATTACACTTACCATTTTGTCTACTGTTATGGGCTTAATTCCCTTTGTTTGGGGAGGACAGAACGAAGTGTTCTGGTTTGCTTTTGCTGTAGGTGCCATGGGCGGACTTTTATTCTCAATGGTGGCAATAATCATTTATTTGCCGTTGTTTATACGGTTTGAAAGCGATGGGAAAAGGAATAATGAAGAAATTCCGGATGTAAATGTAAGTTAATTCAAAACTATAAAGTTATATGACTTATACGCGTTGTGCGGTTTAAATTTAAAGTACTGATTATTAAAGTCACACTGAGCGTAGTCGAAGTGTGGCACAAACAGCCTTCGACTACGCTCAGGCTGACAATCAGGCAATTATAAAATCAGATTTCAAGATAGGTGACTAATATTTTTAAATAGTAAAATTTTACAAAATACGTATGGGACCTGTTCGCCACTAAAAACAAACAATTTTAAACCAATGAAAATAGAAATAATTACAACCTGGGCAATTATCCTTTTTATAGCGGTAGGAATAGGAGGATGCAAACATTCTGAACCACAAGATGGCCTTATCACGGTTGACGTAACAGCAAATTATCCTGAAAAAGAGCTGATTCTGCAGGATTTTTTGGATGTGGAATACATCCCGTTGGAAACGAATAATGAATTTGTTACCAATGGTGTCGTTATGGCAATTGGCAGCAAATACATATTGGTAAAAAACTGGACCAACGATGGAGATATTTTCGTTTTTGACAGAAATACAGGTAAAGCTTTTAGAAAAATAAACAGAAGTGGCAAGGGGCCTGAAGAATATACTCATATATCCGATATTGCTCTGGATGAGGAAAAAAATGAAATATTTGTCAATTGTTCTTCAACGAAAAAGATTTTTGTGTATGACTTATATGGCAACTTCAAACGAAGCTTTAAACATACCGGGGACGCTCGATATTCTGAACTATATAATTATGATGCAGATAACCTCATTTGCTATGATGGATCCGAATATTCCAAAGACGGTGAGAAAAGAGGAAGCGATTCTTACCATTCGATTATATCTAAACAAGACGGAAGTAATACCTTGAATATTTTTATTCCTTTTAATGTTATTAGAGCGCCGGTTGTGCAGGAAGGGAACATGACTGCTGTATTCTCTGTGCGCTCGATAATTCCATATCATGAAAATTGGTTACTCGCTGAAACATCTTCTGATACAATTTACAATTATGTGTCCAAAGAAAATAAATTAGTCCCGTTTCTCGCAAAAACTCCTACCAAAGATCCTGAGATATTTCTTACGATGGGAACCATAACTGACCGTTATTATTTCATGGAAGCCATAAAAAAAGAAGTTGACTTTACAAAAGGAAGAACACCTCCACCTATTGATTTAATGTACGACAAGCAGGAGGATGCAGTTTTCAAACCTGTTGTAATCAATGGTGACTATGAGAAAAAGCAAGAAGTGGATATGACTTCGCACCCGGTAAATGGCGAAATTGCGACCTTGCGGAACTTAGAAGCCTACCAGCTTGTTGAGGCCTATAAAAATGATGAGTTAAAGGGCAGGTTAAAAGAAATTGCAGGTGAATTGAGCGAAGAATCAAATCCTGTAGTCATGGTGATGAAGTATAAGAAATGAATGAAAGAAAAGTAGAAACTTTTTACGCATACAGTGTAAATTATGAAACGGGCCTCCCCGAGATTTTAACATTTGAATTGTCTGTCCAATAAATTTGTTTTCTTTTAAACGTTAGCAGTATTCATAAAATTTGTCAGGATAAATTAATACGAATAAAAAATAAGGTTTTATTCTAATATGAATTGTGTTAATTTATTGTTAATTTTATATATATTTAATGTGAAAAACAAAACCTATGCTTTATGGCTATAAATCGCTATAAATCTGACTACGAACTGGTTGAAGGACTTCAGAGTGATGATATCGAGGCATTTGATCAGATTTTTAAAAAATACAGTAACAGGATATTCGGGTTCGCACTAAAATACCTTAAATCAAGAGAAGAGGCGGAAGGACTTGTTCAGGATGTGTTTTTGAAGACATGGGAAAACAGAAAAACATTAAAAAAGGAATCTTCCTTAAAAGCTTATCTTTTCACTATTGCTTATCATAATATGTGCCGAATATTTAGGAAAAGAAAGAAGCATTCAAAAATGGTAAAAAAAGCAGAACACATCACTAACCCAAGTTTCGAACTGGAAAAACAGATGGAATACAGATTCACCCTTAAAAATATTGATAATCTGATAAATAAATTACCTGAAAAACAAAGATTGATTTTTATTAAAAGCCGCAAAGAAGGAAAAAGTACCTATGAAATTGCAGAAGAAATGAATCTTGCTCCCGGCACAATAGATAACAACATTTCATTGGCATTAAAATTTTTAAGAAAAATGATATCTTCGGAAAATTTTGTTTAGTGTTATTATTCAAAGTTTTTATACCGTATATTCCATGGTCGAAAGAGGAGACTTTATTCGGCTTTAAGTCCACTTAAAAAGTATTTCAATCCATTACCAATCTTATATTATTTCCATTTTAATGATCTATGATATTTCTCAATGAATTTGAAATGGACCAAATTCCTTTTTTGTTGAAACAAATTCAAAATCGAATGTTATTGAGAACCAATTGATAACAGCATCCGGGAAAATTGTAATAAATATAAATCATTTTTTTCGTGAGATTTCAACCTATTGAGACTATTACTGTATAAAAAAGATGATACGTTTTCTCTTAAATAGTCTAGGTTAGTCATAAAAGAAATCCTCCTTGAAATACAGGAGGATTTTAAAAATTGAATATGATCTCAAAATCCGATATAAAAAAAATAAAATTGTTTATTCAGGAAAACACTGACGAAAAAGAGGCGCGTTACGTTTATTCGCTGTTTGCAAAGCATGAAAATAATCCAAAGTTTAAACAGCTGTTTAAAAATGATTTTTATGAATTTATCGAAAAATATAATGAAGAAAAAGAGCAAAATCTTATTTACCTACTCGATCGTATCCACCAAATTATTCATAAAAAGGAAAACAAAAAAAAATTTTATGCAGTAAAAAATATATTCCGCTGGTACTCCTTCGCTGCCGCGGTGCTGTTAATTCTGTTATTAATTATAGAAGGCAATTTATCTATTAGTCAAGAAGAAGAAAATACATCAATAGCTGAAACCCAGGTTGCAAACACTCTATTTCCCTTACCTGGATCAAGCATAAAATTTATTCTTCTGGATGGTACAGAAGGTTCCTTTTCAAAACAAAAAATAATTATAGATAAGTGAAAATAACTAACTTAATTTAAAATGATTTGCCTATGAAAAAGTAAACGTATGCTACCTTGTAAAAAAGGAACAAGGAAGTGCGGCAACACTTCCTTAAATGTTAAAAAAAATCCCGGTATAATGTAACCGGGAAATTCTAAACTTAACAAAACAAAAGTATGAAAAAAAACAGTTTTTTAATTTGGGAATGGAAATTTCCAGGATTACAAAGATTATTAAGAACGATGAAACTAACCATCTTCTTAATACTTGTATCCGTAATTAGTGTGTTTGCACAACAACTAAGTATCTCAGGTACAGTAACAGATGCGGACGGGGAGCCACTGCCTGGTGTAACCGTTGTAGTTACTGGCACAACTAATGGTAATATTACTGATAATAATGGGGAATATTCCCTTTCGAATGTCCCAAGAGATGCTATTCTTCGATTCTCTTTTGTAGGAATGATTGCACAAGAGATACAAGTACAAGGTAGGACTAACATTAATGTAGCTCTAGAAGCAGAAACGATTGGTCTTGAAGAAGTTGTTGCAATTGGTTATGGAACCCAGAGGAAAGAGACCTTAACGGGATCTGTTGCCAATATTCAGTCAGATGAACTTTTGGTTACTAAAAGTACGACTTTGGCAAGTTCTATTCAAGGTAAGCTTCCAGGTGTTCAGATTCGTCAGCAAACCAGCGAACCAGGTGTATTCAACAGTCGGATAAGTATAAGGGGCTTCGGTGAACCCTTACTGGTTATTGACGGTGTAGTGCGTGATAATATGTCGGATTTTGAGCGGCTCAATCCTAAGGATATAGAGAGTGTATCGGTACTGAAAGATGCCGCTGCTTCTATCTACGGGATGAATGCAGCCAATGGTGTTTTTATTGTAACCACCAAGAAAGGGAGAGTGGGCAAAACCCGGTTTTCACTCGAAAGTATATACACGGCTGCGACGCCTACTGTTTTCGAGCACCAGAGCCTGGCCGATGCTTACACGAAGAATTATATGTTCAACGAAATGTCGAGGAATTCCAACCTTTCTCTGCCAATGAGTGAGAGTGAACTTGAAAAATGGAGAATCGGTACTGAACCGGGGTATACCAGTTACGATTGGATGGGCAATTTAATGAATAAATGGGTTACTTCTAATAATACGACCTTCTCAGCAAGTGGAGGTAGTGAAGCTATTAGATTTTTCTCAAGTTTCGGTTTTAATAACGACAAGGGATATTTCAAAATTAGTGAAAACGAACAGTACAAAAAATACACCTTTCGTACCAATGTGGATGCAACACTTGCAAAAGGTTTAACGGCTAGAATCGGATTTTACGGGAGATATGAAAACCAGGTACAGCCTACCCAGGGTGTTTTCTGGATTTACAAACGTACAATGATGAATGACCCTGGATATGGTGCGTACACACTGGCTGATAATGGCCATCTTACCAGAGTCCCTCCCGAAAACACTAATCCCATTGCCGAGCTAAGCAGAGACATAAGCGGGTATGACCGGAACTTGCGTTTTCAATACCAGTCAACGATAAATGTGACTTACGAGGCACCGTTCTTAAAAGGATTAACATTGAATGTACTTGCCGCTTATGACGGAAATATAGGTGATAGAAGGCGATTAAACAGGCCTTTTCAATTATATGATTACAAGACTGATGAGCCTGTTGGCTCTCCGGGTTTATCTACGTTTAATAACACTATTACACTTATGACCCGGAAAAATGTACAATCCAGGATTTCATACAAAACCACCATTGCACAGGCTCATACTATTAATGTTACTCTAGTAAATGAGGTTAGAAAAATTGATAACAACAGATTAGAGGGCCAAAGGCAATATGATGACCTGTATACAACGGATATTATAGACCAGGGTAGCTTGACAAATCAAAATACTACAGGAACTCGCTCCGAACAGGCATACGTCTCCTTCCTGGGACGTTTCAACTATGATTATGATAATAAATACCTTCTTGAATTCAGCTTCAGGGAAGATGGGTCATACCGTTATGCTCCGGAAAAAAGATGGGCATTTTTCCCCGCTGGTTCATTAGGATGGCGAGTTGGTGAGGAAAATTTTATAAAAGATAATTTTCCTGCAATAAATGACTTGAAAATCAGGGGATCATGGGGGCAGTCAGGTTATGACGCCGGTAATGCATTTGAATATGTTGAAGGTTATGAATTCACCTCGATAAGCGGTGGATACGTCTTCAATGAAGGAGTACTTACCCTTGGTATGGTTCCTCCGGGAATTGTAAACAATAATTTGTCATGGGTCAAAACCACAACAACAGACGTTGGTGCTGATGTAACTTTGTGGAAGGGGAAACTAGGTTTTACATTTGACTATTTTGAAAGGCTGGAAGAAGGGTTGCTGGCAACACGCATTAGCACTGTACCCAATACTTTTGGTGCAAGTTTTCCACAGGAAAACCTTAACAGTCAGAAAACAAAAGGTTTCGATTTAAATATTTCACACAAGAATACCATTGGGAAATTCAATTATGGTGTTGACGCAAATGTAACTCTCAGCCGCATGTTTTTACTCCACCAGGAACAAGCACCTAAAAGGAGCACCTGGGGCAAGTGGACCAGTGGCACGGGTTTCGGTAATCCTTCGATTGGTGACCGCATTACCGGCAGATTTTGGGCATACGAAAGAGATGGTATAGTGACCAGTGTGACTGATGTTGAAACTGCTCCTTTAATGGGTGGTAATATGGGAAACTCGCTTATGCTGCCCGGTATGGACTTAATAGTTGATGTTAACGGTGATGGAGTGATAAACGGAAGTGACCAGCAGCCTAATATGTTCGCTAACTCAGGATTTTTTGGTGACGCTCTAAACCCTCCTCTTCAGTTTGGCCTTAACTTGTATGCCAGTTACAAAAATTTTGATTTTTCCATGGGCCTTGCAGGAGCAAGTATGTTTACTATGGGCAAGTCCAGAAACGACCAGTGGGGATATCAAACCAGGTACGGAAGTTTCTGGGAAAAATATCTCGACAGGTGGCATACAGAAGACCCAACAGCCAATCCGTTCGATCCTGCAACTGTATGGATCCCGGGAGAATGGGAGGCACTGACAGCAAATCCAAATAATCAAACTTCTGGCCTGGTAACTGATAAGTGGCAAATGGATGCAACATTCCTGAGGGCCAAAAACGTAGAACTTGGCTATACTCTGCCTAACAATGTAATCGGGAAAATCGGACTTACCGGTGCAAGGGCATTTGTGAACTGCTTTAACCTGTTTACTTTAGTTAATAAGAATCTAAAGGATGTAGACCCGGAGCGTGCTGAGGGAGCTTATAGAACAAGCAATACATATCCACTGATGAGAACGTTCAATTTTGGTCTGGAAGTTAATTTTTAAACATTAAAGATATGAGAAAGATTTTAATTTATATATCCGTATTCGTTTCCTTCTTATTCATGGAGGCATGCGAAGATTTCCTGTCAATTGAACCTTTGGACAAGACCTCTGCTGATGTCCTGTTCGCAGATGTAGCGGGAGTGAAAACTGTTCTGGCGAATATCTACCAGCAAATGCCAATTGAAGATTTCACGTGGACTGGTGGTACTAGTTTTAACTCACACCCCGGAGGTGCATTCGGAGGTTGGCACAAAGCAGGAATGACTGATGAAGCTGTACTTGAGCCTAATACAAACCAACAGCCAGGAACTTTTCCAGGCCAATACTGGGATTATTCGGCAATAAGGCAGGTGAACCAGTTTCTTGAAACTATTCTGACTCTTAAAGAAGAAGGTAAGCTGGCTGAAGATTTATATACACATCTTTATGGTGATGGTCATTTTGTCCTTGCCTATATGTATTACAAGATGGCAAGTCGCTTTGGCGGTGTGCCTATTATTGATGAGGTTCAGAAGTTGGATGGAGAAGAGGCAGAATTATACGTTCCACGTTCCACTGAAAAGCAGACATGGGATTTCGTCCTTAGCGAGTGTGACCTCGCAGCAGATAACCTGCCTCCAACTGTTACATCTGAAGATGGTACCTACAGGGCCACCAAATGGGCAGCTCTGGCACTTAAATCAAGGGTGGCTCTTCATGCCGCTTCTATCGCAAAATACTGGGATAAGGCCCCCTCTTACAGGTGAAGCTGTTAGTGCCGGCCTGGTCGGAGGGATGAGTGCATCGGATGCCAATAACTACTACCAACAATGTATCACTGCATCAAAAGAGATCATTGATAATTCAGGGAAGACACTTTATAAGCCCAATCCGGCGGATCCCGCAGAAGCTGCAAAGAATTATCAGGATATGTTCGAGACTCCCACTATGGCATGGGATGAAATTATATTCATGAAAGCATATATTGATGGTTCCTCTAGCGGTGGGCAGGGTCACGACATTGATTTCTGGCTCTATCCGCAGCAGACCAAGTTCCAGAATAATTATATGGCTGCAAGGTTTGGAGCTACCCTGAATATCGTTGATCTATATGAAGATTATACTGATGATGGCATGGGGTTGAGCGTCCCTGTAAAAACACGTTCAGACGGTGTTGAGAATGAATACGAGGACGATCCGAAAAACCTGACCAGCATAAGTAAGCCTTTAATTCACTATGACAATCAGTATGATATCTTTAAAGATAAAGATGCAAGACTGCAAGCCAGTGTCATATTGCCGGGTTCAATGTTTCACGGTACTCTTATCAATATGCAGGGAGGAATGATTGAACCTGACGGGACACCTGTGATTTATTCGGCAAGCTCAATAGAGGTGAATGGTGAGACATATTATACCTACGGTTCGGCAAACGAAGCTGGTTATTCAGCTTTTGGGCTGCTTGGTACCGCGGCTGCAAATTACAGCAGCACGGGTTTCGCTTTAAGGAAAACCTTACAGGATACAAAAAGTGTCAGTACTCCTGCTCTTGGTGGTTCTACACAGCCCTATATCGAATTCAGGCTGGCCGAAATTTATCTTAATTATGCGGAAGCCGCCATTGAAAGTGGACAGGGTGATGCTACACTGGCTAAAACCTACCTGAATGCAATTCGTAAAAGGGCAGGGCACACTGATGAGATTCCGGCCACAATCGATAATATATTGAAAGAACGCCGTGTAGAGTTTGTCTTTGAAGGTACACGTTTCTGGGATCTTTACAGAAGGAGAGATTTCCACTTAGTATTTAACAATACCAAAAGGTACTCCCTGGTTCCGATACTGGATCTGCGCGAGAATCCTCCAAAGTATGTTTTCCTGAGGGTAACTAACTATTATGACCAGGCCGCTGGTGGAAGGACATTCCAACCACAAACCTACTATGGTGAAATACCTGGTGTTGCAACCAACAATTTAATTCAGAATCCCGGATACTAAAACTGTAAAACATGATAGTTATGAAAAAGATATATTATTTTATTGTATTAATTACAGGTCTTCTTTTTGGATTATCTTCCTGCGAGTTATTTGAAATTGACAACTTCGACGGACCGGATGCCAAGGTTTTTGGGGCGATAAGGGATAGTGACGGAGGAGGACTTGTTGAGACTGACTTAGAGAATGGTTCACGTATTGGGGCATATGAACTCGGGGGTTATGATGAACCTGAAAGGCGAGACTGGTATATAAAGGAAAGTGGAGAATACCGCAACAACCTTGTGTTTTCAAATACATACAAGTTTGAATTCTCAAGTTGCAACTTCTATCCATTTACTAAAGACAACGTGGAAATCAAACCGGGTGAAAATGAGATAGATTTCGAGGTTGTTCCATATATTCGTATCAAGAACCTTTCGATAACTCACGATGCAGGAAACAACAAAATTGTTGCAACATTTAATATCGAGGGAGGAAAGTCGACTGTAAAAGTTGCCAGTATGGCTTTGTATGTATTTACTGATATGCATGTAGGGGAGTATATTACAAAAACTATTTCCAACGGAAGCGGTCAGCCAAAAATGTCTTTCAGCCCGGCTGCGACCATTGATCCGGCAACAACCTATACACTGTCAATTGATTTGGCAGCAAATGCTTCAGTATTCAGTATTCACAGAAACTACTACTTCAGAGTTGGAGCTAAAGCATCCGAATCAGGAGTAGGTACTATAAGGTCTAATTACGCTCCTTATGTGGTAATAGCACTTTAATATTTCAGCGTTAAAATTAATTTCAAACAAAGAAGCCCCCTGTTTTTGGGGGTTTCTTGTTTGTATTATCCATTTTTTTCTCTTAATGACATTGCACTGTGAGGTTAGTGTTTATTAGTGTTTGAATATTAAACAATATTTAATATTATCAAATGAGTATAAATTTTCAGCATACGAAAAATACTAACTGCTGATGGTGAAAATTTTTAGTTTCATTTCAAAAAAGAACAAAAATTTCAAACGCTTGAAAAAGTTTTTTACCTAATAGGTGCAAAGAGGTATCAGTATTATAATATAAAAGAACCAACCTATTGAAATTCTTAAAAAATGAAATGAAAAATTGTAACCATTCTACTAAAAAAATGATTATTTGTTCCCTTATCTTACTTTTAATTGGGATAGAATTTCCACAGGAAACAAATGCACAGTACCCCGGTATAGACGAAGCAATAGCAAAGAACCGGAAAGGTGAGTTAAATATAAAAGCAGAAAGGGGTTCTCAGGTTACTGTTGAACAGATCGAACATGAATTTTGGTTCGGCTGTGCCATTCCTAATAGTTTTGCTGGAAATATGTCAGAAGATAATTTAAGGCTATTCAAGGAACATTTTCTTCAGAATTTTAATTCTGCCGTAACTGAAAATGCATTTAAGTGGATGTATATGGAGCGAAATAAAGGTGAAGTGAATAATGCTGTTGTCGATTCCATCCTGAATTGGTGCGAGGAGAATGATATTCCTTTGAGGGGCCATAATATATTTTGGGGTAAAACCAGGTATATTCAACCCTGGATAATGGAAATGGATAACGAAGAGCTAAAAAGGGCACTTCAGCAAAGGGCTGAGTCAGTAACAAAACATTATAAGGGGAGATTCGCAGAATATGACCTTAACAACGAGATGCTTGATGAGAATTATTACGAAGACAGGCTGGGTCCTGAAATTACCAAATTGATGGCACAGTGGGCACTTAATGGCGATCCTGATGCAAAACTTTTCATAAATGAGCACGATATTCTAATCCCTGAAACTCCTGCAGGCAATAGACTTGCCACCTGTATGGCACTCATCCGAAATACATTGAAGCAAGGTATTCCCATAGCGGGGATTGGTATTCAGGGGCACAGCCACCTTGGATCATTCGACCGTGAAGCTCTTCAGAGAGGCCTGGATTCATTGGCAATTTTTAATTTACCAATCCGGATTACAGAGTTCAATATGCCTGGAAGAGGGTATCCAATAGGTGGAAAACAAGCTGTAATCGAGACACTTTTACAAGAAGAAACAAAGGCAAAGGATATTGTCGATTATTACAGAATATGTTTTGCCCATCCGGCAGTTGAAGGTATTCTTATGTGGGGATTCTGGGAAGGAGCAAACTGGATTCCCACATCATCATTGTACAAACGTGACTGGACGCCTACACCTGCGGCTGATGCTTATAGAAATCTGGTTTTTAATGAATGGTGGACCAATGAATCAGGAGTTACAAACAAAGACGGGATGTTTTCAACTCGGGCTTTCTTTGGGAAATATAAAGTAACTGTTAATGGAGTTTCGAAAGAAGTTTATCTGAACAAGGAAGAAGGCAAAGTGATTATAGATTTCGGTAAGTAGTCAGGAAAATGTCATTGTTGAAATTGCTTCTTTTATTACATAATGCTTAAATGAATTAATATATTTTATCTATAAACCAATTAACTAAAAAGAACACCGATTATGAGAAACAAATTAATTTTAACATTAGCTGTAGGTTTTATATTGACCTTTGTTTCAATAAATACCGTGCAGTCGCAGCCGACTCGGCCAGTTCCCGTACCTACATTAACAGGTGCAGCTTCAATGGACGCCAATTCCCAAAGTACCGGGATAATCGATTGGAACAAAACAGCCCAGGAAATTGACGGGTTCGGGGCTTCAGGCGCTTTTCACATGGCAGCTAACCTTATGAAGTTCCCTGAACCTCAGCGTAGCGAAGTCCTCGACGCTCTGTTTTCAACCACAAAAGGTGCCGGTCTTTCCATCGTTCGCAATTTTGTTGGTGATGGTGGATCATGGGGATCGGAAATAAACGGCCCTTCGCCATCCATTGAGCCTGAAGAAGGAGTCTGGAACTGGACAGGTGATGAAGACGAAATATGGTTAATGCGCGAGGCAGCCAAACGCGGTTGCCCCAGGAATATGAGCACAGTATGGAGCCCGCCTGCATGGATGAAGACCAACAACAATGTTATAGGTGGACACCTGCGACCTGATAAATATCTGGCTTTTGCAGAGTACCTCTCTATGTACGTGAGAGGCTACAAAGAGCATCATGACATTGATATTTATGCCATTTCACTGGCTAATGAGCCTGATGTCACTGTTCGATACTCATCTTGTTATTGGACAGGGAAAGAATTCCATGACTTTCTCAAATTCCTGATACCGGTGTTTGAAAGAGATAAAATAACAGCCCAAGTGGTAGTAGGAGAACATAGCGCCTGGACCGAGAATCCTGTGCTGGAATCACTGGCAGATTCCGTTACTGCTGCACGGATAGATATAGTAGGTGTGCACGCTTACGATGCTCCCTATCCCTGGGCCCCGTTATCCCAAAGAAGTGGTCCATTAGTGGAAACACTGAAGCAAAATAAAAAGATATGGCAAACAGAAGCCGCAAATCTGCGTACTAACTACCCGGGTATTCGCGATGGAATTTACTGGGCAAAGGTATTGCATACTCATGTGGCAGAAAACAGTACCAATGCATGGTTCTACTGGTGGGCCGTAAGCAATACAAGTCAGGGAGGCACCCTGGTTCATCTTAACCTGAGAGATAGTACATATAGCATAGACAAACGCCTTTATACAATGGGTAATTACAGTAGATTCGTCCGGCCAGGATACTATCGTGTTGATACCAATTGTGATTTAAGTTCAGGTGTACTGGTATCAGCCTACAAAAGTGAACCGGAAAAAAAGCTGGTGGTAGTTGTAATAAATGAGAATGTAGCAACACGGGATCTGGAACTTAACCTGGCAGGTGTTAATGCAACCTCGGCGGCGCCCTGGAGAACTTCCGAGAAAGAAGACCTGGCTAGTCTTCCGGAACTAAAGATAACTGACAATATTTTAAATGCGACTCTGGCTCCGGGCAGTGTCACAACATTTGTAGTCGACGTTAATATACAGCAATAGTTTAATAGTTTGAACTTGCAGCTTTTGTTAACTGGAGAAGAAGCGTGTTCACTGTATTGCAACACAATATTCAATACTTAGGCGGCAGCTTTATTTACATCGTGAGGGTTTAGCGCACATGATAAGAGATTTCAGCCGGGATACAAAGGCAGGATTTCTGATGATGCTATTGCAATTGCAGCCGTTTTATAACTTTCAGGTTATCGGACTTTCATGACTGGAAAATGTCATTATTGTTGATAATACTTCTTCTAATATACTTTAAATGAAATAGTACATTTATCTATAAACCAGCTAACTAAAAAACACTGATTATGAGAAAGAAAATAATTTTATCATTAGCTTTAGGTTTTATATTAACCATTGCCACGGTATACACCACGCAGTCACAGACAGCCCGGCCGGCTCCTGAGCCTATATTAACGGGAGCAGCCTCAATGGATGCTAATTCCAAAAGTACAGGGATAATTGATTGGAGCAAAACAGCCCAGGAAATTGACGGATTCGGGGCCTCCGGAGCTTTTCATATGGCAAGAAACCTTATGAATTTCCCGGAACCCCAGCGCTCCGAAGTACTGGATATTTTATTTTCACCGACAAAGGGTGCCGGACTTTCTATTGTCCGCAATATCGTCGGCGACGGCGCTACAGTAGGAGGTGGTTCGCCATCTATTGAACCCGAAGAAGGGGTTTGGAGCTGGACTGGTGATGAAGATCAAATCTGGTTGATGCAGGAAGCAGGCAAGCGTGGTTGTACGCGTTACATGAGTACAGTATGGAGTCCCCCTGCTTGGATGAAGACCAATAACAGTCCTGTAGGAGGACGCTTGAGGCCTGATAAATATCTCGCTTTTGCAGAGTACCTCTCAATGTATATACGGGGCTATAAAGAGCATTTTGGCATTGATATCTATGCAATCTCACTAGCCAATGAACCTGACGTCACAGTTAGATACTCATCTTGTTATTGGACCGGAGCTGAATTTCATGACTTTATCAAATTCTTGATTCCGGTCTTTGAACGTGATAAAATCAAAACAAAGGTGATCGTGGGTGAGCTCAGCGCCTGGAGCGAGAATCCAGTACTGGAATCTCTTGCAGATTCAGTAACTGCATCACGTGTCGATATAGTTGGTGTCCACGCGTATCACACCGTTGACAAGGATCCCTTCCCTCCAATCGCTCAGCGTGTTGGCCCGTTGGTAGAAACCTTGAAACAAGAAAAGAAGATTTGGCAAACAGAGGTCAGTAACCTGGGTAGAAATTACCCTGACATGCGTGATGGACTTTACTGGGCTAAGGTACTGCATACCCACGTGGCGGAAAATAACACCAATGCCTGGTTATACTGGTGGGCTGTGACATTTCCCAACTCCGGCCAAGGAATGGTGCACCTTGACTCGCAAAATAAATCATATACCGTAGACAAGCGCCTATATACCATGGGCAACTTCAGCCGGTTTGTACGGCCAGGCTATTTCCGGGTAAATATAAATTCAGAATTGAGTTCAGGTGTATTGGTATCAGCATATAAAAGTGAATTGGAAAAAAAGCTGGTGGTGGTAGTAATAAATGAGAATGTAAAAGCAAGGAAGTTGGAACTTAACATGGCTGGTGTCAATGCAATCTCGGCTGCGCCTTGGAGAACTTCAGAGAAAGAAAACTTGGAGGCTTTACGTGAACTTCGTATCACGGACAATATTCTTAAAGCAACTCTGGCTCCGGGAAGTGTTACAACATTTGTTGTCGACGTTAACCTACTGCAATAGTTTGAATCTTGCACTAATTGATAAACTGCGTTGTAAAGTAAAAATACCTGACCAGGTATTTTTACTTTACAATTATGTATGAAACAGTGTCAATTTAAGAGATATTAGACAATTATATTCTCAGAAATTTACAACCTCCCAGAATGCCTTCTTAGGTTCCATGTTCTCATCGAATAAAAGAGGATAATGCTTTCCTCTTCTCGGAGTACGGCGATCAAGCCATGAACCCCTATCTGAAAGATTCCAGAATGTCACTCCGGTAATCACGTCTTTCCTATCACGGAATACCTCGAATGCTTTTTTGTAAAATTCAACCTGCTTCTGTTCTCTTTCTGGTGTGAAACCTGTGTTGAGTGTGTCGGTTTTTCCTGTATAAATAGATACATCAAGTTCTGTCAACTGAACTACAAGTCCAAGAGAAGAAAACTTATCGATTGATTCTCTGATGGCATCTTCAGGTTTCCCCGGAATATCCACATCACCAACACTGGGCTGACCAAGCTGTCCTACATGTTTCGGTGAATTTATATCCCAGTGTGCTTGAAGTCCAATTCCATTTATAGGAATGCCCTGGTCAAGCATCTTTTTAAGCATCTCATACGTCTTTTCCCTTTTTGCGGAATTCTCAGTGTTATAATCATTATAAAAAAGTACTGCATCCGGATCGGCTTCATGTGCCCACTGAAAAGCTTTGGCAATGAATTCATCACCGCATATTGTATACCATTGTGTCTGTCTGTAACCCACATTTGCCGGATCGACATTATCAATAGCTTCATTTACAACATCCCAGGCATATACCTTACCCTTATAACGTGAAACAACCTGGGTAATATGTTCTTTAAGTCTGGCAAGCAAAAGCTCTTTTGAAGCCTGATTTCCGAGTGAATCCTTAAACATCCATGCACCTGTCTGGCTATGCCAGCATAGAGTGTGGCCTCTGACTTTCATTCCGTTTTCCTGAGCAAATTCGATGATTTTGTCTGCATCTTCCCAGTTAAATATTCCCTCTTCAGGTTGTATAAGTGCTGGTTTCATAACATTTTCAGCTGTTAAACTGTTAAAATGCTTTTTTATAAATTCACCTTGATCCCCCTGAAGTGACCTCGGTGAAACAGCAACACCGATTGGAAAATAATCCTTGTAGAAGTCTTTCAATCCTTTAGTTGAATCAACTTCAATGGAAGTACTCTTACTGCCTGTTCCTGAGCAACTGCTTAGTTGTGCAATTACAATTGCAAATGCAAACATTGAAAGGAACATACTCAATGTTCTGGTAATAGTTGGTCTGCTTTTCATTTAGTTAGTTTTTAAAGTTTGAAGAAATATATAAAATATCCTATTGAATTCTATTTTTATATGCATAAATGATAGGATTAGGTAAGATATTATTACATTGTTTAAACGTCTATAACTGTCTTTTCAAAAGAAATATAAAATCATTACAGTGATTTGAACAGACCTATATAAAAGCCAAACATTTAACAAAAGGTTGAAGATGATAAATTAATTCAAAAGAAATATTAGATAGGTTTATTCTCAGAATTTCACAACTTCCCAGAAAACCTTTTTAGGTTGCAGGTTCTCATCAAAAAGCAGTGGATATGCTTTACCCGGACCTCTTCTGTCGCGCCAGCTGCCTCTGTCGGATACATTCCAGAAAGTAACTCCGGTTATTTCGTCTTTATACTCCCTGAATACATCAAATTCCATTTTATAGAGATCAATCTGTTTTTGCTCCCTCTCAGGGGTGAATCCAATATCGATGGTATCATTTCTGTCGGCATAGATTGAAACATCAAGCTCAGTAACCTGCAGCTCCAGGCCCAGTGAAGCGAACTTGTCAATTGTAGCCCTGAGCATCTCTTCTGTCGGATTGCCAATTTCATCATGTCTCTGCATACCGATTGCATGAACAGGCACCCCAGCATCGAGCAGACCCTTAACCATTGTGTATATCCTGTCCCTCTTCCCAGGGTTCTCTGTATTATAGTCGTTATAAACCAGAATAGCATCAGGATCGGCTTCATGTGCCCATTGGAATATCTTTGCTATATATTCTTCACCAATTAATTCTAACCATGGTGTCATCCTGTAGGGAGATGTTGCAGTGTCACTGTCAGTGATCACCTCGTTAAGGACATCCCATGCATATATTTTACCTTTATAACGCGAAACAACAGTCTTGATGTGATCTTCGAGCCTCTGGAGTGCCAGTTCCTTTGAGGCAGGGTTACCCTCGTCATCCACAAACATCCAATCTCCGGTCTGACTATGCCAGCAAAGAGTGTGTCCGCGTACTTTTAATCCGTTTGCCTCGGCAAAATCCATGATCTTATCAGCGTCATCCCAGAAATACCTGTTTTCTTCGGGATGTATCAAGGCAGGTTTCATAACATTTTCCGCAGTAAGGCTGTTGAAATTTTTCTTTATCAGTTCTGCTTGCTCCCCTTCCAAACTGCGAGGGCTTACCGCTACTCCCATTAAAAAATAATCCTCGTAATAGTCTTTCAGCCCTAAGGTAGAATCGATTTCACCTGAAACACTCTTATTGCCTGTTCCGTTACAATTGCTTAATAGTACAATTACAATTGCTAATGCAACCACCGAAATGAATATATTCGATGTTCTGATAATAGTTTGTTTACTTTTCATTTGGTTTAATTTCTATTTAAAAGTAGTAGTCACTGTTGAATAAAATCTCACGAAAAAAAATCATTTATTTTCACTGATGTTTTTTCAAATGACGGAAACTTTTGGTTTTCAATAGCATTTGCTTTTTATATTAGTTTTGAACGAATTACTTTTTCAAAAAGAATTATTTTTCATGTGTTATTTTACAAACAAAGTAAAAACCGTCCATCATTTACCTTTCTCCTAAAATATGTGCATAAATAGGTCAATATGTTTATAGAGATTTGCTAGGTTTCATCCGTTTCTCTTAAAACATTTGATTTTTGATTTGAATCATATGATGATATAGAAGAAACTTTTTATGGTTAGAGTGTAAAATCTGAAATGTCTCCCCGAGATTTTGACATTTGAATTGCCTGTCCAATAAATTTGTTTTCTTTTAAGCCACAGCTTTTTTACAACTTTGCGGGAAAAATTAAACCGAATTCAAAATATGGTTTGATTTCTTAAATTAACATATAATTTATGCTTCCATGACCAATAACTAATTGTTTGAACAAGCTTTTGAAAAATAAATCACCAAAAATATTCTTCGAATTTTGCGCCTAACTTAGATTAAATAAAAATAAAATAATTACTTTTAATTTTTAGTCGTAAACTGTTTAAACATAATAGACATGAAAATTAAATTTTTATTAGTTGTTTTTGCCCTTTTTATTTCAACAAAATTTTATGCGCAAAGCACCGGAAATGCTTCAATTGATTTAATACTTTCGGCATATTCTGCCGAGGAAACGTTTACATCAGATCCGGTATCCGACGAACAGCTTGATTTGATACTTAAGTGTGGTATGAAAGCGCCAAGCGGGTTAAATGCTCAGCCTTGGAAGTTTACAGTTATTAAAGATGAAGCTACAACAAAAGCCATTGTTAACGACATAGCACCGGGGAACGTGTTGATTGTTGTTTCAGGCCTTGAAGCTGAAGGTGGAGGTACTCCTGACTTTGACTGCGGTTTAGCTACAGAAAATATGTACATCGCCGCCCAGGCTCTCGGACTTGGTGCCCGACCTTACGGTAGTCCAACGCGTATTGTAAATCGAATGAAAGCTCGTTTTCAGATTCCTGAAGGTTATTCGGCAGTGAATATCTTAAGAATTGGACATGTTGATAAAACTGTGGATGCAGTATCGGAAGCTTCGCCAAGAAAAACAACAGAAGAGGTTATTAATTATTTTGAAAATTAGATAGGATAAGATAAAAGTTGTTAATATCGGCCCGGCAATATTTTTAGATTGTCGGGCTTTTTTATTCGAAATAAAAATCGCCAACGTGAAACGATGATTTTAATGTACGTCTGACCTACATTTAGAAGCTTTCCTGCCCCATTTTAACTCCTGAATAAAAGTGATTGGTATTGTCTGAATCTGTAAATATCTCAATATTAATTTGATAAGATAGAATTCTGTTGTAAATTGGGGAAGGTTTGTTTATTCAAAACTGGTTCGAGTTACTAATCTTAAAATTTTTTGATGTATGAAAAGACTAATTATTGCTACCCTGACAGGGATGGTTTTTGGTGTCGTATGTTATTATTTTGCCAAATCCGGATCTGTTGAAGAAATTCCCTCAGCCATTCGTTATCAAATTATTTCCAGTCGTGCCTTAATTGGATTGGCAATAGGTATTAGCACTCTTAACTTGAAACACTGGGCATTACATGGCCTGATATTAGGATTAATTTTTAGTATTCCGCTTTCTTTTAGCGGTATGATGGCGGATAATCCGGATTACAGTGCCGGAATGATGTTTTTGTCAACAATGGTGCTTGGTGCCATTTATGGGATTCTTATTGAATTGGTTACTTCTCTGGTATTTAAGGCAAAACAAAAACGAGTCTGATTATTCCTCTCACAATATTTATTAAAAAAGCAGGACAATGGAATACCAAAGCCCTGCTTTTTTTTTAATTAAACTTCACAAAGTTTTTTTAATTGTTTTATAGTTTTCCCGGTATCGGTTCCTGGGCAGGTAACGCTTCTGCCGGTTTGCCAAAAACAGTAAATTCAATAATTCCAAGAGGGGAAGATTTTGGCCAGTCGGTTATAGTTAAGCGAACAAAACGACACTTTGCCGGAGGTATTTCCTCGAAAATAGTGTTTCGCGATATTTCATTATCTGTCTGATCCAGGGCAGGGACATATGTTTCTCCATCCATAGATACTTCAATTTTATATTTATATACATAAGATGGAGGAGGTGTGTTAGCCGCAGGTCTGAACATTCTTCTTCCACCGTTAAACATCAATCGTACACCATCGATAGTAAATAGTTGAACAACATCGAAACGGGTTGCCGGTGAAAGTTCAATCGTAATTGAAGGTTGAGCATCTGTTGATTCCGGTTCCCACCATGTACCGCTTGAATTATCCACAGCGTATGCTGCATATCTTCCTGGTTGCTCTGACGTAAACTTTGAAAGAGCATTCATTGCATTTATTTTATTAATCGTTACAGGTAGAGTTCCACTGTCACCGTTTGAAGGATTTTTAACCACTCCCGGCGCCCATTGTGGAGTATCCGTTACCTTAACCGACATATTTCCATCCTTATCAAAAACGATTCGGTCCATTCCAATTCGCCTTCCTCCCGGAGGATTGGAAAGAACGATTGTGTAAAATTGCCATAAATTTCCATCAGGACCTTCAACAATACTTCCATGAGCTGTACCGGTTACCAGGCCTTCTGTTTTACGAAGCAAAGGATTGTTCGGAGCATAGGTATATGGTCCCATAGGTGATTTTGAAGTATAATATCCTTCTGCGTAGGTTTTCCATTGGGTTCCTGAAGCCGAATACTGAAGATAATATGTTCCTTCATGTTTTTGTAACCATGGCCCTTCAACCCAGGCAACATCAGGGTATTCGTTCATTTCACCGTAACGTTCCCATGTATGTTCATTGTTAAATCCAAAAAGGTGTTTAACCGGACCGGCAAATCTGGTAAGATCTTCGGGGTCGAGTTTAACAACATAAATACCGCTGACGCCTCTTCCTGAATAATACAGATAAGGTTTGTTATCATCATCGATAAAAATTTCCATGTCAAAAGCGCCGTTCCAGCCGCCGGCAACGTCGGGAGTATTTTTCCAGTCGCCCAGAACTTCAAATGGACCTAAGGGATTGTCTGCTACATAAAGTGGTCCGTCATTTCCGCACATATAAAATTTACCATTGTATTTTACTACGTCCGGTGCAACCGGCACATGTTCAACTGTTTGAAAAGACCAGTTTAGCATATCTTCTGAGTACCAGGCACCGCCACCTGTACAGTACATATAATAAACTCCACCATCTTCAATGACAGTTACATCGCCTGAAGCATTTCCTCCTTGTCCAATAATCATGGGTAGAGGATTACAATAACGTGCGACTTTACCAATCTCCGGATTTTGTGCACTCGAAGAAAAAACAATCAGGCCTGCTAAAACAAACAGACCGAAAAATGATTTTTTATTCATAATTATTCCTTTCTAAAATTTGATTAAGTTTTTGTATGTTAGCTTATATTAAAATTGACTAGTTGCCAGGTCTTTGCAATTATTTGGTTTTTATCAAATAGAATCAAATTAATGATGGTTAAAATTACATTTTTTCTCATGTTATGTCAATTAAATAATGTTCAACTGAATATTTAAACTTAAATCTATTTTGTCATGTTGGAAACATTTCATGTATTCTACGAATTGGTCAAAGAATTTACTTAAAAAAAGAGGCCGATTGAAAAAAAATTTTCAAACGGCCTGTGATTTAACGGGGAAGTTTTATCTCAACAAATGTTAGTCAACAATACTTTCAATATCTTCATCATCGGGTACAACAAGGTTGTCAGAATCGTTTCTTACACTATCAAAATTCATTGCTTTTCTGGCGGATTTTACAACCATTCCAATAATGAATTTCAATACAAAATGTTCTAAAGGTTCAGGTAAGTATGGGATATCAATTTTTGCATTTGCCAGTCTTGTTAATCTTCTTACCAATCGTTTGGCTTCCTGGTCGTCGATTCCCATATCAGTACTTCTGATTAAATCATAAAATTCGTTGGGTAGGTGATCATACAAAAAAGTATCAATTTTCAGAATAATTTTAATAAAGATTTTTTCTTCACCGGTTTCATTTATCAGAGGTACATTAATTTTTTTATTTAGTCGCTGAGCCAGATCTCTAATCTCATCGGGTGTCATCTTGGTCCTCTTAATCGGTTCAGCATAGAACTCGCTTAAAAGTGATTTGAATTCTTCTGTTGTTAGTTCAGTTAAAGCTGTTGGCATGATATTCTAAAATTTAAGTTTAACAATATAAAATTTTATGTCTGGAAAAGAGATTCCAGTAAATCCCTTGTTTCTGCATTATAAATTCCATCAATAGTAAGATTTGGTTTTCGCGTTTGTAACTCTTTAACTCCTGATTCTGTTTTAGTACCAAATGCACCATCCGATGTTCCAACATCAATATTTAGTAGTTTAAGTGCATCTTGAAGAGCTACAACTTCCTTCCCTTGACTGCCCATGGCAATCGTGGGTTCTGGTATTACAAGTTGCGAAATCGGTGCCAGTCGTTGATAGGAGAGTACTGTATTAATTCGGTAAGCAGAAACCGAAACTCGGTTTCCCTGGTTTCCACCTAAACAATAAACTCTCTTTTTATCTGCTGAAATTCCAAGAAAAATACCAACATGTCCCTTCCATGATTGAGGACTTTCACGCCAAAATACTACAATATCGCCGGGTTCCGGCATGGTAACTTTTTTACCGATATTCAGCCACGATCGGGCATTTGCTTTTCCGGAATACTGCAGGCCGGCTTTCCATGCAACCCAATTTACAAAAGTACTGCACCAGGCGATTTCATCGTTTGTTATACCTTTAATTCCTGTTTCACTTGCATATTTTAATACTTCAGGATTATTATCGTTACCCGGAATTTCCTCCGTACCTAATTCATTAAATGCGATTTTCAATAAAGCTTCCATAATAAATTACTGATTTATCAAATGAAAAATAGTTTTTCAACACCATAAATATTAATATGTAATGAATATCTGTTTAAGAGATTTTTAATAGAATTCATTTTTGATTTAATGGATTTCACGAACAAGTTACGCATTTATGAAATGCAAGTCAATAAATAATACAAAAATATCTTTTATTTGAATTTGTTGTAATTATTTAATTTACAATTCTATATGGCTGATTGATTTTGTCAGGGTGCTATTTTTGGAAGAAGATTGGTAATGTGAAAATCTTTATGTACTAAAAATCCTAATTATAGTTAGTGGTAAATAATCTGCTAAAAAAGCTGTTGGGTATTACTTAGAAGATTAGATGTGTTTAACAAATTGTTTGAGATATTATTCAATTTAAAGTTATGTCCGATAACTATCTTTTGAATAATTCGTGTATTTTTAACCTTCAGCAAAAAGGATAAATATGGATAAATTGTATTGTCTGATTATGGCAGGTGGCTCAGGGACCCGATTTTGGCCACGAAGTAAAAAAGAAAAGCCCAAACAGTATTTAAATATTTTTGGAGAAGACTCTCTTCTACAATCAACAATTAAAAGGTTTTCCACATTTACGAAATTCAAGGATATTTATATTGTTTCCGGAAAATCGCAGGCAAAAGTTCTTGAGGAACAAACGCCAATGTTACCCCGGAAAAATCTGATCTACGAGCCCGTTGGGAAAAATACATTACCATGTATTGGTTTGGCGGCTATGTATGCCGAGATTGATAATCCCGATGGAATTATGGTTGTTTCCCCATCGGATCATCTGATAGTCAATGAGGAATTGTTTAAAGATACAGTGCTGACTGCTGCAAAAATTGCGGATGAAAAGGACGGAATTGTAACAATCGGGATAACGCCTACTTATCCGGCTACCGGTTATGGTTACATAAAAACTGCAGAAGAACTGGATTCCGACAAGATCAGGAAGTTCAAAGTTGAACGTTTTGTGGAAAAACCGGATGAAGAAACAGCTTCTGCTTACCTGAAACAAGGCGGCTTTTTCTGGAATAGCGGATTATTTGTTTTTAAAGTTTCGGTATTTCTCGATGCTGTAAAAGAATTTGCGCCTGAGTTATATGCCGATTTAAGAAAAATTCAGGCAGAGATTGGTAAACCTGATTTTGAAGAAACTCTTGATACAATTTATCGAGCGATAAAAGGGATTTCAGTTGATTATGGTATAATGGAACACGCTCAGAATATTTATCTGGTTGAAGGAAATTTTGATTGGAATGATTTGGGAAGCTGGGAGTCGGTATATCTCACGGATAAAAAAGATAAAAATGGAAATGCCGGTTCAGGTGAGGTTATTTTAATGGATACCAAAAATTCCTATGTTTATTCAGATACCGGATTAATAGCTGTTGTTGGGCTTGATGATGTTGTTGTAGTGAAAGACGGAGATACAACTTTGGTCTGTAAACGCGACAAAACAGAAAATGTAAAAAAAATTGTAGAGCAATTAAAAGAGAAAAACAAAGATCAATACCTTTAAAAAGACATATTAACATTAACTAAACTATACTTCAATGAATACTGTAAGTCAAAAACCTGCATTACTTGAAAAAAAGTATCTTCTTGCTTTTATTTTACTTTCCAGCTGTTTTATGTGGTGGGGAATTGCCAATAACCTGACTGATCCCCTGGTGCGGGTTTTTAAAGCAGTTTTCGGAGAACTAAGTACATTCCAGGCATCGTTAATTCAATTTGCCTTTTATTTTGGATATTTCTGTATGGCAATTCCAGGAGCGCTGATAGCTCGCAAATTTTCTTATAAAACAGGTGTTTTAGTAGGTCTTGGAGTTTATGCATTAGGCTGTTTCTTGTTATATCCGTCAATGGTACTTCAAAAGTTCGTGTATTTTTGTATTGCTTATTATATTCTTGCCTCCGGGCTTAGTGTCCTTGAAACCAATGCAAATCCATATATCCTTGCTTTAGGTTCTCAGGAAACTGCAACTAGGCGATTGAATTTTGCACAATCATTTAATCCAATTGGATCAGTTACAGGTATTTTACTCGCGCAAATTCTAATAATGGCTAAAATGCCACTGGATTCAGATGGAAATATTTCAATTGCATCGGACAAAGTTAATGAAGTACTTAATATTGTGATTTTTCCGTATTTATCGATTGCAGCCGTTTTGGTGGTTGTATGGATATTAATTGCAATAGCGAAAATGCCTAAAGCATCAGATTCTGGTACTGAAGTTCACATCTTTAGTACATTTGGGAAACTCCTTAAAAATAAAAATTATGTTTTTGGCGTTGTAGCGCAGTTCTTTTATGTAGGAGCTCAAATTTCAGTTTGGACTTATACTAATTTTTATATACCTGAACATCTGCATGTAACACCTGAGGTTGCTTTACAGTATCACACAGGTGCTTTAATTATGTTTGGAGCCTCAAGGTGGATTTTTACAGCCTTAATGAAAAAAATTAAGGATCATTCGCTGTTGTTGTTTGCAGCAGTAGTGGCTGGTGTTTTAACATTGACTGTAATATTTGTTGGAGGTATTGTTGGTGTTTATTCCTTGATTAGTATTTCAGCTTTTATGTCACTTATGTTTCCTACTATATTTGGAATGGGAAGTAATGGATTGAGTGATGCAGAAATTAAAGTGGGTTCATCGGGAATGATAATGGCAATTTTAGGTGGAGCTGTAATTACACCTCTTCAGGGAGCATTTGTTGACATAATGGGAGTTAGCCTGTCCTACATTTTACCCTTTATTTGTTTTGTGGTTATTGCTTCTTATGCGTATTTCAGAATGTCCATGCATAAGAAGTTGATTGCAGTTGCATAAATATTGAATATAAATACCTTGAGTAAAATTATGAGATATTGCAAAACGCTGAGGCTGAAAAATGATCAGGAACTAATAAATGAATACAAAAAAGTTCATGCTCCCGGAGCAGCCTGGCCTGAAATTACTCAGGGAATGAAAGAAGTTGGGATAGTTGACATGGAAATATATATACGAGGCGATCAATTATTTATGATAATGGATACCGTTCCCGATTTCGATCATGACAAAGCAATGGAAGAACTGGCAACAAAACCTCGTCAGTCAGAATGGGAAAAATATGTTTCTCGTTTTCAAAAAACTTCAGAAAACGCAACAGCTGATGAGAAGTGGCAGCTTATGGAACGTATTTATAAAATGGATGAACGTTAGCAGGAAAACATCGTTTGTGCAAGCAATTTGAATTATCAGTATTTGTTTATTAAAGCGCAGTAAACATATTTTGGAATTTTATTGTTTGCTCTTGAAGTAGTTTTTGTAAATTGCTGTAAAAGGAGTAGTATGAATGCATATCTTTTTCTTATCGGCCTTTGCCTTATTATCATTATTTCTTTTTTTAACAATATGCTGGCACGCCGCACGAATATTCCAAGTGTGCTGGTACTTATTTTACTGGGTGTTGGTATTCAGCAGTTATTAATTTATTTCGACCTGGAACCTGATTATTACAGTACTTTGGAAATCCTTGGTATTGTAGGGTTGATCATGATTGTGCTTGAAGCTGCTCTTGACCTTGAATTAAAAAAAGAGAAATGGCCGATTATATGGAAGTCATTTACGATTGCTTCATTTTCGCTTGCCTTAACTTCATTGGCAATTTCTTTTGTTATCCAGGTTTTTTATCCAACCCTTGATTTTCTTCAGGCAATGGTTTATGCTTTACCTCTTTCGATAATGAGTAGTGCTATAATTATCCCAAGTGTGGCCAATTTAAATCATTACAAAAAAGAATTTCTGATTTATGAAAGTACGTTTTCTGACATACTTGGGATCATGGTATTTTACATGATTATCGAAAATATTGACATTGAGGGGATGCGTCAATTAAGTTTTGCTATAGGTAGTAATATCTTTTTAACAATTGCAATATCAGTTATTCTGAGTTACGTCTTACTTTATATTATCCAGAAAATAAAAGGTCAGGCCAAGTTTTTTCTTTTTCTTGCCGTTTTAATTTTATTGTATTCTGTTGGAAAGTTATTACATCTTTCTTCACTTATAATTATTCTTATGTTTGGCTTGCTTCTTCGGAATCATAAAGTTTTACTTTTCGAAAAGCTGGAGAAATGGCTGGACGATGATCGTATTGATGCTGTTTTCGACCAGTTCAATATGATTACAATTGAAACTTCTTTTGTTGTAAGGACTTTCTTTTTTGTCGTTTTTGGAATGACATTACCTCTAAGTTCTTTACTGATTCCGAAAGTGTGGGTGATTAGTCTTATTTTTCTGATTGCAACTTATGTTTTGCGTTTTGGCCTTTTTTATATTATTGAAAATAAGGATACAATGCCGCAGACTTTTATTGCGCCACGTGGACTGATCTCGGTATTATTGTTTTTTGCTATTCCCGATTCATTAAAAACAGAGGGGTTTGAAAGTGGCGTTTTGTTTGTAGTTATTATTGCCACTAGCATTATAATGGCCTCTTCTCTTATAGCATATGGAAAGAGTAGGGAACCGGCAGATTTGAAAGAAAATGAGAAAACAATTGAATTCGAAATTAATTCTTCTTCAGAAAAGGAATAAAAAAACTATCCTTAGAGGATAGTTTTTTAAAGCGTCCCATTAATTCAAAAATCAACTAACATTTTAACTAACTAACTAAACTATTTTATAGGGTTTGCAAAAGGTATCTTCTGAATGAATCATTATTTTATCTTTCTTTAATAGTTCAAAGTAAAGCAATTTTGTTGAACTGGTCTTTTGTTTTGTGCCTGAAAAAGAAGGTCTTAAATACTGATTTTAGAAATCGTATTTCTTACCTCTTTGTTTCTAATATTCTTATTGAGTATAGAACGAATTGATATTTTATGAAAAATGTAAGAAATTTTTTATCTGCAAATCAGTTGTTTTGAATAGGCTATGGAAAATGTCAGAAAAATAGTTCATGTTGATATGGATGCATTTTATGCATCGGTAGAACAGCACGATAATCCTGAATTGTTAGGTAAACCTGTTGCAGTGGGTGGTTCAGGTGAAAGGGGAGTGGTTGCGGCAGCAAGTTACGAAGCCCGTAAATATGGAGTTCGTTCTGCACTGTCGGCAAAGGTGGCAAAACGAAAATGCCCGGATTTGATTTTTGTAAAACCACGTTTTTCACGTTACAAAGAAGTTTCTGACCAAATCAGAGAGATTTTTTTTGAATATACTGACTTGGTTGAACCACTTTCTCTTGATGAAGCATATCTTGACGTTACTTATACAAAAAAAGGTAAGCCTTCAGCAACATTAATTGCTAAAGAAATTAAAAGTAGCATTTATAAAAAAACAGGATTAACTGCATCTGCAGGAGTTTCTTACAATAAATTTTTAGCAAAAGTAGCCTCAGATGTGAATAAACCCAATGGACTTTTTGTAGTTACTCCTCGGGAAGCTCAGGAGTTTATTGATAAACTTGAAGTGCGAAAATTTTTTGGTATAGGGAAGATTACTGCAGAAAAATTAAATAAAATGGGAATATGGTTTGGCCGGGATCTGAAAAAGGTAGACCGACTCGAATTGCTTCGTTTATTTGGAAAAGCCGGAAATTACTATTTTGAAATTTGCAGGGGAGAAGATAACAGGCCTGTTCTGCCATCCCGAAAACGGAAGTCAGTGGGGGCTGAACAAACCTTCTTTTATGACCTGTACGATAAAAAAGACTTTGAAAAAGAAATAATACAAATTGTAGATATTTTATGGCAACGCGCAGAGCGTGCCAATGTTAAGGCCAAAACCCTTACATTGAAATACAAATACTCCGATTTTGAGCAACATACCCGCAGTTATACTGTGATGGATTATTTTAAATCAAAAAAACAATTGTCTGAAGAAAGTTTTAAGCTTTTATTTGTGAGCAAGGGGTTTGAAAAAGGGGTTCGTTTGCTTGGGTTAACACTTTCCAATTTTCTGGAAGAACAAATATCAAAACCTGTACAATTAACATTGGATTTTTAAAATCAAATTTATAATGAATCATTTGTCAGCGTAATTATTATAATTGTAATTTCATCGCAAAAATTTGTGAAATATGAAACGAATTAAACGGTTTTTAGGAATTTTATTTTTGCTACTTATTGCTGTTTATCTTTTAGGTCCAAAACCACCAAAGCCGGAACTTAATAAAAATTTACCTTCAATTTCGGCCAGTTTAACAAATATTGAAGATTATATTAGAAAGAATGATGAAGGTTTGACATTGAAACCGGATAATGAATCCAGAATTTTCTGGGCAAACGATTCATTGCACGAGAGAACTGAATATGCAGTGTTGTATCTTCATGGTTTTTCGGCATCATGGTATGAAGCTTATCCGGTCCATGTAAATTTTGCCCGGCATTTTAAATTTAATCTGTATATTCCGCGTCTGGCGTCTCATGGAATAGAAACTGACGATCCATTGATAGATATGACGCCTGACAGGCTATGGGAGTCAGCAAAAGATGCATTAATGGTGGCAAGAAGTATAGGCAAGAAAGTGATTATTATGAGTACATCAACCGGAGGGACACTTGCTTTAAAACTGGCCTCCGATTTTCCTGAGTATGTTGAAGGTTTGATTTTATATTCGCCAAATATTAAAATTAATAATAGTGCTGCTTTTATGCTTTCAAAACCGTGGGGATTACAAATTGGACGGAAAGTAAATGGTGGAAAATACCGGGTGACTGATGAAAATTTTGATTCTAAGGAGTGCCAGTACTGGAATTGTAAATACAGAATGGAGGCAACTGTTTATTTACAGCAATTGGTTGAGGCCACAATGGTAAAGGAGACATTTAAAAATGTAACAGCTCCCGTCTTTCTTGGTTATTATTATAAAGATGAAAATAATCAGGATGAAACAGTTAAAGTTAGTTCAATGCTAAAAATGTTTGAACAACTGTCTACAACCCCTGATAGGAAAGTTAAGGTAGCTTTTCCGGAGGCAGGTTGTCATCCGATTGCATGTGAACTTACATCTGGTAGTGTTGAGACGGTATTAAATGAAACAGTAAAATTTGGTGAAGAGATTCTGAATTTGGATAATAATTAATTTGGAAATAGTACGCTGCAATAATTAAAATATCAAAAAGTAAGATTAACTTTTATTGATATTCTTTGAACACTTCATAAATATTTCAAAAGTTAAAGTTTAAGAAGACTGATTAAAAATTTTGTCTGAAATTTTCTTATGCCAGAATTCAAATATTTACCAGTGGGTGAAAAATAATAACTTTCTTGGTTGTGTGCTATTGATTTTTAGGGGGTATGTGAAAATAAAGTCAATATTTTGTTAAAATAATATAGTAAAAAATGGGGTATTTGCTGAAATTTGTCATTTTGTAAAAATGACGCTAAAGCGCAGAGAAATGTTCTATTTTGTATTCTTATTGTTATTTTTTTTAGAAAAATGTCAACGAATATTTTTATATTGTAACAAAGTGATTATTTTTGGCGGAAATAAAATTCGATAAAATAAATAGAGAATAACATGTGTGGAATTATTGGTGCGTTTGAATTAAAAACGGATGTTCAAATATTGAGACCAACTGTGTTGGAGATGTCTAAGAAAGTTCGCCATCGCGGACCGGATTGGTCAGGAATATACTGTGGAGAAAAAGCAATTATTGCCCACGAACGACTTTCTATTGTAGACCCGGAATCGGGAGGACAACCTTTATATAGCAAAGACAAAAAATTAATTTTAGGAGTAAACGGAGAGATATACAATCATCGCCAAATTCGGAAGGAATATGAAGGCAAATATGAATTTCTTACCGGATCTGATTGTGAAGTGATTCTGGCTCTTTATGACGACAAAAAGGAAAAATTCCTTGATGAAATGAATGGTATTTTTGCATTTGCTCTATACGATGAAAAAGAGGATGCTTATTTGATTGCACGTGATCATATTGGAATTATTCCTTTGTACATGGGCTGGGATAAATTTGGTAACTTTTATGTTGGTTCTGAATTAAAATCGTTGGAAGGCGTTTGTACAAAGATTCAGGAGTTTCCTCCTGCGCATTATCTGTATAGTAAAGATGGTGAACTAAAACGTTGGTATAACAGAGAGTGGACCGAATATGAAAATGTAAAAGATAATCCTGCAGATATTAATGAATTGGCAGATTCTTTGGACAAGGCAGTTCGACGCCAGTTGATGTCTGATGTGCCTTACGGAGTATTATTGTCCGGAGGTTTAGATTCTTCTATTACTTCAGCACTAGCAAAGAAATATTCAGGTAAAAGAATTGAGGATGGAGATGAAAAGGACGCGTGGTGGCCCCAGTTGCATTCATTTGTAATTGGTCTTGAAGGTTCGCCTGATTTGGTGGCTGCGAGGAAAGTGGCTGACTATATTGGGACCGTTCATCACGAAATTCACTATACAATTCAAGAGGGTTTGGATGCTATCCGTGATGTAATTTATCATATAGAGACTTACGATGTTACAACAGTTCGTGCTTCAACGCCAATGTATATGCTTGCCCGGGTAATTAAATCGATGGGGATAAAAATGGTTTTGACTGGAGAGGGTGCAGACGAGATTTTTGGTGGTTATCTTTATTTCCATAAAGCTCCAAACGCTGAAGAATTTCATAAAGAAAGTGTTCGAAAAGTTAGCAGATTGAATCAATACGATTGTTTAAGGGCTAACAAATCGTTGGCTGCATGGGGCGTTGAAGGTAGGGTGCCATTTCTGGATAAGGAATTTATTGATGTGGCTATGCGCTTTAATCCGGAACAAAAAATGGCGAAAGATGGTAAAATGGAAAAATGGTGTTTGCGAAAAGGATTTGAAAATATTCTCCCGGAGAGTGTTGCCTGGAGACAAAAAGAGCAGTTCTCCGATGGTGTTGGTTATGGATGGATTGATACATTGAAAAAGATTGCAAGTGAACAGGTAACTGATGATATGATGGCTAATGCAAAATATCGGTTCCCTGTAAATACACCTATGAATAAGGAAGAATATATGTATAGAGCAATATTTAGTGAACATTTTCCATCAGATCAGGCAGCAGCTTGCGTGCCTTCAGTGCCTTCAATTGCCTGTAGCACAGAAACAGCTTTATTGTGGGATGCTGCTTTCCAGGGGAATGCGGATCCATCGGGCAGAGCTGTAAAAACAGTTCATTCCCAGGGCGCTGAATTTCAGGATATAAAAAAGTAGAAACAAATACTGATTAAAAATGCAAGCCGTTCGAACCTATTGGGCGGCTTTATTTTTTGCAAATTTTTAAGAAATTTTTTATCAGATCATGGTTGTAATATTCAGGATGGAATTGGCATGTATACCACTGTTTTTCTTTGTGTTTCATTAGCTGGTTGTAACAGGTTTTTGACGTAGCAAGCAATTCAAAATTGTCAGGCAGTGTAATAGAATCATTATGCATTTGTTTTGCCCTGAAGTTTTTTGGCAAACCTTCAAACAGGATATCATTTTTTATTATTTGTAAGTCATATATGCCTGACTCGGGTTCCGTGCTTCTTAAAATTTTAGAACCATTCAAAAAGCCTGAAATATGGTGGCCTGCACAGATTCCAAGAATTGGCTTGTCAAAATTGCTAAGCCATCTGAAATAAGGTAAATGATGTTCAACAATATCGTCACCCTGGGGCGAGCCGGATAAAATTGCAGCTTTAACAGAATCAAAATTAAAATCCGGACATTCCCTGTATTCTATTATTACAGGATATAATTCTTCCTCTTTAACAATTTTTTCCAGAGGTTCAGTGAATTCTGTAATTCCTTGTTCGGCGCTATTGACTATTAATATATGATTGTTGTCACTCATTGTACTGCAAATCAAAAAAATGACATTATTTGGTTTTTTTTTTGTATAAGTTATATTTTAGATGCCTAAAGATAAGTGTTGTAATTTTTACTTGAAATAAAAATACAAAAGAAGACATAATGAAAAGGATTCTTATTTTGGTACTAGTACTCATGATTTTTGCCTGTACACAGCAAAAAGGCTTTGAAATAAAGGTAGATATTGAAGGCGCTAATGGCAAAGTTTTGCTGGAGAAGCGGGGGACGGAGGCTTGGATACCGATAGATACAGCTGACATAGTAGACGGCGTTGCTGTATTGAAAGGAGAAGTAGAAATGCCCGGTGACTATTATTTATCTTTTGTGGGGCAAAGAGATAAAATATTGGTTTTTGTTGAAAATGCAAAAATGTCTGTAGTGGGAAGTGTTGATTCTCTGGCAAATTTAAAAGTTCGTGGTTCAAAAACACACGATGAATTTAAAGAGGTTAATAATGATATGAAAGCACTCTCTGAAGAGTATATGAGTTTGTATGAGCAGGCACGGAAAACATTAATGGAGGGAGATACGGCTAAAGCTGAGAAATTAATGGCTGATATAAACGAAGTTTATGCTAAAGCTGAGAACCTGCAAAAAGATTTTGTTAAGAATAATCCTTCTTCTTATGTAACACCATATTTCCTTGCCGGTATGCAGAATTCGATGGAAATAGAAGAATTGGATAAAATAGTGAGTGCCTTAGATTCAAAATTACTTTCTGTGCCGTCCGTGATTGCGTTGAAGGAGTGGATTGAAAAGCATAAAATGGTTTCAGTTGGCCATGTTGCTCCGGATTTTGTTCAGAATGATCCGGAAGGCAACCCGGTTCGTTTTTCTGATATATATTCACAAAATGAATTGACCTTACTTGATTTTTGGGCAGGCTGGTGTGGTCCGTGTCGCGTTGAAAATCCCAATGTCGTTTCAGTTTATAATGCATACGAGGATAAAGGTTTTACTGTTTTTGGTGTTTCGCTTGATCGAACAAAAGATGATTGGGTAAAAGCGATTGCAGACGATAATTTGACATGGACTCATGTGTCAGATTTATCCTACTGGCAAAATGAAGTTGCTCAGCTTTATTCTGTAAATTCTATTCCTTCCAGTCTGTTGGTAGATAAAACCGGAAAAATTGTTGCCAAAAATAAAAGAGGGGAGGAACTCAGGCAGTTCGTTGCAGATTTTCTGGATTAAAAATAAGTACACACGAAAATATAGTATGGAAGACAGAGATTTTATGTTTCTGTCTTTTTTTATATCCTTTTGTCCCATTTTAAGCGCATATTTTATATATTCCCAAATTAGTCCAATGTCCAATTTTAGGAATAATTGTTTCATTTTGGGGTGATTGTGATTTTTGGCATGAATGTTAATTTGTTGATTTTTAGCTTTTTAGTCTTTTTGGCATCTGGCTTGCAATTGTTTTGGCACATCGACGCTTGATGATTAACAAAAAGAATTTACAAACTAAAAACATAAAAAACATGAAAAAATCAGTATTAACAATCGTAGCAGGTTTATTTATCTCAGGATTAGTATTTGCAGGTAACGAAGGTGACTCAGACAACAACAGTGCATCGCACAGTGTATCAATCAATATTCCAACTATTGCACTGGTGGATGTGGAATCGGGAGAAGGAGAAGCAGGTGTTATTAACTTGTCACCATCGGTAAGTAGCCTTGAAGCAGGAGAGGCAGTAGATTTTGGAACGGCAAGCAACAGTGATTTATGGTTAAACTATACTTCGGTAGTAGACGGGGCCAATTCAACACGCCAGATAACAGTAGAACTGGATAACGAGAACAAACTGCCTGACGGAGTAAGTTTACTTGTATCGGCAGGCGGAATAACTTCAGGAAATGGGAAAAAAGGTTCAGCGGTAAACGGTAAGGTTAAGATTGAAAGAACAGCTAAAAACCTGGTAACAGGAATAGGAAGCTGTTACACCGAAACGGGAGTAAACAAAGGACATCAGTTGACATACGAACTGAGCCTTGACAGTGAAGATTATGAAGATTTGATTGCCGATACTTACGATGTTGAAATAACTTATACCATAACCGGAGAATAAAAAGAATAACAGGAAACGAAAGAAAGATAAAAACAAGGTAATAAGAAAGATTCATAAAAGGGTGAGGCAGGTTAAACAGACCTGCCTTTTTTGTTAATACGTTATTCGTCTTTTTCAACATAAAGTTGCGTTGCTTCAACTTTGGTTACAATTATCTTTTCATCTTTCTCGATAAAACCATTTTCAGCAACTGCATCATAAACTTCATTGTCAATAAGAACTTTACCGCCCGGTCGCAAAACGGTTTTGGAAATTCCTGTTTTGCCTTTCAACTTAAAAATAGCATTATCTACGCTAACATATCCTTCATTTTTATTTTGAACAGTTTTTAATGCCAAATTTTTGAATGGACCTGATTTGGCAGTAAATAGCTTATTCCCAAGGTAAAGGGATAAAATAAAACCACCGAAAATGCCAAGGACTACGGTTGTAACAGCAATTCCAACACCACGCATCTCAACATGCTCAAAATCAAAATTAATGTTGTCAATTAGACTTAATACTAATCCAACAAAAATGAAGAGAACCCCCAGAATACCAGCGATGCCGAATCCCGGAATAACAAAAATTTCTATTGCAACTAGAATAATTCCCAGGATAAAAACTATTATTTCCCAGTTTGCAGCTAATCCCTCAAGATACAACGGCGCAAAATAGGCTACTGCAGCTAAAATGGCTATCCCAATAGGAAAACCAATTCCCGGAGATTGCATTTCAAAATAAATTCCGCCAATAATTGCCATTATTAAAATTCCTGACACAATAGGATTTACAAGCCATCCAATGATTTTTTCTATCCATGTAGGTTCGTATTCAACAATCTTATAATCCTGTATACCTACCAACCGGAGTACTTCATCAACAGTTTCTGCCGTTCCTTCACAATAACCATTTTCAATGGCCTCCGTTGGAGTAAATGTTAAAACTTGTCCTGTGTCAATCAAACCTTCAATGTAGACACGTTCATCGACCATTGCCTCTGCGATATTAGGATCACGCCTCCACTTATAAATCGTTTCATTTCCTACATTGATTGTGTCTTTTCCATGTGCTTCAGCAGTTGCACGCATTGTTGAGCGCATGTAACTTTGGTATTTATCAGGCATCGCCTGACCAGTTTGATTAACTACAGTAGCAGCACCTATACTACCCCCTGGTCTCATATAAATACTGTCGCATGCAATGGAAATGAGTGCCCCGGCCGATGCAGCATTATTGTCAACAAAAACATAAACAGGAATTTTACTTTGTAATATTTTGGTTCGAATTGAATCCGCATCCAATACCGTTCCGCCGTAAGTGTTCATATGGATGAGGAAAATGTCGGCACCCAGAGTGTCGGCAGCTTTGAATGCCTGCTGCGTTTGTCGCCATGTCGCTTTTGTAATTTCCTGCATGATGTTGAACTTGTAAACCAGTTTTTCCTGATTTTCCTGGCCTGTCGCAGATAAGGAAAATAACATTATTAGAGCTGCGACTATATTTTTATAGTATTTCATCTGTATATGATCAATAGGTTACAATTATTCGCCTTTAAATTTTTATAAAGAAAATGTTTTCCACTTATGCAATTTCAGAAATATTTTTAATTGCCGAAAACAATCCGCTAAATTATTTCCAAAACAGGTGCTTGTATCTTTATTTCAGGTAGATCCCTTACATTATTATTACCAATTTGTTTATTAATGTTCGTTAAATATCAATTTATTAAAAATTCTTATCCATGTAATTTGTTAAATTTGCACGGTCATTAAAAGAATTAAAAGAATTATGAATGCTTTAACGGCCATTTCTCCGGTAGATGGAAGGTATAATAACAAAGTTGAAAATCTTTGGAAATATTTTAGTGAATATGCCCTCATCAAATATCGACTTTTTACCGAAATTGAATACTTTATAGCTCTTTGCGAGATTCCGCTTCCCCAATTGATTAGTATTCCCCAGGGCAAACTGGAAAAATTGCGTAAGCTGCATGAAGATTTTTCAGTCGAAGATGCACAAAGAATAAAGGATATAGAAAGTGTTACAAACCACGATGTTAAGGCGGTTGAATATTTTATTAAAGAAGAATTTGATAAACTAAATTTAGGGAAATATAAAGAGTTTATTCACTTTGCACTTACATCGCAGGATGCTAATAATACAGCAATTCCAAAATCTATTCAGGACGCATTGGAGAACGAGTACTATCCTTTGATTCAGGAATTAATTGAAAAGTTATTAACGCTAGCAACCGAATGGAAAAATATTCCAATGCTGGCTAAAACACATGGACAACCAGCTTCACCAACAAAACTTGGTAAAGAAATCAAAGTTTTTATTGAACGGATTATGGTGCAACTTGTGCATCTAAAATCCATATCAATTGATGCCAAATTTGGTGGAGCCACAGGGAATTTTAATGCGCATCATGTGGCTTATCCTGATATAAACTGGGAAGAATTTGGTAATAAGTTTTGTAAGGAAAAATTAGGTCTAAATCGCTCTCAATTTACAACACAGATTTCGCACTATGATAACCACAGCGCGATTTTTGACGCAATGAAACGAATCAACAATATAATTCTTGATTTGGATCGTGATATATGGATGTACATATCTATGAGCTATTTCAAACAAAAAATTAAAAAGGGAGAGGTAGGTTCTTCAACCATGCCGCATAAAGTAAATCCTATTGATTTTGAAAACTCGGAGGGAAACATCAGTATAGCGAATGCAGCGTTTGAGCAGTTGTCTTCCAAACTTCCTGTTTCACGTTTGCAACGTGATCTAACCGACTCTACAGTTACTCGTTTTATTGGTGTTCCGTTTGGGCATACAATCATCGCCATAAAGTCAACTTTAAAAGGATTAAATAAATTGTTACTTAACGAAGTTGCCATTCAGCAAGATTTGGAAAGTAACTGGGCTGTTGTTGCTGAAGCAATTCAAACCATATTGCGGCGTGAGTTTTT
Source organism: uncultured Draconibacterium sp. (assembly GCA_963676775.2). GTDB lineage: Bacteria > Bacteroidota > Bacteroidia > Bacteroidales > Prolixibacteraceae > Draconibacterium. The sequence goes on from CAXXDA010000013.1 coordinate 37,328, forward strand.
CCCGAATCCTTATGAAGTTTTAAAAGACCTTACACGAAAAAACGATGTGATTGATAAAACGGCAATTCACAATTTTATTGATTCATTGGACGTTGATAAAAAAGTAAAAACTGAACTTAAAAATATTACACCGCAAAATTACACGGGTATTTTTTAAGATCATTTACACCAAATTTAAATGAAAGACTTTCTTAAACTGCTTCGTCGGTTTGTTCCTCCTTACAAATGGAAGCTGGTTTTAAATATCATTTTTAATTTCTTAAGTGCTGTTTTTGGTGCGTTTTCATTTTTATTGCTTATCCCTTCGCTTCAGATATTATTTGGAACCGAAGATATGGTGCTGGTTAAGCCAGTAGTGAGTTTAAATGTGGAATCAGTTACTGAATATGTAAATTATTATATCAGTAATATCATTCAGGAAAGTAGTCCTGAAAAAGCACTTATTTTTATAGGTATTTTTATCATTCTAAATGTTTTTTTGAAAACAGGATTTTATTATCTCGCAAATTTTATGATAGTTACCATTCGTAATGGTGTTGTTCGTGATATTCGCTCGTTGATTTATAATAAAATAATATATCTTCCATTAGGTTTTTTCTCTGAGGAGAGAAAAGGTGATATTATGGCCCGAATGACAAATGATGTCAATGAAGTGGAAAACTCAGTCATGAATTCTTTGGACATGATGATTAAAAATCCGATTCTAATCATTGTTTCAGTCGCTGTGATGGTTTATATGAGCTGGAGTCTTACCCTTTTTGTATTTATTGTTTTTCCTGTTGTCGGATATATTATAGGTGCCATCGGTAAAAGTTTGAAAAAGAAATCTAGGAAGGGGCAGGATAAAATGGGAGAGATTTTATCAATAATTGAAGAAGATCTCTCAGGTCTAAGAGTGATAAAATCCTTCAATGCAGAAAATAAAGCAAAAGAACGGTTTGAAAGAGAAAATCAGAATTATTTTCACATTATGAACCAATTGATGTGGCGAAGGTTTCTTGCACATCCGGTGAGTGAATTTTTAGGAACAACATTAATTATTATTGTTTTGTGGTACGGGGGAAAACTCATATTAAGTGGGGAGAGTTCTCTCGATGCAGCTGGATTTATTGGTTATCTGGTATTTTTCTACAATATAATTAATCCTGCAAAGGCTTTCTCAACTGCACTTTACAGTGTTGAAAAGGGCCTGGCTTCAATGGAAAGAATCGACCGTATTTTATTTACCGAAACAAATATTGTTGAAAAAGAAGATGCATTAGAAGTCAATGAATTTAAACAAAGTATCAGATATAAAAATGTTTCATTTTCTTACAACACAACACCTGTTTTAAAAGAAATATCGCTGGACATTGAAAAAGGTAAAAACAGTTAGCTTTTGTGGGAAAATCGGGTGGAGGAAAAACAACATTGGTTGATTTGTTGCCAAGATTCTGGGATGTAACCGATGGTAAAATTGAAGTTGATGGAATTGATTTGCGTGATTTGAAAATCAAAAGTCTTCGAAATTTAATTGGAAATGTGAATCAGGAACCAATCCTGTTTAATGATACATTTTTCAATAATATTGCTTTTGGCATGGAAAATCCCAAAACTGAAGATGTAATTAATGCGGCAAAAATTGCTAATGCACATAATTTTATTATGGAGTATGAACAAGGTTATGATACAATAATAGGAGATAGGGGAGATAAATTGTCGGGAGGACAAAAGCAGCGCATCTCGATTGCACGTGCAGTGCTTAATAATCCTCCTATTTTAATTCTGGATGAAGCAACCTCAGCACTGGATACTGAATCGGAAAGACTGGTTCAGGAAGCCCTTGGTAATTTGATGAAAAACAGAACATCGCTTGTTATAGCCCACAGATTATCAACGATTAAAAATGCGGATCTGATTTGTGTGTTACAAAAGGGGAAAATTGTAGAAAAGGGATCACACGAGGAACTTCTTGAATTAAACGGGCATTACCACAAATTACATAAATTACAGGTTTTTTGATAGGTCGGGAAATTTTAGGAATGTGCCAGCACATCAGCCAGATGAATAGTTTTTATCGGAAGTTTTTGTTTTTTTATGTATGCCTCCATGTTCAATAAGCAGGAAGCTTCTGTTGATATTATATATTCTGCTCCTGCATTTAAGGCATTTTCAACTTTCTGTTCAGTCATGGCTGTGGAAATATGATGAAATTTAGCCGCAAAAGTTCCCCCAAAACCACAGCAGGTTGTAGTATCCTTCATTTCAATTAACTCCAAACCTTTTACATTTTCAAGTAGCTTTCTGGGGTCGTCTTTGATTCCGTATTCTCGCAATCCAGCGCAGGAATCGTGAAATGTTACCTTGTGGCAGAATTCCGCACTAAAATCAATAAAATGAAGATGATTTACCAAAAAATCAGAAAATTCAAAAATGTTGTTCTCGAGTTTTTCAAATCTGCTCAGATAATCGCTTTCGTCTTTCAGTATTTTTTTGTAGTAATTTTTTATAAAACCTGTACATGATGCCGATGGAGAAACAATTGTTTTATTTTCATCAAAATCACCGATGAATTTGATGGCCAATGTTTTGGCTTCTTTCCAATATCCACTGTTAAATGCGGGTTGTCCACAACAGGTTTGTTCCGGGTTGTATTTTACATCACATCCTGCCTTTTCCAGTACTGCTATAAAGTTTTCTGCTGTTTTGGGGTACAGCTGGTCGATAAAACAAGGAATAAAGGCTTCAATTTGCATTTCAAATATTTTTGTTGAAAATAGAAAAAGGAATTGGTGAAAAAAAGAAAAAGCTGTATTTCTACAGCTTCTTGCACGGGAGGAGAGACTCGAACTCCCGACACCTGGTTTTGGAGACCAGTGCTCTGCCAACTGAGCTACACCCGTGTTTCTTTTTGCGAGTGCAAATATAATAATTCAATTCATATTACCTAAACTTTTTTGACTCCTATAAATCAGCTTTTTCGGGTCATAAATGTGAAAAGTTATTAACAATTTTGATAACAAAAAATCCATTGGCAAATAACCAATGGATTTTTTTTGCGGAGAGAGAGGGATTCGAACCCCCGGTACCTCTCGGTACAACGGTTTTCAAGACCGCCGCATTCGACCACTCTGCCATCTCTCCGGGCGCGACAAAAGTAGAATTTTTTTTGAATACACAAAAACCTTTTGGTTGAAAAATAAGCTTTCTTGATGAAAAAAAAAGATGCATTTGGTTTGGTTTTTTGAAACTTATTTCGGAATTTAGTGAAACTGTAAAAAAGTTCTCTGGAACAGTTGATTTTACTGGCAGTTTAGAAAAAAGAAGAATTTGATTTATCAAATTTATATTCGAGTTATGGACTTTTTAAATTTTTGTAAAACACTTATTTTCAATAATTTAATAATTATTTAAATTTTTGCCGTATGAACAAAGCACAATTAATTGATGCAATGGCCGAACAAGCTGGCCTAACTAAAGCTGACGCTAAAAAAGCTCTTGACGCATTTGTTTCTGCAACTTCAGGTGCCCTAAAAGGTGGTGATAGAGTTGCTCTTATTGGATTTGGCTCGTTCTCAGTATCAGAACGTGGTGCCAGAACAGGAAGAAACCCACAAACAGGGAAAGAAATTACAATTCCAGCTAAAAAAGTTGTTAAATTTAAAGCTGGTGCTGACTTATCAGATGCTGTATCGTAACTGAAACGTACTATAAAGGGAGGGAAACAAGAATTTGTTTCCCTTTTTTTATTTTTGCTATTCAAATGATTATTTATGCAAAAACAACTTCTCAAGTATTTATCCGGATTTATCACACCAGCTCGTTTGTCCCTTTTTGAAAAAATACTGAATGAGCGTACAAGATACATAACTGTTGTTCTTGAAGATATATTTCAGTCACAGAACGCCAGTGCTGTACTGCGTTCGTGTGATTGTTTTGGCATTCAGGATGTTCATGTGATTGAAAACAGAAATGAATTTACAATAAACAGGGAAGTGGCTCTGGGAGCTTCTAAATGGTTAAATATTTACAAATATAATCAGAAACAAAACAATAGTTTAAGCACGATCAGAAATCTTAAAAAGAAGGGATACAGAATTATTGCTACAACTCCGCACACAAATGAGCAACTGCTTCAGAATTTTGATTTGTCAAAAGGAAAAGCTGCCTTAGTTTTTGGTTCTGAACTTCCGGGAATATCAGAGACTATAATGAATGAAGCAGATGAATTTTTGAAAATTCCCATGTATGGATTCACTGAAAGTTTAAATATTTCAGTTTCAGCCGCTTTGGTATTATATGAAATTTCCAACTGTCTTAGAAAATTGGAAAACATTGATTGGAAATTGTCAGATTTTGAAAAGGAAGAAATAAAATTAGGTTGGATAAGGAATACAGTTAAACAAAGCCAATTAATTGAGGAAAGATTCTTAAAGGAAAACAGAAAGTTTTAAACTAATTTATCATCTTAAGAAAATCACGGAGTTGCATAAGTTTTACTTCCTTTTTTTTCCAGTTGTCAAACGGTAAAGGAATATCGGGAAGTTCCTTTATTGCATCTTCTATAACTATAATGTTCTTTACTTTTCGATATAAGCCTTTTATGGCATAATCAACACAAACATTGGTTGTAACACCATATACCACAACTGTGTCAGGATTGATCATTTTTAAAATTTTTCTTGTCCACGGATTTCCCGAAAATACATCGAAAGCATCTTTAAGAACTACAAAATTGCGGTATTTTTCAAGGTCTAATATTTCAGGTGTGATTAAATATTCTTTATTCCATTCGAATATCAAAGGTTCGTCTGGTTTTGTTTCGCTAACATACTCTGCACCTTCCGTGCCAGCCATGCAATGTTCTGGAAAGGTTTTGACAAAATCGGGTGAAGAGTCCAGTTCTGGAGAGTTATAAAAATGGTTATCAGCTGTATTGATTACGCGAATTGATTGTTTTTCTGCCAGCTCAGTGAGTTGTTTCCACTTAGGTTTTAATTTTTCTGATCCGTTTACATAGAGTTTGCCGTCTGGTTCAACAAAATCTTTTTGCGTGTCCACATTCCAGAATAACCAATTGGAATAATCCATTGCTTCACTATTAAAATTCTTTTAAATATATTTATTTATAATGATTCTTAAATATATTTTGTATTAAATTTTGGAAGAACATGGAAAACAATAGAATTTCTGACATAAATACATAATTATTTAAATTATATGCCTTTTTCAAGAAATGCTTTAAATTCGTCATTGTCAAATGTAACGCTCATGGTATATTGCGTTCCATCTGGTTCTATAATTGCATGGTAAGGAATTGTGTTTGTATCGTAATTCGAGATCAGAAGATCAAGATTTTTTTGTCCCATAGTTTTTTTCAATTCACCATCTCGCTCTGATGTTACCCATTCATCTTCCGGTAATTTTGTTCGATCATCGGTGTACAATCCTATAATTACATATTTTTCTGAAAGCAATTTTAAAGCTTCGGGATTTGCCCAAACTGTATTTTCCATTTTTTTACAATTGGCGCATGCGTGTCCCTTAAAAACAACAAACGCCGGTTTACCCTGTTCCTGTGCACAGGCCATGCCTTGTTCATAATCAAAATAACCTGACAATCCATGAGGGAGATGCAGTTTATCAGCGTATTTGGCCGGGCCACAAAGTTCTTCTGAATTGTTTTGTACTGTTTCGGAAATATTTTGTGAAAAATAGGAATTATTGCTTGCCGGAGGGATAAGAGCTGAAATTGAAGTTAACGGATTTCCAAATAACCCGGTAAAAAGATACACGACAAAGGTAAATGTTACTATGGAAAGAAAAAGTCTTCCGACTCCCACATAGGGTAAATCACTGTCATGCGAAAACTTGATTTTACCAAGAAAATATAATCCTAGGAAAAAGAAAATAACAATCCAGATTGACAGATATATTTCACGGCTTAACAATGCAAATCCATATACCTGATCTATATTGCTGAGGAATTTAAGGCCAAATGCCAATAGAATAAATGCAAATACAACCTTTATTGCATTTAACCAGCCGCCTGATTTCGGCAATTTGTTAAGTGCAGAAGGGAAGATTGCCAGTAAAGTAAATGGAGTAGCAAATGCGAGTCCAAAGAAAAACATTCCAATTAATGGTCTCATGCCGCCATCCTGAACTGCCTGAATAATAAGAGCTCCGATAAAGGGGCCTGTACATGAAAACGATACAATTACCGTAGTCAGCGCCATAAAAAATGCGCCAATTAATCCACCCTTATCCACCTTCGAATCGGTTTTATTCACCAAACTACTGGGTAAGACAATTTCAAAAGCGCCAAAAAACGAAATTGCAAAAATTAAAAACAGCGTAAAGAATATAATATTGGGAATCCAGTGTGTACTTAATATACTTCCAACATTAGGTCCAAAAATTCCAAATGAAAATAAAGCCCCCAGCAATGTAAATATCAAAACTATTGAGAAGCCAAAAAAGAAACCTGTTCGAATGGCTTTTCCCCTGTTTTCACTTCCCCTCATAAAAAATGATACTGTCATAGGGATCATTGGGAATACACAGGGAGTAAGAACAGCTGCAAGGCCCGCTAATGCTGATATTAGAATAAAAAGCCAAATCGTTTGTCCACTGGCTGATCCTGATGTAGATGACGAGGTACTTATTTCATTAGCAACCTCATTATTGCTACTATCAATTGAACCCTTTCCTTTGTTAAAAACAAAAGAGAATTCTGTCTCTTCCGGTGCGGTACATGTTTCATCGTTGCAACTCATAAAAAGAACATATCCCTTTATTTCTACCTCATCATCAGTAAGTAGTTTTACTTTTTGAGTTAAAGTAGCCTGATCACTAAAATATCCTACATTTAACTGGAAAACTTCATCGAATACAATTACCGGTTCAGGATCTTTCTGAATTTCACCTACAAATTCAAACTTTGTTGAATCTGCATAAATAATAGCTGTGGCTATTGGTCCGCCATCCGGTAAATAGGTGTCGTACAGATGCCAGCCTTGGTCTATTTCTGCTTTGAAAATTAGCTCTGCTTCGTTTCCATTTTGTTTTGAATCAAATGTCCAGGTGGTTGGATTAACAATCTGGGCTTTTACAAAAATAAATGATAATAGGAAAATCAGACTAAACGATAATTTTTTCATATTGATATGGCGTTTTCTTAATCTTAAGTATTTACAAATCTAAATATGTCCATAAACAAAAATAATTCCATTTAGTTTGTTTATGACAAATATTCCGTTTTCGCATAAAAAATAGTCAATTAATATGAAACCAGGATAATTTTAGCAGATTTTATAAAAAAAGCCGCTCAAATTCAATGAACGGCTTTTTTTTAAAGAATTATCTCTTCCATATTTTCATCAAAAAAATGATATTCAAGGTATGAATAAGAACTGTTTGCCACTACATTAACCCACCGCATGTATTTTAAAAACCACTGACTACGCATACTTTTAAAACCTTTTGTAAGGTAGGCGGCAATGTAAGGATGTACTTTCAAAACCAGTTTTTTCTTATTCAAATCTTTCAGAACATATTTTACCTTGCTGTCTAATTCGTCAGCAAATAAAACAGTAGGCACAATTTTACCACTGCCTTTACAAGTCGGGCAATTTTCTGCTGTCTCAATATTTTCTTCCGGGCGTACTCTTTGCCTGGTAATTTGCATGAGACAGAATTTACTTAGCGGTAAAATGTTGTGCTTGGTTCGATCTCCGGCCATAATCTCCTTCATGTGTTCGTACACTTTCTGGCGATTTGCGGCCTGGTGCATGTCAATAAAATCTATGACAATAATGCCTCCCATGTCTCGCAAACGAAGTTGTCTTGCTATTTCATTACAGGCGGCCAGGTTTACATCAAGTGCATTGGTTTCCTGGTCTAGTCCAACTTTAGCGCGATTTCCGCTGTTAACGTCTATTACATGAAATGCTTCGGTGTGTTCAACAATTAAATAGGCACCATCTTTAAATGAAACTGTTTTTCCAAACGACGCTTTTATTTGTTTTTCAATTCCATAATGTTCAAAAATGGGTTGACGTCCTTTGTACAATTTTACAATTTTCTTTTTGTCAGGCTGGATACTGCCTATGTAATCGCTAATTTCATTAGCAACCGATTGATCGTTAACAATAATACTGTTAAAGTTGGGATGATAAATGTCGCGCAAAAGTGCCGTTGTTCTGTCCATCTCACCAATAATCAAAGATGGCGGCTGAGCACGATGAAGCTTGTTGAATGTTGTTTCCCATTTGTCGACTAATCTGCGCAATTCCTGGTCAAGTTCTGCTACTTTTTTTCCTTCAGCGACGGTTCTGATTATTACTCCGTATTTTCTTGGTTTAATACTCTGAACCAGTTTTTTTAATCTGTTTTTTTCTTCGTTCGTTTTAATTTTTTGTGAAACAGATATTTTGTCGCTAAATGGCATGAGCACCAGGTAACGTCCGGCAATAGATATTTCGGAAGTTAATCTGGGACCTTTTGTAGAAATGGGTTCTTTGGCTACCTGGACTAATATTTTTTGACCTGTTTTAAGCAGGTTGTTTACCTTGCCTTCTTTGTCAATATCAGGCTCGGAATGAATTCGTGAAAGGGATGAAACTTTTGTTTTTCGGGACGATGCAATACGGACAAATTTGTTTAATGTGGCAAATTGCGGTCCCATGTCGAGGTAATGCAGAAAAGCATCTTTTTCGTAGCCAACATCGATAAAAGAAGCGTTCAGGCTTGGCATTATCTTTTTTACTTTGCCAAGATAAATATCTCCCACTGCAAATTTTGCACCGCTTCTTTCCCGGGTTAATTCAACAAGCTTTTTGTTTTCCTGTAGAGCAATGACAATTTCGGATGGAGTCACATCAATAATCAAATCGCTACTCACAACCTAAATTTTAATCTGTAAATTTTTTTATTAATAACAATACTATTATAACAGATTAAACCTAAGACAGAATATTGCCTTAGGTTTAATCTAAATATATTTAATAAATCGAGTTTATTAAAACTTTATTTTTTCTTCTTATGTCTGTTTTTACGCAATCTTTTTTTCCTTTTATGCGTAGCCATCTTATGTCTTTTTCTTTTTTTTCCGCTCGGCATAACAAAATTATTTTACTTTATTTTTAACTTTTGCTACAAAAGATTTAGCTGGTTTGAATGATGGAATGTTGTGTGCCGGGATTATAATTGTTGTATTTTTAGAAATATTTCTTGCAGTTTTTTCTGCTCTTTTCTTAACAACGTAACTACCAAATCCTCTTAGGTAAACATTTTTTCCATCTACTAATGAATCTTTTACAGTTTCCATAAAGGCTTCCACTGTCTTTTGAACAGTTACCTTTTCAATTCCTGTGTTTTTTGAAATTTCATTTACAATATCTGCCTTTGTCATTTCTTAAAATATTTAATTTTCAATGTATTAATCGGAATAAACTGGTGTGCAAAAATAAAAATAATTTAAGAACCGGAAAGCATTTCAAAAAAATTATTTTTGTTTTTATGAAGATTTTTAACGGGTTAGCATAAAATGAATGATTTTTTAGGTGTTATTTATAGTTGGTTCAAAAAAAATATGAGGGAGTTACCGTGGAGGCAAACGACTGATCCTTATCATATTTGGCTCTCTGAAATTATCCTTCAACAGACTCGTGTTGTGCAGGGAACAAATTATTATTTACGTTTTATTGAAAGATTTCCGACTATTAAAGACTTAGCCAATGCAACCGAAGAAGAGGTATTAAAAGAGTGGCAAGGACTCGGATATTATACCAGGGCGAGAAACCTTCATTTCACGGCCAGATATATTAAAGACAAGCTAAATGGTAAATTTCCTCGTGATTACGATGGCATATTAGCATTAAAAGGAATCGGACCATACACGGCAGCGGCAATTGCATCTATCGCTTTTAATTTGCCCTTTCCTACGGTTGACGGTAATATCTACCGGGTGCTTTCTAGGTATTTTGGGATTTCAGAACCGATTGATTCTACAAAAGGTAAAAAAATGATAGAACAAATTGCAAAAGAGCTCATGCCTAAAAGGAATGCCGGATTCCATAATCAGGCTCTAATGGAATTTGGAGCATTGCAGTGTATTCCTAAATCACCTGATTGTAAACACTGTGTTTTATTGGAAACCTGTTATGCCGCACAAAATAGTTTAGTAGAAGTGCTACCCGTAAAATCAAAAAAAATTAAACAGAGAACCCGGTATTTTTTTTATTATTATATTGAAAATGGTGAGAATGTTTTTATTGAAAAAAGAATAAACAACGATATCTGGAAAAATCTATACCAGTTTCCCCTATTTGAATCTGCAAACTCATTTGAAGAAGATGAATTATTAAAAATCAGACATCTTGACATTTTTGGGAAATGTAATGTTAACATTAAAAAAGTTTCAGGTATAAAAAAACATGTTTTAAGCCACCAGATAATTTTTGCCAGATTGATTTATGTTGAATTGGCAGGGGACAAATGTATCGATGAGAAGTTTATTGAGGTAAATAAAAAAGATATTTCTAAATTTGCTGTTCCTCGCTTAATTGAGGAATTTATAGATGATTTGAATTTGTATTAAAAAATGAATGAATTGCTGTGATTATTTAAAGTAATTCGTAATTTTAAATGTTAACCTTAAAAAAAAATAAAACTATGTCAGTAAACAAAGTTATTTTAGTTGGAAATGTTGGAAAAGATCCTGAAGTAAGACATCTGGATTCAGGTGTTTCGGTTGCAAATTTTCCACTGGCAACTTCTGAATCGTATGTTGCTAAAAATGGAGATAAAGTGACCACTACAGAGTGGCATAATATTGTGCTTTGGCGCGGGCTTGCCGATGTTGCAGAAAAATATGTAACAAAAGGACGGCAACTTTATATTGAAGGACGAATCAGAACGCGATCCTACGATGACAAAGACGGAAATAAAAGATACATTACTGAAATTTACGGCGACGTAATGCAGTTGCTGGGCTCCAGAAATGATGGCCAGTCTTCAGAGAATCAGTCTTCTTCAATGAATGAAAATCAAGGTTCTTCTTCTCAGTTAAGTAATAATGAGCCTGATGTTGAGGAACCGGAAGGTGACGATGATTTGCCATTTTAATTTAAAGTATTGCTAGTTTGGAAACAGATTCATTGCTGACAGCATCCGGAATTGATAGTTGGAACATTCAGTTTCATCCTTTTGGTATAAGTTTGGTTGCGGCAATAGTTATAATTCTTTTGTTATTATTTAGTTCTGCGCTTATTAGTGGGTCAGAGGTGGCCTATTTTTCTTTGTCAGCAACCGACAGAAAGAAACTTCTTCATAAAAAAAACCGAACCAATTCAGGGGTACTGAAAAATTTGGAAAATCCGGAAAAACTATTGGCTACGATTTTGGTCGCCAATAATTTTGTGAATGTTGGAATAATTATTCTAACAGCTTATGTTTCCAATAATTTGGTCACAATTGTTAATGCTCCTGTAATCGAGTTCATCCTGCAGGTTGTAATCATTACTTTTTTTCTGTTGCTTTTTGGTGAGATATTACCAAAAATATATGCGAATCATTATGCACTGGGATTCGCAAAATTTATGGCTATTCCGTTGCTGACTCTGGAAAAGATTTTTCGTCCGGTAAATTCTATTTTGTTGTATTCTTCTTCTATCGTAAATAAAAGGATGCAAAGGCACAGAAAGAATATTTCTATGGATGAAATTTCTCAGGCACTAGAATTAACTTCAGATCAGGAACTCTCAGAAGAAAAAGAAATTCTGGAGGGAATAGTAAAATTCGGGAATAAGAGCGTTGAGGAAATAATGAAACCCAGGGTTGATGTGGTTTCTCTTGATATAAAAACCAGCTTTGAGGAGGTTTTAAAGGTTATTATCGAGTCAGGTTATTCCCGGATTCCGGTTTATATTGACTCATTTGATAACATCAGCGGGATATTATACATAAAAGATTTATTGCCACACAGCCACAAAGGAAATACTTTCAGGTGGCAAACTTTGATTCGCCCTCCGTTTTATGTGCCAGAAACAAAAAAAATCAATTCACTGCTGGAAGAATTTCAAAAAACCAGGGTTCATTTTGCAATTGTTATTGATGAATATGGCGGAACTGCCGGGATTGTTACACTTGAAGATATACTTGAGGAAATTGTAGGCGATATTACGGATGAGTTTGATGATGAAGAAGATTATTATTCCAAGCTTGCGGACAATATCTATCTGTTTGACGGCAAAACACTTCTGATTGATTTCTACAAAACAATGGAATGTAGTGATGATATTTTTAACGATGTTAAAGGTGACGCTGATACGTTGGCGGGACTGATACTGGAGTTAAAAGGTGAAATTCCTGTTAAGAATGAAAAAATAAGTTGTAAAAATTTCAAATTTACTATTGAGGCAGTTGACCACCGCAGAATAAAACAAATTAAAGTTGAACTGAATAAAAAGCCTTAAAGTTCGTTTATTTTCTAAAAGTAATCTTTACAATGAAATCGCAATATTTTTGGTTTTTTATAATTGTTTTGTTTCTGGGAGCTTGCAAAGAAAAATATACTCCAAAACCCAGGGGATATTTTAGAATCGACTTTCCGGATAAAAATTATCATTGGATTGATACTAAATTCCCTTATCGCTTTGAAATTCCGGATTACGCCGATATAAAACCCGACGATCGAAATCCCGATGAACCTTACTGGATTAATGTTGAAGTTCCGAAGAACAAAGCGGAACTTCATATTTCCTATTATGAACTGGATGCTGGTACAGCGGAAAAAAGAACACAGCTTGCAGAGTTTATGGAAGAATCGAGAGATTTGGCTTATAAACATTCGATAAAGGCAAATGCGATTAATGAAAAAGTGTTTGTAAATCCTGCCAACAAAGTTTTTGGGGTAGTATATGAAATTGAAGGTAATGCTGCTTCTCCTATGCAGTTTTTTTTAACTGACAGTACGCAACATTTTCTTCGTGGTGCTTTATACATCAGGGAAGTGCCAAATATTGATTCTATACAACCTGTGATTGAATTTCTTGAACCTGATGTTGTACGCCTAATTGAAACGACATCCTGGGAATAGTGGTCTTCGTAAAGAAAATAGAAACAGAAGAAGGGCTTATCGGTATTTGGGAAATTACCGGGGAAGCGGATAATCTGATCAGTAAATTTTGTTTTTCAGACAACGAAAAGAGGGAGTTTGAGAAGATTTCATTTGAAAGAAGAAAAAAGGAATTTATCGCAGTAAGACTAATTCTGGAAAAGTTGTTAAATAAAAAGACTGAAATTTTTTATGACATTTCCGGTCGACCATTGCTGAAAGATTCCGATTTAAATCTAAGTATTTCTCATTCAAAAGATTTGGTAGTGGTTTTTCTTTCCAAACAAAAAATAGGTATTGATGTGGAAAATGTGGAAAGGAAAATTGAAAATATTGCCCGGCGCTTTTTAAATCAAAGCGAGATGGATTTTGTTCAAACCTGCGCCGATCGGCAAAAAGCAATGATTTTGATGTGGTGTGCAAAAGAAGCTATTTTTAAATGTTCAGAAAAGCAGGGAATTCATTTTAACCGGGAAATTGAGGTTTTCCCTTTTTCTTTGGATAACGAAAAATTTTTTGGAGCTAAAAAGAGTCAAACCGAAAAGAAAGTTTCTTTTCGGTTGCAGCATTTTGAATATAAAAACAATGTGGTTGTTTTTTGTGTTGAAGATGTTGAAAAATCATGAATAGACATGAAAAAAGCAGAAAATCAGATTCTGATAATTTTTGGTGCATCGGGGGATTTAACAAAACGTAAATTAATTCCGGCACTTTTTGAGTTGTATAAAGAAAATTTTCTTCCTGAAAAATTTCTGGTTCTCGGTGCTTCGAGAACAAAACTTTCTGATGATGAATTCAGAGAAAGGGCAGGCGAATTTCTACCGGATGAATCCGGCATCAGGGAATTTAAGGAAAAGTTATTTTACCAGCCCATTTCACCCGATGATGAAAAGGAATACGATAAGTTAAAGCAAAGACTGAATGAATTGGAAGAAAAGTATGAGATTGAAAATAATTATATTTTTTATTTATCCACGCCACCTTCACTATACGACGTAATTCCGAAACATTTGTGTAACGTTGGACTAAGCAAATCTGATAAGTTTTTCAGAAGGCTAATCGTGGAAAAACCGTTTGGTAGCAATTACGACACAGCAAAAGAATTAAATATTAATTTGCTTAATTATTTCAAGGAAGATCAAATTTATCGCATTGATCATTACCTGGGGAAGGAAACGGTTCAGAATTTATTGGTTACCCGCTTCTCGAATGGAATCTTTGAACCTTTGTGGAATCATAATTATATAGAACGGGTTGAAATTACTTCGGCTGAAAGCCTAGGCGTCGAAGGCAGGGGAGGGTACTACGACCATTCCGGAGCCTTGCGCGATATGCTGCAGAATCATTTGCTGCAGCTGGTTGGTTTTGTGGCGATGGAGCCACCTGTAGTAGTTGAAGCCGATGCCATTCGAAACGAAATTTTGAAAGTTTTTCAGTCGCTTCGGCCGCTTACTGAAAGCAAAGTTTCAAAAAATGTAATTCGCGGACAGTACACAGCTTCAACAATAAAAGGAGAAAAAGTTCTTGGATACCGCGATGAACAGGGTGTCGATAAACTTTCCAGAACAGAAACATTTGTTGCCATTAAATTTTTTATTGATAACTGGAGATGGGCAGGAGTACCTTTTTATATCCGGACCGGAAAAAAATTACCGACGAGGGTTACCGAAATCGTTATTCATTTTAAAAGTGTACCACACCATTTGTTTAATCCTTCTAAAACTTTATCTGGTGGAGATAATCAGTTGATTATCCGGATTCAGCCTGATGAAGGAATTTTACTGAAATTTGGAATGAAAACTCCGGGAGCCGGTTTTGAAGTGCAAACTGTAAATATGGATTTTCATTATTCCGATCTGTCTGAAACACATTTGCCGGCAGCATACGAGCGTTTATTACTTGATTGTATGCAGGGAGATGCAACATTATACGCCCGCGGCGACGCTGTTGAGGCAGCCTGGAAATTTGTACAGCCCATTATAAACGCATGGGAAACCAATCCTGAAATTCCTATTTACGGCTACCCGGCAGGAACCTGGGGACCTGAAGATTCAGATAATCTGATCTCTTCAAACGGGACATGGCGATATCCTTGTAAAAATCTTACTGATGATGGCCTGTATTGTGAACTCTAGTTCGGCAAAATTTGTTTAATTTTATAAATAAACGAATTACAATGACTAACATACCCGAAGTAAAAATATTTTCAAAGCCGAAAAAAGTATGTAAAGCGGCAGCAAAAGAAATATTAAAACTTACACAGGAGTCTTCACAGTTAAGGTTTGATATAGCTCTTTCGGGGGGAAGTACTCCCAAAAGATTATTTAAAATTCTTGCTTCTGATTTTTCTGAACTAATCCAATGGGAACGAATTCATTTTTGGTGGGGCGATGAACGTTGCGTGCCGCCGGATAGTGAGAACAGTAATTTTAAACTGGCAATGGATTATTTGTTTTCCTATATAAATATTCCTGAAGAAAATTTGCACCGGATAAAGGGTGAAAACGATCCTGAAAAAGAAGTGGAAAGATATGCTGAGGAAATACAAAAGAATTTAAATTATCGTGGCGAGAATCCAGTTTTTGACATGGTAATTCTTGGACTTGGCGAAGATGGTCACACAGCATCGATTTTTCCTGATCAGATTGAACTGTTTGAAGATGAAAAAATATGTGCACTCAGTCAGCATCCAATCACAGGCCAAAACAGGATTACTTTGACCGGAAAGGTATTAAATAATGCCAGCAGGGTATTTTTTTTAGTAACTGGAGCAAACAAGGCACAACGTATTTCTGAAATTATGAACGACGATGAAGCTGCCAAACTTTTGCCTGCCTACTATATTTCACCAAAAAACGGAACATTAATCTGGTTTTTGGATGAAGAGGCTGCGGTGAGAATATCCTGATATAAAGCATCTTATCCTGTTGTTCCCATGGCATTTGCAATAGCATTAACGGATATCAGAAGTTGGTGAAGCAGTTTTTCTCTTTCTTCAGAATTTTCAGGAGGAGTATTCCGCCATTGTTTCATTTTTTTCAATTGATAACGGTGCAAAACATCCAGAGCTTCGGCGCGTAATGCAGTGGAATAAAAGTGGTTTTTTCTTCGTTCTTCCATTGGTCTGCCCAGCAATTCCTGCATCAGCTCCCTGGTTTTTTCTAACTCATCCAATAGAAGTTTTAAAATGTTTGCTTTTGTTTCTTTGTTTTCAACCAAGTCAGCATACATTCCCATTATTTTTTCATCCGTACTTGCGAGGCTGGTGTCGATATTAGTCATTACATATCGTACGAAATGGTTGGATTTTATGAGTTTCTTTAAAATGTTGTATTTCTCAGGATATTCGTTTTGCATTTTCTCCAGGGTAGAGCCAACGCCATACCAGCTGGTAATGTGAAACCTTGCCTGTCCCCAGCTAAATACCCATGGAATCGCTCTTAAATCGGAAAAGGTTCTTTTACCTGTTCTCCTTGCAGGCCGGGACCCGATTTTGCTTTGTTCTATTACATCAATCGGAGTGGCTTGTTGGTAAAATTCCAGAAAATACGGATTGTTTAACAGTTCGTTATAGAAAATGTAACTTTCTTTGCCCATAAATTCCAGAATATCAATAACTTCATCATCAATCGTCCTGTCGAGCTTATGGAGTAAAGTGTTAAGCGTGTTTCCTGCCAGCATAAGTTCAAGGTTATATGCTGCGTTTATTTTATTGGCAAATTTCTTTTCTATGGTTTCACCTTGTTCGGTAATTTTAAATTTTCCTGAGAGAGTCCCGTGAGGAAGTGAACGTAAAAACCAGTGGACGGGTCCTGCTCCACGGCTTATTGAACCTCCTTTTCCATGGAAGAATTTCAACTTTATTTCGAATTTGTTTCCAATTTTGGTGAGTTCTTTTTGTGCTTTGTAGAGGTACCATGAACTGGCCAGAATGCCACCGTCTTTGTTACTGTCGCTGTAGCCAATCATTATTTCCTGTACCTTTTGTTGCCTGTTGTTTTCCTTTCGCTGGTATTCCAGGCTGTCCTGCACTTCAGGATAGCTAAAATATTCCTCCATTATTTTAGGACTGGCAATTAAATCATCAATGGTTTCGAAAAGCGGTACAACAGGTAATTTCAATGTTAAGTTCTTCTCGTAGAATGTAAGTCCGGCCTCGCGGGCAAGAATATAAACCATGAGTAAATCAGAGACATCACGAGTCATACTCACGATTAAGCTGCCAAGTGCAAATCCTGAATATTCTGAAATATGATTTTGCAGAACATTAAAACAATCCAGGGTGTTCCCGGCTTCAGGTGGTAGATTGGCCCAGTCGCGCAAAAACGGACGGTTAATTTTTAATTCCGAGGAAATTAAATCCATTTTCATTACAGGATCTAAATCCAAAGGTATTGGATGACCCGATTTTGAGGCATTGTAAATCTGAACCAGTGACTTTTCGTAATAACTGCTGTTTTGCCTGATGTCAAGTTCTGCCAGATGGAATCCAAAAACCTGTACCAACTGGATTGTAATATTTACATTGTTGTAGGCTAAACTTGAGTATCCGGATTTTATTAAGGCAGTTTTCAAAATTTCCAAATCGTTAATAAGCTGATGTGAATGACGGTAACTTGCCTGGTTGTCAGAAAGTTCAAAAAGTTGAGCCTTCCCAATATTTATTGGTAATTTTTGAATAAGCAGGAATACGAAAAGTTTAAAAGCTTCATGTCGGTTGGAGCTAACCAATGATTTTGTTTCTCCGCCAATTTCTGATATTATTTCTTTTAAGCGGTTGGAAATATTTTCCGGCAGATTTTCTATTTCAATGTAAAAGCTCAGGTTTTCAGCAAGTTTTGATAACTCATTTTTAAGAACAAGGAATGCGTTTAACCTCAGTTTTAACAGTGTATTTTGAGTAACTTCAGCAGTTACCAGCGGGTGCCCATCACGGTCGCCGCCTATCCAGGTGCCAAATTTTAATTTTGGAAATTCATTTTTTTCAATCAGTCCGTTTGATTTGAATCCGGTGAACTCCCAGCTCTGGAGAAGTCTTCGGTTTAAATGGCCAATTATTTCAGGGAATACATTCACAAAATAGTGAATCACGTTATCCAGTTCAGTTTCTACATTTGGTTTTTCCCGGTAATATTCATCGATGTGCCAGATGGAGTGAATAATCTTTTTTATTTCGTTTCGATTTTCTTCCTTTTCATAGGAGTTATACATCGAATTTTCACGTTTTACCAGTAAAAGGTATAATTCACGGTATTTTTTCAAAACTACCGGTCTTTTGGCTTCTGTCGGGTGGGCCGTTAAAACCGGCTGAACCTCAATTTCATTAAAAATACCTGCTATCTCATCTTCCTTAAAACCACTGTTTTTTAATATTTCCAGGCTATTCCCCCATAAGCCGTTAATAGATTTTAGAGAGTTCTTCTCTTCGGTTTTCCTTCGGTTTTGAACGGCGCCATTGGTTTCCGTAAGATTTAATAACTGAAAACACACTGAAAACAATTGAAAATGTTTTTGTGTGAACTCCATGTTTTCGTACGAACAGGTATCACAAATCCACGGCATTATTTTCGCCAGTTCATTTTCGTTATTTTCAATTAAAACTTCTTTAAAACAATGCAGTAAGAATTCGAGATCGTGATAGGGTTTCCCCAATTGTGTTTTTAGAATTTCGAGTTGAGTCATACAATAAAATTAAAGCCACTTTTAAAGATACATCCCACAAAAGAAGAATCAAAAATATTCCCTTATCTTTTGTTTTGAAGATTAACAATTCTTTCGAAAGTAAGTTTTGAACTGATAATGGCCATGGGCAAACCGGCGCCCGGAATTGTAGATGCGCCAACATAAAAGGTGTTTTTAAATTTTTCATCAAAATTTGCCGGTCGCAATGCCCCGATTTGGTTCATGCTGTGTGACAAACCCAGACCACTTCCCTGATACAGATTAAACTGATCCTGCCAGTCTTCGGGTGTGTAAATGGTTTTCGAAACAATTTCGGGCTGAATATCTTTTTTAATTCGTTTTGAAAAATCGTCGATGATGCTGTTAACTATTTCATGTTTATCAGACCAGTCAGATTTGACTTTTAAATTGGGTACAGGACATACAAAAAACAAACTTTCGCAACCTTCAGGAGCACAATCAGCGTTATGCTTTGACAAAACGTTTACGTAATAATATGGTTTTTGAAGGGTGTCCGGATTTTTCATGACATTGTTGGCATATTCTTCAAAATTTCCACCCAAATAGTAATTATGATGGTCAACCTGCGGCAGTTTACATTTTATTCCGATGTAAAATGTAAGATAGCCCATAGTCCAATTCATTTTATCGAGTTTATGGTCCGAATACTTTTCCCTGTTAAATATTTTTCCGCGGAACCAGGCCGCATCGGCATTTATGACAAATACATCTGCCTTCCAGTTTTTTCCGTTTTGATCGATCAAAGAACTCAGGGTGTTGTTGTTTCCTGAAAAACTTTTTATTTCTGTGTTAAAATGAATTTTTACCTTTTCTTTTTCGAGCTCATCAACCAGTCCTTGTACAATTTTATACATCCCGCCTTTAACGTTATAATACCCATCATGCTTGAATTCGGTGTAGGAAAGCAAACTATAAATTCCCATCGTGTCGAATGGTGTTCTACCGAGGAAAAAAGCGACCAGTGAAATGATTTGCCTCGCTTCTTTGGAGGAAAAGTATTGATTAACGTGTTGCCAAAAACTTTTAAAAAGTACCGGAATGTGAACCGGATTCACTCGCATTAAAGTAAAAATATAGACGGCAAGCGAATCAAAATTATTTTTAATTACCAGGTCAACCGTGTCGTGAAAAAGTGCACCTGATTTTTTTATATAACGTTCAAATTTCTTTTTAAAGTCAGGTTCAATTTCAGCGAATTGTTCCGAAAGTTTATCTATGTTTTTGTATAAACGGAAGGTTTTCGGATTATCAATAAAATTCACAGAATACAAAGGATCCAGCTCAATATAATCGAAAGGGAGGCGGATGTTGCAATCTTTGGCAAATTGTTCGAATTCGTAGGACATGCTGAAAAAACTCGGGCCCGTGTTGAAGGTGAATCCGTCTTTTTTGATTTGATTTAAACGCCCGCCAGCCTGGTGATTCTTTTCCAGTACCTCCACTTCAAATCCGTTTTTTACCAGACGTAAAGCTGTTGCCAGCCCGCCAAGGCCTGCTCCTGCTATGATTACTTTTTTATTCATTTCTCTTTTTTAAAAAATCAGGGTACAATTCATCTTTTACGTACGTAAACCGGGGTTCTGATTCGAGTATGGTTTTGTAAGTTGATTCAGCTTTTTCCCATTCGTTCATCATTTCGTAAGATTGGGCGATTAGGGTCAGCAAGCTCAGGTAGTTCCAATTGTTTATTGTCATTGACGATGAACGTCTCATTAAATCCAGCGCCTTTTCAAAATATTCGACCGCCTCTTTTTTTGAACCACCAAAAACAGCCGGCATGTAAAACTGCGCGTTTCCGTATTGAATATAACCCATCGGGTTGTTTTCATCCTGTTCCACAGAAAGTTTTGCATGATTTATACTTCTGGGGCCAAGCACCGGTGCTTTTATCGGCGACAATCCTATTTTAAATCCATAGAACGCTGATTTGTATGCATTGATATCAGAAGGTGCATAATTCATATTTTCCAGTTTTTTGAGGTTGTCTTCTGCCAAACTCATGATTTGTTTTGCTTCTCCGTTTTTATCTTCGCCGATACACCAGCCAACGTAACCATATTGGTAGTTTACGAGTTCAATCAAAAATTCTCCTGAGTTTTCAGCTTCATTCTGCATCTGGTCTATGGTGTTTTTCCATTTTCCCATATTCCCGGAAACATAAGCTTCATAAATTTTTTCCTTGTTTGAAGCCCATCCGCTGAAGCCAATTACCCAACAAAAAAGTATTATGATATATTTCTTCCTTTCCATTCAAATTTTCTATTCATGCGATTTACTATGGCCTTGGTTATAATAATTCCAAGCGTTATTTGTTGTGGAATCAATAAGATTACGTTTAGTAAACTGTTTTGTTTACTGGCGACTGAAACAAAAATTCTGATCAATACTAATACACCCAGATAGATTGGAAAAATTGTTTTTGGATAAACAAGAAGTACAATCAAAAAACCAAATGTTGTGATTAACCAGAAAATGACGGCCAGTAAAGCCGATCCTCCAAAAAAGGCAACCACATTTCTCGAAAATCCGTTGACAGCCTCTGTGTAATTTTCGTACATCCGGCAACTGATGTTTTTTGAACCAGTGAGGCAGGCAGTTTTTATATTGTTCTTTTTAAATTGCCGGGCAATTTTAATATCCTCTACCTTTTCTGCCTTTACCGATTCATGGGGATTTATTTGTTTATAGGTTTTTGCATGAAAAAGCATAAACTGACCATTGGCGGCAGACAGAGACGAAAACTTCAGTTTTCTGACTAAAATGAGTGGCAATAGTGTTAGCAGAATAAAATTCATATTGGGAACGGTAAGATATTCACCAAAACTTTTCATGGCCTGAGTAGGAAAAATAGAAAGCAATCCCAGCTTGTGTTTGTTTAAGAATGATAAAGTTTGAGAAATAATATCTCCTTTTATTCTAACATCAGCATCAAGAAAAAGAAAATATTCTCCACCGGCTTGCAATGAAAGTGAATGACATGCAAAATTTTTTCCAAGCCAGCCCTCGGGAAGCCCTTCTGATTCAATTAATTTTATTCGCCTGTCTTTTTTTTGAAATTCTTTCACAATTTTAACGGTGCCATCGGTCGACTGGTCATCAAAAATCAGAATTTCAAGGTTTCTATAATTTTGTTTTTTAAGATCAGCCAGGATATTTTGGATATTTTTTTCTTCATTTCGTGCTGGTATTAATATTGAAACCAATGGCTGAGAGTGTTCAATGTAATGGGATAAGGATTGCCGAAAAAGCAGGTTTACTATTGCCACCAGCAATTGCAATCCTGTAAAAATCAGTATAAATCCGGCCATATAAATCATTATTGTTCCTTTTGTTTATGCAAGTCAATATTTTGCAGGTAAAATCGGTTGAATTCTTCCTGTATTTCCAGTGTGGAGTAGGTTCCTTTATATTCTTTGTAAAAAGTAAAAAGTGATGGTTTGGATGGGAAAAATAATCGATAACGTTTACCATAAAAATCACATGAACAGAGTCCTGTAATTTCTGAAGTATCTTTTCTGTCCCTTTCTCAAAAAACTGGTCTTTATGCATGCTTTGAATTTTCCCCGTTGGAAAAAGCAAAACCAGGTTTTGAGGATGGGAAAGCAGTTCCGCCGTGTAACTGAGCGTTTCAACAATTGATTTTGATTTTTTTTGGATTGAAAACCCCCCGGTATATTTGAAAAACCAGTTTTTACGCAATTGTTCCTCCAGCATCATAAAATGGAATTTACGCTGAATGATTTGTTGGTTGAAATTCAAAGCCCAAATGCCGTCCCACCAACTTATATGATTGCCAATCAGTAAAACGGGTTTATTTTGGTCGTTAAATTCCCCTGTTATTTTTACTGAATGAAACATTTTTTTCATTTTTCGAATTACATAAAACCGAAAAAAGGGATCAAGCAGAAAATGATGTTTAGCTTTTATTATCACACGCGGAATTTAAAGGTTACAAATAATACAATAAAAAATACAAGCTGGCACAAAAGAATAACCGGCGCCAGTTTATTGTTGGTTCTAATCCCGAATATTTTTAGAATAGAACTAAAAATTAAGGCTAAAACGAACCAAGCCATGTAATTTTTTAGCGGTATTTCGTTATTCGACCAGGTCCACATATCAAGAAACGGAGCTACCTGCTCGATTATTAAATCGTAAATCAGTAAAATTATTGAAGCAAGGAAAATTTGCATCAGGGGATTGATTTTTAGTTTCGCTGTGAGCGAAAAAGAAATGTAAATAAGTAGTAGCCAGTTGATTCCGATAATCAACGGCGTGTTAAACAGTTTGATTCCCAAACTCTCACCATAACTGTAATGCCCGAATAACAGACCTGTATTCACGCCAATTACTTCCGCAAAAAATCCCAGGATGTAAATCAGCAAAAACGGGATTACATCTTTTTTGAAAAAAGGGATATGAAAAATACCAAGCGTGAAAAAGCTCAACAGCAAAGCCCAAGGAATCAGGTTTTTAAACAGCGAAAAGGTAGAGGGGATAAGCATTCCGGTAATTCCGACTGCATAAAAAATAACAAAAAATCCAGCCACACTTTTAAAGTGCACTTGCAGACCGTTTGCTATTTTTTGCAGTGAATTCATTTTTGTTTTTTGATGTTTTGAAATTCCTTAATTAACAGAAGGTTAAAGAGAATCAGGCTAAAAGCATAACCAAAATCTTCAAGCGGAATCGTAAAAAAGCGAATGCCCAGATTTTCAGCGTTATTGTACCAAACCACTTCCTCTGCAATTCCGGTGCCGGTTAAAATTCCGTTAACGACGATAAAAGGTATCAGTATGATTAAAAAGGTTACAAAAAAGGTTCTGGTTACTTGTGATTTGTCCAGGAGAGAAAGCAGTAAAACGATAAATACTTTCGCCGAAATATAAAAAGTGTAAACTTTGTCGGTATGTAAAATAGCCAGAGCCAAACTTGCTGTCATTAGTAAATAAGTAATTGATTTACCCAATCTTGGATTTAACTGGATATGGGGAAAATACTCAACAACCGAGTAATGCAAAAAAAGGCTGGCATAAGGAACAGCAAAGAAAAACAGAATCTCTTCAAGCGGTAGGCCAAAAATATTCACTCCTGACAGACATAACGAATTAAAACCCCAGATTCCGCGTTCGGTAAAAATAATGTCGAAAAGGATATACACGATGGCAACCACAAGTATGGCTGGAAGTACATATTTCCATTTTTTATAAAATTGCAATCGCTTGTCAAAACTCAACAAAAGAGGGATTCCAACCGATGCCAGCAATAGAATAAAATAAAGCGACATTAACTTTGATTTTTGAAAAAGCGAAATTGAAAAATAAGCAGGCCATAATTATCAAAATCGCGGATGTTTTTACCACGATGGTGAGCCATGTGGGCCCGCGCCACGGCACGCATAAATTTGTTGTTTTTTAATTGAAGCAAAAACGGAATATTTAGTCGTTCATGAATGACGACATCGTGAATGATAAAATAGGTCAGGCCATACAGAGAAATTCCGACTCCCAGCGCAATGATTTCATTGATTTGAAGCCAGAAGCCAAGAATCAAAAGGATGATAGCGGGGAGGGCATAAACCAGGAAAAAATAGTCGTTTTTTTCCAGCCCGGGTTTGTAGGTTTGCGCTTCATCAGCTTTTTTATGGTCGTTAACATGATGGTCTTTGTGCCATTTCCACAAAAAGCCATGCATCACATATTTGTGGTTCGACCACGCGATAAATTCCATAAATGCAAATGCGCCAATTACAAGCAATACATAAATCATGTTAAATGGCTTTAAGTTTTAGCAATTCATTGTTTACACGTTCAAAAATCATTTTAAACCAAACCGTGTATTTATCGGGATGATTTTCAATATCTGTTTTTAGATTCTCAAAAGCGATGTATTTCCAATCGGTTACCTCGCTGGTATTAATTTTGGGATGTTCATCCGTAAAACCCACAAAAACATGGTCCAGTTCATTTTCTGTCATCTCATTATCGAGAGGCTCCTTGTAAGTAAACCAAAATATCTCTCTTAAGTTGGCTTTTAAGCCCATTTCTTCGTCCAGACGGCGATTGGCAGCTGCCAGACTCGTTTCGCCCGGAAAGGGGTGACTGCAACAAGTATTGGTCCATAATCCGTTTGAATGATACTTGTCCAAAGCACGTCGCTGAAGAAGCCATTCTCCCTTCGAGTTGCATATAAAAACCGATATAGCCCGGTGCATCAGGGCATTTTTGTGCGCCTCGATTTTTTCAAGAAATCCCAGCTCCTTATCGGTTTCGTCGACAAGTATTACGTAATCTTCCTTTTTATGTATCATAACATGTTCAAATTACTAAGAGTTTTTGCTTTAAGCAAGAGCATTATTTTCCGAATATTTGAAATTCTGACTCTATGGTTGAGTGTCTTTTCAGCCGGTGTTTTTTCCAGTTTTTTTAACAGAACCCGATAATAAAGATAGGCCAGGAATACTGCCGTTCTTGAATTTGAGGGAAGTTGTTTAATTCCCGCATAGGCTTCATTAAAATCTTTTTTTATTTCGGCAGTAATTTTTTGTTTCGCCGTTTCATCAAATGTTGAAATATCGATGTTTGGAAAATAATTTCGTCCCAGAGATAAATAATCGTCTTTTAAATCGCGCAGAAAATTTACTTTTTGAAATGCCGAGCCCAGTCGCATTGCCGGTTTTTTTAAGGCTGCAAACTGTGTGTCATTTCCGTTGCAGAATACCCGAAGGCACATCAAACCCACCACATCAGCAGAACCATAAATGTATTCATCAGTCTCTGCTTTACTGGTGTAAACTTTTTTTTGCAAATCATGTTTCATGCTATTCAAAAATGCATCTATGTATTCGTGAGGAATCCTGTACTTTTTTACTGTTTTCTGAAAGGCATGTAAAACCGGGTTAAGGCTAATTCCTTTATCAATCGCCTCATATAAATCTTTTTCAAATTGTTTAAGCAAATACTTTTTATTGTGTTTATGAAATGTATCAACAATCTCGTCAGCAAAACGCACAAAACCATAAATCGCATAAATCGCTTTCCTTTGTTTTCGGGCCAGCAAACTGGTGGCTATCGAAAAGGAAGTGCTGTAACTCGTCGTTACAACTCTCGACGTTTTAAAAGCGGTTTTGTTGTATAATTTCATTTTTGTCATACGCTCTTTGTTTCCGGAACTTTCTGATTTTTTATTCCGGTACCTGAACTGATGCCTTTGGAAACCAGGGAATAAAAGCACTGGTTTTTTTGACGTAATTTTTGTACTCAGGGTTCTTATTTTTCAGTGAATTCTCAAGCATAGCAACCCCTGAAACTTTTATAATAAGCCATGTCATTAATGCAGAACTAAGCAAAGGCAGATAGCTTCCTGCAGCTACACTAAAAATACCAAAACTCCACCAGATAAGCGCATCACCAAAGTAGTTCGGATGCCTCGTAAATTTCCAAAATCCCTTTTGAAGTATTTTGCCTTTATTTTGAGGATTTGCTTTGAAACGGGCCAACTGATAATCACCGCCGGTTTCGAAAGTAAATCCAATCAGCCACATAAATATAGCGAATATATCAATACCGGTAAATCCGTTTTCTGTGGAATAATACTGAACAGCCAGTAACGGGGCGGAAATCAACCAAAGCAAAACTGCCTGCAACATAAATACCTGGAAAAAACTTAACCACCAGTACCTTTGCTCACCGTAGCGTTTTCTGAAATTCTGATAGCGGTAATCCTCTGGTTTTCCCAAATTCCGAGTAAAAATGTGAATCGATAAACGAAATCCCCATATGCTTACAAGAAATAAAAGAAGTATTTCTCGCGTAGTAAAATCGCCTGTTTGACTGAAATAAACGAAATTCAGCAAAACAAAACCCATACCCCAGAATATATCTACGATACTGGCATTCTTTAACTTTACACTAAGCATCCACACCAAAGAAAAAAATGAGATAATCCAAAACAGGCCATGAAGATATATTTCCGTAAATTTCATCTTGTTTAATTATTTTTTTCATTTCTTAAACAATTTAATTTTAATTTTGATTAATCAAATCCCTTTTTTTTTTATGATTTTTATTTTTTCCTGTTACCTCTGCGTTTTCCTTGTTATATTTGAGGTTCTTTTTGATTGAAACATTTTGTTTACTAAAATTTTAAAAAGCGAACGAAAGTTAACAGGAAGCGGATGGCCGAAACCGAATTTATAATAGCACTAACTGAACACCGATATTTGGGGAGTATTTTTTTGCCTTACCTGATTGAAAAGGAGGAACAATTTTATACGGTGAAACGCCATATCAAACCGCGCGACCTGAAGAATAATCCTGATTATTCCTTTAAACCCTACGAAATTGAGCTGGTTGAAATTATTGAAAAGTACAGCGACGAAAATTTGATGAAAAAGTTTTCGAGAGCCGGAAGTGTATCGGAATTTTTTTCTTCCTTAAAATCGGGATATTTTGAAAAAAATGTAACTCCTTACATTGAAAAACAAATGTTTAAGGTTGCCGGTATTTTAATGCTGAGCCCGGTCAGACTTTTAAATAAGGAGACAAAATACGCCAATTTGTACGATGAGGACGAAATTAAAGTTCAGCCGTTTTTTGCAAAACCGGTGTTTTATTTTGAACGTACAGCAACAGAAACGCATTACCAGCTGAAGGTGTTTCTTGAAAACAAGGAAATAAAACTTCAAAACCGAAATCTGAAGGTAATTGGTAACAAACCTTGTTTACTGATTCACCGGAACCGGCTAATTGTTTTTGAGGATTTAAATGCCAAGAAGTTAATTCCTTTTTTTGAAAAGGAACAGGTTACCGTTCCGCATTCCATCGAGGAAAAATATTATTCCGGGTTTATTTTAAATACAGTACGCGATTATGAAGTCCATGCCCGGGGATTTCAGATTCTGAACGAAGAACTGGGAAAAAGAGCCGTTTTGAGCCTGGAAAAAAATTTAAAACAGGAATCCTGCTTTGTGCTGTATTTTTATTACGGCGATGAACAGTTTCTTCCTAATTCAACACGAAAAGTCGCAGTTAATCTCATCCAAAAAGATAAGAGTTACCTGTTTGAAAAGGTAAATCGTGATTTCGATTGGGAAGCCGGCATTCTTGCTTCACTAAAAAAAGTCGGACTGACTGAAAAGGATGGTTATTTCTTACCGCACGGTTTTGAATTGCTTGACAATGTTCAGGCTCATTACAATCTGATAAACTGGATTAACCGGAATAAATCCAAACTGGAAAATATCGGCGTTTATTTTACTCAAAAAGATGCTGACAAAAATTATTTTACCGGCGAACAACGTCTGCAAATGAAAGCCAAAACCTCAGGCGACTGGTTTGATTTGTATGCAAGTGTAAATTTTGGGGAATACCGGATTCCATTTATTAAATTAAAGAGATACATTCTGAATGACATCAGGGAGTTTGAACTGCCCAACGGAGAAATTGCCGTTTTACCAGAAGAGTGGTTTGCCCGCTACAAAGGATTAATTCCTTTTTCGAAGGGACAGGGCGAAAAAATCAGCTTTGAAAAGTTTCATTTTACCTTGCTGAAAGAAGGCTTTCAGCGAATGGACAAGTCGGTGCTGGAGCGCCTGCAAAAAATGGAATCGCCCGAGACCATAACCATTACTTTACCTGCCAATTTAAAAGCAAAATTACGTGCTTACCAGGAAGAAGGTTTTCACTGGATGTTTCACTTGTATAAAAATGGTTTTGGAGGTTGCCTGGCCGACGATATGGGCCTCGGAAAAACATTACAGACCCTGTCGTTGCTGCTCAAATTAAAACGTTCCAAAAATTTAATTTCGGAAGTTTCCGATCCGCTCGAAACGAAAGGACAATTCGCCTTGTTTGGCGACGAAAAAGCCGAAGAAAACATACAGTCCGCAAGTTTAATCGTACTGCCCACATCGCTTGTGCACAACTGGGACAACGAGATTAAAAAATTTACTCCCGCTTTAAAAACCTATAAACATGTGGGTGTTCAGAGGAAGAAAGCGGTTGATATGGAGAAAATCTCCAGGTTTTATGATGTTATTTTGACCACCTACGGAACAGTGCGTAACGACGTTGAAATTCTTTCAAAAACTGAATTCTTTTACCTTATTCTTGATGAAAGCCAGTTTATAAAAAATCCGGCTTCAAAAACTTACAAAGCGGTAATGAAACTGCAGGCAAAGCACCGTTTGGTGTTAACCGGAACACCCATTGAAAATTCTTTGTCGGATTTATGGTCTCAAATGAATTTTCTAAACAAGGGAATTCTGGGAAACCTCGCATTTTTTAAGAATACGTTCATTACTCCCATTGAAAAACACCAAAACAAAGAACAACAGGAAAAACTGCAGCTGCTAATTCGCCCGTTTATTTTGCGCCGGAAAAAGGAAGAAGTTGCAAAAGATTTGCCTCCGCTGGTGGAACAGGTGCGGGTGTGCGAAATGTCGAAAGAACAATACCGGAAATATGAACACGAAAAATCGGTGATTCGTAATTCCATTTTAGCGAACATTGAGCAGGAAGGATTGGAAAAATCGGGTTTTATTATTTTGCAGGGACTTACCAAACTGCGGCAGCTGGCCAATCATCCCTCGCTCATGGAAAAGGAAAACGAGGACAGTTCGGGTAAGTTTGACGAGATTTTCAGGATGCTGGAAAACCTGGTGGCTGAAAACCACAAAGTGCTTATTTTTTCCTCCTTCGTAAAACACCTGGAACTGATTCAGGAAAAAATAGAACAACAAAACTGGAAATACAGCCTGCTGACGGGGCAAACTACAAAACGTGAAGAGGTGATTCAACGATTTCAGAACGATCCTGAAAACTGCATTTTTCTGATATCGCTAAAAGCCGGTGGAGTAGGGCTGAACCTCACCGAAGCCGACTATGTTTTTATTATCGATCCGTGGTGGAACCCGGCGGCTGAGAACCAGGCCATTAATCGGGCGCACCGAATCGGGCAGGATAAACATGTATTTGTATATCGTTTTATTACCGAAAATTCCATTGAGGAAAAAATACAGCAGTTGCAGGAACACAAAAGTGCGCTGGCCGACAAATTTATAAACTCCAATAATCCTTTTCAAAAAATTACCAAAGACGAAATTCTTTCTTTATTGGGTTAGCCTAAAGCATTAAAAGTAAAACCAGCTCTAATTTCATTTTTAGTTGTTTTCTGTTAAATTTGGAAATGAAAACCCGGTGACTCCCGGAACGAACAGCAGCGAAAGATTAGCCACCCCAGGATTTCAAAAACTACATTTGTACACCCAAAATGAAGATGTAAATGGAGATGATATAAAGGAAACAAGTGTAATTGTGTATTTGCACAACCGTTACCAACAATGTTAAAAACGGTGCTGATAGATTAATCGCATGATTGAAAACTAATTAGATTTGAATAAGTATTATTAATGAATAAAGGAGGAAAAAATGTCCCAAATAATTATTGACCAAAAAATATGTACTAAATGCAATACTTGTGCAACAGTTTGTGTAATGGGCATTATAGACAAAACAACTGACTCAAGTTATCCAACAATTCCTGACGAAAAATCAGATTATTGTATAAAATGTGGGCATTGTGAGTCTTTTTGCGCACAGAAAGCTCTTACCTTAGACTTTCTTCTTGAAGAAAAAATTAATGCAACTTCTTCGGATAGTAAGATTGAACCACAGAATTTAGCATTTTATATAAAAAGTCGCCGTTCTGTAAGGCATTATTCGTCAAAGACTATTGATAAAGAATTAATTGCTAAAGTTATTGATGTTGCACGTTATGCTGCATCAGGAGGGAATGGACAACCAGTAAAATGGATTGTTATTCATGAGCCAGCAGAGGTAAAACTTATTGCGAGTCTGACTATTGATTGGATGAGAACCATAAAAAATACCACACACCCGCTTGCAGATTATGTGCCTGCGATAATTGCAACATGGGAAAGTGGATTGGATTTAATTTGTCATAACGCTCCTCATTTACTTTTTGCACATGTTCCTATTGACCCAATTGACGACCCGACCGAGGCAATTATTGCTTTGACTCATTTTGATATTGCCGCACCTGCTTTTGGTATAGGTACCTGCTGGGCTGGATTTGTAAAAATGGCCTTAGACAATTATGAGCCATTAAAAGATTTGTTATCAATACCAGAAGGACGAAAAGCAGCTTGTCCAATGTTATTTGGATATTCAAGTTATAAAATAACTTCTATCCCAAGACGAAATCCTGTTGATATAATATGGAGATAATTGGATTAACAAATAAAACACTGTTGGTAACAATGTATATACAAAATAGGCGTGACAGTAGTAAATCCAACGGTTGTAGTCCGCTTCAACTTTTGGGTAACTTGATAAGTTTGAAGCCCGCAATCGCCTACTTTGCATATACCGAACGTTAACGGCAAGACGACTGAATCGCATACTTACTTAGCAATAAAAGAGCAAAAATGACTGATAAATTTCAAGCCAAAAAGAAAATATTGAGTTGTGAACAATTATTATTTGCTTCGACGGAAAAGGTATTTCCACTACTATGCCCGACAAAAGAATATGACTGGATAGCACCTTGGACATGTGAATTAATATATTCGAAATCGGGATATGCAGAACTTGATTGTGTGTTTATAACAAATTTTCCTGATGACGTTAAGGAAACCTGGATAGTTGATAGGTATGAAAAAAATAGATTAATTCAATTTGTGCGATTTTCTGAATCAAGAGTAATTAGATATTGCATTGAGCTAATTGACAATAACAATGAAACAACTAATACAATTTGGACTCAAACAACAATCTCTTTGAATCATGATGGCAATTCCTTTATTGACAATTTATCTGCAATTGAATATGAAAATGAAATTAAGACATTGGAGAAAATGTTAAATCACTATATCAAGACAAATAAACGACTTGAATTAAATGAATTATAATAAATTACGCCACATAAATGTACATATTGCATAGCGGTGTTTGGTGGTTCGCCAACTGCGCTCCGGGGCTTCGGGGCTCGTTTCGCAGTTCCATGTCCGCCAGCTGGCGGACAGGAACGCGCACCGAAATCCGCCCCGACAACATCTACCAACCGTTACAAACAAGCTTAAAAAAAGACAAAGAATGAGAATTGCCAGCGCACAAATAGCACATTTGGTTTTTTGCCGACACACAAAAATATCCGACCCTAAAAAGCCAAAAGAGCTATTTTTTTGCCAATGTTACAGATAAAAGTAAATTTGAGAAAAAAGACTAAAAACTTATGAGCCTATTTCAGAACTCAGTTTTAAATAAATATTTGAAAGGATTAGAAACCGAAAAAGTTAAGGAAGCTTACGAGAAGTTTACCAGACATTTTCACAATCCCGAAATTCAGGAAAATATCAGAAATTCAAAAGAAGAACAATATCAGGGAGAATTTCTCATTGACCTTTTTGTAAATGTTTTAGGTTACATAAAAAATCCGGCTCCCGAATTTAATCTGACAACAGAATTAAAAAATATAAAAGATTCGAAAAAAACTGATGGCGCAATTTTGAACGGAGAAAATGCACTTGCAGTTATTGAATTAAAAGGAACAAACACAACCGATTTAAGTAAAGTTGAAATTCAAGCATTTGGTTATAAAAACAACCAACCTGGTTGTAATTATGTAATTACTTCCAACTTCGAAAAATTGAGATTTTACATTGACAATGCAGTTGACTTTGAAGAATTTAATTTGTTCCAGCTTACAAAAGAAAGATTCGATATTCTTTGGCTTTGTTTATCGGCTGATTATCTTTTAAAAAACACGCCGAAAAGGATAAAAGATGAATCTTTGACCAAAGAAGAAAACGTTACCAAAGAACTATACAACGACTATTCAAATTTCAGAAATGAAATTTTTGACAGTATTCAAAAAGAAAATCCGGAATACGATAAACTGACTTTATTTAAGAAAACCCAAAAATTACTTGACCGTTTTTTATTCATATTTTTTGCCGAAGACAGATTATTACTTCCACCAAATTCAATCCGTGCAATTGTAAATCAATGGAAAGATTTGCGGGATAAATACGATGAATATGTTCCGCTTTACGACCGGTTTAAAAAATATTTCGGTTATATGAATACCGGACACAAAGGTCAACAACACGATATTTTCGCTTACAATGGCGGATTGTTTGCGCCCGACGAAATCCTCGACAACATCAAAATTAACGATGAAATTCTTTCGAAGCACACGGTAAATTTGAGTAACTACGATTTTGAAAGTGAAGTAAGTGTAAATATTTTGGGTCATATTTTCGAACATTCGCTAAACGAAATTGAAACCATTCAATCGGAAATTGAAGGAATAAAAACCGACCAAAGTAAAACCAAACGAAAAAAAGACGGCGTTTTTTACACGCCTAAATACATTACCAAATACATTGTTGAAAATACGATTGGCAAACTTTGTATCGAAAAGAAAATTGAACTTGAAATTCAGGAAACAGAATTTGAAAAGGACCGGAAAGGAAGACAAAAAACTACGCTGAAAAAATTAACTCAAAAACTTGACGATTACAGAAAATGGTTGTTGCAACTCACAATCTGCGACCCCGCTTGTGGTAGCGGTGCATTTTTAAATCAGGCTTTAGAATTTCTAATTGCGGAGCACAGATATATCGACGAATTGCAGGCAAAACTATTTGGTGTTCCAATGATTTTAAGCGAAGTCGAAAATTCAATTTTAGAGAATAATTTGTACGGTGTTGATATTAATGAAGAAAGCGTTGAAATTGCTAAACTTTCGCTCTGGTTGCGGACAGCACAAAAAGGAAGAAAACTAACTACGTTAAATAATAATATCAAATGTGGAAACTCGCTGATTGAAGACCCCGAAATTGCCGGAGAAAAAGCATTTAACTGGCAAAAAGAATTTCCTGAAATATTTGCCAAAAGCGGTTTTGATGTAGTAATTGGAAATCCGCCGTATGTAAGACAAGAATTAATTGACAAAAATGACAAATCCGCATTTGAAAAGAAATTCCCGACTGTATATAGAAATACAGCTGATTTATATGTATATTTTTACAACCTCTCGATAGAGATTCTTAATAATTCAGGTGTATTAGGATTTATAACTCCGAACAAATATATTCGTTCAAATTACGGCGCAGGATTACGACAATTTTTAAGTGGTTTTCAAATTCAGCAAATAATTGATTTTGGCGAACTGCCCGTATTTGAAGATGCAGCCACATTCCCTTCAATTAATATTATCCAGAAAACAAATAAGCCATCAAATGCCAGATATTTAAAAATCGAATCATTGAAATTTTTGGATTTAAAAAGTGCATTGCACGAGAATTCAATTCTTTTAAATAAAAATGCCTTTGAAAGTGATAATTGGATTCTAACTAATCAAAATGAAACAAAATTATTGGATAAAATACGTTCTAATGGTATCGAACTCGGAAATAATTACCAAATAAAGATTGGAATAAAAACAGGTTTTAATGAAGCTTTTGTTATTGATGAAAGCAAAAAAAATGAATTAATTCAGGAGGATTCAAAATCCGAAGAAATAATAAAACGATTTGCTGTTGGTGATAACTTGCGGAAGTATCGACTGGAATTCGATAATAAATATTTGATTCTCACAAAAATTGGAATTGAAATTGAAAGTTATCCTGCCATTTTTAATCATTTAAATAAATACAGGGAAAATCTTGAAAAGCGATGGGATAAGGGAAATTTTTGGTATGAATTGCGTGCGTGTGATTACTACAATGAATTTGAACAACCCAAAATTGTATATCCTGATATTGCAAAAGAAAGCAGGATGATTTATGATTCGGACAACACTTATTTTGCTAATACAACATATTTTATACCGACTCCTGATAAATGGCTGACTGCGATATTAAATTCAAAATTGGTTTTCTATTTCTATAAACATAATTCTACAGTTATTGGAAATGCTGACAAAGGTGGAAGATTAAGATGGTTTACCCAGGATGTTAAAAAGATACCAATTCCACAAATCGAAAATCAAATCAAATCAATACTTGAAAAATTGACAGATAGAATTATTGATTTAAATAATAATCATTTAGGCATTGTGGGAAAATTTCAAAAATTACTTGAGCATCACTTTTCACTTAAAAAATTTTCAAAAAAATTACAGGGCTGGCATGAGTTAGAGTTTAAAGATTTTCTAAAAGAACTTCAAAAAGCAAAAGTAAAACTCAGTTTATCAGAAGAAGCTGAGTGGATGCAATATTTCAACGAGCAAAAAGAAAAAGCACAAGCGTTAAAAAACGAAATAAATAAAACGGACAAAGAGATTGACAAATTGGTTTATGAATTATACGGATTGACAGAAGATGAAATAAAAATAGTGGAAGAAGCCACCGCTTAAGCCATACACATTTGCAATTCGCACAATCCGGCGCTTAACCTAAAATTGCAAAAGAGTATGTCTTGCCAACGCTTTGACCGGACAAAATTGGTGGAAATATGAAAATTAAAATACCAAAAAATAAAAGCCAGTTTGTAACAAAGAATTGTATATGGCAGGCGGGGGTTTTAGCGGTCAGACAAGTCAGACCTTTCGCCCACTTTCCTGCGGGTCTGACAGTCCGCGAGTACTCGGGACCGCCCGACCATAAGCAAGTGACCATAAGCCGTAATATGTAAATCAATTTTAATAAATAACAAATAAAATAACTGAACCATGAAACCACTTTATTTATTCATTCTTCTCGCAGGAACATTGTTTTTTGGTTGTAATAATCAAAAGAGTGAAAAAGATGTTTCACCAACTGCAAATGAAGACTCGATAAAACAATTCGTTTATGAATATGTAGAAGAAATTTGGAATAATAAGGATTTCACCAATGCTGATAAATACTGGGGGCCTGATTTTAGGAATGGATTTGCACTTCAGCTTGAACATGGTACTGAGGGGATGAAGAAACAAATAGAATCATTTTTACAGGCATTTAATCCCTTCCATTTTGAAATTAAAGACATTATAGTTGAAGGCAATAAAGTAGCAATGTGGTTTGAAATAACCGCCACACATTCAGGCGACTTTATGGGAATAAAAGCCACACAAAAAGAAGTACTTTTTAGAGAAGCAGCATGGTATGAAATGAAAGATGGGAAGTTTGACGTTGTCTATGGTTTTGTGGACTGGAATATGTTATTTGAGCAGCTTGGAGAATACCCAAATCTTAATCTTTAACTAGATTTATAAAAATTTTAATGTTATAGAGAATTTTAAAATAATTACAGTAACGCTCGCTCGCGCTTCCCGATTCCGACGTGATGTTATCGGTGTGCAAGCAAAAAGTGTTGAGAAGCAGGCAGTAAATTACAGCTCATAAAAATTTGAAAGAGCGCAATTATAAAGTAAAACCCTATAACAAACAAATGGTCGTTAATGCATGTTTAACGCAACCTAATGAACGATAAAATCATCTATCCCGAAAACCTATGAAAAGATATATCCCATTTTTGATTGTACTAACACTTCTTACTTCCTGCGAAAAAGAAGATATTCCGTCAAGCCGGGAATTATGTTCGGATGAATATTTTTATTATTCCGGAGGTTCAAAAATATCTCTAAAACATTCATTAAATGAAGTTTGGATTGTATTTGATCAAAACGATTTAACAGGAGAATTAGCAAAATCAATTTTAGAAAAGTATTCCTTCATAAACACAGACAATCTTTTAGCTGACAGTTACTATAACAAAGTCTGGGCAAATATGAATGAAAACTGCGACTGCACAGGCTTCAAGAATTATTTAAAAGAATTAAATAAGGATAGTGAAATATTCTCTGCTACACCTGTATTTTATACTTCAGACAATGACCTCAATTCTTATTGGATTTTATTGAGCGAAGTTCTTACAAAGAACAACGGAGAATTCATTTCTGAATCTGAATTTATAAACTATGCAGAAACATTGAACTTAGAATTTGAAGAATCAAAATATTCTACTCAGCATTTTAAAGTTAAAGAAGTTGAAACTGGTTTTGAGGCATTAGAAATAGCCAACCAAATTTATGAGAGTGGGAAGGTTCAATATTCACATCCTAATTTTATTGCAAAAATTGTATTGCATTAAAACGGAAAAAGCTAAAAACCAACAATCTATCGGTTTTGTAAATTAACGCAAGTGCTTCATTTATTATAGTTTAACCTAATTACACAAAAATGAAAAAAAAGTTTTTATTCTTCACAGGCCTAATTTTTTTAAGTTTAGCTTCTGTAAAATTGTATGCTCAGAATAACGTTTCTGATACACCAAAAACACATAGTGAACTGAATATTATTATTGATGATATTTTTGCCAAACCGCCTGTCATTGATCCGTCAACCTATGATTATTCCACTTCGGGGATTCAATATATACCTAAAGTTGGAATAGGTTATAAATTGAATTTTAGTCGTTCAGCATTACGTACAAAGTTATCCATAGGAAGTAGTCAAAATTCTTCAGATAAATTAATAAGTGATTCAAAATCTGACAATTCCAGTGTCTCTATGCAGTATAATGTTGGATATGAATGGCAAAAAAATATGAATAAATTACAGATATTTTACGGGTTGGATTTATTTGTATCTCATAATGCGATTACTGCCAAAAGTGTGAATGCTAATAATTCAAGGATTTATCGTTCAGAAGATAGTTATAAACTGACTGGATTTGGAGCAAGTCCGTTTTTGGGTTTTGAATACTTTGTGATACCTCATTTGTCGATTTCTACTGAAATAAATTTCACTGTTGAATCGTATAAGGGTGAAAGCAAAAACAAAAGCAGTTACCAGGACAACATTACCAGATACGATTTGAAAGGTATTAATACACGTATCGGGCCCATAGGTAATATTGGATTTAATTTGCATTTTTAGAATGAATTCCGGTTACAGTAAATTGTTCATGGCAGGGGGGAGGTCTTAGCAGGCTGATAACATTTCTTTTCGAAATTTTTCTGTATCATGTATAAGTGATCATTGTGTATAATTATAAAAGAAACATTTATGGAATTAATGAAAGTTTTGCATCCTGTTAGAAAATTAATATTATGAGAGCAATAAATATTTTACTATTAAGCCTAATTTCCAGCAACTTATTTGCACAGGAAATTGCAGAGAAGGAAATTGAAACAAATGTTTCAGGAGTGACCGTTTTTATAGAAGGTGCGCAAGTAACCCGACAAAAGACGATTGAACTTGCCCAGGGTGAAACAGTACTCAAATTTAATAACCTCTCGCCCTTTATCGATGCTAAAAGTGTTCAGGTTAAAGCAAACGGCGATGTTACGGTTTTATCTGTTAATCATCAGCAAAATTTTTTAGAAGAACTTGAAAAACCGGACGAGGTCAAAACAATTGAATCAAAAATAAAAGATATTGATTCGAAAATAGAACTGGAAAAAACTCATTTATCCATTTTAAATGAACAACTAACGTTCTTAAAAGACAATAGAGTAATTGGAGGTAAAAACAGTGAATTAAGTGTGGCAAACCTTAAGGAAACCTCTGAATTTTACAGTGCTCAACTCACTGACCTGATGTTGAAAAGAATTGAAAGGAATACTACAATAGAGAAACTAAATGAACAAAAAACCAACCTCGAAAATCAATTAAATACTGTTTCAGGCAAGAAGGAGTTTCCTATGGGAGAAATATTGGTTAAAGTTGAAGCTAAAACAAAAACTTCTGCTTCAATGGAAATTTCCTATTTAGTGGAAAATGCCGGTTGGTATCCAACTTACGATATTCGGGCAAAATCAATTAACGATCCGGTTGAAATAATATACAAGGCAAATGTTAGACAAGACACTAAAATTGACTGGAATAATGTCAATTTAAAATTTTCATCATCCAATCCAAACACCTCTGGTGTTGCTCCTGAATTAAAAACATATTTTCTGGATTACAATAATTTTCCGCCTGTTTATAACACATCTATAAATTCGGTTAGTGGACAAGTCGTTGACAAGGATAATCAACCATTGCCGGGAACTACAGTAATGGTTCCGGAAACAACTATTGGAGCTGTGACCGATATAAACGGAAGGTATTCCATTACCGTACCTTCAAATACAGACTATTTAAGTTTTTCATTTATTGGATTTGAAACCCAAACGTTGCCAATAACAAGTTCCGTAATTAATGTAAAAATGGTTGAGAACATTATGGACTTAGAGGAAGTCATGGCTGTCGGATATGGTGTTCGGGGTGACACAGATTTTGATGATGCACTTCATGGTAAAGTTGCTGGTGTTATGGTTCAGGGAAATTCCAGAATGAAGAGCAGAGAATCGGAGAGTATTGCCGTACCTTTTAATCAAACAGAAAACCAAACTACTGTTGATTTTGAGATTAAAACACCTTACTCGGTGAAATCAGATAATAAAAGTTATTCTGTTGATATGGCAGTGTATCAGGTTCCTGCTTATTACCAATATTATTCGGTTCCGAAAATTAACAGCGATGCTTTTTTAATAGCGAATATAACTGACTGGGAAAAATATAATTTACTGGAAGGAGAGGCCAACATATTTTTCGAGGAGACTTATATCGGGAAATCATTAATTGATGTCAGGTTTGCATCTGACACTTTACAAGTGTCATTGGGGAAAGATAAAAATGTAAGTGTTAGCCGTGAAAGTTTAAAAGACTTTACAACCCGACAATTTATTGGTTCAAAAAAAGAGGAAACTAAATCATGGCGGACAACATTAAGAAATAATAAAAGCCAGGAAATAAATATGATAATTCTTGACCAGGTTCCCATCTCCAAACTTGAAGAAATCGAGGTTGATGTTCAGGACTTATCCAATGGAAATCAAAACAAAGAAACAGGTGAAATTAAGTGGGATTTTGTTCTAAAACCATCTGATAATAAAGAACTTAATTTAAAATATTCTGTAAAATATCCAAAGTCAAGAAGCTTGATAATAGAATAAAACTATGTATAATACGAAAAATAGCACATGGATGGTTAACCGGTTAGCTGGGCTGGCGAACATGAATTTTCTTTGAAATCTGCAACTTGTATTACCTAAGGCGAAAATTAAAAAGAAATAGAATATGATAGGATTTAATCACACATTAGGAAAATATGTAACCACAGAAAGTGCAAAAATTTATTATGAAGTAATCGGAGATGACGATTTTCCTCCATTGCTGGTTCTGCACGGAGGGTTTGGCAATATTGAAAATTTTAATGCCATAGTACCCGACCTGCTTAGCCAATACAAGATTATCGGAATTGATTGCCGTGGACAAGGCAAATCGACTCTTGGTAATAAAGAATTGACCTACGAATTGCTTCAAAAAGATACAGAAACGGTTTTGAATCATTTGAAAATAGAAGAGTTAAGTGTTTTGGGATTTAGCGATGGAGGAGTACTTGCTTACCGACTTGCTTCATTTTTTGATTTAAATATTAAAAAACTCATTACCATTGGTTCCCGGTGGCATATAAAAAATATCCAGCCGATGAAAGGAATGTTTTCAAAAATTACAGGGGGAATTTTAACGCAAAAATATCCTTCAAACTATGCTGTATATGAAAAGTTCAATCCTGAACCGGATGTAAACAGGCTTGGTGAGGAATTAGTCAGATTATGGCTGGATGAAAGTAATTCAGGATACCCGAATGAAAAAATTAGAAATATTACTTGTAGTACACTTCTTCTGAGAGGAGAAAATGACCCGATTGTTTCCAATAAAGATTTAATTGAGACATCTGAATTGATAGAGAATTCAAAAATTGTAACGATTCCAAATGCTGGTCATGTGGTATTTTTGGAACAAAAAGAACAGTTTTTAGAAACGATTAAAGAATTTTTGGAAAAGTAAAATTACCGCTTTTTATTTCTTACATAAATGAGTTTAAATTTTCCTTTGTAGCTATCGCGCTGGTCGATTTCGAATTTTCCTATTGAATTGATAAGTGGGGTGAGTTTTTCAAAACCATAATTTCGTGAATCGAAATTGGGTTGTTTTTTCTGAAGTAAACTTCCAACATCGCCTAAAAATGCCCAGCCGTCGTCGTCGGCTAAATCGGATATTGTCGATGATATAAGGCGCACCACTTTGGGTGTAATTTTATCGTAGTCACTTTTTCGGACTGTTTTTCCTCTGTTTGGTACGGTATTTTCATTTTCATCCGATTTTTTCAGAATCTCGATATAAATAAATTTATCGCATGCCACAATAAAAGGTTCAGGTGTTTTCTTTTCACCCATGCCAATTACTTTCATTCCTGCTTCCCGCAAGCGGGTGGCAAGGCGTGTAAAATCACTGTCGCTGGAAACCAGGCAAAAACCGTTTACGCTACCTCCGTATAAAATGTCCATGGCGTCGATAATCATCGCTGAATCAGTGGCATTTTTCCCGGTGGTGTAGGCATATTGCTGCACGGGATTAATGGCATTTTCAAGCAAAACATTTTTCCATTTTGCAACGGTAGGAATGGTCCAGTCACCATAAATACGTTTAATGGTAGGGTTACCGTATTTGGCAATTTCTTCCATCATTTCCTTTACATAAGCAGAAGGTATATTGTCGCCATCGATTAGGACGGCCAGTTTAAAATCATTTTCCATGTGAAAAAATTAAGTTGAAGTAATCAATAAAGTTACGGTATAAAATTGGGCAAACAAGTTTAGAAGCATTAAATTCCCCAAAAATCAGATTTTTACAATACAGGAATCCGGTAACCAGCCTTCGTTACCGTCGGCCAGTTTAATTTCTTTCCAGGTGTTTAAGCTGTCAGTAATTTCTACTTTTAAACCTTCATAAATAAGAAATAAATCGGTACCTGTTTCAGCAGGTGAACTTTTAACCGTAACACGTGGGCAAAAAACAATGGCCTGGTTTCGGTTATTTATTTTACTTTTTTGCTCGGATGCAAAAGAGAAAGTAAATCCTGAAAAAATAACCGTCAGAATGCCTGCCCAAAATGAGAGACGACGCACGGAAATTGAACGTCCGAAAAGATAAATGCCCAGCAAAATTAAAAACAATACAAATGCTGAAATGCTGATAACCGACCAGCTGTCAGCAGGGTAGAGGTTAATTACGGATTGTTTC
Source organism: uncultured Draconibacterium sp. (assembly GCA_963676775.2). GTDB lineage: Bacteria > Bacteroidota > Bacteroidia > Bacteroidales > Prolixibacteraceae > Draconibacterium. The sequence goes on from CAXXDA010000013.1 coordinate 79,216, forward strand.
CAGCGCAAAAAGAACGGTTTTGGAAGTTCATCAATGCTGGTTACAACAAACTGGTTGGCAATCTGTAGGTTGAAATCAATATCCTCGTCGTTTGGAGCAAGTAGTTTTGCCCGCTCGTAATTTAAAATAGCATTGTTTACATCTCCTGCTTTATAATATGCATTTCCGAGATTGAAATACAATTTGGCTGATTCTTCCCCTGTGCTTAAAATTTGTTCGTACAAAGAAACGGCCTGCCCGTATTCTTCCGTTGTATAAAATGCATTTGCTTTTTCCCAAAGCTGCGTGTTGTCTTCCTGTGCAAACAGGAAACTAGGAATAGCAATTAATATGAGAATGATATATCGTTTCATTTTTCTAACGTTTAATTTGTTTTTCCAAACGGCTCATGGTCGATTCAGCTTTGTTGTACAATTCGCTTCTGGCTTCGGCACCACCAACCGGTGCGTAACGGGCAAATTCGCACTGATCAACTACTTCAACAAAATCATCAATAATATTTTGCTCCACGTTTTTCCCTTTAAGGCCGGAAACAGCAGAGTCGCGGTTTAAATCTGCCACCGGGATACTCAGTTTATCGCTCAGATACCCCCAGAAAGCTTTTAAAATAGACTCGTGAAATGCTTCATTGTTGTTTTGTTTCATAAAACCGGCTGCAGCTTTTAAACGTTTTGTGGCAATACGATTTGCTTTTTTGTTTTTCATTAAAGCAATGTTGGCGTTTTCCCTTGCTTTTTTCCGGTATACAAGGAAAAGAATCAAAAATAGAATGCTGCTTCCGGCGTACATAGAATAAAAGCCAACGGTGCCGTAAAAGGTATTTCCTTTACTTTTTAACGAAGCATTGCCTTGTTTTATAAATCGTATATCCTGTCCTATAAGCTGAACGTCTTCTTTTCGTAATGAACTGACCACAGTTGCCGACTGTTCATCTGAACCTTTAGTTACATGTAAATCAAATTCATCGGTAGACTTGGTAACATACGTACCGGTTGCAGGATTAAAATAGGCAAACTTCAGAGAAGGGATAGTGTAATCGCCTTCAAATCTTGGTTGAAACAAATACTCGATAGTTTTTGTACCTGTAACGCCATTATTTGTTGCGCTAACATTATCGCTGGATTGCGGGTCATAGATTTCGAAATCGGAAGGGAGTTCCAGTTCCGGGTTACGAATCAAGCGAATATTCCCCGTTCCCGTTATTTTTACAGTTAAAGTTACCGCATCATTAGTTGTAACATTTGGGTTACTAATGCTTGACGTAATATTAAAATTACCGACTCCTCCCATAAAATTAGCAGGAGCAGTTGGCAAATCTTTTACATTAACTGAGACCGGCAAGCTGTTAATTGTAGCACGAACTGTACGCGTGGGGCTAAAGAAATCGTCAAAGAAACTTCTTTGCTGCACCCTTTGCTGAACCAGCAGAGACATGTTAAAGGGTTCAACAGTAATTCTACCGTTTTGCTGTGGAAAAAGGATTGTCTTCTTTAATATGCCTACCTGGTATATTTTATTGTCGTAAACTTCGCGTGTAAAATTAATTTGTTGAGGAGTTTCAATATCCTGTGTGTAAAAGCCTTCATAAGTAGGAAGGTTCACTTCTTCAAAACCTGAGATAGGAATATTCGGGTTGACATAGAGTTTTACCGTAGCTATAATCTGTTCGCCACGATAGGCGCTGGTTTTACTCATTTCAACCCTGACGAAAAGATTGTCACTCCCCAAATCTACAGATTCCGATTGCTGTGTTGTTCCGTTATTATTGTTACTTTGTGGTTGGGCAGGCTGGTTTTGTGCCTGTACAACCTGTATTTCCAATTTATTAGATTCAAACACATCACCATTAACTTCAATAGATGCGGGACGAATTTCAAAAGTCCCTTCTTTTTTTGCCCTTAATATGTATGTATAAGAATAAGTTACCTCCGTTGTTGTTCTGCCGTTTATTGTACTGCTGCTTATTGATTGCCCGGTACTTGGTCCCATTAACACATCAAAATTGTCTGTTATTCCCGGCGGAAGGGTCAGGTTTGTTCCTCTTTCATTCAAAGTGAAAGACAATCGGAACTGCTGCCCCATTTCAACTGCATTTGGGGCTGACATCAAAAATCGGGTATCTTCTGCCCGCGCAGCAACAATTACAAAAAATAAGAAAAAATATGTAGCTAATTTTTTTATCATTTTAAAACTGAATTCTGCAAAATTATTTTAAATCCTTAAAATTCATTAATCTTTATTCTTTAATCCTACCATTCTTTTTCAACTCTGACTCTTCGTGCCTCAGCCGCTTTCTCCTTTTTTACTTTTTCCTGAATTTCACGTTCATCGTTTTGTAAAGCCTGCAACAACTGTTCTGCGTCTTCTCTTGAAATTTTATTTTGTGCCTGCTGTTGTTGCTGTTGCTGGTTGTTCTGGTTTTGTTGATCCTGTTTATTTTGCTGATTTTGTTGTTGATCCTGCTTATCTTGATTCTGATCGTTCTGATCTTGATTTTGATCCTGGTTCTGCTGATCTTTGTTTTGATCTTGATTCTGGTTCTGATCCTGATTTTGTTGATTTTGCTGCTGCTGTTGTTGTTGCTGATTTTTCAGCATCTGCGCATAGGCAAGATTATATTTTGTTTCCAAATCATCAGGATTGTTTCGCAGAGCTTCTTTGTATGCTTCGATACTTTCATCAATTTTTTGCTGCATTAGCCTGCTGTTGCCAACATTGTGAAGAGCTCGTGCTTTTTCCTCTGGTGTTTCCAGTTTGTCTGCCAAATCAGTAAACTTTCCTTCTGCTTCTTCAAACCGCATTTGTTTGTATAAAGCGTCAGCAAGATTAAAGTTCCATTTTTTATCGTCAGGTTTTTTATTTAACGCTTTACGGTATTCCGTCTCTGCATTACTAAATTTAGTAGTATCAAGCCGGGTTGTGTCTTTCACGGCTTCCATAAATAATTTATTCCCGTTCCTCACAAACTTCCTTTCATTCTGTGCTGATGACAGAAATGTAAAAGAAGTTATTATCGTTGCTATTAAAATTATTCTTTTCATTTTTCCCTACTTTGTTGAAAACAGTGATATATTTTTTAAATACCTGTTTTTTCTTTCCAGAATAATAAATTCAAACAAAATCAAAAATAGTGCGATGGCAAAGAAATACTGGAATTGGTCGTTATATTCCGAATAAATACGTGACTCCATTTCTTCCTTTTCCATTTTATTAATTTCGTCGAATAATGCATTCAATCCGACTTGGGCATTGTTTGCTCTAACATAAATACCATTTCCGGCAGCAGCGACTTGTTCCAGCATTTGCTCGTCCAATTTTGTTACAACAACCTGTCCATCTTTATCTTTCAAATAGTCTTTTTGACCACTTCTCATCACCGGAATCGGTGAACCCTGTGGCAGTCCCATCCCAATTGTATGTACCAAAATACCTTCATCCACAGCATCTTTTGCGGCCGACACTGCATCGTCCTCGTGATTTTCGCCATCAGTTATCACAACTATTGCTTTATTTGACTCTCCATTTGGTGTAAACGAATTTGATGCCAGATTAATTGCTGCACCAATAGCAGTTCCCTGTCTCGGGACAATATCGGTACTGACTGAATTCAAAAATAACTTAGCTGAATTGTAATCACTTGTTATGGGAAGCTGTGTATACGCTTCGCCTGCAAAAACAATCAGTCCTATTTTATCATCATTCAGCCTGTCAATCAAACGGGAAATCGCTCTTTTGGCACGTTCCAGACGATTGGGTTCAATATCTTCTGCCATCATACTATTCGAAACATCCAGCGCAATAATCAGTTCAATACCTTCACGTTTTACACTTTTAAGTTTTGAACCAAACTGGGGTCTTGCTATTCCTGCAATAATAAAAGCCAGTGCCAGCATTAAAATAATAAATTTAAATACCGGTCTGCTTTTGGAAGAAAATGGCATCAGTTGTTTTAGTATTTCCTCCCTTCCAAAACGTTTTAATGCTCTTTTGCGTGCAATTCTTGACCAAACAAAAATGATGGTCAATAAAGGAATAATTATCAATCCCCACAAATACTCAATATTTCCAAATCTGAACATTTCCATGTTTTCCAATTTTATGGGATACTCCTAAAAACAGTTGTTCGTAGTAAAAGGCTTATTACTAAAGCAAGCAGTCCTGCAAGTGCAAACGGTAAAAATTCTTCTGCTTTGCGACTAAATTCACGAACTTCAATTTTTGATTTTTCCAACGCATCAATTTCTTTGTAAATTTCTTCCAGTTTATTATTACTAGTTGCTCTAAAGTACCTGCCGTCTGTAATAGTAGAAATTTCCTGCAGAGTTTCCTCATCGATTTTTACTTCCATATCCCTAAGTTGCATTCCATATGCTGTTTGCACAGGGTAGGGGGCAGTTCCAATTGATCCAACTCCTACAGTATAAACGCGAATCCCGTAAGTTTTTGCAATTTCAGCAGCTGTAACCGGGGCAATTTCTCCGCTGTTGTTTTCACCATCAGTCAGAAGTATTACTACGCGGCTAATGGCTTCACTGTCTTTTAAGCGGGCCACTGAAGTTGCCAGTCCGTTTCCAATGGCGGTTCCGTCTTCAATCATTCCGCTTTCAATATCTTTAAACAAATTCAACAGTACGGCTCGGTCGGTTGTAAGCGGGCATTGTGTAAATGCTTCACCGGCAAATACAACCAGCCCCATACGGTCGTATTCCCTTCCCGAAATAAATTCCATTGCAACATTCTTTGCTGCTTCAAGCCGGTCAGGATTAAAATCACGGGCAAGCATACTGCTTGATATATCGAGCGCAATAACAATATCGATTCCTTCCGTTGTTACATTTTCCCAGTTACTTGAAGACTGTGGACGGGCCAGAACAACAGAAAACAATGAAATGGCAATTATCTGCAAAAAAAATACAGAGTGTCTCAGATAGTGCCGAATTGTTTTCGGCGCTTTAAATACTGAGGCTGTTGATGAAACCTGAATACTTGCCGTATTTCTTTTTTGCCTGAAGATATACCAGGCTGCCATTGGTATTATCACCAACAACAAATAAAAAAATTCCGGGTTTTTAAATGTTAATCCTTCAAACATCCTCTTTTATTTTATATCAACTTCTTCAACATTTTCCTCATCATCTTTGTCTTCCTGTTTTTCAGACTTTTTGGGCTCCTCTTTTTTTGTATCATTAACAAAAAAGTATGAATTTACCAGAGTCAGATTATCATCATCAGGAAGTGGCTTGTATTTTGCGAATTTTACCAGATCAGCCAAGGTTAGAATCTGGCTTAAATTGGTAAATGACTTTTCACCCAGTAATTCTTTTCTATACCTAAAACTCGATAGAATTTCCTCGGTGGTTTGTTCCATTGCCGGAATTTCAAACCTGTCTTCAATATATTCCCGCAAGGTTTCGGTAACTTCGCTGTAATATTGTTTGGCTTTATCCTTTTGCCACAGTTTTTCATTTTTTATTCTGTCGAGTTCGCGCAGTGCAATAATGTGCGCAGGCTCTTTAGGTTTTTCAGGTCGTGAAAAAATTGGCTGGTTTTTCTTTTTTCTTTTTATGGAATATAAAACCAGGAATACAATTGCCCCGATAAGTATAACCCCTAAAATATAAGGAATAACTTCCTTTAGTGTCAAAGGTGCATCATATGGCATTTTTATATCGGTTGGTCCCCTTGTGGTATCAATTTGCATTGTAAATACGTTCAACGTTACTCCGTTACTTGGAATGGAGTCGACCAAACCATTCATTTCAAATGTGAACCAGTAAGGAGGAATTCGGTAGCTGCCGGTATCAAAACTCGTGATGGTTAACGATTGAATTTGTTTCATCAGAGTTTCATCGTCCATTTCAAAAGTGTCAATTGCGGAACGATCGAGTACCTCTATCAAATTTTGAATCGTATCTGGAACCTCTGGAAACTCAACCTTTATATTTTTCGGATGGTCAATTTCAAGAAAAAGTTTAACCTGGTCGCCAATTAAAATGTTAGCAGAATCAAGACTTGCTGTTGCCTTAATTTGTTGTGCATTACTAATTCCGGAAATGAAAACGAAAGCAAATAGTAATAATAATTTTATTTCAGAAAACACAGTTCGACTTCGCTCACTGTGACAGTCATCCTGAGCGTAGTCGAAGGATGAATTATAAACGGATAATATTTTTCCCCAAAATCTCATACAATTACTGTTTTAAAGCCCTCTTTTTAAACAGGGTCATTAAAGATTTTACATAATCTTCACTCGTGTCAATCTGAGCATAGTCGATACCGCATTTTTTAAACATAGCATCCAGTCTCAATACATGCTTGTTCCACCAGTCGGAGTAAGTTTTTCTTATTCTGCCCGAACTGCTGTCGACCCAAACGTACTGCCCGGTTTCTGCGTCCTTCAGTTTTATCATTCCAATTGGAGGCAGTTCCTTTTCACGTTTGTCATATATTTTTAATGCAACTAAATCGTGTTTATTGTTTGCAATTGAAAGAGCCATGTCCAGTTCTGCATTGTCGTCAATAAAATCGGATATCACAAATGCAGTACAGCGCTTCTTTATGGCATTTGTCAAATACCTGATCGCCCCTGTGATGTCTGTTCCCTTCTCCTGAGGTTGAAAATCAATTAGTTCGCGAATGATTCTCAAAATATGGCTTTTCCCTTTTTTTGGTGGAATGAATTTTTCAATTGTATTTGAAAAGAAAATAACCCCGATTTTATCATTGTTTTGAATGGCTGAAAATGAGAGAATTGCTGAGATTTCAGTGATGATATTTTTTTTCAGTTTTTCAATAGATCCAAATTCTCTTGAACCGCTCACATCAATCAGCAGCATAACGGTTAATTCCCTTTCTTCCTCAAAAACTTTTATGTACGGATGATTATAACGTGCAGTAACATTCCAGTCGATATTACGAATATCATCTCCAAACTGGTATTCTCGAACTTCCGAGAATGCCATCCCTCTGCCTTTAAAGGCACTGTGATATTCACCCGCAAAAATGTTTCTTGACAATCCGCGGGTTTTTATCTCAATCTGCCTTACTTTTTTTAATAAATCTGTCGTTTCCATAAAAAAGTTTCAAGTTTTCGGTTTCAGGTTCGGTTTTGAAAGCAACAAGGAACATGCAACTTCGCAACTCTAACTAAAATTATGGTACTTCAACTGTATTCAAAATGTCAGCAATTATTTCTTCTGAAGTGATATTATTTGCTTCGGCTTCATAGCTTAAGCCAATTCTGTGGCGAAGTACATCCGGGCAGACTGCACGTACATCCTCGGGGATAACGTAACCACGACGTTTAATAAACGCAAAGGCCTTAGCCGCCTGAGCCAGACTAATACCAGCCCTTGGTGAGGCCCCGTAAGAAATCATATCCTGGTATTTTCCCAGTTTATATTCTACCGGCTCGCGGGTTGCAAATACAATATCAACGATGTATTTCTGAATTTTTTCATCCATATAAACATCTTTTACAACTTCACGAGCCTTAACAATATCTTCCGGTTTCAGGATAGTTGATGTTTCAGGAAATTGTTTTAAAAGGTTTTGGTTTATGATCTGCTTTTCTTCTTCCTTTTTCGGATAGTTAATCACTACTTTCAGCATAAAACGGTCGACCTGCGCCTCCGGTAAGGGATAAGTTCCTTCCTGCTCAATTGGGTTTTGGGTAGCCATAACTAAAAATGGTTCGTCAAGCTTGAATGTATTGTCTCCAATGGTAACCTGACGTTCCTGCATTGCTTCCAGTAAAGCTGACTGAACTTTTGCCGGAGCGCGGTTGATCTCATCAGCAAGAATAAAATTGGCAAAAATAGGTCCTTTCTTTATCGTAAATTCTTCTTTCTTCTGGCTGTATATTAGTGTTCCAAGTAAATCGGCCGGAAGTAGGTCAGGCGTAAACTGAATTCTCGAATATTTGGCACTTATGGTTTGCGCCAGTGATTTAATTGCCAGAGTCTTGGCCAACCCGGGAACACCTTCCAGAAGAATATGTCCATTTGAAAGTAATCCTATTAAAAGGCTTTCTATCAAATGTTTCTGACCAATTATTACTTTGTTCATTTCGATTGTTACCATGTCAACAAATGAACTTTCCTTTTGAATTCTCTCATTCAATTCCTTAATATCAACTGCCTGATTCATATTCTTGTTCTGTGATTATTTTTATAATTATTATATAATTTATTTCTCAAAAAATTTCGAAGCACGAATTTAAACGTTTGCAAAGATAAAAAGCCTTATATTTTGTTAAAATATATTAAGTTTAAAATCAAGGTAATGCACAAAAAAAATAGTCACCCGACTTCAAGTCGGGTGACTATTACATGTTGTTTATGAAATTTTAATTTCTTTTAGCGGTTTTGGCTTCACTTCTTCTTTTTTTGGAAGTGTGATAGTCAAAATACCATCGGCATATTTTGCCGCAATCTTATCACTGTCTACTGCGTTATCAGCAACGGTAAATGATCTTTGGAAAGACTGATAGGAAAACTCTCTCCGGGAATATTTATCGTTGTCATCTTTTTTCTCATTTTTCCTTTCAGACGAGATTGTTAACACATTGTTATGAAAACTAATGTTAAAATCCTTTTTTGTCATTCCCGGTGCTGCAACTTCAATACTAAATTCATCATCAGTTTCCTTGACATTTACTGCAGGCAGTGAAGTGTTCGTACTTGAAAAATTTGATAAATTCCAATCCATCAAATCGTTGTTGAAAAAACGGTCAAAGATAGATGGAAAATAATTTTCACTTCTTTTTGCTAACATGGCTATTTCCTCCTATACTTTTAATGATTAAACAATTTAATGAACATTTTCACTAGTTGGTAAATCAAAAAAAATACCAGAAAGAAAAAACTGACATATTTTTAGGTTTAAATGTCTGGTTGTCAGTATGAATTGACTTTTGTTTTGAAAAAAAACTGACTCTCAGAAAATTAGAAAACTGTCACTTTTTCAGTACGTCTTTGGCCTGTTTTCCTGTAAATAAGCCGGAAAAGTCTAGCAAATTTTATCTGAATTTTTATTTTTTTGAAAAATGCCACCCAAATATTCAATTTTAGGTGGCAATATTATAAGCGTTTAATTATCTGTCGATTGCTGACTTAATTTTTAACTTATCTATATTTTGTTTTATAAATATTGATTTTGTTTCATCAAATTTTTCGGCTAATCCATCACCGTCATAAAAAACCCTGGCATCCCCAATTTCGATATATTCGTCGTTAGGATCACCATAATCGTTTATCATGACAAGGCAATAGTAACATTCATCTATGCCATCAGAAGTAATATTTCCCGAATAAATCTCAGCTAGTAAGGTTTTTGATCCACTTTCCCTTTCTCTTAAAAGCTCTACAAAAATTGAAAAACTCGTGCCATTTCCAACGATATAACCACCAGTTGCTTCACCCGAACCTAAATTACTTCCATATTCTGATGTAACCGTAATTGTAAGTTCTTTATTATTTTGATCTGTCAATGTTAAATAGTTATCAGTATATTCTGTTCCTATCACATCATCTTCACGATTGCTATTTGAAAGAATTAGTGGAGAAATGATGTAATTACCGTCAATTTTTGGAGGATTTCCTCCTGTATTTATCGGCATCCCAACTGATTCTAATGTATCTAATATTGCTTTTGGAACAAAATCGTTAATGTCCCGTGAAAGACCATTATTCTCTATTAAGCCATCATCTTTTTTGTCGCAACTGAATGCAAGAATACAAATGGCAAAAATGGTTACAAGTAGTTGTAGATTTGGTTTTTTCATTTTTCGTTTTTTTTTATTAAATAAAGGTTTCAAAAATAAAATAAATATTATAGTAAATATATATTGAATGGTTTATTATAAACATTTGATTAATTAGTAAAGAAAAATTAACTGTAAAATTTGTTCAGGATTATTGAAATGAAGTTACATCTTAATTAATCCTTCGGGATTTAAGTATAAATAAAAATTTGATTTTCTTTTCTATGTCTGAAACAGGAATATTCTATTCAATTTCAAACTTCTATTTGTATTATTTAAAGCTGCTCTGATTCATTTCTTATCCCAACATTGATATTTATGCCAAAAGCAGCAGAAAACAAATTTGCTTTTTTGTAACTAAAGAGATCTATGACATTATCGCTTATGAAAAACAAATCAGTTCCGGGTAAAATACGTAAACGTAATCCAAGACCCAGGTTATCAAATTTGTAACCAGCTGTATAACTTACCGATGTGGAAAGCATTTTCCCAACATAACCGTTTAATGAAGCTGTGGCTGAAGCCAATGAACCCGATTTGTAAAAGGTATTATTTAAGACCATCCCGTAGTTCCAGTTTGGTGCAAATTGTCTGTTCACGCCAAGGTAGATTTTTGCAGGAATACCAATAGGTATCTTTTCTTCTTCGATATAAACTGTTTCATCGTTATTTCCCTGCAAACGATAGCCGTTTGTACGCCATTTTGAGGCTCCAATATTTAAAATACTAGCCGAAAATGTCCATTCATTTAATTTGTAAGTCGCTCCCAAATCAATTGCCAGAGTTCCATTTTTGTTAAAATCACCATACTTAGCATTCTCCGGCCAATCACCTGCCAAGTTATCATCATCTAAATTCAGTTCACCATTATGAATTGATTCAGGATTGATTTCAACTGGCATCCCCAACAGGATTTCCCCTAATGGGTATTGATTATATTCTTTGTCGAATTCAGTTTCTTCAAGTTCTATTATATAGCCGATGTCATTTGTTTGAATTCCGAAATGACTGAAGTTTATTTTTGGACTTATTCCAACAGTAAGATTTTCATTTATTTCTCTTGAATACGAAAAACTATACGACAAATAATTTGTGGAATTTAAATCAATATCATCAATTCGTATAGGGAAATCATCATCATTTAAATCGTCCAGATCAGCGAGCAGGTATGCAATGTCTGAGCTTGCACGAACGCTTGATATACTGTTTTCGCTAACGTTAAATGAAATATATTCGTTTTTTTTGGTTTTGAATCCCACAGAAAAAATGTTTACACGAATGTCCGCTGTTGTTTTATTGTAGTTACCTATACCGCGCACAAAATCATCTGGATTGTAACTGTCGTTCATTAAATGGTCAGTAAAATAATCAAGCTCATTGTATGTAAAACCAGAATTGTATACATTTCCGGAAATGCCTCCTATACCGGGCATTGCAATATAAAAATTTACATCAGGAACAAATGCCGGATTATAAGAAATTTTTTGAGGAAAGTGATCCATAAAATATGCTGTATTTTGAGCCTGTATACAATAAGAACTCATCATAAGTATTACAAAGAGGTAACGTTTCATTAGGTTTGATTTTTTAGTTTTAGGTTGCTAAGATAATAATTATGTAATTTAAATTGTTTCGAGACATTTAATAGAGCAAAGAAAATTCTGTTAATTCAATTTTTTTTAATTTTCTTATCCATCATTTAGGTATTGAAGCCTTTCAATATCATATCCGGTAAGAATGTGTACCGATCGGGTAATTTTTTCAATGTCCCAATCCCACCATTTCAATTGCAGGAGAATTTCGATTTGTTTGTCGGGAAAACGTTTGCGGATGATTTTTGCCGGATTACCTCCAACAATAGAATAAGGTTCCACATCTTTTGTAACCGTTGCATTTGTGGCAACCACTGCTCCGTCGTCAATCTTTACCCCGGGCATTACGGTTGCGTTGTGGCCAATCCACACGTCGTTGCCAATAATGGTATCGCCTTTTATCGGGTACGATTTCCCATCCATTGCATTTGCCCAGTCACCGCCAAAAATGGCAAAAGGATAGGCGGAAACAGCATGAATCAAATGATTTCCGCCATTCATTATAAATTGCGCGCCGGAAGCAATCATACAGAACTTCCCGATAATCAGCTTGTCGCCAACAAAATCGAAATGGTATTTTACATTCTTCTCGAAATTTCGGGCATCGTCAAAGTCGTCGTAGTAAGTATAATCTCCAACAATAATGTTCGGATTGGTAACGATGTTTTTCAGGAAACACAATTTATTATGGTGCTCCAGCGGAAATGTTTTGTTTCTATCGGGAATATTCATGAAAATAGTTATTGATTATTAGCTAATATTATATGCCGAATTATAAATACTTTATTTTTTTCGGAAACTACATCTTTTGAATTTGATAGTAAAAAGCCTTCGGAAAAATTCGGGAACAACTGTTTGGCTCTTTTCAACAGTTTTCCTCCCGGGAAGATCTTTTCATTTTCATCAGCAAAAATGTGTAGCGGTGTTTTTATTCGCTCTACTTCTTTTTTTGAAATCAATGGAATAACAAGAAAATTATAAAATTCATTTCCATGGACAATTCCCAAAGGATTAATCAAGAATGCTTTTGATATTTTCCTTTCGTCAAATACCAACGTTTTTAATGCCACAAATCCACCCAATGAAATACCGGTAAGAAACACATTTCGAACTCCTAGCCTCGACATGATTTCGTACATCCATTTGCCATACGAATCGTCGTTCATGCTTAAACAGCCCTCGTCGCTTAAATTGGGATGAACAGACACATCTACTGCATAAATCCTAAAATCGTTTACCAGATTAAACGTTGTATCGCCGGCAAACGAAGCCCCGCTAACTAAACCATACAACAGAACCAAAGCCGGATTTTTCTTTTCCCCTGTAATTACAACCTGCGTATCGCCGTAAGTAGTTTCAATCCTCATCAGTTCATATCGAATAAGAAATTCATCCAGCTTTTGAAGATACAATCCGGTTATCTCCTCCTTTTCTTCCGAGCCATAAAAAAATGTGTCCATTCGTGCTTTACTTTTTTTCGGGATCAGGAAAAACATTTTCAATAATGATATCCTGCATCTGACCGGCAGCAAAAGCAGGAATATTGTGCCCTGTATTTTCCATCCAAAAAAGTTTTTTCGAAGGAGCTTTTAAACGATTGAAATACTCTTCGGTGAATTTAAAGTAGGTAGTATAATCTTTGTCCCCCACAATATAAAACACCGGACATTCAATGCTTGTTACTGATTTTTCTAAATCCACTTTATAAAGTTCCTGGTAAAGTGGCATCCACATTTTCTCCCAATTCTGAAAATAAGAAAGCAATTGACTAAACTGTTCGTCCGTCATTTGTTCGCCGCCAAATTCAGTTTCCCAACGGTATTGAACAAGCATCTGTTTTACATTTTCGTACGGGATTTTTACTTCCAAAAGTTGCTGAACGGCGTTTGTATTTTCTTCTTTCTGAAAGTGTTCTTTGAAAATCCCCAATGTTTCCTGTTGGCTCTTTAAATTACTCACAACAGGACTCACAGCGATAAAAGCGCTTACTTTTTCAGGGTATTTTTTTGCCAGATGAAAACCTAAAACCGTTCCCCACGAGTTACCCAAAACAACGAGCCTTTCTCTTTTGAACTGGTTCAACAAAAAGCTCATTACTTCTTCGGCATCCTTTTTCATTTGAGCAAGGTTGGTCGCAGCAGTCTGGTTCATTTTCAGCGTCTTACCCGAATTCCGCTGGTCCCAATGAACCACGACAAAATGGGTTTCTAATTTTCCGGTAACCAAATCTTTGTGCGCTGAAACAGCAGCTCCGGGGCCACCATGCAGGTAAAGCAAAAGCGGCTTTTCTGCATCTTTTCCATTGATTCTGATATACTGTTTTATTCCTCCAATCTCAACAATTTGAGTGGTATCTATTCCGGTTGCACCTGTCAATTTTATTACTAATATCAAACCAAGCAGATAGAAAAATCTTGTCATTTTCATTTATTTATTTTTTGAATTATTGCCAACACCTTCACCATCAACACCACCGAATTTTTAACTTCATCGGTTTGGTTTAGTGTTCCGGCCAAATAAACATCCAGTTCGGGACAGTAAAACATAAACGCCCCGGTACTGCCCGAATGTCCGATAACCGTTAAATCCGGTAAAGTTGGAAACAGCTTTTTGAACGAAATTTTTCGCAGGCCAAAACCATAGTTCATTCCCCGGGTTTCGGGAATCCAGTTTTGCATTTGTTGTAATGTTTCTGCTGAAATAATTTTCCCGGAAAACAGTGCCTGCTGAAACGTAATCAAATCGTTTCCAGTGGAAACCAAACCTCCGCCAGCCCAGTCGGCGCTTAGACTTTTCATACTGCTAACTTCCGTTTCACCGGCATAAGCTTCCGCAAGTTTCGCTGTTTCCCCAAGCGGTTCTGAACGCAAATTCAGGTAGGTATTCTTCATCTGTAACGGCTCAAAAAAGTACGTTCTGAAAAAATCGTGAAGCGAAACTCCATTAAGCTTTTCAATAATTAAACCCAGCAAAACATATTCTGTATCGGTGTAATGATAACCGGTTCCGGGAGCAAACAAAGGCTCCATTTTATCTTTTGCAAACTGAATCATTTCGAAGGGAGTCCAAATTTTATCGGGCATTTCAAACAACAACTCCATAACATTCGAGCTGCCATCAACAGTTCCACCTTCAAAATAATCGGGCAGGCCGGAAGTATGCTGAAGTAATTGCGAGATAGTTATTTCATTCGAGTGATCTTCTCCTTCAAAAACATGAAGACCATTCATTACTGAATCAGGTAAAAACATGTTTATCTTATCTTCGAACCGAAGCTTTCCTTCTTCAACCAAAATTGCGATAGAAGTTGCAGTAAACGTTTTTCCGATGCTGGCAGTATAAAAAGGATTGGCTTCGGTAACAGCTTCACCATTTTTAAATTTGCCGCCAACAAAATTCCATTCTATTTCCAGCGAAGGTGAATAAACATGTAAAAATGCATTGTGAACATTCTCTCTTTTCAGTTCTTTATGAAACAGTTTTTCTGTTTTTTCATGAGCCTCTTTCGGGCTTAAACCCGAAGAACATCCAGCGAAAAGCAGCACAGCTAAGAAAAGACCCGTTGCGAAATAAAAAACCTTCATTTTACTTTGTTTTATAATTTGCCGTGTAAACCACCCGTGGCTTATTTTTGCGAGTAATTCTTTTAAGAATTAGCCAAACAAATAGTGAGAGCCTGTTTTTAAAATGCATATCCTATTGAAAATTCACCAAGAAAGCCATTCATAAAAGTATAGTCGTCGCGGAACACATCGATAGCATCAACTGCTGCCTGGCTCGAATTATTCACTTTTAACTCATCGTAGGCATAGCCGTAACCCAGGGCAAAATTCATGGTAAAACCGCTTTTCCAAATCCAGCGTTTTCCAACGTTTAATCCAACCGTACATTCTGGTAATTTGAAATCAAAATCGCCTGTTTCGAGTGAACCGTCACCTTTAATTTTACGGTAACGGGCAAAAGCACCGGCATAAAGCGAATTCAACCCGCCGCCAATGTGGTAGCGGTAATTCAGGATAACAGCTTTCCCGCTGGCATCGATATTAGCATCGGAATAGGTTTTGGGAATAGTTTCCAAATCACCTCTTAAAACCAATCCGTGATTATCACCAAATAAATGCTCAACGTTGGCCGAATAAAATCCGAATGCAACTCCTCCCGGACAAACATTTACAGCAGTGCGTGCGGGGCTTATCCACCGTTCTGAATCTTTCTTCTCATGGCTTTGGGCACTTGTGTTTCCGGCAAATAAAATAGCAAATAAAAATACTGCTGAGTAAGACATTCTTTTTACTCTTCTGAACATGCTGTTTCTTTTGTTTCTTGTTTTCATTTTGTTTAATTTTTTAACTGTTTATATTATTTGGGCTTCCGCCATAGATTGTATTTATATCACCAAAATATTGTTTTAACATTTATAAGAACTTACAATAGCTGTTTTAGAAATTCACACCGAAATATAAATTTGGCTCAAAAAGGAAATAGTTTCTCCATTTGTCATCCAATTGTCTAAAACCATCGGGGGCTTTTGTGTCGAACACCCAAATTTGAGAATGAACCTGAGGTTCAAAATAAAACCGCTTTTTCTTACCTATAGAAAAATGATAGCCAAGATGTAAAGAATTGTATAATTTAAACCCATCTCCTATTTTGTTATCATCTAAATCAAGGTAGGTTTTGTATTGTGGTAATACTTCAATGGTGGCAAATAACCCTTTCCATAACATGCGTTGATAGGATACTCCAATTCCTGTTTCACGCACATGTCCGGGGTAAAATTCGCTTTCCGTTTCAATTTTATCCTTAAGTCCGTCCCACCATACAATTCCCATAGGCTGAAATAATCTCCATGTGGCAAACTTTACCCCAATGATGTTTTTATCATCTAAGTTGCGTTTAACATGAAATTCTATGTGCTGGGTGTTTACTCTGTCGTCCCAGGGTTTTCCTACTAACTGAGGTAAAATTATCACAGGAATACTAACGCTGTATTTAGAAGTGACTTTAACCTCTTTATTTAATTCATTAGTGCTTTGGGCAAAAGCATTGAATGTGCATGATGCTAAAACAAAAATTAGCAGAAATTTTCCTGACATTTGTGATTTCATAAAATTTTTCATTTTTAGAAGTTTTAGATTATTTAATTGATGATACAAAGATGCAGTACAAAAAAGAGTCAATCGTCCGAAATTGTAATTCCGTACTTATTGGTGAGAATCCGTACTTTGGTGAGATATAGAATCAGGGGGGAAATATATACCTTGAAGGTTTCCGAACAAAAAGGTTATTGTTTTGCTTCCTTCAGCCAGTTGCCAGGGGTTACATCTTCTATTTTTTTGAAGTAGCTGTTAAAAACCGTTTTGGAATTAAAACCACTTTCAAAAGCCAATCCCAAAAGTATAATGTGACTGTTCTCCGGCATCAACGCAATTTCTTTAAAATAGGCTAAGCGGAACTGGTTGATGTATTCGTTGAAGTTTTTATTGAGGCACTCGTTTATCAGCCAGGATAGTTTATTAGGGTGTATTTGTATTTTATCGGAAAGGGTTTTTAGTGAAAGCGAAGCATCCAGAAAAATCTTATCCCTGTTCATAGACTCCTGAAGTGCCTCTATGAAATATTCAATTTCATTTGGCGTAAGTTTTGCATTCTCAGAGCTAGTTGTTTCTTGCTGATCAGGTTTTGAAAATGAAAAATTTAGGTATCTGGTTTCCAGTGTTTTGTATCGTTTATTGTTTCGAACTGGCCTTAAAAATGGATCATGCCGAAAGCAAAAGTAAAGTCCGTTTTTGCGTTTAAGTTCACTTTCCAGTTTATCGATGGCTTTATCCATATTCCCTGAATGCACATTAAAATAGAGTTCCCAAGGGTGAAATTCATTTTCAAAAGCATCAGCCGCTAATTCGAATGAATGTTTTTCTCCTTTTATTAAAGAATACAATTGCTGATAATATTCTGAAAAGGCAAACTGTTTGTAATCAGTAATAAGCTTTTTGAATGCTGTATCTTCGTTCAGCAAGATAGAACACGACATTTTTAGCAGAATTGCCAAATTCATCTGTGGCTGAATGTCCAAAGCTTTGTCGAAATATTGTATCGCTTTTGAATATTCTCCTGCAAAATAAAGGCTATTTCCTTTCATAAAATGGTGATTTGCCGAAAGTGGGTTTATTTTGAGCGCTTTGTCGATAACCTCGATGGCTTCACTAAACCAGCCTGTTACAATGTATAATCCCGCCAATGCTTCCAATGCATCTGTATAATTAGGACCTATCTTCAGCGTTTTTTTCAACTCTGTATGGGCTAAATCAAGATCCCAGTTAAACAAAATAGCACAACTCGAAATTGCTAAATGATACTCGGGCAGTTCTTTCCCAATATTTTTTAATATCTCGAGGTATTTGTCAGTAACTTTTCTGGCTTCATCTTTTGTAACTGCATTCCACGAAAATAAATATGTGTAGGTCATTACAATTCCATAGTACGGAAGCGGATAATTAGGGTCTATTTCAGAAGATTTTTTATAATGCTGAACGGCACGATGGAAATTTTCCACACTCCAATTTAGCATATAATATCTTCCTTTCTGATATTCGTTGTAAGCATCAATGCTTTTTGTTTGGCTGTCAAAAAGATGTTCTTGTATTTCAAAATGGCCAAAATTCTCCCGGATTTGATCGGCGATTAATAAACTTATTTCGTCCTGTAAGGCAAAAATATCCTCCATCTCACGGTCAAAATTTTTTGACCAGAAATGTGTTCCATCCAGTGTATTTATAAGTTGCGCCGTAATCCGTACCCGGTTTTGAATTTTTCGCACACTACCTTCCAAAACTGAAGTAACTCCTAGAAGATTTCCAATTTTACGAACATCTTCATTTTTCCCTTTAAATAAAAACGATGAAGTTCGGGCAATTACTTTTAATCCCTGAATTTTGGTAAGCGCATTGATAATTTCTTCGGTAATTCCATCGCTGAAATATTCATTTTCCGGATCAGAACTCATATTCACAAACGGGAGGACTGCAATCGATTTTTCAGAAAGTTTGGAATGGATATTCGTATTTGTTAAATCATTCAATGTTGTTTTCCGGAACTTTAGTTGTTTCTTGTTTTTTTATCCAGTTTCCTGGCGTTGTACCTTCAGCTTTTTTGAAGTAAGCATTAAAAACAGTTTTTGAATTGAACCCACTTTCATACGCCAATCCTAAAATTGTAATATGAGCGTTTTTCACATCGCAGGCAATTTCTTTAAAATGTGTCAACCTAAATTGATTGATAAACTCATTAAAATTCATTCCTGTTTTTTCATTAATCAAATACGAAAGTTTATTTGGGTGCAGTTGAAGACTTTTAGCCAGATTTCTCAAACTGAGTTGCGCATCAAGAAATGGTTTTTCTTTTTCGATAAAATCCATCAGTTTTTTCATCTGTTTGTCGAACTCGCCAGAATTGGGATTGGATTCCTCATCCTTCCCTTCAACGATTTTGGCCTCTTCATGAAAGATAAAGTTGGAGATATGTAACTGGTGAAATTCTTCAAATTCCCGCAGTGTATCCAGTGATGGGTCTTGTCTGAAATTGATAATTTGTCCTCGTTTTTGAGTGATATATTTATTTAATAACTCAAGTGCTTCTTTTTTATGGTTTGTATTTGCCATTATAAAAAGCTCGTACGGCACCATTTGTCTTTTATTTTCTGACACATTTCCCCAAGCTTTTATAGTTTCTTCTGATAATGACTTAATTTCTCCATTTAATACATCGAAATAGAGCTTTTTAACGTCTACGTTTTCATGTCCAATAATAAAATGTTCAAAATCGTCACGAAGATTTAGCCAAATAAGGCAAAGTGTTTTCAGCTCGTAAGCCAGCACAAATTCGGGGTTTATATAAAGCGCTTTTTCAACCAGTTCTAAAGCTTTTTCAAAATTTTTCTGATAGTAATGAATGTGCGCTAATGTGTAATAATGGTTTGCCGAAAGCGGGTCGACATCCATTGCTCTCCTGATATAATTTTCAGCCTGGCCCCAATTTCCATGGGCGATAAAAAGTTCAGCCATTGCTTCAAGACCATCGGTATATTTAGGATGCTGCTGTAATGTTTCTACCAATTGGTTATATGTTGTCTGAAAATCCCAGTCCATCCAAAAGGTTCTGCCAATAAACGACATCCCGTATTCAGGAAGTGTTTTGTCGAGGTCGGCAGCAATCATAAAATTCTGAATCGCCTTTCCAAATCCCTCTTCAGCAGGCATGTAGCCCCAGGCAGCAAGCAGTCCATAACTTTGCACTAATCCGTAATAAGCACGTGCAAATTTGGGATCTTGGGCAACTGATGCTTCATAAAATCGAGTAGCTTCGTGAATTGAATCGGCATCCCATTTCAGTTGAAAATAATGGCCTTTCAGGTACAACTCATAAGCTTTCATGTTGTTGGTTGCTTCACTTACAAGATGCTCCTGAATATTAAAGTGTCCAAAGTTTTCACGAATCTGATTGGCTATTAATAAACTTATTTCATCCTGAAGCGCAAAAATATCTTCCATTTCCCGGTCGAAATTTTGTGACCAGAAATGAAATCCATTTTCAGCATTAATTAACTGTGCCGTAATTCGTACCCTGTTCTGAATTTTACGTACACTGCCTTCCAGAATTGCGGAAACACCTAATTTATCAGCAATTTCTCTAATGTCTGTGTTTTTCCCCTTAAACGCAAAAGAAGAAGTTCGTGCAATCACTTTTAACCTGTCTACTTTTGTAAGTGCATTAATAATTTCTTCCGTAATTCCGTCGCTGAAATATTCGTTTTCAGGATCAGTACTCATGTTGACAAAAGGGAGCACTGCGATTGATTTGTCAGTTTTAACCTGAGTATGGGCTGGTTCCAATTTGTTTAACTAATTGATAAATAAACTTTATGAATTTGTATAACAAAATTATGTGCTTATGGTTGATAATTATTATCATTTGTTCTTTTATTTTTTTTAGAAATTTGGTCATGCGGTATAAAAAAACAGATATGATCAGAAATATTATTTTGTTTCGATAAAATGAACATTTTTATAAAAGGATAGTTTAACTTCCAAAATTGAATAAAAATTCCACCTTTATAAAGTAAAAGAGAATTTTGACATTAAATTTTTAATCTTTTTGGATTATTAATTTTCGATCCCTGTTTTTGACTTACTTTGTATGATGAACGATTTTGAATGTAATGGGACGAGCCAGAAAAAAAAGAAATAAAGCAAACAATACATTTAGCCTTTTAAAGCTACTTAAACCTTACCGTGGAATTATTGCATTACTTGTTATTTTCTCATTGATTGGAAACGCTGCCAATTTGGTTATTCCTAAAATTATTTCTTATGGAATTGATTCTTTTACAGCGGAAAATTATGTTTTAAATAAAGTTTTAATTCAGTTTTTAAGTGCTGCGGGGATTATTTTCTTCTTTACAATGCTTCAAACCGTTGTTCAAACTTATGCTTCAGAGAAAGTAGGATTTGATTTAAGAAAAAATCTTTCAGATAAGATTTCAAGACAAAATTATTCTTTTATTCAGGAGGCTAATCCATCAAAATTGCTTACAAACCTTACTTCCGATATGGATTCTGTAAAAATGTTTGTATCTAACGGCGTTTCATCAATTGTTTCCTCAACTGTTATGATAATCGGTACGTCGGTTTTTTTGTTGGTAATAAATTGGAGGCTTGCTTTGCCTGTTCTTCTGGTTATACCACTGGTTGGCATAACGTTTTTTATAATTTTGAAAAAAGTAAGAATTTTGTTTCTGCGTAGTAGGGAGATAATCGATTGGCTGAATAAAGTGATTAATGAAAGTATCCTTGGTGCAGCAATAATACGCGTAATCAATTCCCAACAGTTGGAATACCGCAAGTTTTTAAATGCCAGTGCCGAATCCCGTGATGTTGGAATTTCAATAGTAACTCTTTTTGCAACTTTAATTCCATTAATTACCTTTTTTGGGAATCTGGCAACACTAACTATTTTGGTTTTGGGTGGGCATCTGGTTATTTCAGGTAATATGTCGCTTGGTGATTTTGCCGCATTTACCAGCTACGTTGCCATTTTGATATTTCCGATTATTGTGATAGGCTTTATTAGTAACATGATTGCCCAGGCTTCGGCTTCTTACGAAAGAATTGAATCCGTATTAACAGCAAAAGAAACAGCAGATACCGGAATGGTTGAACAAGTTATAAAAGGGCAAATTGAGCTTAAAAATGTATCAGTTTTTTACGACGGAAAACCTGCATTGAAAAATGTCTCTTTTTCGATTAAGCCTGGTTCCCGAACAGCAATAATTGGTCCGACGGCAGCAGGGAAAACACAGCTTTTATATCTTTTAACCAGCCTGGTAAAACCTGATGAAGGAAAAGTTGAATTTGACGGAACGGATATCCGGAATTTTAAAAAGGAAACTTTTCATCGTCAGATTGGATTTGTTTTTCAGGACAGTATCATGTTTAATATGAGTTTGCGTGAAAATATAGCTTTTAGTGATGATGTTACAGACCAATCGTTACAGAAGGCTATTGAAACGGCTGAATTAAATGATTTTATAGGAACACTACCGCAAAAATTGGATACTGAAGTCTCAGAAAGGGGAACAAGTCTTTCCGGTGGACAGAAACAACGTATTATGCTGGCGAGGGCACTTGCTCTAAATCCAAAAATTTTGCTGCTTGATGATTTTACTGCACGTGTTGATCAGCAAACCGAGCAAAAGATATTACAAAATGTCAGCATGAATTACCCTGATTTGACTTTAATTTCAGTAACACAAAAAATAAATCCGATAAAAGATTTCGACCAAATTCTCCTTTTGATGGAAGGAGAACTTATTGCTACAGGAAAACATGATGAATTGCGTGCTACATCACCTGAATATGTGCAGATTTATGAATCTCAAAAAAGTACCAGTCATTATGAAATGAGTTCCGATAAACCGGGACGAATTCCATCTGATACAAAAACAAACAAACAATTTTAATCAGATGAATTACAATTTAAATACGATTCAAAAGGAAACGAAAAAAAAGAAGAGACTGGGTTTTGCTTCGGTAAAAAGTCTTGTGGCACATATGGTCGAAGAGAAGAAGATTCTGTTGGTTGCCTTTCTCGCCATGTTCGTGGCAGCGATACTAAACCTTGCCGGGCCAATATTGGTGGGGCATGCAGTTGATAACTATATTCAGGAAGGAAAGTACCATGGTTTGATAGTATTTGGAGGTATACTGCTTGGAACATATATAATAGCTTTGTTTGCCGGGTATTTACAAACCAGGTTGATGGGAAATGTGGGACAACGCATGTTGTATACGCTGAGAAATTCGGTGTTTGAGAAATTGCAGGAATTGCCGTATGATTTTTTCAATCAAAATAAAACGGGTGACCTAATTTCAAGAATCAACAACGACACCGATAAAATTAACCAGTTCTTCTCACAGTCGTTGATGCAGTTTTTAAGGGCAATTCTTATAATGATCGGTTCAGGAATATTTTTGTTGTCCATAAAGTGGGAATTGGGCTTGGCAGCGCTTTCTCCTGCTGTGTTTATCTGGCTTTTTACCCGTGTAATTTCTCCCTGGGTGAAGAAAAAAAATGCTGAAAGTTTAAAAAGTGTTGGGAGTTTGAGCTCGGAAGTTCAGGAAAGTCTTGAGAATTTTAAAGTTGTTGTGGCTTTTAATCGCCGTGATTATTTCAGGCAGCGTTTTGCTTTGGTTAATCGTAAAAATTACCAGGCAGCTGTAAAAGCCGGAATTGCAAATAACATTTTTTTGCCGGTTTATACTTTGTTTTCAAACATTGGACTTCTAATTGTGTTGGCACTCGGAATTTATTTTATCTCAATAGGGCAGTTTACAATTGGCTTGTTAATTAGTTTTATAGCTTACGTTAATAGTTTTTATAATCCACTTCGGCAGCTTGCATCTCTTTGGGCAAATTTTCAGCTTGCATTGGCTGCCTGGGATCGGGTTCGAAAAATTCTGGAGTTAAAAAATAATTTGCCACAAATCAGGGCAAATACTATTGATGATACGGCAACTCTCGTCTCTTTTCGAGATGTATCCTTTTCTTATCCAAACGGAAATGAGGTTTTGCATAACATTACTTTCAATCTTAAACAGGGAAAAACATACGCATTTGTTGGCCCAACTGGTGGAGGTAAAACAACAACAGCTTCTCTCATTTCACGGTTGTATGATCCAACTAAAGGTACAGTTTTGCTGGATGGTAAGGATATTCGCTCATATCCTGCTAAAGAGCGTGTAAAACGAATAGGATTTATTTTGCAGGATCCTTTTTTATTTAGTGGAAGCATTCGTGAAAATATTTTGTATGGCAACGAGGAATATAAAAACATACGAAATGAAGAATTGGAAAAGATTTTTCATGATACAGGACTTGAAGCTTTATTAAAAAGGTTTGAAAAAGGACTGGATACAAAAATCAATTTGTCGGGCGATGGAATCAGTCTTGGGCAGAAACAGCTGATTGCTTTTATGAGAGCAGTATTGCGAAAACCAGACCTTCTTATTCTCGATGAAGCAACGGCAAATATAGATACGGTTACTGAACAATTGTTGGATGAAATTATACATAAATTACCTCATGCAACCACTAAAGTTATTATTGCTCACCGTTTGAATACTATTGCGAATGCAGATGTAATCTACTTTGTGAATTCTGGAAATGTAACCCGTGCAGGCTCACTGAAAGATGCTGTTGATATGCTGATGAAAGGGAAAATGGCGAGTTGATAGTCAATTATACCACTTTTCTCCCAAATGGTGTAAGTGCCAGTGATGCCATTTTGAAATGTTGTTTTGCCCAGGGAATTCCGATGATGGTTATCCCCAGCAAAATACCAAAAAAGAAATGGGTTAGCGTAATCCAGATTCCCCCTATGAAAAGCCAGATGACATTCATTATGGTTGACAGGCAGCCCGGTGCATAATCCATGTATTCTATTTTTTGTCCGAAGGGCCAAAGTGCCAGAACACCCAGTTTAAAAGACTGAATTCCAAAAGGAATTCCGACTATGGTTAGACAAAGTAATAAGCCTGCAAAAATGTACTCTAAAAAGATGGCAAAACCACCAAAAATAAGCCAGATAAGATTACCAAGAATTTTCATTTTGAAGTAAGTATAAGTTTATTTTCTAGTTTATGGTTAAAATAATGCAATTTCATTGCAGCTACTTTAGTTTCTATAAATTTCCATTTTAAATGAAGCAGATATGAGTATTGAGAATCATTTTGCTTTTTTTCTCTACTCATTACTCAATACTCATGTTTACTTTGTTCATTATTTTTTTTGAATTTCATTCAATCTTAAACCTACGTACTTCTAGTGCATAGCGATTTAGTTTAATTTGAAATAAATCATTATTCCCAAAGTTAATATTCCAAGCAGAACAGCCATTAATCCCAGCACAATAGTGTTTCTTGAGTTTTCCATCTTATTATATTGTGAAGCTTTGTTTAACTGGCTTTGTTTTTCTTCTTTTTTTGAAGCGGCCTCGAATGAAATTCCCAATGAAGTGCCTACAGCAACACCAATGGCAATACCAATGGCGATATTATCGAGCGCAACACCTATAGCCATTCCGATGCCAATACCGATTGCAATTCCGGAAGACATGCCTTTATTTCCAAAGCGGGATCTTCTTCCGGATCGGAATATAGATTCATCGTGCCTGTTTTGTTTGATAAGTATTATACCGAGAAACAATAAAAGAAAAATGATTACTGCAAGACCGGTAAATAGATATTTTTGATCCATTTTATTTTATGAGTAGTTGTTGACTTTTGAAAATTACAAAATATATTGGTTGGAAACGCGTAAAATTACAAATCATATCGTTTCTACTATTTTTCTTTTGCATGTTAAACCTTAATTTTAGATTTGAACAAAAATATTTGGAAATGATTCAGCAAAAAGAAATTGTACTTTCAGGTTACAGAAGAGGATACCACCTCATAACTTCAATAATAGAAAAAAATTTGCCACAGCCGCCTGAAAAAGGTCTGTTACATATTTTTGTTAAACATTCTTCGGCCGGGATTACTTTGAATGAAAATGCAGATCCGACTGTAAGAGGAGATTTTGAAAGATTCATAAATAAAATGATTCCTGAAAATGATCCTGTCTATGTTCATACTTACGAAGGATCAGATGACATGCCCGCGCATCTCAAATCTTCAGTGATAGGAGCAGAAATTACCATTCCGATCACCAACGGTCGGTTAAATCTTGGAACCTGGCAGGGAATATATTTTTGTGAATTCAGAGATTATGGTGGTTCGCGAAGACTGTTGTTAACGGTATACAGCTAATTCTTTGATTTTATTGACCTTTGTATTTCAATTCTTTTTTAACCTGTTTTTAAACTACTAAAATATTGGCTTTTTCTGACATATAATATTTTTTGATTTCTCTTTGAAGCTTACTTTTGGGGTATTTTAAAATAGATTTATGCAGCAAAAATTATTACTCGGGGTTGAAGCGATTGGGCAGGCCGCGATTGATGCGGGAATTTCGGGGGTATATGCTTATCCCGGAACCCCTTCAACCGAAATAACCGAATACATTCAAAATAACAAAACGGCCATTGAAAGAGATATTCACCGGGAATGGTCGGTCAATGAAAAAACAGCGCTTGAAGAAGCGTTGGGAATGTCATATGCAGGAAAGCGTTCGATGGCCTGCATGAAACATGTAGGGTTGAATGTGGCCGCCGATGTTTTTATGAATGCAGCCATTACCGGAATCAATGGTGGATTAGTAGTTACAGTTGCCGATGATCCATCACAACATTCTTCTCAAAACGAACAGGACTCAAGGTTTTATGGGAAATTTGCAATGATTCCGGTTTTTGAGCCATCAAACCAGCAGGAGGCCTATGATATGACAATGGAAGCATTTGCTTTTTCGGAGAAAACAAAATTGCCGGTAATGATACGTATTACAACCCGGCTGGCACATTCACGTGCAGGTGTTGTACAAAAGAAAATATTGCCCGAAAACGAGTTAAAACTTCCGGATAACCTGATGCAGTTTATGTTGCTTCCTGCCTATGGAAGAAAATATTACCAAAATCTTTTGGATAAACAAGGCTGGCTGATCGAGTTTTCGGAGGAATCAAAATACAATTCGTTTACGGAAGGAAATGATAAGGGCCTCGGAATTGTTACCTGCGGGATTGCCCACAATTATCTGATGGAAAATTATTCTGATGGAAAATGCCCGTATCCAGTGGTAAAAATCAGTCAGTATCCTGTGCCGGAAAAATGGTTGAAAAAGCTGGAAGATGAATGTGATGAATTGCTGGTAATTGAAGAGGGGTATCCGTTGGTTGAAGAGCTTTTAAAAGATTATTTTGAAAAAGGTACAAAAGTGTGCGGTCGTTTGAGCGGCGCGCTTCCGAGAAGAGGAGAATTAAATCCTGACCATGTAGCGAAAGCTTTAGGAAAAGAAAAACCGGAAACCTATACGGTACCTGACAGTCTTGCAAATCGTCCACCATCGCTTTGTGCCGGTTGCGGACATCAGGATACTTATTTTGCCCTGAATGAAGTAATTGAAGAAATTGGCGACGGCCGTGTTTTTTCTGACATTGGTTGTTACACGCTGGGAGCTTTGCCTCCTTACAACACAATTAATACCTGTGTTGACATGGGGGCTTCGATAACCATGGCAAAAGGTGCTTCCGATGCCGGTCTAAAACCCGTTTTTGCAGTTATTGGTGATTCCACATTTACACATTCAGGAATAACCGGCCTGCTTGACTGTGTTGTTGAAAACACAAATGTGAATATTATTATTGTTGATAACGAAGCGGTTGCGATGACAGGTGGGCAGGATTCTTCGGCAAAAGGTAAAATTGAACAAATTTGTGAAGGAATTGGCGTTATACCCGAACATATTCGTTTGTTTGTTCCTCTGAAAAAAAATCATGATGAGATAGTGAAAATAATAAAAGAAGAAATGGAGTACGAAGGGGTTTCAGTGATTATCGGGCGAAGAGAGTGTATTCAAAAAATTGCGAGGACAAAAAAATTAAACAAAGCCAAAGAATCAGCATAAAATGAAAACCGATATTATATTGGCCGGAGTTGGCGGTCAGGGAATTTTATCAATAGCAGCAACTTTAGGAGCAGCAGCTTTAAATGAAAGTTATTATTTAAAACAGGCTGAGACGCATGGAATGAGCCAGCGGGGCGGGGCAGTGGTTTCTCACCTGCGTATTTCAGATAAACCGATTTATTCCGATTTAATTGCAACGGGAACAGCAGATATTATTTTATCCGTTGAACCGTTGGAGGCGTTGCGCTACCTACCTTACCTATCTAAACAGGGAAGTTTGGTTACCAACACTACCAAATTTGAAAATATTACAAACTACCCTGAACTTAAAGAGACTTTTGAATATTTGAGTGAGGAAATTAATATTATTCAAATTGATGCCGATAAGATTGCCCGTGAAATTGGTAATCCAAAAGCTTCAAATATGGTGATGCTTGGAGCTGCATCTCCTTTCATAAATATCCACGATGAAATAATTGTAGAAGGAATTCGTGCAATATTTAAATTAAAAGGAGATAAAATTGTAAAGTTAAACATTCAGGCTTTTGAAGAAGGGAAAAAATATGCCAAGATACAGTAAATGTATTGGGCTGGGAAAATGCTATAGAAGTTCTAGAGGCGCGCATTTGAGGCGCCTTTCATTTTTGATCTTTAATCAACATCCCATCCAAAATCAATATATCTCCATTTAAAGTTATCACCTGTCACATCAAGTTTTAGAAATCCTTCTTCCATTCCGTAACGTGGGCCTTGCCACCAGTTGGAGGAAACAGCACCACCCGTGATGTAATGAATTCCGTTGTAATTTATGTCTTCCAGAAAATGAAGGTGTCCCTGTAATACCAATTTAACATTATATTGTTCAAGAATATCAATTACTTCATGGGCATTGGTAATAATTGAACTTTGGCTGAATGCCCTTGTTGGTCCACTCATAATTTGTTCTCCAATACTTAACAATGGAACATGAGTACTAATTACAACCGGTGTTTGTTTCCCGGTTTTTGCCAAATCCTGTTTTAACCATTCCAACTGAATTGAATCAATATGACCATAATAATGTTGATCTTTCGTAAAGTCTATTCCGTCCAAAACTATAAAATGCCAGTTTTTATGGTCGAATGAATAGTAACGCTTAGCAATACGATTTTCATACATATTTTTGCCATACATCTCATGTGTTGGGTCAACTCCGCTGGTTTCATAGAGTCCAAAAATTTCGTGGTTTCCCATTGTCGAATAGTAAGGCATTTTCAGATTCGATATGGTTTTCGAAAAAAGTCTGTAGAGACTGTCGCTTCTTTCGTAGCTTTCTCCCAAAGCATCCATAATATTATCGCCACCAGTCAAAACAAAATCTGGATTAATTTTATTAATTGTATCGATAGCCTGTAAAAGTCCTTCTGTTGCGTTTCTTTCGTCGGTCAGATGAATATCAGTGACAAATACGAATGTAAAATCATCACTGTTTTTATTATCGCCGGATTTGGATTGATTACAACCCCAAATAATTAGAATAAAAAGAAAATAAATTGATGCTTTTTTCATGATTGTGCTTTTTTATGAAAGGTAAACAGAATTATAAACACAATGATTCTAAAATATTACGTTTCAGATAAAAATTCGTTTATAATAATGTAGATTTTGTTATAAAAATGAATTTATAAAATAATTTCTTTTGTAATTTTACGTAAAAATTTTGACATGAGAATAACTGTTGATCAATTGGAGCAGGAAGAACTGGAGGAGATGGATGTTTTTTCGTGGCCGGTATGGGAACACGATGAAGATAAATTTGAGTGGTATTATGATAAAACTGAAAAATGTTATATCGTTTCAGGTGAAGCAACCATTATTTCTGAATTTGAAAGTTTGACAATAAAGCCAGGAGATTTTGTTGTATTTCCGGCAGGGCTGGAATGTATTTGGGATATTCAATCGGCCATAAGTAAACATTACACGTTCGAATAAAACAGCTTTAAGCTTAAATCATATTTCCGGGTTACAAATTGATTGTATATCCGGTTTTTTTATGTTTTTCAGTCTCGTGGAATAGGGAAAGTAATAGTCCTGAAATTTATTTGATAATTAGATACCTTAATATGTAGACCGATTTTCTGCAAAAATCGAACATTGTTAAAAATCAAATTGTTAGTTCACTTTTTGATTCAAAATAGAAATTTGATACGTCTTAAATTATTATGAAAATCTTATTCAATTATATTTGAATACAAAATCACTTAATAAAAACTAAATTTGTTGAGCAAAACAGCATATTTGACTAAACAATAAAAAATTTATTTTGTTTTTTTGAGTATCAACAATAGTTAATATCAGAATAGATGATTGATAAATTTTCGTCATTAGGAAATCAGGAACCGGAAGCCATAGAAGATCTTTATCAGACTTACCTTAATAATCCGCAGGAGGTTGATAAAAGCTGGCAGCAGTTTTTTGCAGGATTTGAATTTGGACGTAAAAACTACGACGAACAAACTAATGCGATTCCTTCAGAAGCAATGAACAAGGAATTTGCCATTCTGAATCTTATACATGGTTACAGGCAACGCGGACATTTGTTTACCAAAACCAATCCCGTTCGTGCAAGAAGAAAGTATTCACCTACTTTAGACATTAAGAATTTTGGTCTGGATGAAAATGATCTTGAAAAAACATTTCAGGTTGGAAATGATATTGGAATTGGTCCGGCTAAGTTAAAAGATATTATTGCACATCTTGAAGATACTTATTGTCGATCGATAGGTGTTGAATATGTGTATATGCGTCATCCTGAGGTTGTTCAATGGCTTAAGGAGAGAATGGAGAGTACCAGAAATTCGCAGGAATTTACCGATGAAAATCGAAAACATATATTTTATCATTTAAAACTGGCAGTTGGTTTTGAGAATTTTATTCATAAAAAATTTGTAGGACAGAAACGTTTTTCACTAGAAGGGGCTGAAACGTTAATTCCTTCGCTGGATGCCGTTATTGAACGGGGAGCAGAACTGGGAATTGAAGAGTTTATCTTGGGAATGGCCCACAGGGGAAGATTAAATGTTCTTGCCAATATTCTGGAAAAACCTTATGAAAATATTTTTAAGGAGTTTTACGGGAAAGAATACGAAGACGATATTTCGCAAGGCGATGTAAAATATCACTTGGGATACGAAAATGAAGTTGAGACAGATTTTGGCAAGAAAGTAAAACTAAAACTGATGCCAAATCCATCGCATCTGGAAACGGTTGGGCCGATTGTTGAAGGGATGACCCGGTCGCGCATTGATTCAGTTTACGATGGTGATTATACAAAGGCCGCAGCTATTATTATTCACGGAGATGCGGCTATTGCTGCTCAGGGAGTAGTTTATGAAACCATTCAAATGTCGCAGTTGGACGGATATAAAACAGGAGGAACTATTCACCTGGTAATCAATAACCAGGTTGGTTTTACGACGCCTTACCTGGAAGCACGTTCAAGTACCTACTGTACTGATGTGGCAAAAGTTACCCGCTCGCCCGTTTTTCATGTGAATGGCGACGATGTTGAATCATTAATTTTCACAATTAAACTGGCCTTGGAATTCCGGCAAAAATTTCAGACAGATGTGTTTATTGATATTCTTTGTTACCGTAAATATGGTCATAATGAGGGCGATGAACCGCGGTTTACACAACCTTCTTTGTACAAAGCCATTTCAAAACATCCAAATCCAAGAGATATTTATTCCGAAAAACTGGAAAAAAAGGGAATAATGTCGAAGGAGGAATCGAGAAAAGAAATTAAAGATTTCGATCAGTTTCTGGAAG
Organism: uncultured Draconibacterium sp.; assembly: GCA_963676775.2. Classification (GTDB taxonomy): domain Bacteria; phylum Bacteroidota; class Bacteroidia; order Bacteroidales; family Prolixibacteraceae; genus Draconibacterium. The sequence goes on from CAXXDA010000013.1 coordinate 110,497, forward strand.
AAAAATACAAGGCATCAGAGCAAATAGAAAAACTCAAGATCAGAAAATTTCTGATTAATGAATACGAGCATTATAAAATGCCAAAAGATGAGGTATTTGGCAAAAAAACAGAAACAGCAGTTGATAAGGAAATACTGTTGAAGGTGGGTGAAAAAATTAACTCACTTCCCAAGGATTTGAATTTTTTCAAAAAGGTTGACCGTATTTTGTCTGATCGCAAAATGATGATATCGGATGACCGGCTTGATTGGGCAATGGGAGAGTTGCTTGCCTACGGAACTCTGGTTGCTGAAGGGCACCCAGTTCGATTGACAGGACAGGATACTGAGCGCGGAACCTTTGCTCATCGTCATGCAGCATTTATCGTTGAAGGAGTGGATGAAAAATACATTCCACTGAAACATATCGATAAAAATCAGGCACCGTTTCATGTTTATAATTCTCTGCTTTCCGAATATGGGGTTTTAGGTTTTGAATACGGATATTCGCTTGCTCAACCCAACGGATTAACGATTTGGGAAGCACAATTCGGAGACTTTCATAATGTAGCACAGGTTATCGTTGACCAGTACATTACTTCAGCTTTTGAAAAATGGGGTTTGATGAACGGCCTGGTTCTCCTGTTACCACATGGCTATGAAGGACAGGGCCCCGAGCATTCCAGCGCCCGGATTGAACGTTTTCTGCAGCAGGCAGCCAATCATAATATTCAGGTTGTGGTTCCAAGTACTCCGGCAAATATGTTCCATCTTTTGCGACGTCAGGTGAAAATGAAAACACGTTTGCCGTTAGTAATTTTTACGCCTAAAAGTTTATTGCGTCACCCGCAGGTTGTTTCAAAAATGGAAGAACTGGCAACAGGTACTTTTAATGAAGTTATTGATGATCCGGTTGCTGAACCTGATTTGGTTGAAAAAGTTGTATTTACAAGCGGAAGATTGTACTATGACCTGGCAAAAACAAAAAGTGAGAAGGGAACCAGCAATATAGCAGTAGTACGTTTGGAGCAAATACATCCGGTTCCTTATAAACAGATTAATAAAATTCTGAAAAAGTATAAAAAAGCATCTGAATTAATTTGGGCACAGGACGAGCCCGAAAACATGGGCGCATGGCCTTTTATTGAACGAAAACTGAAAGATTTGAATTTGGCCCCGGTTACCAGGAAAGAAAGTGGAAGCCCGGCGGTTGGTTTGATGGAAATTCATAAACAAGGTCTGGAGAAATTATTGGACACCGTTTTTCAGGAAAAAAAAGTAATTGCTTGACATAAAAAAACCAAAAATGATAGTAGAAATTAAAGTTCCCAGTCCGGGAGAATCAATAACGGAAGTTGAAGTAGGAACCTGGTTGGTTGAAAACGGTGCAGTTGTATCAAAAGACCAGGAAATAGCCGAAATAGAATCGGATAAGGCTACTTTGACGATAGTGGCCGAAAAAGGCGGTAAAATTGAATTTAAAGCCGAAGAAGGAGATACACTTGAAGTTGGTTCAGTGGTTTGTACAATTGACACCAGTGTTGAACAGGAAAAGAAAGAGGAACAGGTAAAAGAGGAAGAAAAGGTGCCGGAGAAAAAAAATGAGGCTTCCAAAAAGGAAGAAGAAAAGAAAACCGAACCAGCCAAAGAAGTTAAAGTTTCCGAAGAACATGACAAAGTCAAGGTTACTTCTGTCGCCAAAGAAATGATGAAAGATTTGGATCTTTCGGTCGACGATATCATTAATGGTTTAAAGCGTATTGGAAAGAAAGAGGTTGAAGCGGTTGCAAATCTTCCTAAAGGTGAGACCAGTGTTAACTTTGGACAACCTAAAGAAGTGTCACGCGAGGAGGAAAGACAAAAAATGACGAGCCTGCGAAGGAAATTAAGCCAGCGTTTGGTTGCTGTTAAAAATGAAACAGCCATGCTTACCACCTTCAACGAAATTGATATGAGCTTCGTGATGGATTTGCGTAAAAAATACCAGGATCAATTCATCAAAAAACACGGATTTAAATTGGGATTTATGTCATTTTTCACCAAAGCTGTGGCACAGGCTATGGATTTTCACCCGATGGTAAATGCTCAAATCGACGGGGAAGAAATTGTTTCACCACAGTTTGTGGATGTAGGTATTGCAGTTTCAACACCCAAGGGATTAATGGTTCCGATAGTGCGGAATGCTGAGAGTAAATCCATACCTCAAATTGAACTGGAAATAAAGGAACTGGCAGAAAAAGCCCGTAACAAAAAAATATCGGTGGACGAGCTTACCGGCGGTACATTTACCATTACCAACGGTGGTGTATTTGGCTCACTGCTTTCCACTCCAATTATTAACCCGCCGCAATCGGCAATTTTGGGTATGCACAACATTGTTGAACGCCCTGTTGCTGTTAACGGCCGGGTGCTTATCCGCCCTATGATGTATGTGGCACTGTCTTACGATCACCGCATAATCGATGGAAAAGATTCTGTGGGATTTTTGGTAAAAGTGAAGGAATTTATTGAAAATCCGGAACGAATGCTAACCGGCGGCCAGGAGCCTGAAAAACTGCTGCTGGGAATTTAATTTCGTTAAAAATTAAAACATACATTTTTAGGATTTGATTCTTTTGGCGGGACTAAACTCCGTTTAATCATAATTTTTTTGATTTCAAACAACAGGTTTTTTTTATTAAGTTTATGCTTTAATCTAAACCTGATGCAATGAAAAGAAGAAGTTTTATTCAAAAATCCTCATTAGCCACTATTGGCATGCTTGGTGCTTTTCAGATTCCTGCAATGGCAGCCGACGAAAAACTCAAAATTGGTCTGATTGGCTGTGGCTGGTACGGTATGGTCGATATCAATGCAGCGCTTAAAACCGGCAAGGTTGAAGTTATAGCGCTTTGTGATGTCGATTCTGACCATTTAAAAACCAGTGCCGACCAGGTTGCCGAATCACAAGGCAGTCGTCCGAAAGAATTCAAGGAATACCAGGATTTACTGGATGTCCCCGAACTTGATGCTGTTTTTATCGGAACACCACCACACTGGCATGCGCTCATGTTTATTGCCGCCTGTGAAAAAGGACTGGATGTGTATTGTGAAAAACCACTTGCTTATGATGTTCGTGAAGGACAGGCTATGGTTGAAGCCGCTGAAAGAGCGGGAAATATTGTTCAAATGGGATTTCAGCGTCGGCAGAGCAAAGCTTTCCAAAAGGCAAAGGAATTAATTGATGAAGGACGTATTGGAAAAATTCAGCAAATAGGAGCACAGATTCATTATAACCCGGATATTCCTGATACCACTATTCAGACTCCACCAGCGGCGCTTGACTGGGAAGCCTGGTGCGGCCCGGCGCCTAAACTCGATTACAGGCCAAGTATTGCCCACAATGCTTGGCGACTGGAGAAAGAATACGGAAACGGCCATCTGGTCGACTGGGGAATTCATAATATCGATGCGCTTAGGGTAATCATGGGTTTTGATATGCCCCTTGCTTTTAATACCACCGGTAGTTTACGTGTATTAAAAGATAAAATTACCACACCTGACACCTTGCATGCTTTTATGGAATTTGAACAATGCCCTGTGGTTTGGCAACACCGCATGTGGGGGCCTGGTGAACTTGACAGACGATTAAATAACGGTGTGTTCTTTTACGGCGAAAATGGTACTCTTTTTTCATCTGATAGTAGTGTAATATTAATGCCGACGGGTAGGGGAGCGCAACAAGAAGTAATGGACCTTCGCACTCCTGAAATGCAGGATAATCATGTTGCAGGATTTATAAATGCAGTTCTTGCCAACGATAAAAGTTTACTTACCTGTACCGTTGAAGATGCCTTTAAGTCAACAGCAACCGTTCAATTGGCCATGACATCTTATTACACCGGAAAACCTGTAAAATGGGATGCTGTCAAAAAAGAAATAGTTGGTAATGCCGACGCCGCAAAATTACTGGCCCGGAAATACCGTGGAAATTACAAAAGACCTGAGGTTTAGAAATAAATTCCTTTGCGTAATAAAAATATAAAACCGTTCTGTATCAGGGCGGTTTTTTATTGTTATATAATAACATGTTTACCAGGTATAATAAGCTATTTATTAGTATTTTATGAAATACAAAAATAAACTCGGCACAGTATTAATTTGGTGTAACTTATCTGTTTCGATGGACAACAAACCTTTTGCCAGATTCTGTACGGAATAAAATGTTTGGCGTTGTATGCTTTCCCAAGAACATTGTTTTGTTAAAGGTATAGCCTGGAATTTTTTTCCAGGCTATTTAACTAATGGCTTATAAGTAATTTAGAATATAACCTACTATTACTGAGAATAGGCAAAATTGGATTTGACCTACTAAGGACTAACGTAGGTTGGATCAACGGCGCTACGATAATAGTGGCGAAAACCGAGCACGGCTTCTGAGAGTTCCGGAACGCCAAGCATTACATCACCCTCGGTGTAGTAGTCCCGGGAATAATAGGTTTTTGTAGTACCTTCAACAAATTTAACGATTGACATCCCTGGAGCGCTAAAGGGAGCTCCGTTGAATTCACCTGCCATAGTCCACGTTGCCATATAAATATCATCTGTTATGGTCTCGTTTTCGACTGTTGTGTATAGGTCTGATGATCCAGCAAACAGACGGCCAAGAAATACGGCCATGGTGTCGGGGCCAAAGATGTCGACGATGGGGTCGTGGTATTCATAGTTGCTCTCCAAGAAAGGAAGAACGTTAGTCCAGTTATCGGCATGAATTTCGACCAATTGACGTCCGACCACAAGCTGATCACTGCTTATCTGTTCTTGCGAACTCAGCAGGCTTTTTTCTGCACTTTGAGGAGAAGCGGGGAACGGACAGTCGAAAGTCGGATCTACAGAGCATTTATAGTACGTTCTGAAACCCCCAATTGCTTCATCCAAACCGGGTATAGTGGCCATGATGTCGCCCTCGGAATAGTAGTCACGCTGGTAGTAAACCTGCGGAGAATTAGGAAGGAACTTGAAAATCGAGATGCCCTTAGCCTGGTATGGAACGCCAAGAAAATCCCCGGACATAGTCCACGTTGCCGAATAGATGTCGTCAATAAGGGTCTCGTCCTCAACAGTTGTAACAAGATTAGGCGAAGCATTTACTATTAGCTGATTGAGGAAAGCAGTCATATCTTGAATTCCGTTAATGTCAACGATCGGATCATGGTACTCAATGTCATCTGTGTAGTACGGCAGAACTTCTGCTACATTAGGTGCCTGCACTTCGAGCAGAGCACGTCCGATCTCGAGTCGCTCCTTACGGAGCTTTATCGCATCGTCGCCTGAATCGTCCTTTGTACAGGCCTGGGTAATCACCATTAAAACGAAGCCGGAGAGCACAGTCAATACATGGATAAACTTTTTCATTTATGATTTCTTTAATAGTTTTATTAATATGTAATAAATTAGAAAATATTGATTATTAAAACACTGCAAGTGTAATTTTGTTTATTGTTCTTTGAAAATAAATAAACAATATCAATATTGGTTTAAAAAAATACAACCAAAACTGTTGTTTTATAATGACATAAAACAAGCTTTATTTTCCAGTTCTTGGTAAAATCCCTGCAATTCATTGCAGCTAATTTGTTTTCTATAAATTTCTAAATTCGCTATTTATAAAAGTATAGAGGTGAGTATCGCATATGGAGACTGGAAATAGTTTTCTATTATCTCGGTACTTTTTACTCATATCTCATGTCGTCATTAGTTTCTTTTTAATTCTATTCAATCTTAAACTTTGACCTTAATATTCATAAAGCACGGATTATTTTATAAAGGTTCCTGCTCAACAAGGCAAAGTAACCCGCTTCAATTTTTCTGTACCTTTACAGGAATGAAGCTTGTTATTGTGACTATTCTTGTACTAACCGTTTACTAGCTTGGTGAAGACTCGATAATATCAATAAAGAAAAAATGGAAAATACTGATCGAAAAAAACATTGGGAAAATATTTACCGGACAAAGCAGGTAAATGAAGTTAGTTGGTATCATCCTACACCTGAAACTTCGCTCAACTTTATTAAAGAATTAAACATACCGTTTGCAGCTAAAATAATAGATATAGTGGGCGGAGACAGTTTTTTAGTTGATCACCTGTTGGATAAAGGTTTTAAGGATATCACTGTGCTTGATATTTCAGAAGGAGCGATTGAAAGAGCAAAACTTCGCCTTGGCGAAAAGGCAAAGCAGGTGAAATGGATAATTGCTGATGCTGCAAATTTCCAGCCAACAGAGAAATATGATTTTTGGCACGACCGTGCAGCTTTTCATTTCCTGACCGATGAAAACGATATTTCAAACTACATTGAAACGGCTCAAAAGTGTATCAATCCAAACGGTGTAGTTGTTATGGGGACATTCTCGGAAAATGGCCCTACAAAATGCAGCGGATTGGAAATTAAACAGTATTCTGAGAAATCTATGAGCGAACGACTAAAAAGTTTTTTTGAAAAGATTAAATGTATTAACATCGACCATAAAACACCGTCCGGCTCTTTGCAGAATTTTTTATTTTGTAGTTTTAGAAGGACACAAGTAGTTTAATGTTTTAAGTAATGCAGTTAAAAATGGATTTGTCATCAATACTTTGTTAACCAACAATTATTATTAAATGAATACCCAAAAATTTACACTTTTTCTGTTATGCCTGTTACTGGTAAATATCATTTATAGCCAGGAAGTAACAAGAGAACAATTGGATTCTTTAACCTTTAGTAACCGGGAAAAGTTATCGGAATTTATACCCATTTCCCCCTTTCGTAATGATTCTGAATTAGAGATAGTGAGGTTTGATACCTTCCGGAACACAAAACAAAGTAAGAAAGTTCAGGATTACGTATTTTCATGGAAAGTCAAAAATAATATTACCGATGACGGCGAGACGGATGATTATTTCGGTATTTTTCGGAGTGGGTCTAATTATTTTATAAGAAAAGTGTCTGGAACTACCAGATACATGTTGGAGGAACCTTTTGTCGATAAAAAGATCTATGTGGAACAAAATTCGTTTGATGAAATTATTTGTCTTTTTAAACCGAATATCAGTCTGACAGAAAAACAATTAAATCCAATCTTAATAAAACCCCAAGATCCAAATTCATTTTTAAGATTTGCTGTAAATAAAGATAATGTATTGGAAAAAAATGTCAGGTTTACCTTCGAATTTAAAAATCAAAAATATGTTTTATTGAATGAAGCAAGTCTGTTGAAAGAAGATTGGGGCGATTCATATTTTGATCTTAAATTATCGCTTAACGATAGTTCGGGGAAGACCCAGGTTTTGGTTAACCATCCTTCTATTATTCAATTTGATATAACGGGAATAACAATTTTGGACATTGATAATGATGACCAACCAGATTTCATTATTTCGACTGTTCATGAAACGTCAACCAGAAGATTAATTTATCTGTCCGGTAAGGCGGATAATGACTACTTGGTTAAATACGTTGGATATAAGATTACTATGGCTATTAATCCATAAAAAGGTTAATAGGTCACTAAAGTATCTTCGTCATATTAAAGAGCCTGACAGAAATGATTCCGAAACGCAACCTTATAATTCATTAATCCATCTGAATGATAAAAAAATCAACATGAAGAATCGTATTGTTGTCATTTTGATTTCTTTTTGTATCAGTTTTAGCTCATGCGAACAAGGTGAAAAATATAATTTCTTTTGCGTTAATACTGTTTTAAGCTCACCTTCAAAAGTTATTTTATCAAGGTCAGAAATTAGGACAATTAAATACTTGTTTTACCATAACGATCTGAATTATAATCATTATCAGTTTTATAGGTTGACTAATGATGAGTTAGGACACTCCCATGTGAGATGTAATCAGTTTGTAAATGGTTTGAGAGTATTCACAGACGATTTAATATTTCATTTTGACCAAAATGATAATTATTATTTTCTATCAGGCGACATCATTAATAAGATTGAGCTAAATACATATTCATCAATGGACAACTACGACGTGGCTGTTAAATTCTTAACTTTAGTAGAAAACGATAATTCATTTATTGGAGATAAAAGCGAAATCATCAATGGGTGCTTCGACCTTGAATTCGGGTATTTTGATTTAAATGCAGGGATAAGTTATACTGAAGAAAATTTTACCAAAGCTTGGAAAATTAAACCAGCAGACAGAGATTATCCATATGCGTATATAAATGATGAGAATACGGAGATTATTAGTTATGATAATGGTATTCGATATTAGAAAAGTATTTATCAAATAAAAACATAACAAGTCCAACATGACAAAGAAGATTTTTATTGGGTTAATGCTTATATTTATTTTATCCTGCAGCAACGACGATGTGAATGATTCTATTTTACAAGAAAGCGGGAATATCTGGCTTAGTGGTGGTTTGGCTTTTTGCGCAGAACAAATCCATCTTGACAACGGAGATACTTTAATAGTCGATTCGGAAGAAATACTGTCATTTACATCAGGAGACAGAGTAAGCGTGAAATACAAAAAAAATAGGTGTAAGTGAGGTTTGTCCCACAGGCATTGACTGTGAGATTATTGAAATAAAAAAAGTTGAATAAATAAACTTTTGATGGATTGATTTTCTTTAAGAATACAACTCCCTCTGCTGAGATACAATAATAAAAAAACAATATCAGGTACTTTTTTTGTGGCAATAAAAACCTTTATTTTTATGCATTAAACTGAGTAATCAATAAACATGTAGGCAAGGTTAATAGTTGTGTATTAATCATGTTACATTGAGTATACATAAATAAATCAGCTGAACGACTTTTTCAGGATCAGATTTGCCATAAGCAAGAGTAACAGTCAAAGATTTTTATAGAATATGAATACTGAAAACATACTATTTGCGTTTGGATTAACCATATTCGCCGGTTTAGCAACCGGTATTGGCAGCCTCATGTCTTTGTTTTCAAAAAAATTTAATCCCAAGTTTCTTGCCGGATCTTTAGGGTTTTCCGCAGGCGTAATGATTTATGTTTCCATGATTGAAATTTTTGTAAAAGCCAAAGATTCATTGGTGCTTGCACATGGCGTAAAAGCCGGAAATATTTACACGGTTGTTGCTTTTTTTGCCGGTATAGCTTTAATTGCTTTTATCGATAAATTAATTCCTTCGTTTGAAAATCCTCACGAAATAAAAAATATTGAAGAAAAGAATCTGAATCCGGCCAATAATAAAAAACTGCTGCGGATGGGATTATTTTCTGCACTTGCAATAGCAATTCATAATTTTCCGGAAGGACTGGCGACTTTTATTGGAGCTTTATCCGATCCGACTCTGGGGATAAGTATTGCTGTTGCAATTGCTATTCATAATATACCCGAAGGAATAGCTGTATCAGTGCCCATTTATTATGCAACAAAAAACCGGAAAAAAGCCTTCTGGCTATCATTGTTGTCAGGTCTGGCTGAGCCGGTTGGTGCTGTACTGGGTTATTTTATATTACGGAATGTTTTTAATGACTCTACTTTTGGTGTCATTTTCGCGGGAGTAGCGGGTATTATGGTTTATATTTCTCTTGATGAATTATTACCGACAGCAGAGGAGTATGGCGAACACCACGTAGCCATTGGAGGTTTGATTGCCGGAATGGCAGTTATGGCTGTAAGTTTATTGTTATTCATTTAAAAGCGACAATTATTGCCAGGTTGCAATCACTTGCTGATATTATGAAACTTTTTTTTTGTTTGATATCATTTTTTATTGCCGGAGTTGTCTTTTCACAGGAAAAAGAACTGGGGAAAGTAAGCGAACTGATTGAAAATAAAAAATATAACTCTGCTTTTCTTTTGCTTGATAAACTGGATCCAAACAATCAGATTCCGGAAGTAGCTATAAAAAAAACTAGGTTGTTGCTGGATTATTTTGTAAGCAGTGTGATGCACCAGATGTTTGCACTAAAAGATTTGGACGAAGGTGAGGAGTTGCAGGAGATCAGGGGCACCGAGGGCACGTTTTCAATGTACTATTTTCCCCCGGACTCTATCTTGAATCAGTTAATAAAAAACAATCCCAATAATTTTGAACTCAGAAAAACCCTGGGTTATTTCTATTATGAAATTTATTTAAAATATCCCGGGAGCTGGCTGGAGCCGGACTCGGTTGTTTTTAGACGAATTATAGAAAACAATGAACTTGCTTACAAAAATGGGGTGTTTGACTATTGGTCGTCGTATGGAATTGGAACTGCCTACTTAAATTTGGGTGAAGTACAAAAATCTGTTCCTTATTTGCTCAAATCAATCGAACTGAATGCTTCTTATGTATCAAGTTATTACAATCTTGCTTATGCTTACCTTTCTCTAGGTGAGGCCGAAAAAGCCATAAAATACGCTTTAAAAGCTTTTGAATTGTATAAATATGTTGAATACAAATCTGATGCAGCAAAAATGGCGGGAATCATTTATGAAGAATTAAATGACGATCAAAATGCGATAAAGTATTTTTTGAAAGCCAATGCGTTAACGCCTGATAACTATTATGTGCTGCGACCTTTACTGGAATTGGAGGTAAAAACGGAATCGGATAATTGTGCAGAAAGAACGAACAAGTTTTTTATGCTCGCACCCGATAATCCAACGATATATGAAGATCTTGAAGAAATCTACCGGGAAAACGACAGAGAT
>CAXXDA010000014.1:0-136407 GCA_963676775.2 uncultured Draconibacterium sp.
CTGGCCGGTAATAATCCCGGATATAAAACGGAAAATGTTCTTCTGTTTTGCTTAAGGTATAACTTACCCAGGCCGTATGTTTTTTATATTCTTTTTTAAGAAAAATGTCAACACCGAAGCTTCGGGCTTCACCAGTATAAAATCCGTTTTCCAAAAGAGAATTTGCATTGATGTATCGCGATAAACCGTTTGTAGTTTTATAAAAACCTTCAACACTGGCTGTAAATCCATTTTTATTGAACGAGATACCCGAAACCCAGTGTTCACCTGAAAGAACAGGAATCATTTCATTATCGGAGTTAGCCCAAAAATAATAGTAATTCAGGCTGCTGTCTATTAAGGTTGTTTTCGAAAGGAATTGGTGAACCATTCCCCATGATGCGTTCAATTTTACTTCGGGTGTAATTTTAACTGATGCTGCCACACGTACTTCGGGAAAAAATTTGTTCAAATGAAAAGCATAGTTGGTTCGAAGTCCGGTTTTTATTTCAATATTTTTATTTACAGGCCAGTAATCCTGAATGTATAAAAACATTCGATTAAGTCTTGTATCTCGGTCAATTAGTGTATTACTATTTAGATCTCGCAGTATTTGTACATTATTTGATTCAAAACCTATACCCGATTCTATATAATGTCCTTCTTTGAAGTTTAAACGGTTTTCTGCCTTAATCGTAACCTGGTTTACATTATTTTCACCATTCCCTTCCCTAGTCAAAAATTGGTGGCCGTTTCTGAGGTTTCTGGTCTTATTCAATTCAGATGTTTGATTGGAAAGCATTGAAAAAGCAGCACTTATTTTTGCCGTATTGCCCTTTTTATCTTTTGCCGAAAGTGTAAACGAACCTCCCCATTGTTGATTCCTTTCCTCTTCATTTCTGAAAATGACGGAATTTGCAAATTCCCGCTCCAAATTATAGAAGTACTTGTCGCCCCCTCCATACAAACTAAGTTCAGCGCCCAATCGTTTGCCCTGATAATTATATTTTAAATTGGCATCTCTAAAGTTGTAATCAGGATATACTGTGGCATCAAAAGAACTTTTCCCACGCCGGTTAAAAAGTTGTATCTCTGAAGGATCATACAGTTCATAAAAAGTTTGACGATAAGCTGCCAAAAAAGATGATTTTTGTGAAACGGGCAATTCAACCAGTAAATTTACCGTAGTATTATTAATATTAAATGTAAACTTAGGTTTCTGCAAACTTCCCCTTTTCCCCGAAATATTTACTATTCCGCCCACTCTATCGCCGTACCTGGCTTCGTAGCCAGCTTTAAAAACTTCCATGTCCTTTAGTACCAACGGATTCACAACTCCTATATCATCATTAAAATTTTTCAATCCGAAAATGGTAAAACCATCGAACTGAACTTTACTATGACTTTCATAAGCTCCCCAAATTAACAAATCGGAAGATTGCTCCCCTGCTGCCAAAATACCGGGCATAAGTCGCAACATATTAAAAACTGAGTTATCACCGTATCCCGGCAAAACAGGTGCAATACGATGATTTATCTTTATCTTTCCGGTTTGGTCACCAACCAGGGTTGATTGTTCAACCGGATTCCCCTCAATTTGAATCTCCTCAATTTCCTCCGAACGGGGTGTAAGCATAAATTTCTGATCCAGACTCCCTGAAACTAACGTATCATAAACAAAATAGCCCAGATGCGAAATTCGGACATTAAACGATGAATCAGCGGAAGCCAGGTAGGTAAAATTTCCCTGTTGATCGGACTGAATGGATCGGCTATTAATAAAAATATAGGAAAATGGCAAAGGTTCAAACGATCGTGCCTCAACCACCTGCCCGGAGATCTGTGTTTTATTTAGCACCTGTTTTTTTGGAGATTCGTTTAGCGGAATAATCAAAAAAACATCACCAGACTTTTTAAAAGTTAGAGGAAGACCTTTTAGTAAACTATTAACAGTTGCTTCTTTAGAAAGAAAACTTTCGTGAATAGTAACTTCGAATTGTGACAATAAATCTTTATCAAATGCAAATTGAAAATTGTAATCCTCTTTTAAATGAATAAAAATTTCATTTAAAGGAACACCATCTGCATCGATCTGGACTTTCTCAGGTTGTTGAGCAAAAACCTGGAAATAAAATATAGAGAATAAAACAACAAATAATCCAATCTTCACATGTTAATTATTTTCGAGTACCAGAAAAACATTTTCCGATTGTTTTACAAATTTAATCTGCATGGAGGTACAAACATAATCCAATACCTCTTCAACGTCATATTTTTTTGAAAAATTGCTTCCAAAGTTTCTATTCTCAATATTCTGTTGAACTTTTATAGTCACACCGTACTGTCTTTCAATTTCATTAAAAACCTCCTTCAGAGGGGTTCCGTCAAAAAAGAATTCATTTTTCGTCCAGCTAACAAAATTTTCAACGTTATAATCTTTCTTTACTACAATTTCATTCTGTTCAATGTCTGCAACTGAGCCTGGATTCAGAACAACAGATTCATGCTTTTCAGAAGAAACTTTTACACTACCTGTTAAACAAGCCACTTCGTATTTATCATCACGAGCATAAATATTAAAGCTTGTTCCCAAAACTTCAGTAGCCCCATTTACAGACTTCACTACAAATTTTTTCCCTTTCTGAACCACAAAATATGCTTCACCTTCCAAATAAACTTTACGTTCAAATCTCCATTTCAAAGGGTAATATTTTATTCTGGAATCGGCGTTCAACTGAACCAATGATTCATCAGGCAGCTCAACAGTAAGATGTTCTCCCGGCAAACAAACCACAGATTTTTGATAGAAAAAAGTTAATGTACCAAAACCCAATACAAGAAAAATTATCGCTGCTGCAGCATATTTAATAATTGAGGAAATCAAACGGAACTTCTTTCCTGAAGATTCTGCAGAAATTTTTTCTGAAAGTTCATTCCAGACTTCAGTTTCTGATTTTTCCCATTTTATTTTCCCTTTTGAAAAAAAATCAGCACCTTCTTCTTCTAAATGACTACTATGTAATTTTTTATCATTCATTCCTGATTTAAAAAAGTACGTAAATGTTTTAGCGCATACTGCATTCGTTTCTCTACGGTCTTTACGCTTATCTGCAATATTTCTGCAATTTCAGTATACTTAAGACTTTCAACCCTGCTCATTAAAAAAACTGTTCGTTGTTTCTCAGGCAACTTTTCCAAAGCTTTTTTATAATTTCCTTTTAATTGTTCGAATGCCAGCAAATCTTCCGGAGTTTGTTCCACCTCATCAAAAACAAAATGATTAAAAAAATTAAATGAACGTTTTTCTTTTCGGTAATAAGAAACAAATAAATCACTGGCAATTTTATATAAAAGACTTTTTACAGTTTCCGATTGAATACTAAATCGTTTTTCCCATATTTTCAGAAAGGTTTCCTGGGCAATATCCGTTGCAACATCGGTGTTTCCCGAGCGGTAAAACACATAATTGCGAATGGCACCAAAATGCATTTCAAACAGATACTTAAATTCTTTCTGAGTCAATGTTTTTAGATTTTTCAAATAACGTATCAAAGATAGGTCAGAAAATAAAAAAAGGAAAAGCTCCGGTTATAAAACCGGAGACTTTATACCCTAATCCTAATGCCTAAACCGAAACTTTCTGATTGATAAATCTATTTCAATATCTTCTCCATCCTGAGTCAGTATCGCAACGTCGTCACATTCTCCATCGCCATAGTCAAGTGAGGAAACCAATTCATTATTCAGGGTAAGTGTTACCACTCCCTGGACAATAAAACGGCAATCACGAATCCTTATAAGTGGCTCCAATATCTCTTTCATGTACTCATCCCCGTCTGAAGTAACCGCATTTGTGTACCCCGTAATCTGAATCATGTCATCATTTTGGTCTGTTTCTGTATCCATACCTTCAATCCACTCCCACTCGCGAACGGAGGAACGATCAATTGAAGTTCCATTAGCCAACAAAAAAGTAATTTCACTTGTGAAGGTCCGAAAAACGTCTTCACCCTTGTTAAATGTCACCTGCGCTGTTCCGTTTATTAATAACGAATCAACACCGAAATCCTCGTAAGTTACAAGGCGGGTACTTCCGTCGCTTGATCTAGGCCCTGAAATCTCGATAATAATAACACCGCTGAGAACTTTGCCATTTCGTAATACAGTACTGTCGCCATAATCAAGAGTAATAGTTTTTGGATAACCACCGTCTTCTCCAACAATATCAACATTTGGACAATGATTGAATTTATATCTCAATCCGTTTGTCCATCCCCAATGTTTTCCCATCCATTTCCACTGTGATAAAATAAGTTCAGCGTTGGCATAAAAATCGACTTCATAATTTAACTCAGTTGTAGCGCTTTCAACAGCGATTTCGTCCATGGCAATTTGAGCAGCCTTTTCTGACAGTTCTTCCTTTTCCAGTTGGGTATTTAAGTTCTCGTTCTGACAGGATACTAGTATTATACTAAAAATGAAAACTATTAATTCAAAATATTTTTTCATGACAATAAATTTTAATTGTTTTTTGTCTTTAATCCGTACAAAACGAAATCCACCCTACCCGAAAAATTATTTTTTTCATTCCCAAAACACATTATCCAACATAAAGCATTAATATATAGAATTTTACAATAAAAAATATTTTTTATAAAAATTCGTTTTCTTTGTTTAGGGTTTGAACTTTTAGTACATTAGGCAGCCAAATTTTAACATTATGAAGGAAGGAGCGGTTGTAATCTTTTTATTTTTATTTTGTTGGTTATCAAATCCGGCAAAAGCCCAGAATCCGTCAACCGGAATACAAACTCAGCCTAAAGTTGTTATTGGGATTGTGGTCGAAAATATGCGTCCTGATTATATTCAAAGATACTGGGATAAATTTCAAAGTAACGGATTTAAAAAGTTATATTCTCAGGGAACCGTTTGCTCAAACGTAAACATTACCCAGCACATCCATAGTTATGCCAGCGGCACTGCTACATTATTTACAGGCGTTAATCCTTCCATCCACGGAATTATTGATAAAACCTGGTACGATCGCTTGAAGAAAAAAGAACTGGACTGCACAGAGGACAACTATTATTTTACAGTGGGGGCAGATACGGAAGCCGGCAATGCATCACCTGTTAACCTCCTTTCGAATACCATTACCGATAATCTAAAAATATTTACCCTTGGCAAATCAAAGGTTTTTAGTGTGGCTATGAACAGGGAATCTGCAATTTTTTCAGCGGGACATTCTGCAGATGCAGCCTATTGGCTGGACGTAATTTCCGGCCGTATGATTTCCAGTTCATTTTATGTAAGCACTTTTCCCGACTGGGTTCGTATTTTCAACAGCGAGAATAAACCTGAAATGTACAGCTTCCGAAACTGGACCACCTTACTTCCTGAAAATTTGTATGAAGAAAGTGTTACTGACAATTACATTCTGGAAACAGGATATTATGACAGATGGAATACTTTCCCACACACCATAAGCAGATATGTGAAACGTTCAGAAGATTTCAGGCCGTTAAAAACGACTCCTTTTGCCAATCTAATTGTAAAAGATTTTACCCTGGAACTACTGGAAAATGAAGATATCGGAAACGATAATTCAACAGATTTTGTAACTGCCGTATTTTCTTCTATGGATTACGAGAACAACTCATTCGGACCTGCGTCTCTTGAAATGGAAGACAGTTATCTTTATTTGGACCAGTATATTGGGGAACTTATAGATTTTGCAGAAAAAAAATACGGAAAAAACAATGTTTTGTTTTTCCTGACTGCAAACACATCAGCATCTTACCCTGTGGATTATCTGAAAGAAGAATTTAATTTACCTGTTGATAATTTCATGCCTGAAAGTGCAATCGCGCTATTAACCTCCTTTCTGAACATTACTTACGGCGAAGAACAATGGATAGAACATTATACTGATCTCCAGGTCTACCTGGATCATGATCTGATCGAAAAGAATAAGCTCGATTTAAATGAAATCAGGGATGTAGCATCTAATTTTATCAACCAGTTTGCAGGGGTGCAGGTTTCGCTTCCGGCATACCAGTTGGAACAGGGAAGCTCGGCAAACGGCCTTCTTGCACCACTTTATAAATCTTACTCCAAAGGCCGCTCCGGCGATTTTATGTATGCTTTGAAAGAAGGATGGCAGCCCAGTTATAAATTCAAAAAAGTAAATTATACCGATCAATCACATATTCCTTTAGTTTTTTACGGTGCTCAGATTCCGCAAATGACTATCAGGGAAAAATATGAGGCAGTGGACATAGTTCCTACACTTTCTGCGATACTTAACGTCCCTTTGCCCGATAAATGTCAGGGTAAAATGATAAAAGAATTAGTACAATAATTTTTTAGAACAGGAAAAATTTTTTACGATCCGCTATTTTCTCTTCTCGTATTTCTTTTTCAAGGTGGATATCGGTTTTATCATTCTTTTTTGTCCAGTTTGAAGGCTTTAACTGAATTAACACAGTTGTGTCTGCCGAAGTAAAAAAATTCTGAGAATTAGAATCAAAACCATCATCTGAAAATGTAATATTCATTTGACCGGGTTTTAAGATCAACTTATAGAAACCCTCTTTATCAGAAATTGTTCCAACACCGGAATTTTTATCAAAAACAGCAACATTTTCAATGGTAGTACCAGTCAAAAAATTGGTAACATAACCTGATATGGTAACATATTGGGCGTCTCCTGTAACAGGCATAAAACCTACAATAATCAAAAACGAAAGTGTTAAAATTGTTTTCATGGTCAACTTGTTGTTTAAAAGTTCTCTGGCTATACTAATTTAGACAAAAAAAAGACCAAAGGGTTGCGTCTCGTTTGAAATTAATGTTAAGAAATCATTATCTCGATTTAGATTGTAAAATGGATTGATTCAATTAAATTTTGCCGGCAAAGCAATTTTCGAATTCAAATAACATCAGTAAATACAGCTTATCTGAAAATTGTCGTTTTCCCAATTGAATAATCATGCTGAATAACAGCAATGTTAAGCAACATTATTGTCGTTTATTTTTAAACATCTGCTTACTTTTGTTTTAGCAAATAGAGAAAAATTTCTTTATTGAAGATGGTAATTGAATAATATGTTCCTGCCTTAATTGGCGTACTTATTTAACAAAACAACAACAACTAATAAACTGATTTATAATTTAATTTACTCTTATGGATCCTATAAAATCCTTAATCAAAAATTTAGCCGATCAGCACGGAAGGGAAAGGGAAAATTTACTTCCCATTATGCAGGGTGTTGTAGAGCGTGAAAACTACCTTTCAGAATACTCTATGGTGGAAATTGCACGTGAAATGGATATTCCCGCCTCTGAAGTTTACGGGACGGCCACTTTTTATTCTTTCCTTGAAACAAAGTCAACAGGGAAATATACTATTCGAGTGTGTAAAACTATTACATGTGCAATGAAAGGAAAAAGCCAGGTGCTTTTTGCAATTCAGGACATGTTAAAAATCAAATTGGGAGAAACAACTCCTGACAAGCGTTTTACCCTTTTGGAGACGAATTGCCTTGGTTGGTGCCATAAAGCACCTGCAATGATGGTTAACAATGAAGTTTATACAGAACTTACGCCTGAAAAGGTAAGGGAGATACTATCGGATTATATGAAACAAAACGGTTCAATTTAAAAAAGGGAAAATGGCTAATACATATCAATTAAAAAGGGTAGATTTTATTTTCAGAAATGAAAATGATTGGGAAAAAGTTCTCTCAACTACCATTAAAAAGAAACCACAGGAATTAATAAACGAACTTATAAGTTCCGAATTAAAAGGACGTGGAGGAGCAGGTTTCCCTACCGGACTGAAATGGAAACTTACTTCTGAGGCAAAAACTGAAAAAAAATACGTAATCTGTAACGCTGATGAAGGTGAACCTGGAACTTTCAAAGACAGGGAAATCCTTTCAAAAGTTCCTTACAAAGTTCTCACGGCAATGGCAGTTTGTGGTTATGTAACCGGAGCAAAAGAAGGCTTTATCTACCTTCGTGGTGAATATAAATTTCTTGAGGAAGAACTTAACAAGGAGATTGCCGAATTTGAATATTACTGCAATGAAATAAATCTGGATTTCAAAATAAAGGTTTTTATGGGCAGTGGCGCTTATATATGCGGGGAAGAAACGGCATTAATGGAGTCTCTTGAAGGAAAAAGAGGCGAACCACGAAACAAACCTCCGTTCCCGACACAAAGCGGATACAATGGCTCACCTACAGTAATTAATAATGTGGAAACATTAGTACATACTTTCACTATTTTTAAATATGGTGCCAAGAAGTTTTACGACCTTGGAGTTCAGTACTCACGTGGCACAAAATTATTCTCAGTATCAGGTGATACACCAAAACCAGGTATTTATGAACTGGAATTAGGTATGAGCCTCCAGGATTTTGTTTACGAGTTTGGAGATGGCGATACAAAAGCGGTACAAGTGGGAGGCGCATCCGGGTTTCTTGTACCCCGAAAGAAATTCAAAGATGCTGCAATTGGCTTTAAAGGAAAATTAACCGGAATTTCTCTTCCTACCGGTGGATCGATGATGCTATTTAACAGTTCGCGCTCCATGTTCAATGTATTGGACAATTACCTTGAATTTTTCCGTGAAGAATCCTGCGGCCAATGTACTCCTTGCAGAGTGGGTTGCCAACAATTGCTGCTTGGAATAAAAGCTGTAAAAAGAGGTGATAAACCCGCATCATATCTCGATAAGTTGTTAAGACTTACTGAGACTATGCAACTTACTGCAAAATGTGGCTTAGGCCAATCTGTAGCAAATTCTTTCTCTTCTATCGTTGAGAATTTCCGGGAAGAAATGATTTACTAACCCATCGAAAAAATAAAAAAATGGCAAATAAATTAAATATAACCATAAACGGTTTTCCTGTTGATATTGAAAAAGGGAAAACAATATTAGAAGCGGCAGAAGATCAGGGAATTAAAATACCGACACTATGTTACCACAAAGATTTGTGCGTTGCAGGAAACTGTAGGGTATGTGTAGTTGAAGTTGTTGGTCAAAACCGCTTGTCTGCAGCCTGTGCAACACCGGTTGAAGAAGGTATGGAGATTCTTACTAACAGTTTAAAAGTCAGAAACTCAAGAAAACACATCATTGAGCTTCTACTGGCAGAACATAATGCTGACTGTACAAAATGTTACCGAAACGGAAACTGTGAATTGCAGGAACTGGCATCTGAATATAAAATTATGACACAGGATTTTATTGAGCTTGTTCCATTGAAAAATTATTCCATTGACATGTTTTCGCCGTCTATAATTAAAGACGACAGTAAATGTATTCGTTGCCAACGTTGTGTCAGAACTTGTGCTGAATTGCAAGGCGTAAATGCACTGACCGTAGCACACAAAGGAGACAAGATGAAAATCACCACCTTCTTCGAAAAAGCAATGCGCGATGTTGTTTGCACCAATTGTGGTCAGTGTATTAACCACTGTCCTACAGGTGCTTTGGTAGAGAAAAACTACATAGAAGAAGTATGGGAAGCTATTGCCAATCCGAACAAACATGTTGTAGTGCAAACTGCTCCGGCAGTACGCGTTGGATTAGGTGAAGAACTGGGGCTTGAACCAGGATCAAGTGTTACAGGACAAATGGTTGCTGCTTTAAAACGATTAGGATTCGATTCTGTATTGGATACTGATTTTACTGCAGACCTTACAATAATGGAAGAGGGTACTGAACTATTAACCCGCCTGAAAAAAGCGTTGGTTGATAAGGATAAAAATGTAAGTCTCCCAATGGCAACATCATGTTCACCCGGCTGGATAAAATATATTGAGCACATGTATCCTGAACATTTAGAGCACCTTTCTACTTGTAAATCACCCCAACAAATGTTTGGAGCCCTGGTAAAAACATACTATGCGAAGGCCAGAAATCTGGAACCTGAAAATATTGTTTCAGTTTCAATTATGCCTTGTACAGCCAAAAAATTTGAGGCTTATCGTCCTGAAATGCACGATAGCGGCTATCGGGATGTTGACTATGTTTTAACCACACGCGAATTAGCAATATTAATTAAACAGGCAGGTCTGGATTTCAATAAACTTAAACCTGCAAAATATGACCGTCTAATGGGTGAATCAACCGGAGCTGCTGTAATTTTCGGGGCAACAGGTGGCGTAATGGAAGCAGCATTGAGAACTGCTTATGAAATTGTCACAGGCAGAGAAGTTCCGTTTGAAAATCTGGATATCACTCCGGTTAGAGGAATGGAAGGTGTTCGGGAAGCTTCTATAAAAATTGAGAAACCTTTGGAAGACTGGGCTTTCCTTGATGGCGTTGAATTAAAATGTGCAGTTGCTCACGGACTTGTTAATGCAAAAACCGTAATGGATGCTGTAAAAGCCGGGAAAGCAGATTATCATTTTATTGAATTTATGGCATGTCCGGGAGGATGTTTGGGAGGAGGTGGCCAACCTATTCCCACAAATCCGGAAATTCGCAAAAAACGGGCTGAAGCTATTTACGCAGAAGACAAAGGGCTACCGCTGCGTAAATCGCACGATAATCCGGAAATACAGAAATTGTATAAAGATTTTCTGAAACAACCGCTTGGAGAAGTTTCCCACCACTTACTTCATACGAAATATACAAAACGCGAACGTTATTAAACCAAAGTTTTTAAATAAAAAATCCGGTATCTTTGTACCGGATTTTTTATGGAACAAAATTTATATACCACATTTTTAGAATCACCTGTTGGCTGGTTGAAAATCACTGCTGATGAAGAGTCCCTGTTGAGTATCGAGTTTAAAGATTCAAAGGAAAACTCAAAAAATAAACTTCCTGAGATACTCGTAAAAACAAAAAAGCAACTTCAGGAGTATTTTCGCGGTAAACGCAAAACTTTTCAATTAAAAATACGACCGGAGGGCACAGAATTTCAGAAGAAAATATGGGAACTGGTTCAAAATGTTCCTTTTGGAAAAACAGTAAGCTACCTGAAAATAGCAATGCAATCAGGTTCAGAAAAAAATACCCGCGCTGTCGGTTTGGCTAATGGAAAAAATCCGATTCCAATAGTTATCCCCTGCCACCGAATTATTGGGTCAAACGGAAAACTAACCGGTTATGCCGGTGGAATTGAGAAAAAACAATGGTTGCTTAAACATGAATTAGAAAACTCAGAAAATACAGGTTTACTTTTCTAATTCCTCTACCAATTCTATTTATATTCTAGAATGATTGTCCCATTATGAATCAAAAAAGTATTTTTAAACAAACAATAACACTCTCACTACCAGAATATTATACCAATTGGCTTATTTTTTGATTTCGTATTTTTATAAAATTGAACTTATAAGATATCTGGGAAGATAGATTACACAAGCGGTACTTAAATACATTACCGCATTATTTAAACGGGGTATTTGATGGAATCTGAAAAATTCGGATTCCATCTTTTTTTTGTTATTTTGCGAAACAAATATTCAAAAATATAGAATGAAAAGTGTAGCAGTATTATTCCTATTTCTTTTTTCAACCAGCTTTCTATTAAGAGCACAAGAGAGATACCAGGAGTTTATTACTGACGAGGTTTCGTCAGAAACACTAACCTATACTTCAAAGGATGGTGAGAACCTGGATTTGGATATTTATCTACCAATGTATGACGCAGAAACCGAACGTGCAACAATTATATATGTGCATGGAGGAGGATTTCAAAGTGGACAAAGAGACAGTAAAGATATTCAGGAATTTTGTAGTGAGCTGGCAAAATACGGCTACGTGGTGGCATCAATATCTTATCGTTTGACAAGGAAAGATAAAGATGGTGCATTTGGATGCAATTGTCCGGCTGATGAAAAACTCAATACTTTTTATGCGGCTGTAGAAGATGTACAGGATGCAACTTATTTCCTGATTCAACATAGAGAAGAATTTGGCATCGATCCGCAAAGAGTTATTTTGGCCGGTAGCAGCGCAGGTGCAGAAACTGTTTTAAATGCCGGATACCAGCCGCCCTATTGTTATGACCTGCCCTCAGGACCGGTTTCTTATGCCGGAGTTATCAGTATGGCAGGCGCAATTCCTGATACATCTGTTATGTACGACGAGGCAGCAATTCCATCTCTTCTGTTTCACGGTACTGATGATAATCTGGTGCCTTATTCCACTGCACCTCATCATTATTGCGAAGAAGGAAGTGAAGGTTATTTAATTTTGAATGGCTCATACACTATTGCCCAAAAGCTTGAGAAACTTGAAGTTCCTTACTGGCTGCACACAACTTGTGGTGCCGGTCATGAAATTGCCAATACTCCGATGAAGGATTATTTTGACGTAATAACTGATTTTTGTTACTCTTATATTATTAAAGGTGAACAGGAAAGTCGTAGTACAGTAATTTCAGGAAAACAAAACCTGGCCAGCTACCAGCCTTATAGTTTTTGTGAAGAGTAAATTGCTGAGATTGAAAATCAGTTTAACCTAAATATACATTCAAAGACCTTCATTATTATCAAATCCTTCTGTGTAAACCTTCAAATTAAAAAACACATTGGTGCTGTATAACATTCATCTCAATACATGAAATATGATAAAAACATTGTACTATTGTAATATTACAATATAAAAACAAAACATCAATACTATATGATTGCCTTTAAACTTGATCCTAAAGCAGGAATTCCATTTTACCGCCAAATAATTGACCAGATAAAATTTGGAATTGCTACGGGAAAATTGCAGGTAGGAGAACAACTGCCAACGGTTCGATCGCTTGCAGTTCAACTAAAAGTGAACTTAAATACAGTATCAAAAGCCTACAAGGAACTGGAAATTCAAAATATTCTTGAAACTTATCTTGGTTCCGGGACATTTATTGGTGCTACTGAAATTAATATTTCATCAAAAGAAAAAAAGGAGAAACTAAAAAGTATTTGCCGTGAATTTCTAACCGTTGCCTCAAGCTATGGATTTAGTGCAGAAGACTTAATAAAAGAACTGGAGATAATCAAAATGAATAATAATCAATAAACTCAAATCCTATGAAAACAATATCAAGAAAACTAAGAGCCTTTAATCCAATCTCTTTTGCAATTCTAATTACATTAATTGCTGTAATTGCCTTACTATTCTATCTGAAAATTATTGATTACGTACTGAGTGGAGTTTTGCTTATTTTTTCCATTTTGATTGCGTCATCTATTCACATTTCCGATCAATGGGAAAAGGCCGTTGTTTTGCGAATGGGTAAATACACTGGCCTTCGGGGGCCTGGCCCGTTTATGATAATTCCAATTATCGACAGAGTAGATACATTTATTGATCAGCGCATACGTGTTACTGACTTTAAAGCTGAAGAAACATTAACAAAAGATACTGTACCGGTAAACGTTGATGCCGTTGTATACTGGACAGTTTGGGATGTTGAAAAAGCGGCACTTGAAGTACAGGAGTATATGAAAGCCGTAGGCTATATTGCTCAAACCGGACTTCGTGAAATAATTGGGAAACATGAACTGGCTGACCTACTACAACATCGTGAAAAAATTGCAGAATCGCTTCAGGAAACATTGGATGAACATACAAATCCATGGGGAATTACATGTCAAACCGTTGGAATCAAAGATGTTGTAATACCTACAGCTCTTGCCGACGCAATGAGTAAACAGGCTCAGGCCGAAAGAGAACGCCAGGCCCGGGTAATTCTTGGGACAGCGGAAACAGAAATTGCAGAAAAATTTGAGGAAGCCAGCCGCAGGTACATTGACAATCCAGTTGCACTTCAGCTTCGCGGGATGAATATGCTGTTTGAAGGCCTAAAAGAAAAAGGCTCAATGGTAATTGTTCCCAGTTCTGCCCTTGAGTCGATGAACCTTGGAGCAATTACAGGTTTGGCATCTTTGTCAAAAAAATTCGAAAGCTAGTTTAAAATATAATATCTGCGAAAAGAAAAATCTTCTCAATTGGGAAGATTTTTTGTTTTTGTCGAAAATCAATCACTAACTTTGAATAAAGCTGTTTATTATGAAATCAAAAGAAAACAATTTGTTCAGAGCATTTTATTCCGATGGTTACCGTTTGGCAATGAATACTTTAGGAAATCCGAAATCTAAGGAAGTTCTTTTTTCAGCCGTTCGCGAAATGTACGATCAGGTTGACGAATTAATTGATTCCGTTTCAGAACTGGCCAGCCGGGAGAAAAATTCAATTCATTGCAAGAAAGGATGCCAGTGGTGTTGCCATCAGCCCGTATTTGCTTTGAATTATGAGCTGGAATATTTAAACTTTTTTATCAAAACCAATTTCAAAAGCGATAAACAAAAAGGTATCAGGGCAAAAGCAAAAGGTAAAGTAAATAAACTGAAAGGTTTGCAAAAAGATGCATTACTTAACTCAAAACATCCCTGTCCGCTTTTGGAAGAAGGTGTTTGTATTGCCTATGAAGCGAGACCAATGGCCTGTCGCATATATCTGTCTACGAATGTAAAAACCTGCCTTAAATTCTATGAGCAGCCAGATGACAAGGTTAACTACCCTGCCCTGCTTGATTTCCCCATGCAAGCGGGAAGAATGATGAATGAAGGATTTAAATCGGCTTTAAAAACATCAGGATTTAAGCCCGAAGAATTCAGAATTGAGGAAAAACTGGCAGATTAATCCTCATCTATTTTAATACCTATCACCTCAAATTTATCCACCAAAATATCAGGAGAAACCGGACGACTATTTTTTGTAAGAACAGCCGTAATTTTGGCATCAACCATTAATTTCTCATCCGATTTTCTTATAATCTGCTGATAAAATATAATTCTCAACCGTCCCTGTTTTCCCATTTTAAGTCTTACATAAAAATCGTCAGCCGGGCGAAGTGGAAATTTATAATCGAGTTCTGCACGGATAACTACAGCGTCAATTCCCTGGTTGTGTAATTCCGCAAAATCGAGGCCTGCCTCATGTAAGAATTTATGCCTGCAATGTTCCAGATAATTCTGATACACTGAATTATTTACAATACCTTGGATATCACATTCATAATCCCGCACCTGCATTTCCAACTCAAAATCGTGATTCTTCATTTTATAAATCTTTCTTGCTGTCATTTCGAATAATATGAGAAGATTACATTCATAGTGTAAAAACTACCTTCTGGGGCCGAAATGACATTCAGTAACTCTATTTTATTCAGTAATTCAGTTTGCAGATCTTACCATTTTCGGATAATTTCCAAAAGCCTTCACCCAGAAACGATGAAACTTATGAAAACTCTGCACCGGATCGGCAAACATCATTATACATTTTTTATAAATCAGAGGAATGCCTGCATCTTCAACAATTTTAACCGCTTCCGGAGTATCTGATTTTTGCTGAATCCAAATCATTTTTACTTTCTTTTCAACACAGGCTTTTACTACTTCTTCCGTTTCGTTTGCCTTTGTTAAAATCAAAATATGAGCCACATCATCAGGAAGATCATTTACCGTTTTATAACATTTTACCTCCTGAATTTCATCTGCATTTGGATTTACAGGATACAAATCATATCCTTTTCCCTTTAACTCTTTGAAGACAGCGCCTCCAAATTTTTTAACATTTCTGGAAACGCCAACAACTGCCATTTTATGTGGCTCCAGAAATTCATTAATCAGATTTAAGGTTACCATTTTGTTTTTTTTAGTTTTTATTTTACCATAAAATCGAGCAATTTCTTATTCTCAAGGTAGGCTTCCAAATGGTCGCCAATTTTTACAGGACCAACCCCAGCCGGAGTTCCGGTATAAATTAAATCTCCGATTTTCAACGTAATATACTTTGAAACGTGCGAAATAATTTCCTCAAAACCAAATATCATTAATTCAGAATTTCCTTCCTGAACAGTATTCCCATTTATATTTAGTTTAAAATTGATAGCCTCCTGATCGGGAAAAACAGATTTATCTAAAAAGCTGGTGCTGATTACCGCCGATTGGTCAAATGCTTTGGCTTTTTCCCAAGGCAATCCTTTTTTAATTAATTTGTGTTGAATATCGCGGGCAGTAAAATCAATACCAATTCCGACTTCATCAAAATAACGGTGAGCAAAACGTTTTTCAATATTTTTCCCTAAACGATTTATTTTTATCACTAATTCTATTTCATGTTGAAGGTCTTTTGACCAGTCCGGAATAAAAAACGGATCATTATTTCTCAGCAATGCTGAATCAGGTTTCATGAAAAAGACCGGTTCCTCTGGAATTTCATTTTTTAATTCCTGTGCGTGTGCTACATAATTTCTACCTATACAAATTATTTTCATGATTTTAAGATATTCACTATTAGCTTAGAGCCTTAAGTTTTTAAATTCTTGATTTTTATAGAACGTGCTTCATTGTTTGAAGACACTCATTTACTCATCATTCGCAATTTTATTTGTGTGAGTATTTTCTTTGTGTAAAGTGGAAACTCACTGTTCATAATCCAGCCAAAATAACCTGGTTGTTCTTCCAAAACCTGTTCAACAGGAATTCCTTTATTTTTACCAAAATTAAATACTTCGACGCCATTTTCATCGTAAACAATTCTTCCTACAAAATCTACATTTCTGTCGTACGAAGAAAATTCGCTCAGCTTTTCTACATCATTGATAATCGGCGTAGATTTTTTTCCATTCCCATCTTCATAAACAACATCTTTGTACATATCAAGTTGCGATTTCAATACTTCATAAGTAGCTTTTGTATCAGCCATGGCGCTATGAGCATCAACAAGCTCTTTTTTACAATAAAATTTATAGGCAGCCGCCAGTGTACGTTTTTCCATTTTATGGAAAATGGCCTGTACGTCTATAAATTTTCTCTTTTTAAAATCAATATCAATGTCGGCACGAAGAAACTCCTCTGCAAGCAAAGGAATATCAAAACGATTGGAGTTAAAACCACCCAAGTCACACCCTTCCAGAAATTTAGCGAGCGTTTTGGCTACCTCCTTAAAAGTAGGTTCATTTTTTACATCCTCGTTCGTGATTCCGTGAATCTGTGAGGCTTCTTCCGGTATTGGCATTTCGGGATTAATTCGCATTAATTTCTCCTCCTCGCTACCATCCAGATTTATTTTTAATAGTGCAATTTCTACAATTCGATCGGTAACAATATTGATTCCTGTTGTTTCCAAATCAAGAAAAACTACCGGGTTTTTTAAGTTGAGATTCATGCGTTTATTTTAAAAAAGAAGGTATCCGAAAAACCATCTTGATTTCCATTCTGATTTTTGGGATACCCTCCAAATTTATTATTTATCAAATTTATGCGTTTATCATCATCGGCATCAGAAGCATTAGCACATCTTCATCCTCATCATCAGTTTCAGCAGGAAGTAACAATCCTGCACGGGTAGGGTCACTCAGTTCAACTTTTACGTCACCAGATGAAATATTGGTTAAAATTTCCTGAAGGAAAGTAGATTTGAATCCTATTTCAATTTCATCCCCTTCGTACTCACAATTCAAACGTTCAACAGCTGAAATTGAAAAATCTATGTCCTGTGCAGAAACAACCAGTTGGTTATCGTTAATGTTTAATTTGATCAGGTTGCTGGCCTGGTTGGAAAATACTGAAACACGTTTTACTGTATTAAAAAACGCCAGACGATCAATAATCATTTTGTTCGGATTGTTATTTGGTATAACCGAATTATAACTTGGATAATTTCCTTCTACCAAACGGCAAATTAATTTGTATTTACTTAATGTAAAAAATGCATTTTTATCGTCAAATTCCAGTTTCACATCAAACTCCTCTTTGGGAAGTAAATTTTTCAAAAGGCTGGCTGGCTTTTTGGGTAAAATAAATGACGATTCAAATTCGGCAGTGGCATCAGAACGCCGATATCTTACAAGTTTGTGCGCATCTGATGCAACAAAACTCATAAAGTCGGGTGTAATTTCAACATAAATACCATTCATAACCGGGCGAAGTTCATCATCGGCAGTAGCAAACAACGTCTTTTCAATTCCTTTTTGTAAGATTGCATGGCTTACGTTTACCGTTGAGGCCGAATCTTCAATTAATTCGGGTAGTTCAGGGAAATCTTCCCCATCCTGCCCAACAATACTAAACTTACCATTATCCGAAAAAATCTCTACGGCAAAGCTCTCACTGTCAATCTGGAAAGTCAGAGGTTGTTCAGGAAACTCCTTCAGCGTATCGGTAAGTAACTTTGCCGGAACAGCAATAGTTCCTTCTCCCTCAATATTATCGAGTTCCATGCTGGTAATCAGGGTAGATTCCAAATCAGAAGCGGTAATTTTCAATTCATTGTCAGAAAGCTGAAGAAGAAAATTATCAAGAATTGGCATAGTGCTTTTACTGCTTATTACTTTACTGATCGCGGCCAGATGATGTAATAACTCGGTACTTGAAACTACAAACTTCATAAATAATTATTTTATTTTTTAATTTTTCAGTTGAAATTTAAACCAATGCCCCTGTATCAAAGCATTATAATTTTTAATCTAAAAAGGATAAACCAAGTACACGAATATACAAACTTTAATGATATTAACCTATCGAGAAAAGGGCGATTTTTTAACGGTTTTATGAACGATTAAACCGCCGTCTTCGAATGAAATTATAAACCAGTCCGAAAACACTTACAAACACCAAAGGAAGAACAATATTCACCCATTGCCACATTGTCTTTTCTTCTCTTAATCTGACCTTATCAAGCAGCCTGAGTTTTAATGTACGACTACGTAACTGCATAATTCCCTGGTCGTCACTCAGATAATAAATCAGATTCAATAGAAACTCTTTATTACCAAAAGTCTGCCCCATATCACGATTGAGTCCGAGTTCGAAATATCCCGGTGGATTACTTGAATAATCTACACGGTTCGCCATCAGGTCACCATCAGCAATTATTACCATTTTAGTTGGCTTGCTTTTGTTGATAACATTTTTACCGGACGCAATTCCCAAAACTTCCAACATACGGTTTTGAAACACAGAAATAAATGTTCCTTCCAGAATCACCCCAACCGGAATATATTTTTCATTAAACAACTCCCTGGCTGGCGGATTATTAATGTTTTGAAGACTTACTGACGAAGGAGACTTTACTCTTCTTGCACTGGGTGAAGTAGTAAGAATTATACTTTTATCAACACTATTATTGCCTGAAACAGTATCAACTGATGAAGCAAATTCGGACCACACAACTCTTAAATTACGCGTAGCCGGATGATTGTCAGAAGGGACAAGTAAAGGCGAATAATACCAGGGATGCAGAGTAAATTTAGGAGGATTATCCGGCAAAGCAGTATTTACACGGATCTGGGCGCAATATGCGTCTTGGAGTAACTCGTAGTTTAAGCGGACACCATATCTGAAAAGCTGATCATTCAGATTTATATCGCGGGGGAAGGCATATGTCTGATACCCGTTGGCCAGACTGTCCAGACTTACCTGCACGGGGTCGATTAACCACATCACTTTTCCTCCCTGCATGATATACTGATCAATATAAAATTTATTTTCTTCCGTAAAAGGTTGCTGAGGATCAGCAATAACCAAAATATCAATTTCTCCTGCATAAGATTCCAGATCTTCAGGCAAACAACGGGTTAACTGAAAATCACCTGCAAGCGCATTGGCAATATCAGCAGTCTGAAACTGATTCAACTCCTGATTTCCTTCTAAAAAAGCTACAGTGGATTTGTTTGTCCGCATCAATTTCCTAAAAACATTAACCAGCTCAAATTCAACACTTTCCACTGAATGATTAAAATTGGCTTCCGCGGAGAAATCCTGGTTGTATTTTAAGAAATTGACAGGCAATTGTTTCCCCCCCATTGAAACAAGCGCCCCTGGGAAAATCAATTTCGTGGTGACTCCCTGGCTGGTTTGTTTTCTAAAATCGGTAGGCTGAACTCCCTTTTGGCTGATTTCATTAATAAATTCCTGTCTTCTTTCCTGGTTGGAAATCGAATAAGGATCTGTAAATTTTATCCGAATCGGCTTTGGTGAAAAAGCATTCAACACCGCAATTTTTTCTAAAACTTCCTGCTGCACTTTTCTCAGTCCGGGCTCCATTTCGCCCACGAGAAAAAATTCCACCTCAACCGGATCCTCAATACCCGAAACAATACTTTTACTTACATCGGAAAGTGAGTAACGTTTATCGGCTGTTAAATCAATTCTGAAAAGAAAATTGGAAGAAACAATAAAAACAAGCAACAGGGTAAAAACAAAAACCGCCAGATTTATTTTTGTTTTTTGCTTTTTCCATTTTGAAATGCGCAGAAAAATGCTGGTTAGATATAGGAATAACAATGTCATTCCAAAATAATATATGATATCACGCATATCAACCACACCCCTTGATATGGAGAGATAATGATTATTGATGCTCATCCAGGAAAAAAGCTGTTCAAAAAGGTAGGATATTCCGGAACTCCCAATAAAATCGAATCCAAGATAAAATACAAAAGAAAGCACCATCGCCAGGATAAAGGAAACAATCTGGTTATCGGTCAACGACGAAGCAAAAACTCCAATAGCCACATAAATGGCAGCCAGTAAAAAAAGACCGATAAATGAACCCCAGGTTGCTCCCGCATCAATGCTTCCAACAGGTTCACCCAGTAAATAAACCGATAAGAAATAAAGCAAGGTGGGCAACAATGAGAAAATGACCAAAACAAGCCCTGCAAAAAATTTAGCCAATACTAATTTGAAATCGGATATCGGGTGGGTAAGTAAAATCTCGATGGTTCCACTGCGTTTCTCATCGGCAAAAAAGCGCATGGTAACCGCCGGCACTAAAAAGAGATACAACCACGGTGCCAATGAAAACAGTGGTTCCAATGTGGCGTATCCGCTGTCGGGAATATTATAAACTCCCGGAAAAACCCACAGAAAAAGACCGGTTATCAATAAAAAAACAAGTACAGCAAGGTAACCAATCAACGACCCTAAAAATGTTTTTATTTCTTTTCGGAATAAACTGTACATGGTTTTATTCGAGTTTCATTCTACGGGTATCAACCCTTGTTATTGTTCAACAAATTAAACATTTTTTTTGCAGCTCGCTTCGAAGAACCCGGTTCGCCCATTAATTCCTTTAAACGATAATAGTCCGTTTTTATTTTTTCACGATAGCTTTGATCAAACAGCAACTTTTGCATCTCATCGTTCACATTTTTGAACGTCATTTTCATCTGGATGTACTCGCGAACAATTTCACGATCCATGATAATATTTGGCAGGGAAACACCTGCCATTGTAAAAATTATGTTTCTGAAAATAAAGTCGACAAACCAACCTCCTTCCACTTTATAGATAACGGTTTGCGGGATATCAAAAAGTGCTGTCTCCAGGGCAGCCGTACCCGATGCCACCAAAGCTGTGTGCGAATTGTTTAGCAAATCGTAGGTTTGATTGTATATGATTTTGACCTTACTGCCTTCCAAATACCCTTGATATAATTCATTATCCACACTTTCAACACCGGCAATTACAAATTGAAAATCGGGGTAAAGTTCTGCAATTCTAATCATCAGGGGTAATGTTCTTTTGATCTCCTGAACACGGCTTCCCGCCAAAAGAGCCACAACAGGCCGATCATCAAGGCTGTTCTTTTGTTGAAACTCCTCTTTTGATAAAGCATTCTTTTTGAATTCTGCAAGTGAATCCATTAAAGGATTTCCCACGTAATGGACATTCATTCCGTATTTTTGATAAAACTCAGTCTCAAATGGAAAAATGGTAAACATTTCATCCACAAAAGCCTTGATTCTTTTCACACGTGATTTTTTCCAGGCCCATACTTTTGGTGAAATGTAATAGAAAACTTTTATGTTATTTTTCTTTGCAAATTCAGCAATACGAAGGTTAAATCCGGGATAGTCAATCAGAATAAGTACGTCAGGCTGATACTGAAGAATATCTTTTTTGCAAAACGTTAGATTCCGGCCAATGGTTTTTAAATTCAGAACAACATTTACAAAGCCCATAAAAGCCATCTCGCGATAGTGTTTCACCAATGTTCCTCCTACAGCATGCATTAAATCGCCGCCAAAAAAACGAAATTTGGCATTCGTATCCTCTTCATTTAAAGCTTTCAAAAGATTTGATCCGTGCAAATCGCCTGATGCTTCTCCTGCTATAAGATAATACTTCATAATTTTCAGAAAGCTCGTGAAATCAATACAGCGAAGGCATAAATTAACGTAGCTGCCAAAACACCTTTTGCTGCCTTGTCATATTTTTTGCGAATAAAACCCATAAATATTACGAGGTTGGCAAATACACACAAACTACCCAATTTAATAAGTAAATTTAATTGCCAGAGGCTACTGATGTAACTTAAAATTGAAACTTCGCTTTCACCAAAAAAATAAACGCCAAAAAATATGATAAGGGGGACCAGAAAACCGGCTAGAAAACCGATGCCTGTTTGATCCCAACGATTTCTTTTTCTACGTTGCTGCATTAAAATTTCCAGTTTTGGATTTCTTCCAGTGTTTTGTAACAAGTCATATCAACAGTAACGGGAACAACAGATACATAATTGTTCTCCAATGCATAAATATCGGTTTCAGAAGAATCAGATTCAAAATTTTTAAAATATCCTGACAACCAGTGGTATTCACGACCGTGCGGGTCTGTTCTTTTTTCAAACTCTTCCACCCATTTGCCATGTGTTTGCCTGCATACCTTTATTCCTTTTGGTTTTCCCTTAGGAATATTTACATTCAGACAAGTGTATAGCGGTAATCCGTTTTCGAGTACACTCTGAAAAATTTTCGCCACTATAATTTTTGCTTTTGAAAAATCGGCAGTTGAACTATAATCATCCAAAGAAAAACCGATGGATGGGACACCGTGTAAACTGCCCTCGATAGCTGCCCCCATTGTACCGCTGTAAATTACACTAATTGATGAATTTGCCCCGTGATTGATTCCCGATACAACAAAATCGGGAGTACGCTCAAACAAGCTGTTAAAGCTGAGTTTTACACTGTCAACAGGGGTGCCGTTACTTTTGTAGGTGGGAACACCCAGAATTTTATCAATTTCAACAGCACGTAACGGCTGATCAACAGTAATAGCACACGATTTCCCTGACATGGAAGTTTCTGAAGAAATTACGGCTACATCGCCAAAAAACTTCATTACTTCAACCAGTTCCTGCAGCCCACGCGCATGAATTCCATCGTCGTTGGTAACTAATATAAATGGTTTATCTGACATACTTTTTTTGAATTGCAAACAAAGATAATGATAAAAACACAGGCATTACATGGAAAACAAAACATAGTTTAAAGAGGTTCTTAAAAAAAAATCTTTGGATGTAATGAAATTTGAATACCTCCGTCTTACCTTTGAAACAGAAACAAAAGCAAAGACAACATAATGGTTGCCAGAGATTTTAAAACAAGAGTTTTACCGGTAAGTAAAAAGATACTCCGTTTCGCCACTCACTTTTTAAAGGACGAAGATGAAGCGCGCGATGCAGTTCAGGATGTATTCCTGAAACTCTGGCAAAAAAGAGAAACGTTGGGAGAAATTGAAAATATTGAAGCCTTTGCTATGCGAATGACACGCAATCAGTGTCTTGACATAATCAGGGCAAAAAAAGTTATCCCAATGGATGCGGAAACCGACCGCAAATTAAAAGAAGAAACGGTTGACGTTCACAGACAGGTTGAATTAAGTGAGTCGGCAGCTCAAATTCAGAAACTTATTAATAATCTGCCTGACCTGCAGCGAACAGTGATGCAACTCAGGGATATTGAGCAAATGGATTACGAGGAGATTGCCGAGGCAACTGAATTGAAAATTAATGCAATCAGGGTAAACCTGTCGAGAGCAAGGAAAAAAGTTAGAGATGGATTTTTAAAAATGAATTCAAATGGACAGCAGATGGCTGGGAAAAAAACTGAGGAATTTAGGGTAAATATAACTACACCATCTCACCGGATAAACGGGATGTAAAAATATAAGGCAATGGAAAAGAAAAAGATAAAACAATTACTGCAACTGTATTTCAATGGCGAAAGTACGTTGGAAGACGAAAGGAAGCTGGAAGCTTATTTCGGCGCAGGGGAAGTTGCAGATGAATTGAAGGAATATGCCGAATTTTTTGGGGGAATTTCAGAACTGGCAGAATTGGCAGATGACCCAACCATTGAAGAGGATATTATGGATTATATTCTGGAAAACGAACACCAGGAAAAAACCAAATACCGCTCCATGTGGAAAATTGTTACCGGAATTGCAGCATCTGTAATCATAGTTCTCGGAGGATTTCTTTTCTACCAGCAACAAAACCAGCAACCATTTAAAGATACTTTTGATGATCCGGAAGCTGCGTACGCTTATGCCAAACAAACTATGCAATATGTTTCAGGGAAATATAGCCAGGGGCTGGCAGAGTTGTCAAACTTTGAAAAACTGCAGGCAGCCACAAAGCCAATACAAGAAGGTGTAAAACCTGTAAATGAGTTCTTTGATGACATAAAGAAAATGGAAACGACGGAGGAAAGTGAGCAGTCACAGAGTAAAGTTGTAGGAGACAGTCTCAGTGAACAATTAAGAAATTAAGAATAAAAATACTTTGGGATAATAAAAAAATAAACGAATACATAAAATTGAAACCATGAAGAAGCTGATATTATTAATTGCAGTTGTATTGCCGATGGCAGTGCTTGCACAGAAAACTCCGGTTGACAAATTGTTTGAAAAATATGCCAACCAGAAAGGATTTACAACCGTCAACATTTCGGGAAAGCTACTGGCTTTTGGCAGTCAGATAGAAACCGGAAATAACGATGTATCAGAAATGTTATCGAGTTTAAACGGAATTCGCGTTCTGTCTGTGGAAGATGATGAGTTAAATAAAAATATTGATTTCTATGCAGAACTGGAAAAAGATGGGTTCTTCAAGAACAATGATTTTGAAGTGTTGATGGAAGTGACTGAGGACGATGAAGTGGTGCGGTTTTTAGCCAAAGATGCAGGTAATGGAAAGATTTCTGACCTACTGCTTGTTGTGGGCGGAGATGACAATGCCCTAATCAGCATCAGTGGATTAATCGACCCGGCCAACATCAGTAAAATTACCAAATCGATGGATTTAGACCTAGGTGATGTGGACATTGATATTGATTAAATAAAAATTAGTATTATGATAAAATCCGGGTCACCCCGGATTTTTTTTGCACTGTACATAACATTTCCAACTATTTCGTAATTTTAACGCGTTATAAATTAGATTTATGAATGCAATCGAAATATTTGGGAAACACCAGATTCTTCCGGGCGATAAAAAATCTTTTCCCCTGGGAAGTACGACCTTACATATAAAAAGGGAAAAAGAAGGGTGGTTTTTTTTGCAAAAGGAAGATCAACAGTCAGAAAATGATATTGATTTTAAGCATGCGGAATATTATCAGACCGGCAAATCAAATTCAATTATTATTACTCCCGCCCTGCCTGTAAAACCCTTGGTTTTTAAAGGTTCGTCACTAAAGGTCACGCCCAAACAAAAATTTACTTTTTTTCTGAAAATCCCGATTACAATTCAAATTTATTATTCAAAAAGTACGGCCGAAAACCTGATAAAAGAAATACCTTCCAGACGGCTTTCGGATACCTGGTTTGGCGAACCGGACAGTGGCGAGGCTGCTTTCGCCCTGGGAAATGAATACTTTTTGAACTTTGAAACGCTGGAAACTTCACCTCTTGAAGTGATCAGCCCGGTTTCAATTTATAATAATTCAACAAACACTCTCGAAATTCAGCGCCAAATTATTAGAGTCGAGTTTTTGTCACTCTATAAAAATGCTGAAAAAATCGTAACCGGATTGGTGCAGGTGGAATACAAGGGACAACAGGTTTTAAGTTCTGCTGATTATCACTACTCAAAAACTTACGATGGAGAAAAGCAGGAAATTCTGGCAAAACCAAGAAACAGTATTGAAAAGAATTTACTTAAAATAAACTTCCATTCTATTAAAAACATTTACAAAATTGATTAAGCATGAATCTGGATTTATCAAAACTTTTTCCTAACACAAATTTGGATGACTCATTCCTGGAAAAAATTATAATTGCAATTATAATCCTGATCATCGGACTTATTATAATTCAGGGGCTTACTTTCATTACCAAAAGATTTGTCCCCAAAAGCTGGTCCAGACAACGGAAAATGATTGTAACCCGTTTTGTTCAGTATTCAAGTTACATTTTTCTTCTGTTTATATTAATATCTGCATTAGACCTGAGCGACAAACTAACAACAATTTTCGGCGCAGCGGGTGTAATTGGAATAATCATAGGATTTGCTTCTCAAACCAGTATTGGAAATATAATCAGCGGTTTTTTTCTTGTTTCTGAAAAATCATTTGAACTCGGGGATGTGATAAAAATAGGCGATAAAAGCGGCGTCGTTTACAGCATCGATTTGCTTTCCATCAAGATAAAAACTTTTGACAATTTACTGTTGCGAATTCCCAATCAAACTGTTATTAGCAGCGAGGTTACCAACGTAACCCGTTTTCCTATACGCAGGCTCGATTTTAACGTGAGCGTGGCCTACAAAGAGGATCTCAGAAAGGTAAAAACCGTTTTGGAGAATGTGGCAAAAAACAATCCGTTAAGTTTGGATGAACCAGAACCACTTATTGTTTTTAAAGATTTTGGTGACAGTGGAATCAATATTCTCCTGGGAATCTGGTTTGAAAAAACCAACTATCTGGCTGTAAAAAATTCCATCTTTCTGGAAATAAAAGAAGCCTTTGATGCAGAAGGTATTGAAATTCCGTTCCCGCATGTAAGCCTTTATACCGGTGAGGCTACCAAACCATTCCCACTTATTGTGGAAAAAAAGGAAAAGACAAAATAGAAAACAAAAAAGAGGTTGTTGTTTACAACCTCTTTTCTTTTATAATATATGGATATTACATTAATCCTTTCTTTATCAAATAAGGCTCAATCGAAGGTTCTTTCCCTCTGAATTTTACATAAACACTCATACCCTCATCAGAACCTGATTTTGCAAGCAATTCGCGAAATTTAGCTGCCACTTCCGGGTTAAACAAATCACCTGTTTCCTTAAAAGCATAAAAAGCATCGGTATCAAGCACTGCGGCCCAGTAATACACATAGTAGCCTGCCGCATAACCGCCATCAAAAATATGGGAAAAATAGGTACTTCTGTAACGTGGAATAAATTCGGGAATCAGGCCAAAGTTATCCATTGAAGCTTTTTCAAAAGCATTTACATCCTCAATATTTGGATTTTCAGTTGTATGGAAATCAAGATCAAGCAGCGCTGCAGCGACATATTCTCCCGTTTCAAATCCCTGGTTAAAGGTGCCGCTTTGCTGTAATTTTGCGATTAATTCATCCGGAATGGGTTCTCCGGTTTGATAATGTTTGGCATACACTTTCATCACTTCGGGTTCTGCAGCCCAATTCTCCATTACCTGTGAAGGAAGTTCCACAAAATCACGTGGTACACTCCCTGCCGTACGATCGTAAGGCCCATCGGTAAATAAACCATGTAAAGCATGTCCAAATTCATGAAATAAGGTTAATACCTCATCATAACTCAGTAAAGCCGGAGTATCTCCAGCTGGGCGGGTAAAATTCATAACGATAGAACCAATTCGCGGAATCCTTTTACCATCTTTTGTATATGATGCCTGACGGAATCCTGTGGACCAGGCTCCTACCCTTTTCCCGTCGCGCGGATGGAAATCCATGTACAATACACCAAGGTGCGTGCCGTCCGCTTCCTGCACCTCATAGGCTTCAGCTTCTTCATGATAAACTGGAAGATCACTACGTTTGATAAACTTTAATCCATAGAGATTTTCAGCTACATAAAAAATACCATTCTTTGCATTTTCCAGACTAAAATAAGGTTTCAATTCAGCTTCGTCCAGGTTAAATTTTTCTTTGCGAAGTTTTTCATTATAGTACCACCAGTCCCAGGATGCAAGTTTAAAATTACCCCCTTCACGATCAATAATTGCCTGCATTTCCTTCACGTCCTGTTTGGCAATTTCCAGAGCAGGTTCCCATAATTTCTCAAGAAAATCGTACACTGCTTCAGGGGTTTTGGCCATGTTAACATCAATGATATATTCGGCATAATTATCAAATCCAAGTAATTCAGCTTTTTGATCGCGAAGCCGAACTATTTTTTTAATGACCTCTTTATTATCATTTTCATTGTTGTTGTCGCCACGCATAAAATACCCACGGTATAATTTTTCACGCAAATCACGGTTTTCAGCGTATTGCAAAAAAGGAATCATACTTGGTTTTGCCAGAGTAAAAACCCATTTTCCTTCTTCTCCATTGTTTTTTGCATCTACTGCTGCACGCGCAATTACATCTTCCGGAAGACCAGCCAAATCTGCTTCATTATCAATCACAAGCTTAAAATTTTTGTTGGTTTCCGCTAATAAATTTTCGCCAAACTGAAGGCTCAAACTGGAGAGCTCCGTGTTAATTTCTTTTAGTTTTTCCTGATCTTTTGCGGAGAGATTTGCACCATTTCGTACAAAATCCTGGTAATATTTTTCTGTAACCCGCAATTGTTCGGCGTCCAGATTTAAACTATTCCTTTTTTCATACACTGCTTTCACTTTTTCAAAAAGCACCGGATTCATCAAAATATTATCACGGTGTTGTGTAGTTAATGGTGAGATTTCGCGGGCAATGGCCTGCATTTTTTCGTTTGTGTTGGCCGAACTTAAAGGACTAAATACGCCGCTTACTTTGCTTAACAACTTCCCCGACTTATCAAATTCTAAAATGGTATTCTCAAAAGTGGGTTCAGCAGAATTTGCTACAATAGCGTCAATTTCAGCCTGCTGCTCTTTTATCCCTTCTTTTATGGCCGGAACATAATGTTCTTCTTTAATTTCATCAAAAGGAGGGACCCCAAACGGAGTGTCCCATTCCTTAAAAAAAGGATTATTCATTGTTGTCAAATTTTCTTTTTTCTCCGTTTGGCACGAACTTATCGCCAATCCCAAAACAAAAATACCCAATAACAGTTTTTTCATACTTATATTTTTTATTCAATCATTTCAAGGATAAAAGTTAAACCAATTCTTTACGTAAACGTCAGTTTTACAAAAGGTACGAAATATAAGGATTAAATTTTTTTTCAAAAATGACTAAAATAGGAATCCATAATTTTTATGGAATTTTAATACTAAACAGTAAAATCAAATTTTACAACAACATTTTCTCAACATCCAAATTTTCATTTATTTTGATTTTGTTAAAACATTGACTTTGTGGATGCCTTAAAAAATTTCATTAATAAATATACCGAATTGTCTTTGAACGAATGGGAAATCATTGAACAGTTTTTTGAAACAAGGACAATAAAAAAGAACGAAATAATTGTTGCCCAGGGGGCAATATGCAGACACTTCTACTTTCTGGAGGAAGGATTGGTGCGTTTTTTTGAATACAATAACGGAGTTGACATAACAAAATTCTTTACTGCTGCTCCGTATTGTTTTACCTCTAAAATTAGTTTTCGCCATCAAATTCCAGCTCAGGAGAATATTCAGGCTCTCGAAAAAAGTCTTGTAAGGCAAATAACACTGAAAAATGCAAACGAATTGTCAAAATTGGATTCGTGGAATACGTTTACCCGTAAATTTGTAAACGAAGTGCAGGAACAGATAGAAGAATTATTGATGGAAATAAGGACACAAACCGCTGAACAACGATATATCAATCTCCAAAAAAGATATCCGAATTTGGTTCCAAAAATTCCTTTAAAACACTTGTCTACATTCCTGGGAATTGCGCCACAGTCATTAAGCCGCATTCGAAAAAAAATAGTTTCATAATGAATTAATTAACATAGGTGAAGTGTTTTTAATCTACTTTTTTAAAATTTTGCAGCCAAATAAAACAGAAAACAATGGCAAGTTTAAAAAGTAAAGTATTCAACTTTGCAATGCGAAACCGGCATCTTCTGCACGGAAAATTAAAAAAAGAAGTTTTTACGATGAATTCTTCAATTCCGGCTTTTCGTGAAAGATGTGAAAAAGGTGCTGCAAAATATGGGAAAATTCCAAACAATGTCAGGATAATAGAAGATTCCATAGCAGGTATAAAATCAGAATGGTTGATTCCGGAAGCATATAATAAAAGTAAACTTATCCTGTACATTCATGGTGGCGGTTATGTTTCAGGCTCGTGTAGCGATCATCGCGGATTTGTATCAAGATTTGCCAAAAATTCCGGTTACGTAAATTTAGTATATGAATACCGACTGGCACCGGAACATCCGTTCCCGGGAGCAATCGAGGATTCTTTGAACGTTTACAAAAGCATTCTTTTAATGGGATACAAATCAGAAAATATTGTTTTCGCCGGCGAATCTGCCGGTGGAGGTTTAGCATTGGCACTTTTGCTGGCATTAAAAGAAAACAACTTACCAATGCCCAAAGCAGCAGTGGCAATCTCTCCCTGGACGGATTTGACATGTTCCGGCGAATCATACAAAACAAAAAACAAAGTTTCGGTTGCTCCGCTTCATTCGTGGAAGGTTTTCAGTAAACACTATGTAAATAAAAACAATCCTAAAAATCCGTTGATTTCACCTTTGTATGGAAATCCGGAAGGCCTTCCTCCTCTTTTCATCAATTCTGGTATGGATGATGAACTGTTTGATGATGGGAAACGATTTGCTCTAAAAGCCCGGAAAAACGGCGTTGATGTTACTTTTCGTGCAGGTGAAGGACAGGTACATTGTTACCCCTTGCTGGCACCAATGTTTAAAGAGGCTACGGAAGCAATGGATAAAATTGTAGAGTTTATTAAAAAACATTTGAACTAAACCTATTTTTTATTTCTGATAAAACAGGAAATCAAATTCTTACTTTTAACTTTGAATCATAAAAAGCCTTTAATGAAGGAGATAACAGAATTCATTCAAAAACAATTTGACTTTAACCGAAACAAAAACCTTTTTTATGCAGGGACAGATTCGTCAATAAATTTTGTTCCTGAACTTTCCTCAATTTTAAAAGAAATAAAGTCTTTAAATAGAAGCGAGGATGACAAAATAATCAATTATAGTTCCGAAAAAGCATTGGAAGAATTTTGTAAGACGAATCAATATTACTCTTTTACTAATGATGATAAACAAGAGCTAAAAAATATATATTCACTACTACTTTTAGAGTTAAAACAAACGGCTGTAAAAGATGAAAATCAACTTCAGATAATTTCGCAAAATCATAGTTCGAGATTAAAATATTGGTTGTTAAAGACTAACTCATTTTCTTCAAAAATATATAAACAGGAAAATAAATTTGTCAAAGACGTAACATGTTCAGAATACACCGCAAAACTCCAAATGGATTTACTCAATATTGAACTTTCAGAATTAATCCAGCCAGTTCTGGATATCGGCTGTGGCAGACAAACTCATTTAGTCACTTATTTGCGGGAGAAAGGAATAGAGGCATATGGAATTGACAGATTTAAAACTCAGAATAAGTTCTGTTGGCAAACCGATTGGCTTGAATTCAAATATGAAGAAAATAGATGGGGGACAATAATTAGCCATTTAGGCTTTTCCAATCATTTCAATCACCATCATTTACGTATTGATGGTAATTTTAAAGAATATGCACTTATTTATATGAATATTTTAAAATCTTTAAAACAAGGTGGTTCCTTCGTTTATACTCCTGACATTCCTTTTATTGAAAAATACCTTGATTCAAAATTGTATAATACTACTGATGCGTTAAAAATTATTACTAAATAAATTTAATTGTTCTTTGATATTTTGATTGACTTGAGTTTGTGTTAGGAGCTCTGCAATTGGTGTTTTATCAAAAGCAGAGATTGAAAGGATTTGCATGATTTCATAAATTGACAAATCGCTTTTTAATGCATGTTTTACTTCTGCAACGATTAAATATGTGCAGATTGCAACCCAGATGTGGATATTCACTGCATTTTCAGAATGTCCCCAAAGTGTTTTGATAGTCAAGTTTTGCTTGATCCATTTGAAAAATACTTCAATTTGCCACCGGTTGCGATATAATCGGGCAATTTCAAGTGCAGACACATCAAAATTATTGGTTAGGAAGACAAGCAGGATTTCCTTTTTGTCATCGTAATACTCTACCATTCTAAGTTCTTCAGGGTAAAGCTTGCTTGACTTGTAACCGTTCAAGAGTATTGTTCTGTCAGATCGGAGTCCGGTTGATTCGTCAATATTAAAGTTGCGTTCAACAACATCATATCTCATGCTAACCTTGGCTCTGGTGACAAAAAATGCATCTGCCTGGTGGATTTTATATAAAGCCAGAAAATCGACATATGCTTTATCCATCAGGTATATTGCTTCAGGAATTGGAGGTAGGATATCCAAAACATTACTGTCGTGATATTTGCCATCGGTTATATGAATAAATGTTGGGATACTACCTCTTAAATCAAGCAAAGTGTGGATTTTTACAGCTCCTCGTGAGTATTTACCTTGTGCCCAGCTAAATAACTTGATGCTCAAAGATATTGTTGTTGAGTCCAGTGCAAACACATCATTGTCGATATTGACTTTAGGTATGGGATTGTTTGAATACAGAGGTCTGACTTTGGATATCAAGTGTTCCCCGAATTCAGCAAAAATTCTCCAATCGCGGCGCTCATTTGCCCGGGATAAAGAAGATTGATTTACATTTTGCTTTATTCCTAAATGGTAAAGCTTTGGTTTATGTGCCTTCAAACAGGTACAAATATCCCGTAAAGAATTGCGTGATGTTAATTGCCCAAAGAAAAGTTGTACAAACAGGTTCCAGCAATTTAAATCCCTCACACGGTAATCACCATCAAAGCGCTTTACACATTTATCAAACTCATATCTGTTGATGAATTGTAGAAGTTGAGCAAAAACATATTTTCCTGAGTTCATAATCTTGCGCTAAAAAGGCACAAAACTAAGAGTCAATTCAAATCAAAAAATCAAAGAACGCTTGTATGTTGTTTATATTTAATTATTTATATGATTTTTTTTAAAAGTTAACGCATCACTAGTGATTGTATAAAATTAAAAAATCAGCCTCTGGTTCAGATAGTTTTAAATCATCAAAAGTTATTTGTTTGTCATCCGTATCATAATTTTTTTCACCACGAGTAATTTTATTAAAAAAAATGTAACTATCCACTTTTAGCTTTACTAAATAGGAAAACAATAGAAAATTGAACAAAGAAGAGAAATTTAATTCGATAGTATCTGAAAATAGCGAGCGTATCCGGAGTATTTGCAGATATTACAATTCCAATCCTGAAGATCAGAAAGACATGTATCAGGAAGTGCTGGTGAATATCTGGAAAAGTCTTGACAGTTTCAGGGGAGAGTCGGCACTTAGCACCTGGATTTATCGTGTTGCCGTTAATACGTCGTTAACATTTACAGGTAAGGCTTTCAGTCACATG
This sequence comes from uncultured Draconibacterium sp., assembly GCA_963676775.2. GTDB lineage: Bacteria > Bacteroidota > Bacteroidia > Bacteroidales > Prolixibacteraceae > Draconibacterium. The sequence continues at coordinate 33,458 of CAXXDA010000014.1, forward strand.
AAGCTCATGGTAAATGGCAACACAAAAAACCTAAATTCTGTTTTGGATGACGAAAGCCTGAAAGAAAAATTGGAACAGGAAAATCAACTCGAAAAACTCCAAAATGAACTGAACCAGTTATCAGTAATCGATAAGGCACTTATTTCATTAATGCTAGAGGGACTTTCAATGAAAGAGATTTCCGATGTGATTGGAATTACGGAACCAAATGTGAAAGTTAAAATTCACAGGGTGAAAACACAATTAAAAGAAAAACTGAAAGGAGAAAAACATGGAACCGAATAATCAGATTAATAACAGTTTTGAAAATTTAGTCTCAAAACTAAAAAATGAAGACACCAGATATGCAAGATTAAGCGGAGGAGTAAGTATAGTTTACTGGATCTTAATCCCTGTGTATTTGTTGTTAACATTTTTGGAATACCGCGAACTTAAAGCTACTGATGTAATACTTTCCGGTGCGTGTTTTATAGTTGCCTTTCTGATTTTTGTAATCTTTTTCAGAAAGTATTATAAAGATTATAAATATGTCGACTACTCACTGCCTACCGTTCAGATGCTGAAAAAGGCTGTATGGAGATATCGTCCGTTCCAACTTAGATCGCTCTGGATATTATTAGCCATTGTTCTTATGAATGCCGGATTAACGGTGGATTGGCTCAGCGAAAACGTTTCAATTCTTCACATCCAGATTGTTTTTTGGAGTATTGTTGTATTTGCCACTATTATTGGACTAATTGTTTGGTATTTCAAATACAAACCAATTCATGATGAAGCATTGCAATTATTAAAAGATATTGAGGGAGAATAAATCAAGATATCTCTTTCCATATCTTTATCCAATTGGAGAAGTTAACCTCCCTACCCAATCTTTTACACCGAAAATTCAAATGCAACAATTGTTCTGATTGTAAATTATTCTGGCAAAACATGACTAATTTGTTAATAAAAGACAAATTTATCCTAAAAATCAAAACCAAATGAACCATAATTTGTTAGCACTTGATAAATGGTAAAATGTTTTTGAATTTATTTAGTAAACCAGTAAAAATTCTGTATCATGAAATTAAATATGAACCGTCGTAAATTTTTGGGAGCCCTCTCACTCGGAACAGCGCATGTACTATTTTCAAATCCTTTATATGCTGCCCAATCACAACTTCGTTCAACAGATCCATTACAAAGGGTGAAGCTTGGAAATTCGGGACTTGAAACAACCCTGGTTGGGTTTGGAACCGGAGTTTTAGGAATTAACCGATCTTCAGAGTTGACAAGACAGGATCACAGTAAAAGTATTTCAGTACTTCGTCACGGATATGATCGGGGAATAAGAATGCTTGATGCAGCAGATTCATATGGTACACATGGCATTGTCGGCGAAGCAATGAAAGGGATGGACCGTGATGAAATAACCCTGATTTCAAAAATATGGGTAAAAGAAGGTGGTATTCCGGATGCTGAACGTCCGGATGCAGATATCGTAATTGACCGTTTTAGAAAAGAATTGGATACAGATTATATTGACCTTGTCCAGATACATTTAATGACCAACGGTAATTGGACCGACCAGTGGAAAAGACAAATGGACATCATGGAAAATTTGAAATCCAAGGGTATTGTCAGGGCACATGGTGTTTCTGTTCACTCACTGGATGCAATGAATGCTGCTTTGGAAAGCCCGTGGGTTGATGTTGTGCATGTTCGTATCAATCCATATGGTTTATCGATGGATAAGCCCGAACCGGAAGAAGTTGTGGAAGTAATTCAGAAATTGCATAATTCGGGTAAAGGTGTTATTGGAATGAAATTAATCGGAGCCGGCAGGTTAAGCAATGACAGTGAAAAAATTGATAATTCACTTCGTTTTGTATTAGGTCTGGGATGTGTAGATATGATGGTAGTGGGATTCAAACAACCGGATGAATTGGACAATTATCTCGATAGGGTTGAAAATGCCTTAAAAGCTAATAATCAAGGCTAAAATTAAATATTCACAATATATCTGATTAACTTCCTTGCCACGATGATAGTATTTGAATTGTGGTATTTTTATGAATAAAGTTTGTTGAGATTAAAACGCTAAAAAAAATTTAATATTTATAACATATTGATAATTAATGTATACATTTGATAATAATACCAGAAAACCTAATAAAAATTATTTATCATGAAACTGAACATGAATCGCAGGAAATTTTTGGGCGCACTCTCTTTGGGTACTGCGCACATGATTTTTTCCAATCCACTTTATGCCGCTACCTCACAACTGACTTCTGCAAATCCTTTACAAAAAATTAAGTTAGGAAAATCAGGTTTGGAAACTACTCTGATTGGATTTGGCACGGGTGTAAACGCCACAAACAGATCGGCTGCCCTGTTAAGACAGGACTACAACGAAAGTCTTTCTGTTCTTCGTCACGCTTATGATCGTGGGATGAGAATGTACGATGCTGCTGATGCCTATGGAACTCATCAGATCCTAGCTGAAGCCATGAAAAATATGGATCGGGACGAAATTATGCTATCCTCAAAAATATGGGTGCAACAAGGAGGTATTCCTGAACCGGAACGTCCGGATGCAGATGTTGTTATCGATCGTTTCAGAAAAGAACTAAATACTGATTATCTTGATTTGGTTCAAATGCATTTGATGACATCAGCAACATGGACCGATGAGTGGAAGAAACAGATGGATATACTGGAAAATCTGAAATCAAAAGGAATTATCAGAGCACATGGCGTTTCTGTACACTCACTTGATGCTATGAAGACTGCTTTGGAAAGCCCATGGGTGGATGTTATTCATGTACGTATTAATCCTTACGGAATTGCAATGGATAAACCAGAACCAGAAGAAGTGGTTGAGGTGATACAGAAACTTCATCAATCTGGAAAAGGAGTTATTGGAATGAAATTGATTGGTGCAGGAAGATACAGCGGCGAAAGTGAAAGAATAGACAATGCAATCAAATTTGTAACCGGTTTGGGAAGTGTTGATATGATGATTATCGGATTTGAACACAAAGAACAAATTGACAATTATCTCGATAGAGTTGAAAATGTATTATCTGAGCGCGGATAGTGCTGTTAATTATAGAAAAAAGAGGGTAGTCTGATTTAAGACTACCCTCTTTTTGTTAGTGCAAACAAATAAAAATTATGTATAAATAATTTATATTAAGATGCTTCGAATTTATTTTGCCAGGTTTTGCTTTAAATGTTGATATTCCTACTTTTACATATATTTTATGAATAAAAAAATGGAAAATCAAACTAACATTTGCCAAAGTTGCGGGATGCCACTTGACAAGGATCCGAATAAGGGAGGTACTAACGAAGACAAAAGTCAGAGTGATAAATATTGCAGTTTCTGTTACAAAGACGGCAAATTTGTTGATGAAGGAATTAGTCTTGCTGAGAAAATTGAAAAAAACATTCGAATAGCCGTTTCAATGAATATGCCGAAAGAAAAAGCAAGACAGATGGCTGAAAGTACTTTACCTCAACTGGAAAGATGGAAATAGTAATTATCTTACTTTAGTTTAGGGAAGCAAAGAATAACTAAATCAACATTGATTAACATCAAAACAAAATCAAATACTCAGATATGCTGTCGGCTTCTAAAAAAGATAAAACAGTTAAAAATGGTTTACCTCCGTCTTCGAATCGATTTATAAAATAATCTGAATTAAACAAAAGACAATAATACGCAAACAGCTTCCCCTCAAATTCTAATAATTCACTTAAAATCAACGAGTAATAAATAAAATACCTTTGAACCTTATTTACTTATTTTTTGTTTTAGATAACAGAAATTAAAGTGTATTTCTAAGATTTGTTTTTGGAATACAACCGATTTATAACTTAAGTTTAAAATTTAAAATTAGTATCATGAAAGGAAAACTATTTTCAATCTTGCTACTGTTTATTGCAGTAACAGCCATCAACGCTCAGGATGCAACTTCGTTCTACGATTACAAAATGACCGACATAAATGGAAATTTAGTCGACATGAGTGAATTTAAAGGGAAGAAAGTTTTATTGGTGAACACAGCAACTCACTGTGGATTAACTTCTCAGGTTTCCGAAATGGAAAATCTCTATAAAGAATACAAAAATAAAGATGTTGTTGTAGTTGCTGTACCGTCCAACGATTTTGGAAATATGGAACCCGGTTCCAATGAAGAAATAAAAGAGTTTATTAAGGAAAAGAATATAACCTTTCCGGTTATGGCAAAAACATCAGTAAAAGGTGAAGATGAAAATCCTCTTTACAAATGGCTGACAAATAAAGAATTAAATGGAGTAATGGACTCAGAAGTTTCCTGGAACTATCAAAAATATATGATTGATGAAAATGGTAAACTTGTTGGAACTGTAGATCCAAAAGTATCTCCTGCATCTGAAGAAGTGGTTGAATGGCTTAAAAAATAAACCTACTAAATGAAACATTTTATGAAGCAGATTTTGTTTCATAAAATGTTTTAAATTTTTGTAACTCCTCTGTCTGCTACTTACCCCAAAACAATTATATTCTCATTTCGCTGACATTAGTGTGTATTAACTTCAATAAAGATTAATTTGTTAATCTCCGCCGCTTTCCATTTAAAATCTATATTTTTGTGGCTTCATTTTGTTTACACAGAATTTTTTCGATATGAAGATATCTTACAAATGGTTAAAAGATTACATCCACCTAGATGAATCACCTGAGGAAGTAGCTAAAATTTTAACACAAACCGGTTTGGAAGTCGGTGGTTTGGAAGAAGTAGAAACCATAAAAGGAGGTATGAAAGGGCTGGTTATTGGTGAAGTTGTTAGCTGTGAAAAACATCCCAATTCTGACCACCTGAGTAAAACCACTGTAAACGTTGGCACCGGTGAATTGCTACCAATCGTTTGCGGTGCACCTAATGTAGCGACCGGGCAAAAAGTTATTGTTGCCACCGAAGGAACTACACTTTATATGGGTGACGAAGAATTTACCATTAAAAAATCGAAAATCCGGGGTGAGGTTTCACAGGGTATGATTTGTGCCGAAGACGAAATCGGTATTGGAACAAACCACGAAGGAATTATTGTACTCGAAGATTCTACCAAGGTTGGAACGCTGGCTAAAGATTACTATAATGTTGAATCGGACTGGATGATTGAAATCGATCTAACGCCTAATCGTATTGATGGTGCTTCACATATTGGGGTTGCTCGTGATTTGGCTGCATTCCTGAATAAAACAAAAAATATAAAATTCACACGACCTTCGGTTGATGATTTCAAGGTAGATAATCACAATCTCAAAATTCCGGTTGAAATAGGGACTCCGGAAGCGTGCAAACGGTATGCAGGAGTTACAATTTCTGGAGTAGAAATTAAAGAATCACCTGACTGGCTGAAAAACAAATTACGTGTAATTGGTCTTACTCCCATTAGCAATGTGGTAGATATAACCAATTTCGTGCTTTTCGAAACAGGACAGCCACTCCATGCTTTTGATGCAGACGAAATAACCGGTAATAAGGTAATTGTAAAGACGATGCCAACCGGAACAAAATTTACAACGCTAGATGAAGAGGAACGCGAACTTCATGAAAACGACCTGATGATTTGTAATACGGAAGAAGGCATGTGCATTGGGGGCGTATTTGGAGGAATCAAGTCGGGAGTTAAAGATTCAACCAAAAATATTTTTCTGGAAAGCGCATATTTCGATCCGGTTTATATACGCAAAACTGCACGTCGGCATGGACTGAATACTGACGCGTCATTCCGGTTTGAACGAGGGATAGATCCCAATGGCGTGATTTATGCGTTGAAAAGGGCGGCTATACTAATAAAAGAACTGGCCGGTGGAACAATTTCTTCAGAAATAGTTGATGTTTACCCGGAACCTATCGAAGATTTTAAAGTGGACATTTCTTACGCCAATGTCACCCGACTTATTGGAAAAGATTTGGGTGCTGAGCAAATAAAAAATATTCTCACTTCGCTTGAAATAAAAATTGACAGGGAAGACGAAAGAGGTTTGTCATTGTCAGTTCCGCCCTACAGGGTAGATGTGCAACGTGAAGCGGATGTAATCGAAGAAATTTTGAGGATTTATGGTTATAATAATGTCGAAATTCCATCGCTGGTAAAATCTTCTTTGCAATATGCAGAACAGCCCGATATGAACCAGATGCGAAATCTGATTTCAGAAATACTTACTTCTCAGGGATTTAATGAAATCTGGTCAAACTCATTAACAAAGGCCGGCTACTACGAAGGATTAAATCAATATAAGGGAGAACAAACAGTAAAATTACTGAATCCATTAAGTGCCGAACTGGACGGCATGCGTCAAACACTTCTATTTGGTGGCTTGGAAGCTATAGCATACAATGCCAACCGGCAAAATAAAAACCTGCGCTTTTATGAATTTGGTAACTGCTATTTTTATAAAGGTACCGAACTTAAAGAACACCCGGAGACAAATTACTGGGAAGAAGAACACCTTGGGCTGTTTGTAACAGGAAATAAAAAAGAAGAAAGCTGGACTGAGAAAGAAGCTCAGGCAACTTTTTTCAGCACAAAAACTTATGCTGAAAATATTTTAAAGAAACTGGGATTAAGCCCTGAACAACTTCAGGTTAAAGAAACAAATAATGAATTGTTCGAAAATGGATTACAGTATCTGTCAAATAATAAAATAGTTCTCGAACTTGGCATTGTTGCCAAAAAGTGGATTAAAAAATTCGATATTGAGAATCCTGTGTATTATGCTGATCTGGATTGGGGGCACATCATTTTTGAAAAGAAAAAACACAAAATTACTTTTGAAGAGTTACCAAAATTTCCTGCTGTACGTCGTGACCTTGCACTTCTTATTGACAAAGGCATCACTTTCAGCCAGATAAAAGAAAGCGCTTTTAAAGTTGAAAGACAGATTTTAAGAAGCGTAAATTTATTTGATGTATATGATGGGAAAGGTGTTCCTGAAGGTAAAAAATCATATGCCGTTAGCTTTATCCTCCGCGATGACACTCGTACTTTAAAGGATAAACAAATTGACAAAACGATGAAAAAAATACTTTCAGCTTTTGAACGGGATTTTGAAGCTAAACTCAGGTAGCTTATAATACAAACAATATATATTATCCCGGGTAGAAACATCCGGGATTTTTATTCCAAAAAAACAATGCAGAACTACACAAAGGGAATAATTTATGCTTCAACCACAGCTTTTTTCTGGGGGTTTCTACCAATATTTTTAAAAATAGCCACGCACGAATTTGACCCGATTACAATTGTTTGGTCAAGGTTCGCAGTTGCTTTTATTATCTTGTCGGTGTGGCAATTGATGAAAAAACCTTCCTCCTTTCAAATCCTGAAAAAACCTCCTTTATTTTTGATTATAGCCGGCATAGCCTTATCGTGGAATTACCTGGGTTACATGTTTGGTGTCGATTATACCACTCCCAGCAATGCCCAATTATTTATTCAGGCTGGTCCAATCATACTGACCTTATCTGGTTTGATAATTTTTAAGGAAAAACTTAAAAGAAACCAAATTACAGGTTTTACAATTGCCATCATAGGATTTGCTTTCTTTTACCGCGACCAGTTATTTGCCTTCTTTGAAAGTCAGGGGAAGTACAATTTAGGAGTAATCCTGACCCTTTCCGGTGCGTTCGCATGGGCAGTTTACGCTACCCTGCAAAAAAAGCTGGTGACAAAATTTTCCGTAGACAGCCTGAATATTTTTCTTTTTGGATTTCCGGCACTGGTTTATCTGCCTTTTACAAACCTCACTCCCCTGTTGCACCTGCATTGGAGTTGGTGGCTTTTATTAGTTTTCCTTGGATTAAACACATTTATTGCCTATTCATGTCTGGCCCACGCCCTGAAATATCTTGAAGCGAATAAGACAAGTATAATCTTAATCCTAAATCCTATCATAACCTTTATTACCATGGGAATTTTAACTGAGATGAAGGTGAGTTGGGTAGAGCTTGAACGCTTTTCAATAATTACAATTTTGGGTGCAGTACTGGTTTTTGCAGGAGCCATTTTAGTAGTGAAGAAAACCAGGAAAAAAATTGAATCCTCCTAAAGACAAAACACAATTGATTTTCGTTATTTTGTTAGAATAAGTTTTGAAATTATCTTCAACTAACAAAATCATATAGCAATGAAAGCCAAAAACCTTATAATTCCACTTCTAAGTATTTTTCTGACTATTTCCTGTAATACCAGAGAATCAAAAATTATAACCGTAACAGGTGAAATACCTGCCAGTGAAATCGGGAAAACCTTACATCATGAACATATTCTTGTTGATTTTATTGGAGCAGACAGCATAAGCTACGATCGTTGGGATAAAGAGGCTGTTGTCGAAAAAGTTTTGCCTCATTTGCTTGAAATAAAAAAAATGGGCTACAAAACGCTGGTTGAATGCACACCTGCTTATATGGGTCGGGATCCCAAATTATTAAAAATGCTGTCTGAAAAATCAGGACTGCAAATTATCACCAACACTGGTTTATATACCGCAATGGAAGCAAAGTATATACCTGCATATGGATTTACTGAAACAGCAGAACAGTTGGCAGAAAGATGGATTGAAGAAGCAAAGAATGGAATTGAAGGAACAGAAGTTTATCCGGGATTTATAAAAATTTCGGTTGAACGTGCCCCTCTGAAAGAAATTAACCGGAAGATAGTTGAAGCAGCCTGTATTGCGCATAAAGCGACCGGATTAACAATTATGTCGCATTCGGGTCCTGCCATTCCGGCTTTTCAGGAATTGGAAATTCTGGACAAATACGGAGTCGACGCCTCTGCATTCATATGGACTCATGCCAACAATGAGCAGGACAACAATAAACTATTGGAAGCTGCGAAAAAAGGTGCATGGATTGCCTTTGACAACTTCAGGTTGGAAAACCTCGACCGATTTGTAAATTTTGCCCTTCTGATGAAAAAAGAAGGACTTCTTAACAGACTGATGTTTTCTCACGATGCAGGCTGGTATGAACCGGGAGAGCCAAATGGCGGTGAATTCAGAGAATATTCAGATATTGAAAACTACCTAATCCCGGCACTGGAGGAAAATGGATTAGCTCAACAAGATATCTACCAGCTATTTACAACAAATCCGATGGAAGCATTTAAGGTAAACATTCGTTTAACAGAATGAATTAGATTTACTCATTTCGAAGTGTCTCGTTTACTATCATAATTTCCATATTTTTTAACGAATTTTGTAAACCCTGGATCCCTTTTTTCGTATCATATGTTAATTATCGAAGTATCTCGCTAACGAGTATTTCTGTTTTTTCAGCGTATAAATTCTAGGGATATGAATTACATGTCAAATAGTATTCTGGCGTTCATTCCTCAAAACAAAACTGCCAAACCGGTTCTAAAACAAATTCTCCGTATCAAAAAAAGTTTAAAAATGCGAATTTTTATTTTGCAAATATTGGAGAAATCCTCTTCTTCAATATTAAACTTTCAGTCAAAAAAAAAGGAGATACAAATAAATGCAGCAAAGGATAAATTAGTTGAATTTATTGTTAAAACTACAAAAAAGGAATTGCCTGATGATTATTTACCGAGGATAAAAACTGGAGATATTTTGGCTACACTTATTAATGAGTCAAAAAAAGGAGGATACGATTTTCTTATACTTGACAAACAGGAAAGTGGACTAAAAAAAACAAACATAAATAAATTAGTCAGCCGTTCGTTTTGTCCTGTTTTGCTGTTCTCCAAAGACTTTCCTTTCAAAAAAATCAAAAATATAATAATCCCTATCGATATATCTCAGACAACTAAAAAAAGACTTTTCTGGGCCACTTTTTTTGCTAAAGAACTAAAAGCAAAAATTAAAATTGTTTCAGCACTGAACATTAACATTGACGAAGCAAAAAGTTTGGCTCGTAAAAATGCAGATAAGCTTAAAGAAATGTTGCAAAAACGAGGAATAGAATGCGAAGTTAAAATCCTGAAAGTACACAATCAATTGAAACATAAAGTAATCCTGGATTATATCGAAGAAGAAAATCCGGAAATGGTAATTATCAGGACACATCAGGAATCAATATTCGCTGATAAACGAATTGGACAATTTGTTTCTGAAATAATACATGGCTGCAAAATGCCGGTATTTACGGTCAGTCATTCTACCCAAAGCCTCTCATTAGAAAATATTTAGTAATCTGAATTTCAATCTTCAAAAAAAACCAATGACAGATAAACTACAGGAAATAACCGAAAAAATATATTACGAGGGTGTTGAAAAAGCAAAAATCAATGCTCAGCAAATAATAGAAGAGGCAAAGGCTGAAGCTACCCGAATTGTTAAGTCGGCAAAAGAAGAGGCTAAAAACTTAGTTGAACAAGGGAAAGCTGAAGCCGAAGAGGTGCGTAAAAATACCGAGTCGGAAATGAAACTGGCAGCCCGTCAATTTCTAAGTCAATTAAAACAAAAAGTAACCGAATTGATAACGACTATTCAAACCAGCGAACCTGTAAAAGAGGCATTTTCCGACAAAGATTTTATTAAAAAAATTATTTTAACCATCGTTGAAAACTGGAAAACAAATACTGCCGGAGATATGGATTTAAAAATTCTTTTGCCGGAAAAAGATCAAAATGAATTCACCAGTTTTTTGCAAATCCGTGCAGTAGAGGCAATGAATCGCGGACTTGAAATACAGATAGATCCTAAGATGAAAGATGGATTTAAAATCGGGCCAAAAGATAACAGTTATATAATTCATTTTTCAGACACAGATTTCGATAACTATTTTAAAAGCTATTTAAAAGATAAAACCCAAAAGTTATTGTTTAATGAATAAAATGTAAAAGCTGATAAAACCATGAGCTGAAGGTACACGGGTGTTGAATGAGTGGCAAAGGTCACAAACCATTTAAAATTCGGGTATGTTTAAAAAAAATTATTATTGTCTGATTGCAGGCCTTCCTGATTTGTTTTTCACTGAAAACAGACCAGGTGTTACCAGTATGGAATTTCTTAATACCATATCTAAAGACCTGACTCCCGAAGATTTCGAGCTGGTTAAAATACTATTCCTCCCCTACGATAATAAAAATTTACTTACACTTTTATTCGGCACAAAAGACACTTTTATTGATACAGGAAATTGTACAAAACAATTTCTTCAGAGTGAAGTTGAAAAGCCACAGGCTATTACTGAATACATGAAAAAATTTATCCGTTGGGTAAAAAAACAAGAACTAAAAGAAAAAAACATGAAAGCTGAAACAAAACTGCAAACGTTGTTTTATACTTATGTTTCAACTATCAAAAATACCTTCCTGCGCGAATGGTTTATGTTCGAGTTAAACATTAAAAATGTGATAACCACTTTCAATTGTATCAGGTTTAAGTATGACACCGACAAACATATTATCCAAATTAAAAACAACAGGAATATAAATGTAATGTTATCGCAAGGTCGGTTAAAACCCGAGTATTACGAAGACGATATTATGTATGTAGATGAAATTTTCAGGGTAGCTGAATCGGACGTTGAGATGATTGAAAAGGAAAAAAATATCGACAAAATAAAATGGACTTATCTAGATGAGCAGACCTTCTTCCATTTTTTTACCATTGAAAAAATATTGAGTTTTTTGCTCAAACTTCAAATAACAGAACGCTGGTTGAAACTGGATAAAGTTACCGGAACAGCATTGCTGGAACAATTAATAGATGATATCAAAACGAGTTATGAATTCCCGGAGGAATTCAGTATTTCAAAATAAATCCAAATGAACACAAAAGGGAAAGTAGCAGGAATAATTTCGAATCTGGTTATGGTTGAATGCAGTGGGCCGGTTTCACAAAATGAAATCTGCTATATTGTTTTGAACGATGTGAAATTAATGGCTGAGGTAATCAGAATTGGGGGGAAAGTAGCATACATTCAGGTTTTTGAAAGTACAAGAGGTATAAAAACAGGTATTGAAGTTGAATTTACAGGCCATATGCTGGAAGCTACACTTGGCCCGGGAATTTTGTCAAAAAATTTTGACGGGCTCATGCACGACCTTGATAAAATGACTGGAATTTTTCTTCAGAAAGGCGATTATACTCCTGCTTTGGAAGATGACAAATTATGGAAATTCAAACCACTGGCAAAATCCGGCGATGAAGTTATTGCCGGCTCATGGCTGGGTGAAGTAACTGAAAATTGGATTCCACACAAAATTATGGTGCCGTTTTGCTATGAAGGTTCTTTCAAAGTAAAAGAAATTGCAGCGGCCGGTGAGTTTAAAATTAACGATACTGTAGCAGTTTTAACCGACATTGAAAATGTAGAGCACAAAGTAAGTATGGTGCAGAAATGGCCCGTTAAAATTCCGATTAAAGCTTACCTCGAAAAACCACGCCCTTTCAATTTTATGGAAACGGGAGTTCGTGTTATCGATTGTCTGAATCCTATTGTGGAAGGAGGAACAGGATTTATACCGGGCCCATTTGGAACCGGAAAGACTGTATTGCAACATGCACTTTCACAACAAGCTGAAGCCGATATGATTGTTATAGCAGCATGCGGAGAACGTGCCAATGAAGTAGTTGAGATTTTTGCTGAATTTCCTGAACTGGATGACCCGAGGTCTGGTCGAAAACTGATAGAAAGAACAACCATTGTTGCCAATACATCAAACATGCCGGTGGCAGCACGTGAGGCTTCAGTATACACAGCAATGACAATTTCAGAATATTATCGCTGCATGGGACTTAAAGTTTTGATGCTGGCTGATTCCACATCGCGCTGGGCACAGGCTCTCCGCGAGATGTCCAACCGAATGGAAGAACTACCCGGCCCGGACGCTTTTCCCATGGACTTATCTGCGATTATTTCAAACTTTTATGCAAGAGCAGGATACGTTTATTTGAACAATGGTGAAACAGGCTCAGTAACTTTTATAGGGACAGTTTCTCCGGCCGGAGGAAATTTAAAAGAACCTGTAACCGAATCGACAAAAAAGGCAGCCCGTTGTTTCTATGCCTTGTCACAAAACCGGGCAGACAGTAAACGTTATCCAGCCATCGATGCGGTAGAAAGCTATTCCAAATACCTGGAATACCCTGAATTTTTGGAATACATGGCGAAAACCATTTCGCCCAATTGGATTGATAACATTTTAATGGCTAAAAATATACTTATTCGCGGAAGGGAAACTTACGAACAAATCAATATACTGGGTGATGACGGTGTTCCCATTGAATATCATGTAATTTTCTGGAAATCAGAAGTTATTGATTTTGTGATTATGCAGCAGGATGCTTTTGATAAAGTGGATTCTTGTACACCCGTAAAACGACAAATATATATGATGGACAAAGTGCTGGATGTCTGTCGTTCTGATTTTGAATTTGATACTTTCGAAGATGTAAATCCTTACTTCAAAAAAATTATCAATGTATTCAAACAAATGAACTATTCAGAATTTGAAAGTGAATCTTTCAAAAAATATGAAACTGAATTGCAGGAAATTCTAATGGAAAGAAAAAAAACTACAGCTGAAATCCTTTAACCTTTTTAGCATGGAAACAAAAGCATTTCAAAAAATATATACCAAAGTAGAACAGGTTACCAAGGCTACTATTGCACTTCATGCTACCGATGTTGGGAACGAGGAAATGGCTATTGTAAATGACCGGCTGGCACAGGTTGTAAAAATTGAAGGGGACCTGATTACCTTACAGGTTTTTTCAGGGACGGAAGGAATACCAACAAATGCAGAAGTGGTATTTCTTAGGCATGCTCCTCAATTGGCCGTGAGCGATGAACTAAGTGGCCGTTTTTTTAATGCTTACGGACAGCCAATTGATGGTGGGCCGGAAGTTATTGGTAAGTTTGTTGAAATAGGAGGACCATCGGTTAATCCGGTGCGTAGGGAACAACCTTCGGAACTAATTGCCACGGGAATAGCTGGTATTGATTTGAACAACACACTGGTAACCGGGCAAAAAATTCCTTTTTTTGCCGACCCGGATCAACCCTATAACCAGGTAATGGCCATGGTGGCTTTACGCGCTAAGGCCGACAAGATTATTTTGGGTGGTATGGGCATTACCAATGACGATTATTTGTTCTTCAAAAATATTTTTGAAAATGCTGGTGCCATTGAACGAATAATCAGTTTTGTCAATACTACTGAAAATCCTCCGGTAGAACGCTTGCTTGTTCCCGATATGGCGCTGACAGCAGCCGAGTATTTTGCGGCAGAAAAGAATCAAAATGTTTTGGTTCTTTTAACTGATATGACCTTATATGCTGACGCACTCAGCATCGTTTCCAACCGAATGGACCAGATTCCTTCAAAAGACAGTATGCCAGGTTCATTATATAGCGATTTGGCAAGACTATATGAAAAAGCAGTGCAATTCCCAAGTGGCGGTTCCATTACAATTATAGCCGTTACTACTCTTTCTGGAGGAGACATTACTCATGCCATTCCCGACAATACAGGATACATAACAGAAGGACAATTGTTCCTTCGAAAAGATACCGATATCGGGAAAGTAATTGTTGATCCTTTCCGAAGTTTATCGCGCTTAAAACAACTTGTAATTGGAAAAAAGACGCGGGAAGACCACCCACAGGTTATGAATACAGCCATTCGACTTTTTGCAGATGCAGCAAATGCTAAAACAAAAATTGAAAATGGCTTTGATCTGACCGATTATGATAAAAGATCTATGAAGTTCGCACGAGAGTATTCAGAAAAATTACTGGCCATTGATATCAATATTGAAATTGAAACAATGATTGATACCGGCTGGGAATTGTTCAATAAATACTTTTCAGTTGCCGAATTGGGTATTAAAACAGAATACGTCGAGAAATACGGGAAAATGACAGAAATAAAAACTTAAATCAAAAGCCATGGAAAATCAATTGGTTACTATTTTAAGAGTTACAAATCCCCGGGTTGGAAGTTTTGTGAAAAATAAATTTGAGACAGAAGGAATTGAATGCTTCTTTACCAACGAAGACATGACAATGGGCAGCAAATACAATCCTGAAGAAGTTTTTCTGAAGGTAAAAGCCTATCAATCGGAAAAAGCAATAAAACATTTATTAGAGTTGCACAAAGACTATGATTTGGATTCAATTAGTGAAGACACATCTTATTCAGCAATTAAAAAAATTCTACTGGCTGTTAAAATGAGCGATGAATGTCTTGATTTATGCAAATTTGCAATAGGTGTAGCTGAACGAAACAAAGCTGAAATCAAGCTTTTATATGTATATGAGGATCCTACAATTCAGGAGTCTGAAAAACATACGGTTTCATGGGAAAAGTATGTTCGCATGGAACTTCAGGAGGCACATAAAAAAGCACAATTAAAACTGGTCAAATTAAGTCTTGAGATAAAAAAAACAGTTCCAAAGGAACTTTTAGATTCGGTAAAATTGCACTACCGCATGCTGAAAGGAGTTCCCGAGCATGTAATAGTAGATGCCAGCGAACGTTATCATCCGGATATCATTATCATGGGATCTTGTGCGAAAGCTGAACACAATGCAGAATTTCACAAAAAAACAATTTCGCGTGTTGTTGAAAACTTAAATTTCCCTGTTTTGGTGGTTCCGCCAAAGGCCTCGTTTAAAGGAAAAGAAAAAATAAATGTAATGTACGCCACCGATTTTTATGATTCCGATAACTCTTCATTGAATAAATTGTTAGGCATTTTAAATTCCTATGATAAACAAATCTTTTGTGTACACATTGATTTAAAAGACGATTCCTACCTCTATGATAAGTTGGATGAGCTAAATGAAATGCTGGCCCGGGATTACAGCGTTCACAACATCAAATGTGTTCCGTTTGAAAGTGAAGACATAGTAAAAGGATTCGAAGATTTTGCCAAACAGAACGATATAGATATTATTTCATTTTCAAAATTAAAACGTTCAGCTTTTTACAAAGTTTTCCATCCAAGTGTTTTAAAAAAATTGGTTTCGATGGAAAAAATCCCGATGCTTATTTTCCCTGTGACCTAAAATTATTGATTTGGGCATTAAATTTCAATATAACAAAACTGCGCTCCAGCAACTGAATAAACAATTAAATATTCGGTTACGGGCTCTTCCAACCTTAAAAAATAAGGAAGCAGCTCTGCGTATGGAAGTAAAAAAAGCAAAAACAAAAGTGCACGATTTGGAAAAAACACTAAAAATAGAGATTCAAAACAATTCAGCATCTGCCGGATTATGGAATGAATTCAATCCTGATCTGATTGCATTAGGTGAAGTTACTGTCTCAACAAAAAAGATTGCCGGAGTAAAAATTCCAGTTCTTGAAGCTATCGATTATAAAGAGGAAGAATTTAGCATTTTTGACAATCCTAAATGGTTTCCCGAAGGATTTTCAATTATTAAAAAGCTTACAAAAATTGTTACTGAGAAGGAATTTTTTAACCGTAAAGTGATTCTACTGGATTATGCACGCCGAAAAACCACTCAAAAAGTGAATTTGTATGAAAAAGTACAGATTCCGGGTTACCAGGAAGCTATTTTAAAAATAAAAAGGTTTCTGGAAGATGAAGAAAACCTTTCAAAATCGGCTCAGAAAATTGTTAAAAAACGACAGCAAAAACAACAAGAGAAGAAGATATGATTGTTCCAATGCATAAATATTATTTCTTTGTTTACCACTTGGATTACATTCAGTTTCTTGAAAAAATCCAGCAATTGGGTGTGGTTCATATTGTAGAAAAAGAGGTTGAATTAACTGCCGAAATCAAACAAAAATACAGGCAAATAGATGAATTGGAAAAAACTATTGATTATCTGGAAAAACATAAAATAAAACACCCTGAGGAAATAGCTGCCGAAACGGACGGATTGAAAATTATGCATCAGGTTTTTCTGAAACAAAAAGAACTTGATCTTTTACAACAGGAACTGGAAGACATTAATAAAGAGATAAAAAAAGCAAAGTTATGGGGAAACTTTTCGCCTGAAATAATTCATAAACTTGAGGATGAAAACATTCATATTCGCTTTTTCTCAGGTTCTAAAAAGTATTTTTCAGAAATCGTTGAATCTGGCATGGTTGCTGAAATTATTTCAGAAATTGAAAACCAGGTTAATTTTATTGTAATTCAAGCGGATGGTAAAGAGAAGGAGTTGGATCCCGATGAAATAAGACCACCTGAATTTCCAATCTCGGTTTATCAGATTAAATATGATGAAGTTGTTGAAGAAATTGAAGAAATAAATAATCAACTTGATAAACTTGCTGCTACAGAAATTCCATCTCTTGTAAAAACGAGGCTGGAAATAATTGAATCTTTGAAATTTGACACTGCAACATTAAATACTTCGGCTGAAGTTGATGAAAAACTAATGATCCTGGAAGGATGGGTTCCGGAATCGAAAACAGATACAATAAATAAATCATTAAGTCGAAGCAAGGCTTATTATTTTTCAAGACGGGCAACACCTGACGACTCAATACCGGTGTTACTAAAAAACAATCGTTTCAGCAAGCTCTTCGAACCAATAGGCTCCATGTTTTCTCTCCCTGATTACAAAGAACTGGATTTAACGGTTTTCTTTGCTCCGTTTTTTATGTTGTTCTTTGGTTTTTGTCTGGGTGATGCAGGTTATGGCTTGCTCTTTATTTTCGGTGCCGGCATTTACAAACTGAAAGCCAACAAAAATATTAAACCCTACCTTTCACTTATACAGTTTTTGGGGCTGGCAACGGTTATTTTTGGCACCGTTTCGGGAACCTTCTTTGGTATCAACCTGATTGACACTGAAATTCTCTGGCTTGAAAATTTCAAAACCTTCTTTTTAAATCCTGATAAAATGTTCAACCTTGCACTGGTCTTAGGTGCGGTTCAAATCATTTTCGGTTTATTCATTAAGGCTGCCAATCAGGCAAAACAATTCGGTCTTGTTTACGCGCTATCGCCCATCGGTTGGATTGTGGTTTTACTTGGCAGTATAATTTATGTCTCACTTTCGGGCCTTAAAGTTATTCCGGATAATCAAATCATTTTGTACATAATCCTTGCAACAGGTGGATTTTTTGTCCTGTTTTTCAGCGATCCAAAAACAAATGTTTTTTCTCGTGTTGGCAAAGGAATCTGGGATATTTATTCCACGGTTACCGGCGTATTTGGCGATCTGCTTTCATACATCCGTTTATTTGCACTGGGCTTATCGAGCGCAATTTTGGGTTTTGTAATTAATGACATTGCTCTTCAGATTCTTGGCTCATCAAAAATACTGGGTCCGATATTCTTTGTCATTTTTTTACTTCTGGGACATAGTTTGAACATCCTCATTTCTTCACTTGGTTCATTTGTTCACCCTATGCGTCTAACGTTTGTTGAGTTTTACAAAAATGCAGGATTTAAAGGAGGCGGAGAAGAATATAAACCATTTGCAAAATAGATTTAGTATTAAAAAATAATTATAACAATAAAATCAAAAAGGAGATCAGATCATGACAACTGCAGTTATTTTAGCCTATATAGGGTTAGCTATTATGCTTATTTTTTCCGGCGTTGGAAGCGCTGTCGGAGTTTCAAAAGGAGGGAATGCAACAGTTGGAGCACTCAAAAAAAAGCCGGATCAATTTGGGAGTTACCTGCTTTTAAGTGCCTTACCCGGAACTCAGGGACTTTATGGATTTGCCGGATTTTTTATTATCAACAGCCAGGGAATTATAACCAGCGAAATGACCATGTTGCAGGGAATCGCCATTCTTGCTGCCGGATTAACATTGGGATTTGTTGGGTTTTTCTCTGCATTAAACCAGGGCGATGTTACATCAAATGGAATTGCCGGAATTGGTTCGGGTCACGACATTTTTGGAAAAACAATGGTTTTGGCCGTATTTCCTGAACTGTACGCCATTATTGCATTTGCCGCTACATTCCTGATTAGCACGAGTTTGTAGTGGACAAGCTTTAGAAGCCTTTTGCTTTCATCAGTCGATCAAGTTGTTGCCACTTTACGCCTTTACTGAATCCGGCAGCAACTTCAGGCGCCATTTTTTCAATTAAAACCTGATGCATTCCTAATCTTTTTATTCTTTTTTTAAGAATGGCTTTTTCTTTATTCTCTTCTGCAACCATTCCTGCATACAGAACATTAAACCAAATTTCGATTTCAAGTTGATCTTCTTTATAATTCCTGCTTAAATATGAAATAAGTTTAAAAATACCAGGATCTGTTTCAGCCGTTGTCCTGTTAAAAATTACCACAAAATCATCGTAAATCTTCTGATACCCGCGTTTTTCGCCCAGCTTCTTTAATCTTGTAAAATATTGGATGTCGGTGGGAGCAAAACGCTCACCATTTGATTTAGTAACATAAACACACCAGTCGTCAAAGCTACCTCTGTCGAATTCGATAAAACCGCCATTGGAAAATGTGTTTAATTTTTTGGGCATACATTTATACTATAAAAATACAACAGCAATCAGCCTTAAACTGGATATAAATATAAGAAAATCAAATTACACCAGATTCATTTATGCCATTTCGGGCCAGAAATTAGTTTCTCTTTCGATTAAACCACTGCAATTTTATTTCATCTAAATCAGAAACAATTAAAGTCGGAAAACAAAAATCTCAAAATGAATAAAATAAAATTGCTCCTTAATATTTCGTTGGCGGTAGTTATGCTTCTGCTTATGGATCCCAGATCATTTTATGGTCTTGAATTTCATGAATGGGCGGGTTTGATTATCGGACTTTTCTTTTTGCTTCATAAAGTACTGAATTGGACATGGATTAAAAAAGTTACGGTTTGTTTTCTTAAAAGTTCACCCAACAGAGCCCGGCTAAATTATGTTTTGGATGTGCTTTTGCTGGCAGGCATGGTTTTAATGATACTAAGCGGAATTGCAATTGCCAGAACGATCAATTTCTCGTGGATTAACCTGGGCGGCTCAGGCATGTTTTGGAGAGTGATGCATACCAGTTCCTCCTACATTACACTTGCCCTTTTCGGAATTCATTTAGGATTACACTGGAAATGGGTTCTTCAGAGATTCAAACTAAAAAAAGTTACAAAATGATAAAAAAAATTGGCGCTATATTAATATCGGTTGCGATTGTAACAATTGGAATTTCAGCCTTTAACAGACTAAACTACTGGGAAAGAAGCATACGAATATTTAATACAGGTAGTGAACAGTCTTTTAGGAGAGACTTCGATCGGGGGGGCCAATCTGATTTTGAAAACAGAGAAAACAGGGAAGGAATCGAAAGATTTGCCAGGCCGGAGACACAAAATATAGGTGATAGCATTGTGCAACGACGATTTGAGAGTTTTCGCGGAAACCGTGGTTCCTTTCAGGGAAATTTTGAAAGAGGTGGTCGCGGAGGCAGGGGGGATTTTCGCCAAAGACAAAATGTACAATTAAAAAATGTATATCGGTTTCTTGCCGTTTTTGCTTTATTCACCGTCGGAACAATTTATATTGACAAATTGATATTCTATCTCAGAAAGAGAAAAAAGATAAAAGTTCCAGTAAATTAATTTTCAACCACTTAAACCATTCACGGATTTGATTGTCTATATAATTATAGCTGTGACAATTCGAATTAAGAACTAAAAAATTGGTTATGAAAATTAAAATTCGTGTTTACAGGAATCTGATTCTCGCTGTTATCTTATCTTTTTTAAGTCCTTACGTTTTTTCGCAAAACCTTAAAGAAAATCCTGAATTGGATAAAAAAGTAAAAGCATTTTTGGAAAGCAACAGATACTCCTGGCGGGATATGAATATACCTGCTTCAGACGGGCAACTTCTTTTTGATCTTATTGTTGAAAACGGTTATAAAAATGCGATTGAAATAGGCACTTCAACGGGGCATTCCGGTGTATGGATTGCCTGGGCCTTAAGTAAAACGGGAGGCAAACTGATTACTTTTGAAATTGATGAACAAAGACACAAAGAGGCTTTAGCCAATTTTAAGGAAGCAGGAGTTATTGAATATGTTGATGCAAGATTAGGTAATGCGCATGAATTGGTTCCTCGGCTTGAAGGGCCAATCGACTTTGTATTTAGCGATGCCGATAAAGAATGGTACAAAAATTATTTCATCGACCTTGCACCAAAAATGGAAGTTGGCGGCTGTTTTACCGCTCATAATATAACCCGAACCAGAAGACAAAGAGGTATTACCGAATTCGTTGACTATATCGAATCACTTTCCAACTTTAAAACAACATACAACAATGCTGGTGGAGGTATTTCCATCAGCTACAAAACAGGTGAGGAATAATTAATAATATTACCTGCTCGCTCCTAAGTACCTAAATAAATTTCTATTTAAGGAAACTCATCATTCAGTAGTTTTTACATCTTGTATTTTCCCCCTGAAATAAAAATTATATAATTTTTGTCAGAAAATTTATTGCAATTTCATAGGTAATTATTGACCTAATTTTTCAAATTCCTGAATTATCCGCAATTCTCCAAAAAAAATAATTTTTTTTGAAATCACTACCCTCTTATAATCAGAAACTTAGTGATATTAATGAAAAATTCGGACAAAATATTTAGTACTTTGTATTGCATAGTTCTATTTTTTATTCATATATTTGTATAACACAAATCCATTTAAAAAATGGTAGCAGACAAAAAAAAGTTCTATATAAGTGTAACATAAAACAAAAAAGTGCGTCATAAGATAGAAGAACAGAAAACAGGAAACAATTTATAACAGAAAACAAAAAGGAGACAAAGTCATGAAAACAAAAAACAATGTTCAGAAAGCAGTTACAAAAACCTTCGCAGTTGTAATAAGTTTAGTTTTAATAAGTATTACAGTAAACGCCCAGGATTTTTGGAGATCAGTATTAAAAAACAGTAGCTTTAACGCCATTGCCTCAGCCATGGTAGACCACTATCCTAATGTTAACAACGATGAAGCAGATGTTGCAGTAACCGGCAGTGTTACCAAATTCGAATCGGAAACAGAAAATCCTCTTGAATTGGAAAGCTGGATGACCGATGATAGTAATTTTTCTACATCCTTCAATTTCAAAACTGAAACAGAATCTCCACTTCAATTGGAAGATTGGATGACAAATGAAAATACTTTTACTACGAAAATCTTTTCAGAAGAAGTCGAAAAAGAAGAACCCTTGGTTCTGGAAGACTGGATGCTTGTGGATTTTTTAAATAATATAGTAGAAAAAGAACAACCTTTAGAACTTGAAAGCTGGATGATAGCCTTTGATAATCCCGTTCGTTAATCAGGGATTCTAAGTATCAGAAATTTATTAACAGACTTAAAATTCAGCGCCATGAAAATAGAAAATACAAAAGCACAAATGAGAAAAGGAGTTCTTGAATATTGCATTCTTCTGATACTGGACGGTAAACAATTATATGCAACAAATATTCTACAGGGACTAAAAAAAGCAAAAATGATTGTTGTTGAGGGAACACTTTACCCTTTACTTACCCGGTTAAAAAACGACGGATTACTTTCCTACCAATGGGAGGAATCAACCCAGGGGCCGCCACGTAAGTATTATGAATTAACTGACAATGGAAAAAAATTTTTGAAAGAACTTGAAGGTTCGTGGGATGAACTGGTTAATGCAGTAGGTACAGTCAGAAAAAACAGAGCGTAAACAAAAAACATTATAAAAATGAAAAAGACATATACAATTCACCTGAGTGGCTCAGTATTTCATATAGAAGATGACGCCTACGAAGTATTACAAAAATACATGGTGAGCCTAAAAAACTATTTCGGGAATGACGACGAAGGCAAAGAAATTCTTGCAGACATAGAATTCAGAATTGCCGAAATTTTTTCCGGAAAAATAAATGAAGAGAAAAAAGTAATTACACTGGACTGGGTAAACGAAGTAATTGAAACAATGGGAACACCTGAAACTTTTAGCGAAGAAGAGGATACAGGCGAGGCTTTCGGGGGAAAAACAAAACGAAAAAGAAGACTCTACCGTGATCCGGAACAACAGGTTATAGCGGGCGTTTGCGGTGGTTTAGCAGCCTACTTCAATATGGACCCGGTTGTGGTAAGATTAATAATGGTATTGTTATTCTTTACTACAGGAGTTGCCTTACTGGGTTACATTATTTTATGGATTGTGGTACCTAAAGCTGTTAACGCGACTCAACGTTTGGAAATGCGTGGCGAAGAGGTGACGGTAAAGAATATCGAAAAATTCATAAAAGAAGAAGTTGACTCAGTAAAAGAAAGCTATCAGAAATTCAAAAAAGACGGATTTTTTTCAAAAAGCAAAGCGTAATTTTTTCTCTATAACGGTTATATAAATGCAGGCAGCTAACTAAAATTAGTTGCCTTTTTTGTGCATAAGATCAATTATTTTAACTTTAGCAACAAATCAAAAATCTTTAATCTTAAACATTTCATTATGAAATTTATTCTTACCTCATTTTTTATTTTTACTGCAGTCATTGTCTTTGGGCAAAAGGAATTGGACGAACTAACTTATGCTGACTGCCAGGATTCTAGGGTATTCCAGGAAATTAAAAATTATACTACGATTTTAAAATACACGGCAGCTGATGGCTCCGTACTGTTATTGGGAGATACCTTAATAATTGGGGTACCAACAGGCAGTACAACAAATACAACAGTTGTTGGCGCCGGAAATAACGTAGCGGTAGCAAAAGCACGGTCCAATACAAAAAGTAGCTTTTCAAATATCATAATGGGAAGACCTGCCGGTGTTGGTAACATTATAAATGCCATGGGTGGGGAGGCACCTGTTAATGCAGGACCTGAAATGCAGGGAGAAGTAGTTGTTGTTTCTGAAATGAAAGTTTTTCATAAAGGTAGCCGTAAAAAGCCACTTGCGTTGCAGGTTTTGCTTGGAGAGCCTAATGGAAGAGCATTTGGCATTAATAAATATATGTCCATTACTGATTTTGAAAAAGCCGTTTTGGCAGGAGAAATAAAGAGTACAAATGCCCCACTTACAAGAGAAGAGGCTATTGCCAAATTAAAAGAATCAAAAGATCTACTCGATTTAGGAATTATTAGCCAGGTTGAATATGACAATTTAAAAGAAGAATTAACACCTATTATTTTACAGGAATAATAATATTAATACCCCATTATTTCTGGTGTGTAATATTATATTGAATCGATAATAAAAGCAGTTAAATAAAATTGGCTGCTTTTTTTGTTTATTTTTTTGAAATAAAATTCAATTAAATCATATTCTGTTTATTTACTGTAGCG
Organism: uncultured Draconibacterium sp.; assembly: GCA_963676775.2. Taxonomy (GTDB): domain Bacteria; phylum Bacteroidota; class Bacteroidia; order Bacteroidales; family Prolixibacteraceae; genus Draconibacterium. The sequence goes on from CAXXDA010000014.1 coordinate 57,703, forward strand.
CCTTCAGTCCTTCCCATTTCACATTCCAGGTTCCATCTTTTGGAAAACCCGGTAGTTCAACTTCGCAACCTTCATATCCTGCACACATCATTGAAATAGCCATCAATAATGCTCCATTTCCGGGCAGATACAATTTTAATCTGTCATTTTGGTAGTTATGTCCGTTTGGCAAATATGTATTTGTTTCAACATTCATAAAAAGAGCATCAATGGCTTTTTCAGGCATACCAAGTCGGGTAGCTGCCATTGCAGTCATTGGGAAATCCCATCCCCAGGTGTTATCCCATTGCCAGTTATCCCACACATAATTAAATGTTGTTTTCATGGTATTGATATCAATCATAGGACTGGAAGGCAACATTCCATAGGTTCCTGTTACCATAGGATGGTCACTCATGTAATGCATATTTGTATAAGAATCAGGAGCACTCTCTGCACTAAGATATTTCCCTTCTTGTTGTGCTAAAGGTGATAGTTTTTCTATAACATTATTCCATTGAGAATTACGTCCCATATTTAACCTTTCACGCCATTCTTGTGCAATTGTTAATCCCTTGTGCCAGTAAGCCAGTTCAAAGGGAGGGTTTATCGTACTTTCCAGGGGAAATCGCTCCTGGGCAGGAATCAAATTTGGCCCTAAAACATATCGGTTATTCAAAGAATCAAAATGAGCATACGATGCCATAAAATCAGCCGTTTCAAAAATGATATCCGCATATTTATTAAGAAAAGCATCACTTGGTGAATCCTGATAACAAAGTTCAGCCAGATAAATAATATGAGGTTGTTGCCAAATAAGAAAAGAGCCTACACTTGAAGGACTGTCCACACCAGAAGGGCTGGTCATCTTAGGCCAGCGCAATCCGTCAAATCCTTGAATAAGTGCAGTTTCCCTGGCTTTATCAGCAATGTTATTATAATAATCCAGACTTTGCTCAAGTAATTCAGTTCGGTTCCATAATGCATAATGGGCTCCATGCCACCAATGCATTTCAAGATGAAATTTCCCATGCCAGCTATTATATGTTAACCCTGTCTCCTGTGGAGGATAATGTCCTGCACAATTAACTTTTGTAAGGTACTGTGAAAGAACAACACGCCGTTCCAATTCAAATGCGCGTTCATCCTTACTTCCCGAAAAGTCAACTGCACCGCCACTTAGCCAAAATTTTTCCCAACTATTTTTACTGTTTAAAGCAGTAGTGGTAAAATCCGGCAATTCACTATTTTCATTTTTCGGTGAAAAAAGACAGCTAAATGATATTTCAGATTGGTTCTCATTCGGTTCCAAATAATACAAATGCTTCTCTTTTTCAAAAATACTAGCCGGATTATCCCAATTAAGATAAATATTATATGAAGTTGTGTCTATTTGCCTGTTGATTGTTGCAGAATTTAAGTTGGAATTCAGAACTGAAGTATGCTTCTCCTGACTACTCCAATCGCAACCCATATCTGAGTGTTCACCTGTAGGATAGGGAAAATGAAATTTTATCCGTATCAATCCTTTTTTAATTAGTGGTGATTTGATTTTTGAAGAAATAAGGTCTAGATTCTGATGAGAATATGTAGTAACTTCCACTGGTAATTCATCAATTGTAAAGGTGCTGTGAATTTTACCTGTCCACGGATCCAGAGTTTGAGAAATATCCTCAATCTCCTCCATTTTGACAGGTGAACCATCCTGATGAAAAAAATCCAAACCTACAAGTCCCAAATGTAAACGATGCGGATTTTGACGAAAATAATTTACTGCTTCCCTGTTTCGTTGGGGCGAACGAACCTGAACAGCGTATGGAACATCTCGTCCATAATAATTATAATTTACCAAAGTCTCATCATATGTATATCCAACGGTATCAGGAAAACTATGCCACCCCCATTCTGATTGTGTTCCCAACGGAATACCGTGTTCATATGCTGCTGGGAATGATTGTAATCCTGTAAAATCAACTGTCATTGCAAACTTGCCATTACCAACACTTACAGATGATAGAATATCAATTGAATCTACGAATACCTGATGGCGTTGAACCAATTTCTTACGATTTATATCATTCCCACAGCCAACCATCAACAGGCAAAAAAATGGAAGAAGAGCATATTGGATTATGTAACTTTTTTTCATCGGATTTAGGTTTAGTCAAGTATTAATTTTGTTCTTTATTTGGTATAAATTTACAGAGTGACCTTAATGTTAGGTTCTGTAACTGTTTAAAATTAATTGATTCTTTCTTCAAATAAAAGTTGGATAGATTATTTTAAATGAATAATTCAAGAAGATATAAAAAAGCAAAAATTTATATTTTATAGTGAATACCTGATAAAGTTTTACCAAGTTTTAAAAGGATTATGTAGTTTAAAAAAAAAGTTTAATCTTTTTAAACGTGGTAAGAGTAGGATTCGAATCCGTAGATTGAAGGATTTTGCCAACAGATTTATCCCGAGGACTCGGGACCCCGTTTGACCGATTCGATCCAAAACATTGAATGAAAACAATTTAAAAATATGATAAATATGATAAAGGGGCTGGAATTAAAAAAGGGAACCATTTTCATGATTCCCTTTCGTGGGGAGAGCAGGATTCGAACCTACGAAGGCTTTGCCAACAGATTTATCCCGAGGACTCGGGACCCCGTTTGACCGATTCGATCCAAAACATTGAATGAAAACAATTTAAAAATATGATAAATATGATAAAGGGGCTGGAATTAAAAAAGGGAACCATTTTCATGATTCCCTTTTGTGGGGAGAGCAGGATTCGAACCTACGAAGGCTTTGCCAACAGATTTATCCCGAGGACTCGGGACCCCGTTTGACCGATTCGATCCAAAACATTGAATGAAAACAATTTAAAAATATGATAAATATGATAAAGGGGCTGGAATTAAAAAAGGGAACCATTTTCATGATTCCCTTTCGTGGGGAGAGCAGGATTCGAACCTACGAAGGCTTTGCCAACAGATTTATCCCGAGGACTCGGGACCCCGTTTGACCGATTCGATCCAAAACATTGAATGAAAACAATTTAAAAATATGATAAATATGATAAAGGGGCTGGAATTAAAAAAGGGAACCATTTTCATGATTCCCTTTTGTGGGGAGAGCAGGATTCGAACCTACGAAGGCTTTGCCAACAGATTTATCCCGAGGACTCGGGACCCCGTTTGACCGATTCGATCCAAAACATTGAATGAAAACAATTTAAAAATATGATAAATATGATAAAGGGGCTGGAATTAAAAAAGGGAACCATTTTCATGATTCCCTTTTGTGGGGAGAGCAGGATTCGAACCTACGAAGGCTTTGCCAACAGATTTACAGTCTGCCCCGTTTGACCGCTTCGGTATCTCCCCGAAAACGTTTTGAGCCGAATCTCAGATTCGAACTGAGGACCCCGAGATTACAAATCACGTGCTCTGGCCAACTGAGCTAATTCGGCTTATTTTTCAATAAATTCTTTAATAGAACGTTTGCTTTTTCAATTTCAGCGGCGCAAAGTAAAGCATTAATTTTTTATTCTGCAAAACTTTTTTCAAACTTTCCGCGCCTTTTTTTCTTTCAAAAAAAGTGGGTAAGCTACCTGTGTCGCACCGCTACAACCGCCTACCCTTGCTGCCTTCCGACCCTGGGGGGATTCAGCAGGAGCTGGTCGCACAGGACTTACCCGGCTGCAAAAGTAGAAAATTTTGATTTACCTCCAAATAATTTTCACCAACCACGTAATTTTAAAAGTTGATTTGCTACATATCAATTAAACAAACAAAAAAATATTTGTAACTTCCCAACAACCGGAAATTGAACAACCATTTAAATAATATCACAAAAAAATAAACATATATTTGTCAAACTAAAACAAACTATTATGGAAGAAAAAACTGTTTCTGTATGGAAAACCACGTTAATGCCAGCGATATTTTTGGGTATTGTTTTAATTCTGATATCTGTAATATTCTATATTACCGGAAATACATTTTCATCATGGGCCTCGTACCTAAGTTATCCGGTAATTATTGCTGGAGTTGTTTTTGGACAAATAACGCATAAAAAAGCAAATGGCGGATTCCTGAGTTACGGACAAGCCGTCGGGTCAGGTATCGTCACTCTTATCTATGCAATAATATTAAACAGCATTTATTCCTATTTGCTTTATGAAGTTATTGATCCAACATTGCTTGATCAATTTAGAATTTTTGTTGAAGAAAAATTAGTTCAGCAAGGAAAAATTCCTGAAGAACAAATTGATACGATAGTTAATTTTACAGTGAAACTTCAAACCCCTCCCCTTTCAATTGTGACTGCAATTTTTAGTGGAGCCTTTATGGGATTAATTGTTTCATTAATCACAGGTATTTTTGTAAAAAATAATCCTGTTGATGATTTTACTGAAAAAAAACAATCTGATTAAACATGGATATTTCCGTAGTTGTACCTCTTTTTAACGAAGAAGAGTCGCTTCCTGAATTGACCGACTGGATTACCAGAGTAATGGAGAAAAATAAATATTCGTTTGAAATTATTTTAGTCGATGATGGCAGTATTGATGAATCCTGGAGTGTTGTTGAAAATTTACAGTCCCAAAATCAGAATATTAAGGGAATAAAGTTCAGACGCAATTACGGAAAATCAGCAGCACTGTTTTGCGGTTTTGATGCCGCGCAGGGTGATGTTGTAATTACCATGGATGCAGACCTGCAGGATAGTCCGGATGAAATACCTGAATTATACCGGATGATTAAAGAGGAAGGTTACGATCTAGTTTCCGGGTGGAAGAAAAAAAGGAGGGATCCGGTATTGAGTAAAAATATTCCAAGCAAACTTTACAACTGGACAGTTCGCAGAATAACCGGTATTAAGTTGCACGATATGAACTGCGGATTAAAAGCCTACAGGAAAAAGGTCATAAAAAGTATCGAAGTTTATGGCGAAATGCACCGTTATATACCTGTACTCGCGAAATGGGCAGGATACAAAAATATTGGAGAAAAGGTAGTTGTTCACAGTGAAAGGAAATACGGTGTGACAAAATTTGGGCTGGAAAGATTTATTCGTGGTCCGCTCGACTTACTTTCTGTAATTTTTATCTCAAGGTTTGTAAAACGGCCGATGCATTTTTTTGGCATACTAGGTATTATCATGATACTTCTGGGGATTGCCTCGGCGACAGTTTTGGCTGTGCAAAAAATCAAACAGTTAAGGGAAGGAATTTATGGCAACCTACTCACAGACAGTACCTATTTTTACATCTCGTTAACAGCTATAATAATCGGATCGCAATTTTTTCTGGCCGGGTTTCTTGGCGAACTAATCTCGCGAAGTTCGTCAGACCGAAACAAATATCAAATTGACAAAAAAACTTATTAACCAAATTTGAATGACTGATCAAGAAGTTCAATTCAGAAAAAAAAGAGAAGTCGGAGATATTTTTACAGACTCATTTCGTTTTCTGAAGCAGGAACATAAACCACTTTTAAAGATATTTGGTATTTATATTTTACCGTTTATCATCGTTTACGGAGTGCTTCAGGTCTATGTACAAATGAAAGTGATGGGGAAGATTGATCTGAATGACCCTGACATGATCCTTTCGAATATAGGACCAATTTACAAAAATGTGTTCATCGTTTCCTTGTTTGGTCTTTTTGTGCAGTCATTACTTGGAGGAACCTATTATACTTATATCGAATATTACGTAAAAAAGGGGGGAAATAACTTTGAACTGGATGAAATTACACCCCTCTTCTTTTCAAATAGTTTAATCGCACTTGGGGCTAATCTGTTACTTTTTGTCGCTGTAATAGCAGGGGTAATTATGTGTATTGTCCCGGGGATTTACTTTGCCAACACTTTTTCAATTGTTGTCATGATTCTCATCTTTGAAAAGAAGGGTATCGGTAACGCCTTTACACGTTCGTGGAACCTGGTTAACACACAATGGTGGAATACCCTTCTTATAAATTTAGTTGGTATAATTATTATCTATGCTGTTGGATTTGTACTTTCCATTCCCGCTATGATTGCCGGTATTAGCAAAACTATGTTCAGCATTCAACAGACAGGTACGATTGAATACCCGCAGTGGTACTGGATTTTAATGGGATTTTCGGTTATTGTTTCAGCAATTTTGTGGATAATACCTTACACTTTTCTGGCTTTTCAGTATTTTAATATCGATGAAAGAACAAAGCCAATTCCTCCACCTACAGATAATACTTTGGAAGAATAAAAGCGAACTAAAACAAATACTTACCTCCGTTTACAACTTCGGTTGCAGCCGTTTTGTATTCAGAAATAAGAGATTCCATAATTTCTTTAACAGGTTTTATATTTCTAATTTGAGCTGATACCTGACCAATTTCCAATTCACCTTCTTCCAAATAGCCAAGAAACATTCCTTTTTTGGCTCTTCCCTTCCCAAGTAACTCTTTTAAATCTTCGACAGATATGCCACTTTTTTCGGCTTTATCAACCTGCTCAAAAAAATGATTTTTAACTAACCTTACAGGAGCCAGTTTCTTTAACGCCAGCTTTGTTTCTCCTTCATTCAAAGAAGTAACAAGCTCTTTAAAATCAGGATGCGCGGATGACTCTTCTGAAATAGCAAAACGAGAACCCACCTGAACGCCATCGGCACCTAAAGACATTGTTGCCAGCATTGCTTCTCCGCTTGCAATTCCACCTGCTGCAATAAGCGGAAGACTTGTTGCTTTACGTACCGATGGAATCAACGCCAGCGTAGTGGTTTCTTCACGTCCGTTGTGCCCTCCTGCTTCAAAACCCTCTGCAACAATCGCATCTACTCCAGCTGCCTCACATTTTTCGGCAAACATTGAACTGGATACCACATGAGCCACGGTTACACCATGCTCCTTCAGCCAACTTGTCCATTTTTTCGGACTTCCCGCAGAAGTAAAAACAATAGAGACATTATTCTTTACAATAATTTCCATTATTTTCTCTATCTCAGGGTAAAGCAAGGGGACATTTACTCCGAACGGTTTGTTTGTAGCCTTTTTTGCTTTTTCAATATGTTCTTCCAGTACTTCAGGGTGCATAGACCCGGAACCAATTAAACCTAATCCTCCTGCATTGCTCACAGCCGAGGCTAATTTCCAACCAGAGCACCAAACCATACCCCCTTGAATTACAGGATATTGAATTTCAAATAATTCACAAACTTTGTTCATACTACAGCATTAAATATAAAATTAGATTTTTGTAAAGAATCTCAGAATTCACTGGAAGTTATATTTTCTTCTAAAAGTTCGGTTAAAACTTCTTTTGAAATTCTCCTTTTAATTTCTCCTTCTTTTGCAAAAGAAATTGAACCTCTTTCCTCTGATATAATTATTACAACAGCATCCGTTGATTCAGTAATTCCAACAGCAGCACGGTGCCGTAATCCTAAAGTTTGGTCCATATCCTTTTGAGTTAAGGGAAGAATACAACCAGCAGCTTTGATTTTATTTTCTTTAATGATAATTGCGCCATCATGTAACGGAGAATTCTTAAAAAAAATAGTTCGTATTAATGAAGATGAGATTCTGGAATTTATTTTTTCACCGGTATTAATCTGTTCCGTTAGTTCCGAGTTTCCGGCAATTACGATTAAAGCGCCTGTTTTTGATTTAGACATCGATACACAAGCATCAACCAGACTGTCAATTTGTTCCTGGTTAATGGTTTTAACTTTCGTTGTTCCAAACAATTTATCCAGCGAAAGTATGCGGTTAACATTGTAATTTGTACCAATAAAAACAAGAAATTTTCGAATCTCCGGATGGAATACAATTATTAATGCCAATACTCCTACTCCAATAAACTGCCCCATTATTGAACCGAGCAATTGCATATTAAGTGCCCTTACCACCAACCACAGGAGGTATAGCGAAAAAAGTCCGATTACGATATTAAAGGCGACAGTTCCCTTTATTAATCTATAAAGTTGATAAAGCAAAATTGCAACTAAAAATATATCGAGGATATCAAGAAACCGGATGGTGATAAATGCCATCATTTAATTGTTGCTTTAATTTCACAAAAAATTTTTACTGCCTCAACCGCTTCTTTTACATCGTGAACCCTTAAAAGGTCGGCGCCGCCCATTAATGCCAGGGTATTTGCAACAGTTGTACCATTTAAAGCAAATTCAGGTTTTGTCTCCAAGGCTTTCCAAATCATTGACTTGCGGCTCAACCCGACCATTACAGGAAGTTGAAAAACTTTAAATGAATCCAGCTTGTTTAGCAAATCGTAATTATGATCCAGATTTTTACCAAAGCCAAATCCCGGATCTATTATTACATCTTTTACACCAAATTTTGTAAGCCGCTTAACCTTTTCACTAAAATAGTTCGATATATCACGAATTATATCAGTGTATTCCGGATTTTCCTGCATGTCCCTTGGTGTTCCCTGTATATGCGATAAAATATACGGTACCTCAAGCTTTCCAATTGTTTCAAACATTTTTGAATCCAGTGAACCACCGGAAATATCATTAACAATTACTGGCCCGTATTCATCAATCACTCTTACTGCAACCCATGAACGAAATGTATCAATGGACAGAGGAACCTCAGGGAACTTCTTACGAATCACCTCAATGGCTGGCAACAATCTCCCCAATTCAATTTTCGTCGATATCAGCTGTGCTCCCGGTCTTGTCGAAACAGCTCCTATATCAATAATATTTACGCCATCCTCAACCATTTTTTCAACAGCCGAAAGCAAAACTTTCTCATCTTCCATTTTACCTCCATCGTAAAACGAATCTGGTGTCACGTTCACTATACCAACAACCGCCGGAACAGAAAAATCTATTAAATTTCCGCCCAGGTTTATAGAATTCTTACGTTTGAGGAATTTCCCCGCCGACTGGGTAATCAACATGGATTACTTACTTTAATGGTTTAACAAATTGTTAACTACAAATGTAAAACAAAACCTCCCATTTTCCTCAATTTTTAATATTTTTATGCCTCATTTAACACGACAGATGAAGAAAACAAATCAACAATATGATCAGGTAATTTTGTTATGCAGAAATATTTTTCTGAAAAAAATGAAAGATTATGGGACTGCCTGGCGCATTTTACGACCAGTTTCCCTTACCGATCAGATTTATATAAAAGCACAACGCGTAAGAAGCATAGAAGAAAAAGGTGTTACAAAAGTCGACGAAGGAGTTCGTCCCGAATTCATCGGAATTATAAATTATGCCATAATGGGACTTATTCAACTTGAACTTGGAACGTCGGAGAACGAACTTTCGGAACAGGAGACTGTTGATTTGTATGATAAATATTTCGAGACGGCAAAGAAACTGATGCAGGCTAAAAATCATGATTATGGTGAAGCCTGGAGGAACATGCGCATTAGTTCATATACAGATTTGATTCTTATGAAGTTAAAACGTACGAAACAGATCGAAGATAATCAGGGAAAAACAATAATTTCGGAAGGAATTGATGCCAATTATCTTGACATGATAAACTACGCAGTCTTTGCCCTTATTAAAATTGAATTTGAGGATTAAACCAATTTAATTTATGAAAACTTTGGCTCATATTTCCAGAATTTTGGTTGGAATTACATTCATCTTTTCAGGATTTGTAAAAGGAATTGATCCATGGGGATCAACCTATAAATTCACAGATTATTTCAATGCGATGGGTCTGGAATGGATGATTTGGGCGGCTTTTCCGCTTGGAGTGCTTCTGTCGTTTGCTGAATTTGCTATTGGGGTAGCACTACTGTGGAATGTTTTTATTCGATTTTCTTCATTGCTGGCCTTACTTTTTATGGCCTTCTTTCTTCCACTCACTTTGTGGATTGCTTTGAAAAATCCGGTATCAGACTGCGGCTGCTTTGGAGATGCACTGGTAATTTCAAACTGGGAAACTTTCTATAAGAATTTAGTATTGATTGTTCTGGCAATTATTGTTTTCATTCAACGAAAAGAGTTAGCAAAATCCGGCAAAAACAGATTTAACTTTGCTATGGGTGGAATTTTTACAGCTGCATATGTTGTTTTGGTTTTTTACTCTTTTAATCACTTGCCGGTTTTCGATTTCAGACCATACAAAACAGGGGTAAATATTTCGGATGCTATGTCATATCCGGATGATGCTCAACAGGAAGTATATGAAAATATTTTTTACTACCGGAACAAAAATACCGATGAAGTTAAAAAATTTAGTGAGGATAATTACCCCTGGCAGGATACTGTAAACTGGGAATTTGACGACATGGAATCCAAACTGGTTCAGGAGGGCTATGAACCTCCAATACATAATTTTACCTTTTTAACACCAGATGGTGAAGACATTATTGATTTTTTCATTTACGATGAAAATTATGTTTTCCTTGTTGTTGCTTACAATCTGGAGAAAAGCAATATAGGAGCACAACCGGAAATTAATCAGCTTGCTGAGTGGGCCCTTGAAAATGGCTTTTCTTTTGTTGGATTAACATCCACTTTATTTGAGGATATCGAAAAGTTCACCGAAACGAATAACGTTCCCTATGAATTTTTCAACTGTGATGAAATAACCCTAAAAACCATCGTCCGATCTAATCCGGGATTGGTGGTTATAAAGGACGGTACTATTCTAAAGAAATGGCATTTTAATGATATTCCATCTCCGGAAGAATTTCAAAATGAGTTCATGAATAAATAGTTAATTGTGCAAGGGAAGCCTGTCGCAATTTAATTTTTACCGTTGAAGCTTGTATTTTTACGCGCAAATTTCATACACCTTAAAAACTAAATATCAGAAAGATGAGAAAAAAAATTGTTGCAGGAAACTGGAAATGTAACACCAATTTACAGGAAGGAATTGAATTGGCCAAAGCCGTGGACACCCTGGTTGCCGCAGAAGGAGCTGCCGATGTTGTTGTTGTTTTAGGCACGCCGTTTACACACCTTACAAAAGTAGTTGAAAGTGTAAATACCGACAGAATTGGAGTATCTGCTCAAAACTGTGCTGCAGAAGCGAAAGGTGCATTTACCGGTGAAGTTTCAGCAGAAATGGTAAAATCAACCGGTGCCGATTATGTAATTCTTGGCCACTCGGAAAGGCGTGAATATTACGGAGAAACCAGTGAAGTACTCAACAAAAAGCTCGCTCTTGTTTTGGAAAACGGATTAACTCCGATCTATTGTTGTGGTGAACCACTTGAAATCAGGGAAGCGGAAGCTCAAAATGAATTTGTAAAAAAACAGCTGGAAGAAACTATTTTTAATCTCTCGCCTGAAGATTTCAAAAAACTGGTTATTGCTTACGAGCCGATTTGGGCTATAGGAACAGGCAAAACAGCTACTTCGGATCAGGCCCAGGAAATTCATGCTTTTATTCGTTCTATTATCGAAGAAAAATTTGGTAAAGAAATAGCAGATGGAGTATCAATTCTTTATGGCGGAAGTTGTAAACCAAGCAATGCAAAAGAACTTTTTGCAAATCCGGATGTTGACGGTGGATTAATTGGTGGAGCTTCTCTCAAAGCAGAAGATTTTCTTGGAATAATTAACGGATTCTAGATCAAAAAATATACTTGGATTAAAAGCTGCATTTTTTGCAGCTTTTTTTGTTTGGATTATATAAACCGCCAACTTTAAAAATTACTCTTTTAGAGGAAGAAGATTTTTATTACATTTGTTCATCCGTTATAGTAACAACTGAAAACTAGATTGTTACACGTGACTTGAAAAAATATATTAATCAGGTTGAGCCTGTTCGAAGAAATAAAGTAATAAAAAGCGTTGTGATGAAAAACCTGAGTTTCTATTTGACATTTCTATCTATATTATTCCTTTTAGGATGCGATTCTTCAAAAAAATCCGATGAAATAGCATACTATCAGTATACCGAAAAACTACCTGATGAATTTAATGGTGAATGGCAAAGCATTATCGGTGACTGGCTCGAAAAAGGCATTGAATGTTACGGGCTCGTTGTAGCAATCAATGCCGAAAATGTTCCGCAAAGAGGTAGACCTGTAAAAGCAAAAGTGCTGCGAATTTCAAAGAAGGAGATAAAGATGAGAGCATTGGAGGATGTAAGTATGGCTCCCATTGAAGGATGTTCCAACCTGGCTATAATGGAAGGCGAAACATGGAAAGAAAAAGAAGCAGAATTATTCCAAACAAAAGAAGAGGCAATCGTTTACCTTCAAAATAATGGTTTGTACATGGATAATTGAAAATCGTTATAGACACTACTATTGGCAGGCATACAAAACATCCAATTCATATAAAACACGAAACTATTTATCACCTCATAGTATCCAAATCCCCAACCCTATAACATACTAATAAAGAACAACATACTACCAAGGCATTTCAATTACTATTTTAAAAGAGTAAAAAATATGTTAACTTTGAAAACTCTCAGCTTGAATCATGTTGAATTAAGAAAGAAGTAGTTAAACTCACTTGACATTAAACTATACTCATGAAAAAATTTACTTTACTTATTACCCTAATTTTATTATCAATAATTTCTTTTGGACAGGTCGCAACTTTTAATTGGATGCCCGAAATGATTTCTGAAGGAAATACACTTCAGGGGATGACGGTTTCAGGCGATACATCGGCCATTATCATTGGCTATGACAATACCTTTAAGAAAAAAAATAGCGTCGAGCAAAGCTGGACTGATGTTAATATAATTAAACCAGAATATGACTTTATTGGACTGGGCTCAGATGGAGAAACTATTATTATATCTTCAAAAATGGCTAAAGCCGTTGACCACCCTTCAGGAGGCAAGAGTGATATATATGTAAGCGGTGTATTGTTGAAATCAAATGATTGGGGAGAAACATGGTCCACCTTAGATGTAAGTAAAATAGGAAATGGAGATGATCCATCTACTAATCCAAATGCGGAAGGAAGTTTCAAAAAGAATATATATTCTGTAGGAGTCTTCAATTCGGACACATTTCTGGTTTCTGTTAGGTGGTACGATATTTCATCAGGATCTGATGAATATCAAAGTAGTATTTTTATAACTAATGACGGTGGAGAGAATTGGAATGCTGTAGTATCTGGTTTAGGTTCACGGGTAATAAATACAATTGAAGTTATGGATTCAATTGCTGTTTTTGGCGGTGATAGCCTATTATGTATTACAAATATCCATACTGGTACAACTATTGATATTTATCCAAACCTTGCAACTATTACAGATGGCAACGTCTTTGTTTACTCAATAAATATTGTAAATCGTGATACTTTTTATCTGGCAACCACATCAGAAGGTATTTTTAAAACAACAAATGGTGGTGAAACATTTACAAAATTTGACGGAATTGATGGAGGATTTAATATTTTGCCTCTAAATGACTCCAGCCTAATTGTACTGGGCATCTCTTCAAAATCTAAAATTACTACTGATTATGGGATAACCTGGACTGATTGTTATCCGGGAAGTACTTGTTGGAATATAGGAGGTGCTCTGGGAGATACATTGTACGCATTAGCTAAAACATATGCTTATAAAATAGCCGTGTCTGATCTAATCCAAAAAAATTTCAACTGGAAAAGTATTGAACTCAATGCTAATGATGACTTACGGGAAATGTTCATTTTTAATAACAATAATGCAATAATTGTTGGAGACTCTGAAATGTGTAAAAAAACAATGGATGGTGGCTTAACCTGGACTCAATCTTCTCTTCCTGAAAATTTTAATGAAGACATCGACTTCAATTTTAAAAGTATTAGTAATAATGGAAATTCTGCTCTTAGCACAGTGAGAAGATATAAAATTGTTGATTTTCCCTCCGACTCCCAATTTAATGATCTTTATATGGATGGTTTGGTTTTTAAAACCACAGATAACTGGGAAACATTTTCCCTTTTGGACATTTCCAAGATTGGAGCAAATGAAGGAGACGACGTTACTTTAAATCCTCAACTTGATGCATGTTATGGACTCGAACCATTTACTGTTGAAAGTTTAAATGAAAATACGGCTTATTTATATACTGCCTGGCTTGAGAAATTCACAACCGGTGAGGAAGCAAGAAGAGGAAGAGTTTTTAAAACAACAGATGGTGGAGAAACCTGGAACGGAATTACACAGGATATGGGAGCTTCATTTATAAATAGCATTGAATTTAAAGGTGATACAGGTTATATAGGAGGAGTAAAAGTTTTTCTAAAAACAGTCGACGGTGGAGAAAATTTTATAGACTTATACCCAAAACTACTTGAATTGAACGAAGGCGATTCCTCGATTACAGTTAATTCTTTTTCAATTGTTGATGAGAATGAATTTTATGTGATTACTACGAGTGATGGAGTTTTTAACACAAAAGATGGCGGAGAAAGTTTCGCAAAAATGGAGGGTGTTGATGGAACAAATGAAATGTATCTTCTGGATCATAATTCATTTATGCTTTTAGGCACGACGTCAAAATCCTATTTTACTAATGATGGCGGATTAAACTGGCAGGACCCGGTTATTGGAAAAACAATATATAGTATTGGTGAAATCTTTAATGATTCCCTGTACGCATTAGGTAAAGGTGAAGTTTATAGAATTGCAATAACTGATCTCGATATAAAAACCTATCTTCCTATCATCACGCAAGAAGAAAATCTCGAAATCCGATATGAATCAGACCATGTGAATATTGTTTCAAAAAATAACAAACCAATCGCGCAATGTTTGATTTACTCCATAAACGGACAATTGACAGATATTAAACAACCCTATTCAAATGTATGCAAATTAAACAATTACGACTACAAGCCTGGAATATATATAGTTGCGGTTCTGGTCGACGGTAAAAAATATGCAGATAAGATTCTTCTTAAATAAATGTGAAAGGGAGAAAAATTTCTCCCTTTTTTAGTTTAATTTTCTGTCACAATTTAACCATCATGCAAAAGAGGCTATCTGTAAATTTATTCATTGCAATATTTTTTGTTATTACAATTCCAATAACAAATATTGCTCAAAATAAAATTACGGTTAGCGGAATAATCAGAGACAATGAAACAAACCAACCTTTGATTTACGCAAATATTGCTCTTGTTGAACCAGGGATTGGAACAATTACTGATGATAACGGAAAGTTTACTTTATTCTCAATTCCAACCGGAAATTATACGCTTTCAATTACATATATTGGCTATTCAGAATATTCCAATACTATTCATTTAACTAGGGATACTCTTATAAATACCAATCTCTATAAACAATCACTTGGATTAAAGGAAGTTACAGTAACAGCAGAAAATTCAAAAAGTACAACAACATCTTATAAGATAGAAAACCAGGCAATTAGTCATGTGCAGGCCTCCAGTATCAGGGAGATAATGCAGTTAATACCAGGAAATATATCAGAAAATCCAAACCTCGCAGTACCCGGAAAAATCAGCATTCGTGAAACTGATGTAGATTTAAATAGTGCTTTGGGAGCAGCTTTTTTTGTTGATGACATTCCACTTTCCAATGACGGAAATTTGCAGGAAAGTATAAACGTTATGAATGAAATGACATCTGTAGCGGGAACGGGCTTAGACCTCCGTTCAATTCCGGTAGAAAACATTGAATCAGTGACTGTGGACGTTGGTATACCTTCGGCCGAACACGGTAATTTAACCTCGGGCGCAGTTCATATAAAAACAAAAACGGGTAGTTCAGATTACAGCGCAAAACTCCAGGCTGATCCTCACACTAAACAGGCCTATCTTGGGAAAGGTTATTTATTAAAAAAAGACCGCGGTTTGATTAATTTTGATTTGGGGTATACACAATCATACCGATACCTGGTTAAACAAACTGACCTATACAAGAGGATTAATTCCACAGCAAAATATTCAAACACCTTTTTCAGGGATAAATCACCGCTCAACCTGAATCTTAAAGTCGATTTACAGAACAGCCTTGATGGGGAAAAATGGGATCGGGATATGATATTGGAGGAAGAAAATTATGCCAGAGATCAAACATTGAGAACCTCGGTTACTTCAAATTGGCTGCTAAATAAATCAATCATTACAAATCTCAGTTTTGATTTTGGTTTCGAAAAGACCTGGCAAAAGGGATTTGAGAAAACATGGGAACAATCGACAACAGGGCCAAACTTTTTTGCAACAGCAACAGAAAATGGTGAATATGAAATTTCTTATGGATCCTCGGGGTATTATTCCGAAGTTACATACGACGGTAAACCATTCAATATATATTCAAAACTTAAAGCAAATCTGATAAAGAAATTTGGAGCGTCAACTCATAACATACTGGCAGGTGCAGAATGGAGGACAACAGGCAATAATGGACAAGGCCGCATTTTTGATGCTGAAAGACCCCCGTCCGGTGTTGGAGAAAGGCCAAGACCCTTCACCGATATTCCTTCACTAAATCAATTCTCACTTTTTCTGGAAGACAAAATATTGATTGAACTAGGATCAACACAACTTAATTTAATGGCTGGGGTACGAATGGATAACATTCAGCCCGACGGACTTTTTCAAACGAAGGGTAGCATAAATATTGATCCAAGAATAAATGCAGATTACCAGATTTTGAATAACAGAAATAACCCTGTTTTTGATGCTCTAAGTATTAGAATCGGATTTGGACAAACCACAAAAGCACCTACATTGTATCACCTCTACCCGGATAAAAAATACAATGACATAGAAAGTTTTAATTATTACCCCGACCTCATTGTTTATACTACGGACGTGGTTGAAGACACCCGAAATTACAACCTTAAGCCGTCGACAGGAAAAAAATATGAAACCGGCATCGATTTTGAGCTGAAAAAAATAAGTGGAAGAATTACACTTTTCCATGAAAAATTTACCGGCGGATTTACCTTGGATCAAATTTATTATCCGGTTCAGTACAGAGATTACAATACATTAAGTGCAGGATTACATCCCTTTTACATTCCAAATGATGGTATTTATTATTACGATGAATCTTCCGAAGAAAACATTCCCATAGGCTATGAAAATGGAAAAAAATTTGTGAATTATTCCAGTCAAAGAAATGCCGACATCAGGATTAAAAAAGGGTTGGAATACAATATTACCACTAGTACAATTGATGCTATCAGAACATCTTTCAATATTTCGGGAGCATGGTTTTATACGGAATCATTTTCTAACAGCGCGCCTTATTGGGTAAGAGAACAGTATACCAACTACAGCGGGAGTACAAGTTCACAGGAATCTTTTGTTGTAAAATTTTCTGACAGGCACGGATTTGGCACCATTTCAGAAAGGATGAATACAAATTTCAGAATCATCAACCATATACCGGAGCTTCGTATGCTAATCTCTCTGAATACACAAGTTATTTGGTTTGAAAAAGACAGACGAAAACTTTATTCAGACAAGCATAAGCTGTACAATTTAAGTGAATTAAGAAATTATTTGGGAATTGTCGATTTATTTACCTATGAAAATGAAGATGAATTTTATTACTATCTGCCGGAGAGTTATAAATTCTACGATAATATTGAACACGAATACACAGCGAATGATTTCAATGAACCTTTGCATCAAATGGCTATAAAAAAAATGGCCAAATTTCGTTTTGAGGAAGAGATTTATCCGGTGCTGCTAAAATGTGACATAAAAGTTTCAAAAGATATAGGAGAACGATTTAGCTTATCCTTTTATGCCAATAATTTTTTAAATATCCGGCCATGGTATTTAACCAAAAGGGAAGGAATGTATGTCCGACGTAATCAAATCCCCTATTTTGGTGCCGATATAAAAATGCAATTCTAAACAGATTTATGATAAAAAGATTATCCATATTAATATTACTACTAATTGCCGCATGCAGCGAAATTTATGACGTCCCATCAGTATTTGAAATAAAAGTAGTGGTTAAATATCCTTCGATAATTAACGATGGTGAAATAATACCAGGAATAACTGTTAAACTTAAAAATAAACAAACCGGAAGAGAATATATAGAACTGACGAATGAATCAGGAGTCGCAACTTTTAATGTACGCGGAGGGAACTACGATATTGTTGCATCACTGATTAAGGAACTGGAAGTAAACCTCAATGGAGAATTAACCAAAGACACCTTCATTTTCAACGGATTGCTAGCTGGACAGACAATTACTGAATCAGGCAAACAATTGGAGATACAAACCAACTTTTCTTTTGCCAGTAATGATTTTATAATCAAAGAACTGTATGTTTCAGGTTCTCGTACTCCTGAAGGGAAATCTTATGGAGCTGATAAATTCATTGAAATATATAATAACACAAATAAAATATTATATGCCGATGGACTTTGCTACGGAGCTGTTCATCCGATTACTACTTTCAAACCAACACCCTGGGTTGACGAGGAAGGAAATTTACTAAATCGATGTCCTGTATGGAGCTTTGTTCCAATAGTCCCGGGAACAGGTAACGAACACCCCATTCAACCTGGTGAGTCATTTGTTATTGCACTTTCGGCACTTAATCACAGAGACGATCCGAATGGGAACCCAAATTCAAATGATCTGTCGGCCGCTGATTGGGAAATGTATGCTGAGAGTAGTCTTCTATACATTGATGTACCTTCTGTTCCAAATATGTTAATGCAGAAAATTACAAAAACCACAACCATGACATTAGGCGTTCAGGGACAAGTAAGTATAATATTCAGATTACCTTCAAATAATCTCGATTCTATATTCACGAATCCAAATAATTATATGATCCAACCGGGCGGGTCTGAAAGATGTTTTATGGTTCCCTGGAATTGGGTGGCGGACGGAGTTGAAAATGTTCAATTGGATGACAGAGGCGTATATAAAAGACTGCCGTCAAATATCGATCTGGGATATATTCAGTTTAGGGGCAGCTATGAAGGTGTTTCAATAAGGAGGAAAGTAACGGGTGTAAATGATGGTCGGGTTATTTATCAGGACACCAATAATTCGTCTGAAGATTTTTTAACGGATCAGATACCACAACCGGGAATAATTTCAGCAGATTAAAATGAAATTTTTTAAAAAAATAGCACCGTTTCTATTATCACTGATGTTAATGACTGTAGTTGTTAAAACTCAGGCACAAACTAATGTTGCTGAACATTACAATTCCATTTTTACCCAAAAAATAATGCTTTTGAAAACTCCCTGGTCGGGTTCAGAAAACGCAGCTGCCCTTAGCTTTTTTGATTACGAAACAAAATTAGGTTCAGCTAATATTTATTCTGAACTTCAAAAAAAGAATTATCGATTGTATCGGGAAGGAGACCAACTTGTCAATACTGGATTCAGGACTGAAGGCTTTGTAAAATATAACAAATGGAATTTCTACGGAAATTTCAACTACTTCAGCCAAAACGAAAAAAATATAAAATGGACAGACGTAATGAATCCTTATAACGATAACCCTTACTCTATTGGAGATTCAGTCGGTGGAAACTATTCAAAGGAATATTTTGATATGGAGGGAAAAGGTTCTCTTTCCGTTAATAATAATCTCACCCTTGGATTCGATATTAAATATTCGAACGGTGTTGGAGCAAAGAGAAAAGATCCCCGACCTGAAAATACAATTACTTCTTTTACCATTTCACCTGGACTGGTATTAGAACTAAACAGATTTAAAATAGGCACCAACTTCAAATATGCCGGAGGGAAAGAAGATATAAAAATCAGTGATGTAACAAATAACATCTTTTACATCTTCCATTTTAAAGGCCTTGGGGTTTTTTCCTCATCGTCAGATTATGACGAACAATTTTATGATTCAAACCTGTTAGGAGGCGGACTTCAGTTCAATTTCGAAGGAAATAAATTACAAAATCTGACTGAAATTAATTTCCATAAAAAATGGATTGATATAAAAAGGGGTGAAACTTATCCCCTTCAAATTGCCCTGCTTGAGCGATTTAATACAGAAATTAATTCCACTTTTATCTTTTCACCTCAGAAACAAAATATTAACCGGCTAAATATATTTTTTACGGACAAGCATATTTACGGACATGAGCCCGTGGTTGAACCTGAACTGGAATCCGTTTCTTATCAATGGTCAACCATAGCGAAATATACTTTGTACTGGCACAAAGAAAATACTTATAGCATTAAATATTCCTTCTACAATTTATTGGATAAAAACCATATTAATTGGGGAGGACAATTATCAGGAAGTATCAATCATAGTGAAACGACCTATTATTTTGTACCTGAATTTAACCGTCAGGAACTCAATATTATTACTTTAAACACTAAAGTTGAAAAGGGCTTTCAAATTCAAAAAAACGACATTGTTGTGAAATTTAACGGATCCTACCAAAATAATATTAAAGGATCTCTTGCAACTGTTAAGGATGAATATTTATTATCTTTAACGAATACAGAAATGCTTGTACACGATTTTAACTATTTTGATTCAGAAATTATCCAGTTGGGTATTTGTGCAAAAGTTGGACGGGATATATCATTTTATCAAAAACAAATGCAGGCATTCCTTGAAACAGAATTTAACAAAACTTTTTCTAAATTAGAGGGAAATCCAAAATCAACAATTTTTAAAATAAACCTCGGCATAAATTTCTGAAATGAACGCAATAGATTGCAGAAACCTAACACATTATTACGGGAAAAAACTGGTTTTCGAAAACCTGAACTTCAACGTACAGGAAGGTTGTATTTTGGGGCTTCTTGGTAAAAATGGTTCAGGTAAAACTACTACAATTAACATTTTGAATGGATTTCTCCAGCCACAAAGCGGTGAATGTTTGATTTATGGTGAAAACACACAGCACCTCACTTCTGGAAATAAAGCCCGTATTGGCTTTTTAATTGAAGGACACATTCAATACGCCTTTATGAATATAAAACAAATCGAAAAATTCTACTCCGGATTTTACACAAAATGGGATAACAAACCTTATTGGGAATTGATGGAAAAATTAGATGTTACTCCGAATCAAAAAATCTCTTCCATGTCATGCGGTCAGCGTTCACAGGTAGCTTTAGGTTTAATCCTTGCACAAGATCCTGACCTGCTTATTTTGGATGACTTTTCAATGGGTCTTGATCCCGGCTATCGTCGTTTGTTCATTGATTATTTGCGCGAATATGCAAAATCAAAAAACAAAACCATTTTTGTCACTTCCCATATCATTCAGGATATGGAAAGGCTGATTGACGATGTTTTAATTTTGGATTTTAACAGGATACTTGCCCAGCGAAAACTGAAAGATTTTATGAAAAATTTTAACCAATTTTATTTTGAACTTGAAAATCCTGACATTGATTTATCTAAAGAAGCAATAGCGGCGAATGTTGAAAAAGTAAATAATAAAATTGAATTCTATACCTATGAAACAGAAGAATTTGTAAAGAATTTCCTGTTAAAAAACGGAATTGTATATAAAAATTTCAAAAATGTCGAAATGAGTCTGGAAGACGCATTTATAGGTCTAACAGGAAAATACTAAACCAAATGTGGAAGTCAATCATATATAAGGAATGGATTAAAACCAAATGGGCATTAATGATTGTTGCAGGAATTGGAATATTGGCTGTTGGAAATATTTTTTTAAAAGTTCATCACGAATTCACATTCAATAGTTCCAATAATTATTGGTTTTCTATTCTTTTTAATGATAATCAGTTTTACAATTACGGTTTGTTCAAATTTATTCCCGGGCTAAGCGGATTATTTTTTGCTATTGCACAGTTCGTTCCCGAAACAGCAAACAAACGTATCAAACTCACTTTTCATCTTCCGGTAAATGAAAACAGAGTCTTGTTATCAATGATTTTATACGGGTCAATTTGTCTCTTGTCTGTTTATCTTCTCATACTTTTAATTTTCTGGGGACTAAGTATTGTTTACTTTCCGCCGGAAATCATTATCGCGACATTTATCACAATAACACCCTGGTTTTTATGTGGTTTCACAGCTTACTTTTTAGCCGGATTAATTATACTGGAACCCGTTTGGAAATACCGTTTGTTGTATTTCCTTGCAGGTGCAACTTTTTCAACTGTTTATCTTGAAAAAGCCGTCACTGGCGCAAACATTCCGACAATTCCAATTCTTATATTCTTTTCTGTGGCTTTAAGTATTTCGATTTTATTTTCAGGATACCGATTTAGAAAAGGAGAAATGTAGATATGGCAAAAATTAGCAGATATATTTTAGTTTTTACGGCCATTATCGGGTTTGCAATTGTTTTACCAAAATTATACTGGATGGCATTTTCAAAACCAGATAATCCTCCTTTTATAATGTACAGTTGTGTTGACAATGAATTTATGATTCGACGTTCAAATGATGGCATAACATGGGAAGATGGAAAAGGGAACAGTTTAAATGGCGAAGAATTCGACGAGAAACTGCCTCTTATGTATGCCCGCCAATTAATAATTTCGAATAACATGCCTGATTCGTTAAACGGTGTTGCATTAAATTTTAACAAGATCAACCAAACCAATTCTTCATTAATAATCAGACCAAGAAACGTAAATGCCCCCAAACCAGAGCTATTCCCTTTATTTGAATCAGAATCAAACAAAGTTCAGTTAATCTTACCAAAGGATTTTTTCAGAATTACATGGCGAATGGAATTCATCGATGCAGAAACGAATAAAATACTGGAAGAAAAGAGCCGGATGTTCTCAGCCGATCTCTATAACAAAGGATTCGTTTTTCCGGCCAAATCAATAAACGGAATACCCTATATAAATAAAGCGGTTGACGAAGGTTATCTGGTGATTGACTCAGAAAATCAGCTTTTTCATATCAAAATGATTGAAGGGGAACCCTACGTTGAAGAAATTGATTTACCAAAAGGCCTTACTTTCAAATATATTAATTGCGTTGATTTTGATGACAAAAAATTTTATGCATACCTGTTTTCCAACGATAATGAATTGTACATATTAACACAGGACGATTACGAATTAATCAAGTTTCCGGTTCCCGGAATAGATCCTTCCAAAAATGAAGTCCGCATTTATAGTGATCTTTTCAATTACCACATTATTGAATATGGCGAAAGTTCTATTCATGCTTATGCACTTGACTTGCATTATAACTTTGTGGATGAATATAAAGAATCCCGGATTACACTGACTCAAAAAAAAGAAGGAAAAGTATTTAATATTATTTGCCCGGGACAAATCAGCCTTACAAATCAAAACTCAGAATTTATCCGTTTCTATACCAAAATAAACAAGCCATTTTATTGGCTGGGCATTGGTCTTATTCTTATGGTTTTCCAGTTTTTAATTATGAGGAGACGAAAAACCAAAATCAAAAGTAATCTCATTGACCTGGCGATAATCGGATTAACAGGAATATTCGGTTTTCTGGCAGTAAATATCTTTCCGAATAAATTTTATAATTAGACGTTTTAAGAAGAATAAAATCACGTAATCAGCAGTCGTTTTTATACCTTCGCAAAAAATAAACAGGAGATGGAATATCAGAAAGTTGGAATTGACATTACACCTTTTGAAGAATGGCTACGCGATGTTCTAACAGCCCAGCTTGGTGAAATTGGTTTTGAAAGCTTTGTGGAAACAGAAACCGGCTTTGAAGCTTTCATTCCGGCTAATCAATACGAGGATAAGAACCTTAAAACAGTGCTTGAAGCCTATAAAGAAAGCTTTTCATTTGAAATTTATATTGAAAAAATTGCCGACAAAAACTGGAATGAAGAATGGGAAAAAAACTATTTCAAACCGTTGGTTATTGCCAACAATTGTGTAATAAGGGCACCATTTCATACTGATTTCCCGAAAACCAAATACGAAATTATTATTGAACCCAACATGGCATTTGGTACCGGTAACCACGAAACAACTTCAATGATGTTGGAATATATTCTTGAAAATAATTTTGAAACCAAAACGGTTCTTGATATGGGATGCGGAACAGGAATATTGGGAATACTTGCTTCATTAAAAGGAGCCACAAAAATCACAGCTATCGATATTGATGAATGGTCGTTTAACGGCACAAAAGAAAATGCTGCACTTAACAATATTCAAAATATAAATACAAAACAAGGCGATGTTTCATTGCTTGGAAGTGAAAAATACGACTTTATTTTTGCCAATATCCAAAGAAATGTATTACTCGCTGATCTTCCGGTTTATTCAGAATGTCTGAAAACAAACGGAAAAATTTTCCTGAGCGGTTTTTATAAAGAAGATATTTCTGCCATAAAAAAACGGGCAGAGGAATTTGGGTTAAAGGATTTAGGATACAAACAAAAAAACAATTGGGTGGCATATGCTTTTACAAAAACTGGAGAATGAAATCTATTATAAAATATTTTGTCACCCATTTTGACACTTTACAAAACGAAAAGCCTCGTCTGAGAATTATTCAGCAAATAAACAAACTTAACCGGAAAGAAAGGGGTGAATTGCGAAGTCAGCTTTTTGAACGCGCAAAATTTATGGAAGTGTCAAGAACCCCTGAACAAACAATTTTGTGGTTGGAAAAATGTTTTCAAATTATCGACAAATACAGTTTTAGTTTTAATCGTGTATTTTTTAGTCCTGGAAACGGCATAAAAGAATCAATAGAAAAACTCTTAAAGGAAGCGCGCTTATCGGTTGATTTGTGCGTTTTCACCATTACTGACTACGAACTTTACCTGCAAATTCTGGCTTGCCACAAACGAAAAATGCAAGTCAGGATAATTACCGACGATGAAAAAATTCTGGATCATGGTTCTGTAATAATGAAACTAAAGAAGGCCGGTGTTCAGATAAAAACCGATCATTCTCACTACCACATGCACAACAAATTTGGAATTATTGACCAAAGAATAGCTATAACAGGAAGTTTTAACTGGACTTATACAGCAACCAAACACAACCAGGAAAATTTACTGGCAACTTCGAATTTTAGTATCGTTAGGCAATATGAGGAAGAATTCAACCGGCTGTGGAATGAAATGTTTGATCTTTAAAATTCCATACCATCAGGCAACTTTTTAGGTCTTTCCATCTCCCAAACTTCCAGATCACGCATATTCTTTCCATCAACGACAAATCGTAACGCCGTACACACCTTGTGAAATCCTTTATAACCAGCTGCCCCGGGATTCATATGAAGAAAATTCAGTTTTTTATCAAAAATCACCTTCAAAATATGCGAGTGCCCGCTGATAAATAAATCAGGTGAATTTCTAAAAATTTCGGGCATAACATATTTTTCGTAACGTCCGGGATATCCACCAATGTGAGTTATCCAAACATCCACTTCTTCACATTTAAATCGCTGGTGTAATGGATAAACCACACGCACGTCCTGCCCATCGATATTTCCGTAAACTCCTTTCAGTGGTTTAAATTCAGCCAACTGATCTGCTACTTCTATATTACCAAAATCACCTGCATGCCATATTTCATCTACATTCTCAAAAAAAGAGAATAGTCTGGGGTGTAAAAAACCATGAGTATCAGAAAGGAGCCCAATCCGTTTCATAAAAAGATTAAAATTATCATTCAGAAAAGCGCAAATTAAGGTAAATTTGTTTGCAACGAATAATAAAATTAAAAAACAATAAAATGATTTCAATTGTAGCAAAGTTTGAAGTGAACAAAGGTGAAGAAGAAAAGTTTTTGGATCTGGTTAATGAGTTGGGTGAAAAATCGCGTGCAGAAAAAGGGTGTATTGAATACATCTTACATAAAGATAAGGAAGACGAGCGAAACTATTGCCTCATTGAAAAATGGAAAGATCAGGCTGCAATTGATGAGCACAACAATTCAATACACTTTACCGGAATAGTTCCTTTAATTTCGGAAATAGCCAAAATTGAAGTAGAGGTTTACCATTCAGTTTAAACTAAGAATTTATGAAACGAGTAGTAATTGTTCGACATGCCAAATCGGTCCATTACGGTTATGAAGATGATTTTAACCGCGACTTAAGCTCTCGTGGAGAAAAAGATGCAAAACGAGTGAGTTCAGAACTTGCCAGAAAGGGAATTATACCCGATTTAATTGTATCAAGCCCGGCAAAGAGGGCAATAAGAACGGCACGACTTTATGCCAAAAAACTAAATTTCGACACAAAAGAAATCCTGGAAATTGAGGACATCTACGACGGACAAACTACTTCTGAATTTATTGATATGATAAAAAAATTCCCGGCGAATGTTACAACATGTTTCATTTTCGGTCACAATCCCGGATTTCATTACTTCGTTAGTAATTTACTTCAATATTTTGGTGGAGATATGCCCACATGTTCTACTGTCGGAATTGATTTTGAAACTGACTCATGGAATGAAATAGCGGCAAGAACAGGCAAACTGGCATTCCAATTCGTTCCAAAAATGTTAAAATAAATCTACAACTAAGATTGCACCTTTAAACTTTATTTGAACAATTCTATTATTTGAATAACCATCTTCAAATGTGATAAAATTCACATTGTAAAAATGAGTAAAACTCATTGTATTAGTTAATTTTACAAAATTCATCTTCTAAAATCAAACAATGCTGCAAAGTTTTGAATTTTCCAGCAAACAGAAATAGATTTTAGTTGTTGAAATATTAAATATTTAGGTTAATTATTCAAATAAGAATAAAGAGATGGAAGCATTTATGGCTGCCCGAATGCAAATGGCAGTTTCTTTAGGATTTCACATTGTCTTCGCATGTATAGGCATGGTTATGCCATGGTTTATGTTTGTTGCCGAATGGAAATGGCTGCGAACAAATAATCCGGTTTATCTTGATTTGGCAAAAGCCTGGGCAAAAGGCGTTGCAATTTTCTTTGCCGTGGGTGCAGTTTCGGGAACGGTATTATCTTTTGAATTAGGCATGCTTTGGCCTACTTTTATGGAACATGCCGGCCCCATTTTCGGCATGCCCTTTTCATGGGAAGGAACGGCCTTTTTTCTGGAAGCTATAGCTATTGGATTATTCTTATACGGTTGGAACAGGTTGAATAAGTGGGTTCATTTATATACAGGTTTTGTTGTTGGGGTTGCTGGAGTACTTTCAGGAATATTTGTAGTTGCAGCTAATGCATGGATGAATGCTCCCGCCGGTTTCGATTGGGTAAACGGACAGGCACAAAATATTGATCCGGTAAAGGCAATGTTTAACAAAGCATGGTTTTCCCAGGCTCATCATATGACTATTGCCGCTTTTTCAGCCACCGGTTTTGCGGTTGCTGGAGTACATGCGATTCTCTATTTAAAAAATAAGCTTGAAATACACGCCAAAGCTATAACCATAGCTCTGGCATTTGCTTCGGTTGCAGCTATATTACAGCCAATCAGCGGTGATCTGGCAGCAAAAAATGTGGCTAAACTTCAGCCTGCAAAATTAGCTGCTTTTGAATCTCACTTTGAGACACAGGAGAAAGCTCCTTTAATAATAGGCGGTATTCCGGATGTTGAGGCTCGTGAAGTAAAACATGCCATAAAATTGCCGGGGTTTCTCAGCTTTCTTGCACATGGAGATTTTAATGCTGAAGTAAAGGGCTTGGAAGAATTTCCTGAAAATGAATGGCCACCGGTTCCGATTACACATTATTCTTTTCAGCTCATGGTTGGTATTGGTATGTTTCTGGTTCTGATTGCTCTGATTTTTGGGGCAGGTACTTTTAAATGGAATCACTGGCTAAAAAAGAGATGGTGGTTTAAATTGCTCGCAATTGCCACTCCTCTGGGTTTTATAGCTTTAGAAGCCGGTTGGATTGTCACTGAAGTGGGGCGACAGCCATGGATCATTTATGGAATAATGAAAACCAAAGATTCATTAACTCCAATGCCTGGTATACAATACACATTTTATACGATATCAGTTGTTTATCTTTTGCTTAGTTTTATTGTAATCTGGCTGCTTAGCCGGCAGATAAAAGTTTTACACACAAAATATTTTTCCAAATGATTGAAATAAACTTTGCCATACTTATAATAAGCCTTTTGCTTTATATTTTATTGGGAGGTGCAGATTTTGGCGGTGGAATTCTGGAACTTTTAACCCGCGGTAAAGCCTCAAATATTGTTTCGAAAGCTATTGCTCCAATTTGGGAGGCCAATCATGTATGGCTTATTCTTGTAGTCGTTATTTTATTCGTAGGTTTCCCGACCGTTTACTCTACAGTTTTAACTGTGCTTCATATTCCTGTGTTGCTTGTTTTAATAGGAATAATTTTAAGAGGAACCGCATTTACTTTCCGGCATTACGATATAGAAGAAGCTACACCAAAAGCTATATATTCAGGTATTTTTCAATATTCCAGCTTATTTACAACATTCTTTCTGGGAGTCACGCTTGGTGGTGCGATATTAGGAAATATTTCGCTTGATTACCAAAACAGTTTTTATCAAATTTATGTCTCCCCATGGCTAAACTGGTTTTCAATGAGCATGGGATTATTTCTCGTTTTGCTTTTCGCGTTTCTGGCAGGAATTTTTACGGTAAGCGAACTAAAAGAAGAAAAAGACTTGCAGTATTTTGCAAAAATTTCAAGACGATTAATCTTAGCTCTGGTGATTGTTGGCGGACTTGTATTTATTGCAGCAGAAACAGATGGAAAAGCCCTTTTTAACAGATTCTATCATTCACCGGTAAGTGTAATTAGCGTAGTATTGGCAACTTTGGCATTGCCATTTCTATGGATTAACTTAAATAAAAACAAACGAAACCTGCTTCGAATAATAGCAGGATTCCAAACAACGATGATTGTTACAGGATGGTTTGCTATTCAATTTCCGGTATTAGTAAAAATACAGGATGGCAACGATATTACCTTACAAAACTCTGCCGCACCGCAGCAAACCCAGTTCTTTTTATTGATTGCACTGATTGTAGGAGTCTTGATAATTTTACCATCGACGTTTTATTTGTACAAAATCTTCAAATTCAACAAAAACCCTTTTTCAAAAGAAAATTTTTAATCTGGTTGATGAAAATTATAGAGGTTTATGCTACCAATTCAAAATGAAAGATTTGAAATGTGTAATTTAGTGCCGGTAAAATTTCAATAAACCATGCAACTTTTTTATGTACGGGAAATATCAGAAGACGTGGTACAACTCAATCAGGAGGAGTCGAAACATGCTCTAAAAGTATTACGGCTTTCAAAAGGTGATCCTATCCAAATCGTAGACGGGAAAGGAGGTTTTTACGAAGCTGAAATTCTGGATGATAATATAAAAGGCTGCAAACTTGCCATTTTAAAATCACTAAAAGATTTTGGCAAAAGAGATTTTAAACTTCATATTGGAATTGCCCCAACAAAAAATATCGACCGTTTTGAATGGTTCCTGGAAAAAGCTACCGAAATTGGTATCGATGAAATCACTCCAGTGCTGTGCGAACACTCAGAAAGAAAGGTTATTAAACCTGAACGCCTGAACAAAATACTAGTCTCGGCAATGAAACAATCGGTAAAAGCTTACTTGCCGGTTTTGAATGAAATATCCAATTATAATGAACTAGTTGCGAACACTACTTTTGAAAATAAATATATTGCACATTGTTATGAAGGTGAAAAAAAACATCTTAAGGCTGAAATCAAAAAAGGCGAAAATGTGTTGATATTGATAGGCCCGGAGGGAGATTTCAGTCCCCAGGAAATCGAGTTGGCAAAAGTAAATGGGTTCAAAGAAATTTCTTTGGGAACATCACGTTTAAGAACAGAAACAGCCGGAATCGTGGCATGTAATATTGTAAATCTGGCAAATGAATAGTTTTAATTTTGAAGATGAATAGTTTTGAAAAAAATAGGAGATTGAAAAATATATTTGTTTTATTTTTTACAATATTGATATTTTCTGCTAGTGCACAGAGTCAAGCAGTAAAAATTGCACTTGCAAAATATAACGGAGGTGGCGACTGGTATTCTGATCCAACTGCTTTACCTAATTTAATCAAATTTTGTAATCAAAATTTAAACACGAATATCAATCCTGAACCTTCAACAATTGAAATAGGAAGTCAGGAAATCTTTAATTTCCCTTTTATTCATTTAACAGGGCACGGCAACATTATTTTTTCGGAAAATGAAGCCATCAACCTGCGAATCTATCTTGAAGGCGGGGGTTTTTTGCACTGTGATGATAATTATGGAATAAATGAATATTTCAGGCGTGAAATGAAAAAAGTATTTCCTGATAAAGATTTAATTGAATTACCTCCTTCCCACCCTATTTTTCATCAAAAATACGATTTTAACGAAGGCTTGCCCAAAATTCACGAGCATGATAATAATCGGCCGCAAGCTTTTGGGTTGTTCATTGATGACAGAATGGTTTGCTTGTACACTTTTGAATCCGATTTAGGTGATGGTTGGGAAGACGAAGCTGTTCATAACGACCCTCCTGAAACGAGAGAAAAAGCTCTAAGAATGGGAGCGAATATCATTTCCTATGTATTCGGACAATAGACAGAACTCCTAAATTCATGTACCTCACTAACCTTTATATTATTGTAAATAAATCTTCCTTTTAACGGCAGAATAGGATATCGCTTTTGATGATGACGAATTATTTTGCTAAAATTGCCCGATTCATTTTTGAAAATTTTTGATTTCAATAACTGAAATGAATTTCACCAAAAAGAAACCAAAATCATATAGTTCTGAATTTTTTACTATAAATTCTTTGGCAGATTATTATAAAAACCTAACACAAATATTCATTAACTTAATTCATATGAAATAAACTAAAATTATTCTAAGCTCATTGGAATTCTGCATCCTGTAGATCTTCTTTTACCAAACAAAAAAAACGAATTCAAAAATGTATTATGAAAGCGAAATGCTTCATAATAAATGTAATCTTTAAAAATGAAAGTATTAGCAATTAACGGAAGTCCGCAAAAGAACGGCAACACAGTAACTTTAATTAACGAGTTATTTAAAATTTTTGAGAGAAAAGGTATTGAAACTGAAATGATTCAGCTGGGTAATAAACCAGTTCACGGTTGTACTGCCTGTATGAAGTGTGGTGAAATTCAGAATCATAAATGTCAGATAAAAAATGACCATCTGAATTACTGTATTTCAAAAATGGAAGAAGCAGACGGAATCATCATCGGTTCACCGGTTTATTTCGCAGATGTAACAGCTGAAATCAAAGCTCTGATAGATGTTGCCGGTTTTGTTACCAGGGTGAACGGACATACTTTAAAAAGAAAAGTCGGTGCAGCTGTTATTGCTGTAAGAAGAGGCGGAGCATTGCACACATTCGAATCGATAAACAATTTTTTTCTGATTAACCAAATGATTGTCCCTGGTTCTTCGTATTGGAATTTCGCGGTAGGCAGAGACCCGGGTGACGTCTTGAAAGATGAAGAAGGAATACAGACCATAAAAACCCTTGGAGAAAATATGGCCTGGTTAATGGATAAAATTTGCAACTAAATATTTTTTATCTTGTCATTAAATTAATAAAATTTAATTCAATTTACTGAAATGAAAAATATTGTATTGGCAATTACTATTCTTGTTTCAGTTGCATTAAAAATAAATGCACAAGATTATAACACCGGAATAGGTATAAGAGGTGGTCCATCTAATGGTTTAACAGTCAAACATTTTATTACTGAAAATGCAGCACTGGAAGGCTTGCTTGCAACACGCTGGGATGGATTCAATATTACGGGACTGTACGAAATTCATGCAACGGCATTTAACACACCACGTTTGAACTGGTACTACGGACTTGGAGGACATATTGGCTTTTGGGACGGAACCAAAAACGATTACTGGTTCAACCACTCAGGTAATTACACTGTTGTAGGGATTGATGGTATTATAGGAATCGAATATAATATTGAAACCATTCCCTTCAATATTGGAATGGATTGGAAGCCCGGCTTAAATATTATTGGATACCAGGGATTCTGGGGAGATGAAGCGGCAATATCTGTTCGGTTTATTTTTTAAAAAATTTTGCAGTCTGAAATATTCTAAATGCTATTTCAGACTGCTTATTTCTATTTTATCTCAATAACCAGATATTTTGACGCATTCCAGAATTCTTCTTTATTATCAATGTATAAAGTATCTGCACTCTTTTCTCCTGAGATATGATAAGAACCTACCGGATGTACAGAAATTACGTCTGCTTTTTTTACCATTAACGGAATGTAATCAAACTCACGGATATCAATTTTAGTGAAATATTCCGGGTTAAAATCCTCTCTTACCTCTGATGTTCTTCCTATTCCTAATAATCCACCAGTCCGCTCAATAATCCCGTTTTCTTTCAATTCTTTAACACTACCGTAGGTATAAAACGCCTCGTTTAATTGCAAAGTCTGCGACGCAATTACTTCCGTTTTTTGCTGACTTTCATCTTCAACAACCGAAAGTCTCCGGTTTAATGAATTTATATCAAAATTCAGTTTTTCTACTTCTTCATTTAAAACAAGAATCTCAGCATCTTTCTGCTCAATTTGACTTTCCAAATTATCCACCATTTTCTCAAATTCAGCAATAACTCCCTGCAATTGTCCAACTTTTGCATTTGCACTGTTTAACCTTTTCTGAAGTGATGCTGTCAAATCCTTATTCTTTTGAAGTAAATCATTGATTAATGCAATATCGTCAAGAATTAGTTTCTTTTGCTGGGCATCCATTTCACGACCTTGTGCAGATTTTACAGTAACCAAATCTTCCATTTTTTTAATTGAATCGAGATTGGCCTGAATTTCATTAAAATCGTTAAGAAAACCTACTATTGAAGAATCTTTCATTTCTGACTCAACTTTCATACTGTCAATCGCTGCTGTAAGCTTTTCAGTATCCTGTTTATAGTTATGGCACGATACCAAATAACCAGCTACTAATATTAGAATTACTATTTTTCTCATTTTATTAAAATTTTATTTTCTAATCCATCACAAATTAATCCTTTTTTTATCATCTATAATAAAGCAACTTCATATTTCTTTTATTGTTTTTTCAACAAAAAACCTCCTGTCTAAATTAGACAGAAGGTTCTTTACTATTTGCTCTTATATAATTCTAAGCTTTTTCGAGTTTAAGTGTTTCCGTTGTTGGGTCGCAAACCTCAGTCGGGCCGAAATACTGAATTGGCCCCGGATATACAAATTGCGTTGTTAAAGCCCACTCTCCTCTTTTCGAAACAAAATACTTAAAAGGTGCTCCTTCCAATTCAACCAATGCTTTCTGAATTACAGGCTTCATGTGTCCATGACGTTTTTCCATGTTCATCATCATAGTAACCGGAACGCCGCCTGCGATCCATTCTTCTGCCGGTGAAGTTAAATTTCGAACTGAGGACATATATCCGGTTTTACCATCAGAAATAAGCACAGACGCTGTATAACCAAGTGAATAACAGTAGTCGGCATCAAAATTTGAAGGTGCTGCACAACGTCCTTCATAACCAAAGAAGTGATACTGCGTACCAAATTTTCCTACATATTCACCAGCTTTTTTCATTTTATCCAACTTCGACTTTACCATCTCCCCAAGTAATTCCTCAGTATCAATTAAAGAAACCTGAACGTTACCATGTGGATCACGATCCAGTGTCAACTGGGTTGCAATATCTGTAGGAAGCGATAAAAATACCTTGGCAGAATCATCGGTCAAATGACCAGCTACCCATTCAATTCGATGACTCTTCCTCAACATTTTAAATTCTTTCTCTGTATCTGTATCCTCAGCAAGTAAGTCGTTCAATTCTGAAATCAAAACTTTCATTTCAGGAATAAATTCAATCAATCCTTCAGGAACTAGTGCAACTCCAAAGTTATCCCCATTTTCAGCACGTTTGGCTACTATTTTAGCAATATATTCCACAATTTCCTCCAAAGTTTGTTTTTTATCTGCTACTTCCTCAGAAATCAGTGCAATATTTGGTTGTGTTTTTAAAGCACATTCCAAACCGATATGGGAAGCTGAACGTCCCATCAATTTAATAAAGTGCCAGTATTTTTTTGCCGAATTGGCATCGCGCTGAATATTTCCAATCAATTCTGAATAAACTTTTGTAGCTGTATCAAAACCAAACGATGTTTCAATCATTTCATTTTTTAAGTCGCCATCAATTGTTTTTGGACAACCAATCACTTGAACTCCAGACTTTTTAGCTGCATAATATTCAGCCAAAACACAAGCATTTGTATTTGAATCATCGCCCCCAATAATTACCAGTGCATTCAAACTCAAATCGTTCGCAATCTCCAAACCTTTATCAAACTGCCACTCTTCTTCTAACTTTGTACGTCCTGAACCAATGATGTCAAACCCTCCGGTATTTCTGTATTCATCAATAATTTCTGAAGTTAATTCAATATATTTATGATCAACCAAGCCTCCCGGGCCACCTAAGAATCCGTACAAACGACTTTCAGGATTAATTTTCTTTATTCCGTCGAATATTCCTGAAATTACATTATGTCCTCCGGGTGCCTGACCCCCTGAAAGGATTACACCAACATTAATAGCCGGCCTGTCTTTTTTTACTTCTCCTTCCTCGAAAGTAATTAAAGGCATGCCATAAGTATTTGGAAACAATTCCGCTATTTCTTTCTGATCAGCGACCGATTTGGTTTTAACTCCTTCCACTAATTTTACGGCCCCAATTAATGACTTAGGTAACTTTGGCTGGTATTTAGCTCTTTCCTTTTGTAATGCACTAATATTCATTTTGGTATAAATTTTTGATTTAGTTTTAAAATCGAACCAAAAATAATGCATTTTGTGATGAAAGCCTATAGGGCATTTTTTTTACAGGTGAATTTAAAGTAAAGTTAAAAGGTATTTCAAATGTGTAAGTCCTACAACCAAATTTAAAAGGTCAGGAAATAAAGAACTTAATTAAGTTGCTCTTCTTGAATTGTTTTGAATAATTTTGTTTTGACATACTAAACAACTATTTTTAGTAAACATTCAATCTTTATTGTACTATTTGAATGTAAGTTGCGGGGAAAGGTCTTTAGGTCGATTATATAAAACATATACCCTCATTCCGGTTTTTGGGGAGATATAAATAAATTTATTGGGCTAATAATCTGCGGCAAAAGCATTATGAAAAAATCGGGTAGTAAAACAAAATCTGAAATTTCAGAACATTCGAAAAAGGACAAAGATTTCCAAGACTACAATTTAGAATCACTTTTAAATATTACAAACACAAGCATATGGACTCTAGATAAAAATTATTATCTAACATTTGGAAATTCAATATACTACGAAGAGTGTTTAAATACATTTAATAAAATAATAAAAATTGGTGAAACAGTTTTGCTAGACACTCTTGACGAAGAGGATAAAATAGAATGGAAGAATTATTATGATCGTGCATTAGATGGAGAAAGATTTTCAATTGAACGTAAAAGAAAATACCAGCAAAAACCGACATGGAGAGTCTACCATTTTGGACCTGTAAAAAATAGTAAGGAAGAAATTATTGGGGCGTCGGTTGTTGCCAATGATATTACAGAAAGAATACTGGCCGAGCAATCGCTACAAAGAAGCACGAGGCGATTTGAAGAATTTGTAAATATGCTTCCTGAGGCCATTTTTGAGATGGACGAAAACTTCTCTATCATTTATGCCAACCAAAAAGCATTTGATTTATTTGGCTATTCTGAATCAGACTTTTCCAAAGGCTTGGATGCATTTAGCATGCTCGATATGGAAGACAGAGAAAAAGCAAAAATCAACTTTCAAAACCGGCTCAAAGGGTTTAATCCAGGACCTTTAGAATATACTGCATTAAAAAAAGATGGGACCAAATTCCCAGTATTATTTCATGCCAATTCAATATACGACGGAGATAAATTGAAAGGAATCAGAGGTTTAATGGTAGATATCTCTGAAAGAAAGCACCTTGAAGCGAAGCAGCAACAAATGGCAATAATGCTTGATCTTGCACCTAGTTCAATTATCATACATGATTTTGAAGGTGGAATTATATATGCAAATAAAAAAGCATTTGAGTTACATCAGTATTCGAAAGAAGAATTTCTTTCTCTTTCTTTAAAACAAATCGACTCTTCAATCTTAAAAGAGGATATCCCTGAAAGAATGAAAATGATTATTGAAAATGGAAAGGCAAATTTTCAGGTTGAACATTTTAGAAAAGATGGTACTATTTTACCGCTTGAGGTTTTTGCTGTTCTCACAAAATGGGATAATAAGGATGCGGTACTTAGCGTTGGGACAGATATAACTGAACGTGTTAGTCATGAAAAAGAACTAAAGGAAAGCGAGGAAAAATTCAAAACCATAACAGAAAATTCACCTGACGCTATTTTACTTGTTGATAAAAAAGGGAATTACGTTTACGCAAATCAGGCCACCTCTGATTTATTAGGCTATACAGTTGAAGAATTATTGAAATCAAATATAAAAAATATTGAAGGGGAGGATGATTACAGAAAAGAAATATTTCAGAAAGTTTTAAAAAATAAAAAATATCAGAGAGAAACCATGATAAAAAGGAAGGATGGTTCCCTGATACTAGTGGATATAAATGCAATAATTTTACCTAACGGACTGTTATATGCCAGTGCTCGCGATCTAACCGAACAAAAAGAGTTTGAAATAGAACTTGAGAAAAGCTACAAAATGCTGAACGATTTAACATCAATGGTCCCTGGTGTGGTTTATCAATATCGGTTATATCCCGATGGGCATTTCTCCTTTCCGTACTCTAGCCCCGGAATGTATGAAATTTTTGAAGTAACCTCAGAGGAAGTAAAAGAAGATGCATCACTTGTTTTTACCCGTATTCATCCCGATGATATAGAATATTTGGGTGAAACCATTAATGAATCTGCACAAAGACTGAAACTTTATCATAGTGAATTTAGAGTAATTTTGCCTAAACAGGGGCTTAGGTGGAGGCTTTGTGATGCAAAACCACAACGTCTCGAAGATGGAAGTACTCTTTGGTATGGAATTATTACAGATATTACTGAAAGAAAAAAGGTTGAGGAAAAATTAAGGGCTCATGAGACATTTCTTAAGGATACTCAAAAAATAGCCAAGCTGGGAACTTACAAAATGGACATCACGTCAGGAAACTGGGAAAGTTCAGAAATTTTGGATGAGATTTTCGGGATCAATGAAATCTTTACCAAAAATGTGGAAGGATGGGTTTCAATAATTCATCCGGATTGGAAAGAAATTATGAATGATTATCTAATTAATGAAGTAATAGGTAATAAAGTAAAATTTAATAAAGAATATCAAATCACTCGACAAAATGACAAAGAACAAAGATGGGTGCATGGGTTAGGAAGGCTTGAATATGATAAATTTGGGAATCCTGCAAAAATGATAGGTACCATTCAAGACATTACCGAAGTCAAAAATATTCAAAAGGAATTAATAAAAGCAAAAGAGAAAGCAGAGGAAAGCGACAGATTAAAATCTGCCTTCCTTGCTAATATGAGTCACGAGATACGTACTCCTATGAATGGGATTCTTGGTTTTGCAAACCTTTTAAAAGAACCTCAGCTTAATGGTGATGAACAAAAAATGTATATCGATATTATCGAAAAAAGTGGCGAACGAATGCTCAACACCATCAACAATATCATTGATATTTCTAAAATTGAAGCCGGACAAATTGAAATTATACGTCAGGAATTTAGTATCTCAAAGAAATTGAATAATATTCTTCGATTTTTCAAACCGGAAGCAGATAAAAAAGGGATACAGCTAATTCTGAAAAACGAACTTACCCAGGCAGAAGACAAAATTACCAGCGATGAAGAGAAGCTAAATGCGATATTTACAAATCTTGTAAAAAATGCAATTAAATTCTGCGATGAGGGGAAAATAGAGATTAGCTGTAAACGAAAAGGAAAATATTTAGAATTTTATGTAAAAGACAGCGGCAAAGGAATACCTTCCGACAGGCAACAGGCAATATTTGATAGATTTGTTCAGGCTAATATTGAAGACAGAAATGCACATCAGGGGTCGGGACTGGGATTGGCAATTACAAAATCATATGTCGAATTATTAGCAGGTAAAATTTGGGTGGAAAGTGAAAAAGAAAAAGGTTCAACTTTCTATTTCACGATTCCTTACTATCCTGCAATAATAAAAATAACACAATCAGAAAAAGGAAATGATAATGATAATAAAATCGAAAAACTTAACATTCTAATAGTTGAAGATGATAATGTTTCAGAAATACTTATCAAAACCATGATTGAAGGATTTAGCAAAAATATTTATACTGCAAAAACAGGTTTAGAAGCGATAGAAATATGTAAAACAAATCCTGGTATTGATTTAATTTTAATGGATATAAAAATGCCTTTGATGGATGGATATGAAGCAACTCAAAAGATTCGGGATTTTAATAAAAATGTTACAATTATTGCAACTACAGCCTTTGCCCTGGCTGGTGACAGGGAAAGGGCGTTAGATTCCGGATGTAACGATTATTTACCAAAACCAATAATGCGAGACCGTCTAAATGCTGTGATAAAACAACATTTTTCCTGATTCAGTTTGTCAGAAAATCAAGTACATTACTTGCCCCACTTGAAGGAGTTCCTCTGTAAAACTCTGTATAACCGCACTGCGTGCAGGAAACAGCAGTAAATTTACGATTCTGAATATTAAAATACTTGGTAAATCCGGCGCCGGTAGTTCTTATCTGATCTACATCGGCTCGTCGATTTCCACATTTTGGACATGTATAACTTCTTTGATTCATGGCTTAAATATTAAACTATTTATGATATTGGTATTAAATAATCGGGCATAATTACTGATCCGGATCAGAACCTGATTTCTTTAATCGTTTCGCATCTTTCAAAGCATTATGAATTATCCATTCCAATTGCCCGTTAATACTCCTGAAATCATCAGATGCCCATTTCTCAACTGCTTCCATCATTTCAGGATTTATCCGTAATACAAATGTTTTTTTCTTTGACATCTTTATTCCCTTCTTCTGCAAACATTTTCGCTTTTGAAATCAAAAGATCTGAGTTATCAGAAATATTAAAATAACAAGCAGAATTTCTACAGCGAGTAAAATGAAAAATTTTCTGGTCTTTTGTCCAAAAATCGATTTATTATTTCCATTCTTCTTATCAGCCATAACTTTATTCCTGTAAACTCATTAGTTTTTCCATTGCGTATTCAATAGCCTGTTTTCGCCGCGTTCCAAACAATATTTTTCTACCATTTTTGATATAAAGTTGCAGGCCTATATTTCCACTTACAGTATAGGCTTTTTTCTTACTCCCACTTTTTATTCCCCAACCACCAAACTCTCTAACAGGTTTATATTTCCGCACCTCAAAATCTTTAATATCTTCTTTCCTAATAGCCCTCCATTTATTTATAATAGGTGGATATTGATAACAAACTGCATCTTTTCTAATTTCAACTATTAGTCGCATCTTAATAAATAGTAAAATCAAACCACCCATAATTATAAAATGAAAAATAAAGAAAAACACCAAAAGCCCAGTCTTCACAGGATTATTGCCCCATGGTCTATGCAGGACTTCCTGCACATAAATGCCTACTAGAAATGGAACGGTTGATCCCAACGCTGTTAAAATCAGGATAATAAAAACCCAAGCTTGATTAAATCTTTGTTCCTCCTTGTAATAGACCTTTTCCATTTCCCATGCTAATATAATGTGCCTGTATTTACAATCGGAGTGGCATCTTTATCACCACAAAGGACTACCATTAGGTTACTCACCATTGATGCTTTCTTTTCTTCATCTAAATCGACAATTTCTTTTTGGCTAAGTTCGTCAAGCGCCATTTCAACCATACTAACCGCTCCTTCAACAATTTTATAACGTGCAGCAACAATTGCAGTTGCCTGCTGTTTTTTCAACATTGCCTGGGCTATTTCCTGGGCATAGGCAATATGATTTATTCTTGCTTCTATAACATGAATTCCGGCAATCTCAAGTCGCTCTATAATTTCTTTTTCCAATTCATTGTTTACTTCTTCCGTTCCATCTCGTAAAGTAACTTTTGCATTTTCGTCTTCAATATTATCGTATGGATACATTCCAGCCAATTTCCTTAATGCAGCCTCGCTTTGCACAACTACAAAATGCTCATATTCATCAACTCCGAAAGCAGCCTTATATGTTTCTTCCACTTTCCACACCAAAACCAATCCTATCATAATGGGATTTCCTAATTTATCATTTACTTTAATGGTTTCACTGTCGAAATTTCTGGCCCGAAGCGAAATTTTTTTCCTTACAAAAAACGGATTAACCCAGTAAAATCCGTTGGATTTAATTGTCCCTTTGTAGGCACCAAATAAAACCATTACGCAACTTTGATTGGGATCGACCACCGTAAAACCAACGGCAACCAGAATGAAAACCGTTATAAGAACTACTGCAGGAATAACCATCCCTCTAAAAAAACCAAAAACGATCAAGATCAATATAATCAGTTCCAAAAAAAGGAACATATAACCCGATAAAGCAGAATATTGTTTTTCCATGACATTAAATATAAATTAATATGATATCAAAATAATATCACTAAAATAATTCAATTTGAAATAAAAACCAATACTTTAAATCAATTTTTTTAACTTTAATTAAAATCATTCAATTAAACTTTTACTCACCTTAGTGGTTATTTTCAAAAAATAAAACAAATGAGGAAAACGATTAAATTAATCAAAGAACCGTTAAACCAATTTATTCGCCTCGAAACATCGAGTAGTATAATACTCTTCATGGCGACTATTACTGCACTAACCCTTGCAAACAGTCCTTTTAAGACAGAGTTTTTAGAATTCTGGAACAACTATATTACTATCACTGTTCCTTCATTTGAACTTTCAAAACCAATACTAAAATGGATCAACGACGGATTAATGGCTGTCTTCTTTTTTCTGATAGGTCTAGAGATAAAACGCGAGATACTAACTGGTGAACTTAGCCGGTTAAAAAAAGCTTCACTCCCAATTTTTGCTGCAATAGGTGGCATGGTTCTTCCAGCTCTGACATTTACTTTCCTGAACTTGGGCGAACCCGGTGCTGAAGGCTGGGGAATTCCTATGGCTGCTGACATAGCTTTCACTTTAGGTATTTTGAAACTTCTGGGAAACCGGATACCAAGCGGACTTAAGGTTTTCCTGATGGCTTTCGCAATTATTGACGATTTGGGTGCAGTTTTGGTGATTGCTTTCTTTTACAGTTCAAATCTGGTTTGGCTTTATATCGGAATAGCTTTGATTATTGTTGCTGGTTTGATTATTCTTTCATTTCG
This sequence comes from uncultured Draconibacterium sp., assembly GCA_963676775.2. Classification (GTDB taxonomy): domain Bacteria; phylum Bacteroidota; class Bacteroidia; order Bacteroidales; family Prolixibacteraceae; genus Draconibacterium. The sequence continues at coordinate 98,909 of CAXXDA010000014.1, forward strand.
TGGATTTTACTCCAAATACTTATTTTTTATTATGGGAGTAATAGTTTGGATACTATTTTTAAAATCTGGTATCCATGCCACCATTGCCGGGGTTTTAATGGCATTGACAATTCCTTTAAGAAGAGAAGCAGATACCCGCTCTTTTTATGAAAAGGGAAAAGAAAATCTCGAGTTATTTTTGAAAGATTGTAAAACAAACGGTGAAAAAACTATCCTTACTAAAAAACAGCTTGATGTAATTGATAACATAGAAGAAATAACCGAAAAAACAGCTTCTCCTCTTCAATATCTCGAACATCGTTTACATGGCTGGGTTTCCTATTTAATTATGCCTGTTTTTGCGCTTGCCAATGCTGGTGTGGTATTTAGTTTCTCAGGTGAAGCTAATCTTTCTCTTTCAACAAATCTTGCAATAAGTCTTGTTGTTGGAAATTTTATTGGCATTTTCTTATTTTCCTTTCTGGCTATAAAATTTAATCTTGCTGAGTTACCGGAAAATGTTTCATTCCGTCAATTGGCGGGAGTATCGTTTCTGGGTGGCCTGGGCTTCACTATGTCGTTATTTATAAACAACTTAGCATATAAAGATCCTTTACTTATTAATTCTGCAAAAATGGGAATTTTAGCAGGTTCTTTTTTAGCTGGATTGATAGGGTATTTGATACTAAGATATACGTCAACCAAAAATTAAAAAGGTGCACTTAAATAAGTGCACCTTTTTAATTCAAATTCATTTCAACATAACCCGTTTCCTGAGTTTCATATACTTCGTAAGAACGGGCAAAGTTCATAATATTTTCTATCGATTGCTCTGATGGTCCGACATCTAATCTTTCCAACTCTTTTGATTTTACATTCAAACCCTTCCCGAAATCTTCATTCGATTCGGCTTGAAATGTGTTAACAAAATAAATTAAGGTAGAAACTTTATTCATAGGCATTTTTGTGTAAATTATTTTAAAGTTAAAACGCCTCTACCCCTCTAATATTGTGTTAACAAAAGTTAAACTTTAGTAAGCACCAGATTCTTCTTTTCTATCAGCTTCCGCAAGTTAATTAATGCATATCTCATCCGCCCCAAAGCAGTGTTTATGCTAACGTCGGTTTGTTCTGCAATTTCCTTGAAACTAAGCCCCATATAATGACGCATGTAAATAACTTGTTGCTGATCTTCCGGAAGCTCATTAATCAATTCTTTTACCTCAAATAAAATCTGATCGTTCACCAACCGATCTTCAACGGTTGCTTCAGAAAATTTTTGTGAGTTGAAAATATCAACATCAGTACTATCGTTAGACACGGTTCCCTTCAGCTTTTCTTTCCTGAAATGATCAATAATCAGGTTGTGCGCTATCCTCAGCACCCAGGATACAAACTTCCCGTTTTCAATATATTTTCCTCTTTTCAGTGAACGAATAACTTTAATAAACGTTTCCTGAAAAATATCTTCAGCCAACTCCTGATTTTTCACAATTAGCAGAATATATGAAAATATCCTGTTTTTGTGACGACGTATTAAAATTTCAAGTGAATTCTGATCGCCTTGAATAAATCGTTGAACAAGCTCATTGTCGTTCAATGTGTTTGTTATGAACATTACCTTCTATTTAATTGTAAACAAAAAGTAAAGCTTTCCTATAGGCGATTTCTTTTAGTGATTTGAAACTATTTATTTAATTTTGTGCGTTTCAAAAATGCTACTTTTAAACGAAAAATACAAGTTTTTTTACAAAATAATAGTTTTTTAAAGTAAAAATGCCAAATAGTATATCACCAAAATATATTGAAATACACCACGCAAGGGTTCATAATCTTAAAAATATAAGCCTTAAAATACCACTTAATAAGTTTGTTGTTGTAACGGGTGTTTCAGGTTCAGGTAAATCCTCACTTGCTTTTGATACTTTATTTGCAGAAGGGCAAAGAAGATATGTAGAGAGCCTTTCATCTTATGCCCGGCAATTTTTGGGTAGGATAAATAAACCTGAAGTTGATTTTATTAAAGGTATACCCCCTGCCATTGCAATCGAACAAAAGGTTAATACAAGGAATCCTCGCTCAACAGTTGGTACATCAACAGAAATATACGATTACCTGAAGTTACTTTATGCAAGAATTGGAAAAACAATATCTCCGATATCGGGGAAAGAAGTTACCCGGCAAAGTGTTAGTGACGTTGTAGATTATATATTTTCTTATCCCCATGACACCAAAATGATAATTGCATCGCCCTTGAAACCTAAAAATGGTCGTACAGTGCAGGAGGAAGCTGAACTTCTGATGCAACAGGGATTTTCGAGACTGGAATCGAATGATGAGATAATTCGCATCGAAGATATCTTAAAATCAAATGCTAATTCTTTATGCAGTGAAAAATGCAACATTGTAATTGACAGAATTTCAGTAAAAAATGATGAAGATACACAAAGTAGAATCGCTGATTCAGTTCAAACTGCATTTTTTGAAGGTCATGGTGAATGTATCGTAAAAATTTACCAAAACGACAAAACGATTTCGCAGTCATTCTCCAATCTTTTTGAAGCTGACGGAATGGAATTTGAAGACCCCACGGTTCACATGTTTAGTTTTAACAATCCGGTGGGGGCATGTCCAACCTGCGAAGGTTACGGAAAGGTAATCGGGATTGATGAAGATCTGGTGATTCCAAACAAGTCACTATCAATTTACCAGGATGCCATTGCATGCTGGAAGGGTGAAAAAATGAGTGAATGGAAATATCAGCTAATATATAATGCTGATAAATTTAATTTTCCGATTCATAAACCTTTTTATGAATTAAGCGAAGCCCAAAAATTTCTTATATGGACAGGTAATAAATACTTTGAAGGATTAAACCGCTTCTTCAAATATCTAGAAGAAAAAAGTTATAAAATTCAGTATCGTGTTATGCTCTCACGTTACAGGGGGAAAACAACCTGTCCGGAGTGTAAAGGAAGTCGTTTAAAAAAGGAGGCAGGATATGTAAAAGTTGGCGGTAAATCTTTACAGGAGTTAGTACTCCTACCTGTTTTAAACCTGAAGGAGTTTTTCAGCAAATTACAACTAAGCAAACATGATACTGAAATAGCTAAACGAATTTTAATAGAAATAAATAGCAGAATAGAATTTCTTTGTGATGTTGGACTGGGTTATTTAACATTGAACCGTTTGTCTTCAACGCTCTCCGGAGGCGAATCACAACGAATTAATCTGGCAACATCACTGGGAAGCAGTTTGGTTGGATCTTTATATATATTAGATGAACCAAGCATTGGTCTTCATCCCCGTGACACAGCCCGTTTAATAAAAGTTCTGAGACGACTTCAGAAAATTGGGAATACAGTTTTTGTGGTTGAACATGACGAGGAAATTATTCGTGCCGCTGACGAAATTATTGATATTGGGCCGTTTGCCGGCCAGCACGGAGGAGAAATAGTCTTTCAGGGAAATCATTCTGAATTACAATTGAAACCGGAAAGTTTGACCACAAAATATTTAACCGGAGAAGAAAATATTGAAACTCCAAAACAACGCAGAAGATGGTCTAATTCAATAGAAATTATTGGTGCGCGTGAAAATAATCTGAAAAACCTTCGGGTAAAATTTCCACTTAATACTTTAACTGTTGTTACGGGAGTAAGTGGATCTGGAAAATCGTCTCTGGTTTCAAAAATCCTGTTCCCCGCACTAACAAAAATTTTAGGTGGATACGGTGAGAGAACAGGCCATCACGATGCAATTATCGGAGATTACAAAATGCTTGATGCCATTGAATTTATTGATCAAAATCCAATCGGAAAATCATCTCGCTCCAACCCGGTTACTTATTTAAAAGCTTACGATGAAATCCGCAAACTTTTTGCGGATCAACAAGCTGCTAAAATCCAGGGATTAAAACCGTCACATTTCTCGTTTAATGTAGATGGTGGGCGGTGTGACGAATGTCAAGGCGAGGGAACCATTAAAGTTGAGATGCAGTTCCTGGCCGATGTTTATCTCTTATGCGAAAGCTGTGGAGGTAAACGATTCAAAGAAGATATTCTGGACGTTCAATATAAAAACAAAAACATTGATGATATTTTAAATCTCACGGTAAATCAGGCAATCGATTTGTTCGCAAATGGGAAATCTTCAACCGAGAAGAAAATAACTAAACGATTACGACCCTTGCAGGACGTTGGACTTGGTTACATTAAATTAGGACAATCATCAAGTACACTTTCAGGAGGTGAAAGTCAGCGTGTAAAACTCGCCTCGTTTTTAGCAAAAGAAAAGGACTCTCCTACTCTTTTCATTTTTGATGAGCCAACAACAGGCTTACATTTTCATGACATAAAGAAATTATTAGATTCATTTAATGCATTAATTTCTCGTGGTCATTCAATAATCATTATTGAGCATAATATGGAGATTATAAAATCAGCAGACTGGATAATTGATTTAGGTCCTGAAGGCGGTGACGAAGGAGGAAACCTTGTTTTTGCCGGAACACCGGAACAATTAGTAAACAAAAAGGACTCATACACAGGAAAGGCATTACTCGAAAAATTATAGTGTAGAAAAGCCATCCCTCAACAGGGATGGCTTTATATAACTAAACTTAAATTAAACCTATGAGTTATTAAACACAACCGGTCTAATATTAAGACCTTAAATCGCAATGGCCAGAAATATAAATTAAAAGAATCATGATCGCTTAAAGGTTATTTTCAATTTGTTCTTTACGAGAGCATATTTTTGATAAATACAAATCACTCTATACGTAATAGCTTCCTGTATTTCCACATAAAATCCACTCCAATAACTCTGAAAACAAATACATTTTCTTTACAACAGCCACTCTCAGGTAAACCTTAATTTACCGGTCTAAAAAAAAGAATTAACATAAAAAAACAAATTGTATTCCTTCTTTGGAGACCTTAAAATATTTGCAGAAATAATTTTTTAACGTTTTTCTGACTTTATTACCGCTATTATACTAATAAAAAAATTATGTAACGAGCCTGAATGTTAATTTTTTGCAAAAATTTAATCTAAAATAAATAATCAGAAATAAATTTAATATACAGTACGAAAACAGTGGTCATATTTCAGACTTTTGTTCAATTTTGCCCAACCTTTTCCACTCTTTAAATAATAAATAGAAAACTGCAAGAGCAGATATAAAATCAGCCAATGGATATGAAAACCAAATACCATTTATGTTCCAAAAATTTGGCAATATAAACAAGAATGGAATCAACAATATTGCCTGACGAAAAAGTGTTGCAAACATTGAAATTTTGGCTTTTCCTATAGATTGAAAGAAATGAGAGGCGACAACCTGAAAGCCTACGAAAGGAAAAGCTAACGTAACATAACGCAAACCTTTAATAGCAATATCATATAAAACCTTGCTGTCGTTATTGAACAATTTGACAATAAGTCCCGGAGCCGCCTGAACAACTGCAAAAGCAAAAACTGCGATTACTGTTGCTGCAACAATTGATATTCTAAGCGCATTTTTAACACGATCTACTGAATTCGCACCATAATTAAAGCCAATTATAGGTTGCGAGGCCATATTTACAGCTACCATTGCCATAACAACCAATGAGATAACTGAGTTAATTATTCCCATTGCACCAACTGCCAAATCTCCGCCAAATACAATCAACTTTTTATTTAAAAGTCCCTGAACGACACTATTTGCAATTTGCATAGCGAAAGGTGCCATTCCGATAGCAATAATTTCGCCAGCAATATTTAAATTGATTCTAATATTTTTCCACTGAAGTTTGACAATCGAACGTTTTCCCCTGAAATGAATTAAAACCCATAACATTAGCGCGAACATGGCAATATCTGTCGCGTATGCAGCGCCTTTCACGCCCAAATCAAACCAAAAAATAAAAATTGGATCCAGAATAATATTAATCCCCGCACTTAAAATCATTGAAATCATTGCAATACGTGCATTTCCTTCTGAACGAATAATATTATTAAGAGAAAATCCAATAACCATAAAAGGAATACCCGCAATGATTATATCTAAATAGTCGTTGGCATATTGAAAAGTTTCTTCTGTTGAACCAAATGATTTTAAGATTGGTATTTTTAACGTATAAATAAGAATCATAATGATTAAGGATGCTAGGATCATAAGGGCAAATCCTGTCCCAAGCGTTTTTTCTGCTGTTTCAAAATCTTTCTTTCCAAGATTTATAGAGACAAAAACACCGGATCCTATACCTATTAGCATTCCAAATGCCATCATTATCAGCATTAAAGGAAAAACAACTGAAATTCCGGATAAAGCTTCAGCCCCCACTCCTTGCCCGATAAAAATGCGATCGACAATATTATAAAGAGCATTGACGAAAACACCTATAAATGCCGGAATAAAATATTTCAGCATTAATCGACTTACATTCCCGCTACTAAGTTCTTCGATGTTTTTCATGGGGCGCAAAGTTAAATAATTAAGTCCAACATTGTCGCCATGAAGTTGCTTTACTCTATTATATGTTTAAATTTGAAAATTATATAAACAAAGAAGTATGAATCAGGAGAAGATAAATAAAAATATACAAGCAGAACTTTTTTCAACAAATAAGACAACCGTTATTACAGCTATCCATAAAATAAGTGAGCATGGGAACAAACTTTACCTTCCTGTACTTTTTGATCTTTTACTTTCCAATAAAGAGGAAGAAATTGAAATAGAAATTGTTAAACTTCTTGGAAATATAAAAGAAAAGGAAACTGTCCCTGTTTTTGTTGAAGCACTGGAAACTAAAAAGTATAATTCCATAAAAAAAGTATTGCTAACTGCGTGCTGGCAAAATGGACTTCATTTCCACGAGTATTTGCCTGTATTTGTACAAATTATAATTAACGATGACTGGGAAACCGGTTTTGAGGCATTTACTGTTATTGATAATATGGAATTTCTGCCTAGTGATGATATTATCGAACAAACCAAAAAAATTATTACACCTGCTTTAAAAACTGCAAACGAACAAAAAGAATATTTCCTACAGGAAATTCTTGCAAAAATTACATAAGATTCACTTTCTTTATGTTGTGAAAGGATTTGTATTAAGAATTTTTATTTTTTCCCTATTTTTCGTTGGTATTTCTCAAGTTTCTTTTGGGCAAGATCCGGAATTTTCGCAATTTTTTGCTAATCCTTTACATGTTAATCCAGCATTTGCCGGAACTACAGAACTACCTCGTGCTGTTGTAAATTACAGAAATCAATGGCCAAGAAAGGGAGCGACTTTTACAACCTATTCAGTTTCCTACGACCAAATTTCAAAAAAATTCAATGCAGGAATAGGATTTCAGGCATATCACGACAGGGAATTAAATAATATTATTAACACAAGTGCTGCATCTTTCTCCTATTCCTATCACTTAAAAATGAACCAATGGAACTTCATCACCATGGGTTTGCAAGCTGGGCTGGTACTAAAGCAGTTTAATTCTGATCAACTGATTTTCTCTTCGAACATTAACCAGCTAACAGGAGAAATTAACGGAGCGACACCTAACTATTCTGACGAGAAAAAACTTTATCCTGATTTTTCAATAGGTGCAGTCGGGCAGCATGATAACTTTTTTTGGGGACTAAGTGCATTTCATATTACACGCCCAAATGAGTCTATTTTAGAAGGAGATCAGAAAGGAAAAATCCCTGTAAAATATACCCTACATGCTGGATTCAGAACAAAAAAATACCACAACGGACTGTTATCCAGAGAATTTACATTTTCCCCAAATATTATGTACCAACAGCAGGGCACATTTAAACAAGTTAATCTTGGCATTTATTTTATTGAACGAACTTTATTATTTGGCGCCTGGTTCCGAAATAACGTTGATACCCGTCCTGACGCATTAATTGCACTAATTGGGTTTGCAAAAGAAAAATTTCAATTTGGATACAGTTTTGATTATACTTTTTCTGAGCTTTCAGATTATAGTTCTGGTTCACACGAAATCTCGCTGACTTTCTTTTTTGGCAAACTTGACGGGATACCGGTAACCAATAAACTACTTTTCCCTATGATATAAAAAAGAAGAGCTCTGTTAAATCTCAGAACTCTTCTTTCAAACCACATAGTTAAACTCCTTTTCTGCAAGCCTTCATTTCATTACAAACTCTTCTTCATTTTTTATAACCATTTGCCACGGAACAACAAATTCATGTTTGTCCTCTCTGTTATAATTCCCTTCAACTGAAGAAAATTGAAATCTATTACTATATTTTGGCTTGCCTTCAAAACCAACCAAACGTTCATTTTTAGTTCTCATAACGTTCTTTAATACGTAAAACAACAGCTATTTGTTTTGATGGTTATATACCTTTTTAGATTAAATTGGAGGTTTTAACATTCCTTAAGATTTTTTAATCTTGAGAAAAATTTTTATTACTACATCAAAAATATACTTGTGAATAAGTTGGTTTAAGCGAAATTAAACTTATAATCTAAAATAGTAAGGTCAGTGTTCCTTGTTGGTTGTGTACTTCGCCTCTAAAATCAACATACTTGATTATCCAGGTATAAACACCGGTGGGGGCAAAATTCCCATTTTTCATTTTACCATCCCAACCCAGTTCCTGGCTATTCGACTCAAAAATAGTTTCTCCCCAACGATTGAAGATTAGCAGTTGGTATCCTTCATCCATAATTCCTTCAGAAAATATCCTGAATTCCCGGTCTTCTTTTACTTGAGCGTTTGGAGAAAAAGCATTTGGCGGATATATCTGGTTGAAAGAAACAGAGACCTGATGAATAGTTGTATCACTGCAACCCAAATCATTCAATGCTGTTAATTTTACGTTGTAAACCCCCATGTCTGAATATCGGTGTTCCGGACTTTCTGATCCCGACGTCGTTGATTGATCGTCAAAATCCCATTCATATTGATTCGCTTCAGCACTTTGATTTTCAAACTGAATAACCGGATAACTAATAAGTGCTGAATTTGGAACAGCCTCAAATTCTGCTACCGGTTGTGAAAATACATTCACTTTACCGGGAACCTGAAAAGTATCAATACATCCTGTTATTGAAGAAACTGCAGCAAGCTGAACCTGAAACTCAGAACCTGATTGAAAATAAACATTGGAAACTGCTTCACCAAAATCATTTTTACCATCGCCAAAATCCCAAAAATATTGTACCTCATCAACATTATCTAAAGTCTCAGCTACAAAATCAACGTCAAGAGGCGGGCAACCTTCTGTATTATCCATTTCTGCTCTGAAAAAAGGCTTACGGCTAAATATTTTTATAATTGAATCTGTAGGACATCCAAATTCTGAAATTACCTGCAATCCAATATTTACAGTAGGTTCTGAACTTCGTGTAAATTCAAAGGGGCCTTTATTATTACCGGGAGCCACAATTATTTCATCCGTCTCAAAATCAGAAAGATCCCATAAATAAGTTGCTCTATCAGAGGCAGAACCAATATAATTTACTGAGGCTGTCGCATCATAACACTCTTCTTCAGAAAAGTCTATATCTATTGTTGGTCTAGGATGAACAGTCACTAAATCTTCTATAGTTCCAATGTTCTCACATCCTTCAGACGAAACAATTTTTAATGAAATATCAAAATAATTATCAACTATGCTATTATTCTGAAAAATATGATTGGGCTTATTATTTGAAGAATTCTCTCCGTCACCAAACTCCCAATAAAAATCATTAACCGGTTCTGATGAAGAATAATTAAACTGAACATTTAAAGGTGTGCACCCTTCGTCTTGTTCTGCCCAAAAGTCAAGAATAGGCTTTACGGTAACAGGTAATTTTAAAGAATCAGTGCAGCCTTGTTCATTAATTTTAAGTCCAACTGATCGGTTAAGAGCACCATATCCCAAAGGAATCTCCACCGAACTTTCATTTATTCCGGAAAAAAACAATGTATCGTTTGAATACCAATCGAAAACTGCATCTTCAAAAACCTGTCCTTCAAATTCAAGTTGAAGGTTATAACCTTCACACTTTGCATCATCTATTTGAAACTGAGCTGTTGGTTGATTATGGAATGCAATCTTAATAGTATCTGCAAATTCACAACCAATCTGATCAACAATATCCATTTTAAAGCTATACACACCAAATTCGTCAACCAGAATAGTAGGTGAAAGTGTTGATTCATCTTCAATTTGCACATTTGTCTGAAGAGCACGTAACATTGTTGTTGCATCACCACTTTCGAAGGATAAATTCAATTTTTGCTGTTTCGAACCACAAACAAAGGTATCAACGGCATTATAATTCAATTGCGGACGTTTACTGAATTCCAATCTGGTTTCTGCATCTGTTTTACAACCAAATTCATTTGAAAGCTGGACAGAATATAGTCCTTCCTCCGAAACATTTATTGTTTGAACCGTCTCACCACTCGACCATAAATATGAATCGTGCACTCCCGGATTTAATTCAATTGAACTGCCTGCACAAATAATATTTACATCATCCAGTTTTGAAATAGGAACAGGATTTACATGAACTTCGAATTCTGCTTCGGAAACACAACCTTTGAATTCTCCAATCGCTTTATAAATCAAATCTTTAGATGGAGATACTATTGGATTATAGATATTGGCATTACTAACATTTTGGGCAGGTATCCAGGTATAATTGTAGTTATTAGAAGCAGGTAATGAAATGTTATTTAACCTGATACTTTCACCCAAACAAACCTCAAAATTCCTTTGGTTGGAAAAAGCTATTTTTTGTATTTCAATAATTGATGTTGCAGAAAGTTGCAAAACAGGATCACCCGGCATACCGCCAAATTCAACCACAAAACCCTGTGGACGAAAATACTGATCATTTGGGCCATTCCCCTCATTTCGCAAATCATTCCACGACTTATCCTTTTTTGATGGAATTTGATTTATATGGGCATAATCTTCACCAATCCCACCATTTTGTTGTGTAAACATATTATTTGGCTCTTCTTCCGACCAAAATGAATATTCACCGTTAACTGCATAACCGTTTGTATAATCACCTTGCCAAAACTGAGTGCCTGCCTCCGGACCTGTTACCCATCTCCATACTCCCTCCACTGCTTCATCGCTGGCGCCAATCCATCCTATTCCATCAATTTTCGACCAAATAAAATCATTTTCTACTGCCGAAGTTACTGTCGCCAAATACCCTTCTAAACCGTTGTACGTCATTCTTGAAGCTGAATCCTTTGCTTCTTTCCAGGTAATATCTAATTTAGGAATATACTTATAAAAATGTTGCGTTGCAGGAAGATAATCTGCATCTTTTAGCGTAACTGAAACATATCTGTCATCCAGATTTGGAACATCACCCAGGTTCTTGTAATAAACTTCTCTCACGGCTTGTTGGTATTCCTGTGCCGTTCCAATGCCGGTAATTTCAAGGTATCCGTAATACGGATTCCAGTTTATACTAAATTTGTTATTCCCATGATAAACTAAAACATCTTCGCCTGATTTGTAATTGGCTATCGAAATCCTGATTCCTTCATCATTTTCATCAAAACCATCTCCTTCAATCATAACTTCCGGAGCAGCTTTTACAGAATCAGCACAAAATGGATTACGATTATCAGACGAACCATAATAAATTTTAAGTTCGTATTTTGTAGTGTCTGTTTGGGCAAAGGTGTTTATCACCAGAATAAAAAAAAGAAAAGCCAGCCCAAATTTTGTCATTACTTCCTGTTCGAAAAATATTTCATAAACTGTGATCTTTCGTAAACAAGCGGATCTGGTATATTTCGGTATGATAACCTTCCCCTGAAATCCTCAATATTTTTAAAATTCCACTTCTTCATAAAATCAGTAATTTCTTTCAGCATTTCCGGAATAACCTTAACACCGTTTATGTACAAGGTTGAACAAATTTGAACAACACGGGCACCTGCCAATAACTGTTTTAAAACTGCTGGTCCATCGTGGATTCCTGTTGAAGCAGCAATCTCCAGTTTAGGTATAATTGAAGATACCAACCCAATCCAACGCAAAGTACGGCGAATATCATTAGGCGAACTAAATACCTCAGAAGCAACAAGTTCCAATTTGTCAAGATCGATATCAGGCTCATAAAAACGATTAAACATTACAACCGAATCAGCTCCATTAGCTTTCAATTTATCAGCCATACCCAGAATATTGCTGTGATGGATACCAAATTTTACAGCAACCGGAATCGAAACCTGGGTTTTTACCTTTTTCAATACATCAAGGTACAATTGTTCCGCTTCCCCTGGACGTTCATTTCGGTCAGTTGGCACATAAAAGATATTCAATTCAAGAGCATCGGCTCCCGCTTCCTGAAAGTCTTTGGCAAAAGAAATCCATTCTTCAGCCGATATGCAATTAACACTGGCAATTACCGGAATATTAACGGATGCTTTGGTTTCCTTAATTAATTCGAGATGTTTGGTAATTGTATTATCCCGCAGATATCCTTTAATATAATCTTCTGCTTCAGGATAACCTGAATTCTGCGAATCCTTTAAAAGCATACTGGTAACTTCATTGTTTATCTGCTCCTCAAAAACAGATTTAAGGACCACAGCCCCGATTCCGGCTGTTTCCATTTCTTTAATTTTCTCAACCGAATTAGTCAAGCCTGAACTTGCAGCGATAAGGGGATTTTTCAGTTTTAATCCCAGATATGTTGTTTCTAAATTTGCCATTAATTTTCTATTTTATTTTTGAATACAATGGTATTTCTAATAATTTCTTTCACCAAAAATTTTGCTTCCCACCCTGACAATCGTACTTCCTTCATTTACCGCTATCTGGTAATCATCTGACATTCCCATAGAAATCTCACGAAAATTTCCGGAATCCGAAAAGTATTCATTTTTTAGCGTATTAAAAATATTCTTTAACATTCTAAACTCACCGGAAACCTGTTCTACATTATCCGTGTAAGTTGCCATCCCCATTACCCCTGCTATTTTAATATTTTCAAATGATTTATATTCTACAGAATCCAATAATTCACGTGCATCTTCCAGTGAGAGACCAAACTTTGTGTCCTCTTCAGCAATATGAAATTGTAACAAACAAGGAATTATACGATTATTTTTTTTAGCCTCTTTGTTAATAGTCTTTAAAAGTTTCATGGAATCAACTCCATGAATCAGGTGCACAAAAGGCGCAATATATTTTGTTTTATTACTTTGAAGATGACCGATAAAATGCCATTCAATATCTTTGGGAAGTTCTTCATATTTTCGGGCCAAATCCTGCACTTTGTTTTCCCCAAAAATTTTCTGACCAGATTGATAAGCTGCTAATATATCTTCATTAGGTTTGGTCTTAGAAACAGCAACAAGTTTAACGTATTCAGGCAACGTTTTTTTTATTTTTAAAATATTCTCTTCAATATCCATCAACTCTTCATTTTCATCAAAAATAAACATTATGACCGGTTTAACCACCGAAATTTGTATCATTTTCCGGCAACAAAATTTTATACCTTTGCCGCTGATTGTAAAAAAGCAGGATGGATACAATTAGTCAAATGAATCATTGGGGAAAAATAAGGGAACCTTTTGTTTTTCTTATTGATTTTGAAATGAAAAAACCGATCATTTTTAAATTATCTGAATCTCAGGAAAAAGTATGGTTTCAAATCCCATTGTATTCAAATGTATTGCAATCAAAGAATAAAAATTCAATCCGTGAGTGGAAAATCAGGCCAGTTTCATTTGAAAAATACAAAACGGGCTATGATCTGGTAAAACTTCATATCAACAATGGCGATACATATTTACTTAATTATACGCAACCTACACAAATTGATACGAACCTCACATTAGAAGAAATTTTTCATATAAGTTCGGCAAAATACAAAGTGCTTTTCAAAAATGAATTTGTCTGTTTTTCTCCGGAAACTTTTATTAAAATTGAAAATGATAAAATTTATTCTTTTCCAATGAAAGGCACTATTAATGCTGATATTAAAAACTCGGAAAAAATCATTTTAGAAGATGACAAGGAAATTGCCGAACATAACACAATTGTTGATTTAATCAGAAACGACCTAAGCCTGGTTGCTAACAAAGTAAAGGTTGACAAATTCAGATATCTAGATTTAATAAAAACAAACCAGAAAAATCTTTGGCAGGTTAGTTCTCGGATTTCAGGAGAATTACCTAAAACTTATTACGAAAATATAGGTGACATTATATTTCAACTATTACCAGCAGGTTCAGTTTCCGGGGCGCCAAAGAAAAAAACGGTTGAAATAATTCAAGAAGCAGAAAATTATAAACGTGGTTATTATACAGGAATATTTGGCTACTTCGATGGCACAAATCTGGACAGTTGTGTTTTAATTCGTTATATCGAAAAGCAAGATCAACAGCTTATATATAAGAGTGGCGGAGGAATTACATTTATGAGTGAAGTTGCAAGTGAATATGAAGAACTTTTGAAGAAAGTTTATGTGCCAGTTGATTGAAACCATAAAATGCGAAAGCGGGAAATTGTTTAATCTTGACTATCACAACAAAAGGTTGAATCAGGCTAGGTATGAGCTTTTTGGAATAGAGCGGAAAATTGATTTGAGAAATTTGATACAGGTACCTGAAGAATATAATGAAGGATTATTTCGATGTCGTGTCATCTATTCCACAAAAATCCATAAAGTTGAATTTCTTCCGCATCACTATCGAAAAATAAAAAGCCTCAAATTGGTTGAAAGCAACGATATTGATTACCATTTAAAATATTCTGACAGAAGCAGTTTACAATGTTTATTTGACAAAAGAGAAGATTGCGATGATATTCTTATTGTTAAGAAGGATTGTATCACAGACAGTTTTACAGCCAATCCTATTTTCTTTGACGGTAAAAAATGGTGGACCCCTGAAAAACCACTTTTGAAAGGTACCCAGCGAGAACGCCTGCTCTTCGAAAAAAAAATTTATTCCTGCAGAATCTGTGTTAATGATTTAACCAGATACGAAAAGATTGGTTTGATTAATGCATTTCAAAATATGGAAAACATGCCGGTAATTCTATCAAAATGTATAAAATATTAGCACTTTCAGCCCTTTCCAGACTATTTCCCCAAATTCATAATTGACGACAATCAGCATTAAGCTGACCTAAATTCAGCATTTATAACCTCATTTCTCAGTATTTTGAAAAGTTGCATCAACCATAAAGTTTAATACTTTTATCCTTTCAAGATAAGTTGGACGCTTAAATCTATCAAATGGGACGCAAAACTACGTTAGGCTATTTGCAGAAAATCCGGAACGTTGTATCTTCTGATCAGTTTCAGGATATTGCTGAAGAGCTGTTTTCAGCTTCAGGCGAAGAACTTGAAGCTTTTTGGAACATTATTTACGCCGGTTACTCAACTGATTTTGCTTTGTCGAATTATACCTATCTGTATAATTATGTTAAAGATAAAAATATTGAGTATTCAGAAGCTTTAAAAATAGTTTATTCATTTTATCCCAGTCTGGATGCTGGTATTTTTATCAAACAGCCGGAATGGTATGAATTAAACTAGTTAATTTTAGTAAAGAGGAACAAAAAAGCCTTGCATTGAATGCAAGGCTTTTGTTATACTATTCAGTAAATATTTAAAACTCAGAATAATTTACCCTTTCACATTCCATGTATTTCCGGAATTAAATAATTCATCAGCACAAGTAATTTTTCTCGTTTGCTGAACTTGTTTTATTTGGGCTTCCATTTCTACATCATAAACCGGTGCAGAAACAGCTCTAATAACTCCAAATGCTACCGGCATATCAGGTAAAGACATATTAATTAAAGCCATATGCAGTGTAGGATCAATTTCCTTAGCATCGTGCACCAGAATATCATCTTCTGTTACACCATTCTTACCTATTATTGCGACTTTCAATCTTCCATTTTCCATTATCAACCCTTTTTCATTTTCCTCCCCAAAAAGCATTGGCTTACCATGTTCAAGAATGATTTGACGATCTGCCCGATGTTCAGGATCGTTTATTGCACTATGGATCCCATTATTGAAAATTACACAATTTTGTAGGACCTCAACCATTGAGGTACCTTTATGCTTTGCAGCCGCTTCTAAAACCGACTGGCTTAATTTAATATTGGCATCAATAGAGCGGGCGAAGAAAGTACCACGCGCGCCAATCGCCAGTTGTCCAGGAACAAAGGGGTCTTCAATTGTACCATAGGGTGATGTCTTTGTTTTTACACCTCGTGCTGAAGTCGGAGAATACTGCCCTTTTGTTAAACCATAAATACGATTGTTAAAAAGAATCATATTTATATCAATATTTCTTCTGATCAAATGAATAAAATGATTACCACCTATTGCCATTGCATCACCATCACCTGTCATAACCCAAACACTTAATTCAGGATTCGCTGCTTTTACTCCGGATGCAATTGCAGTTGCCCGACCATGAATTGTGTGAAATCCGAAAGTATTCATGTAATATGGGAAACGAGATGAACATCCAATTCCGGAAATTACCGCGTATTTTTCTTTTGGAATTCCTAAACCGGCCATTGTACGTTGAACTGCATTCATTATGGCAAAATCGCCACATCCTGCGCACCAGCGAACCTCATTTTCACTTTTAAAATCTTTAACTGTATATTGTAAATCGGCCATTATTTATCCTCCAATAATTTAATGATGCTTTCTTTCAATTCACTAACGGTAAATGGCAATCCCTTTACCTTATTTTCCTGATAATAATTAAATCCAGGCATCTTATCCCTCAGGTAGCTGGCAAATTGTCCAAGATTCAATTCGCAAACAATTATCTTTTTAAATTTACTAAATACTTCTCTTGTATTTTTGGGAAGTGGTTTGATATAATTAAAATGTGCAAGACTTACATCTTTTCCTTCTTTTCTAAGTTGGCGTACAGTACTTGTTAAATGACCGTATGTTCCTCCCCAACCTACTACCAATACATCACCTTCCGGATCACCTTCCAATTCCAAATCAGGAACCAAGTCTACACAACGCTGAACTTTATCTTCTCTTATTTCGCAATTAATCTGGTGATTCTCCGGATCATGACTTACTGTACCGGTTATATTTTTTTCCAATCCTCCAATTCTGTGCTCAAATCCAGCCATTCCGGGAATTGCCCATTCGCGGGATAATATTTCCGGATCACGCTTATAAGCTTTAAATGAAGAAGAATCTTTTGCAAAACGAGGAGTGATCTCCGGTAACTCCGACATTTTAACCACCTTCCATGGTTCGCTTCCATTACCAAGGAAACCATCCGTTAACAAGATAACCGGAACCATCCTCTCCAAAGCAATTTTTGCCGCATGAAAGGCATACCAGAAACAATCGGATGGCGTACTTGCAGCCAATACGACTACAGGGCTTTCACCATTCCTTCCGTATAAAGCCTGCATTAAATCTGACTGTTCAGTTTTTGTAGGAAGACCTGTAGATGGACCACCTCGCTGTACATTCACAATTACTAATGGCAATTCAGACATTACCGCCAATCCAATTGCTTCAGACTTAAGAGCAAGTCCGGGGCCTGAAGTGGTTGTGATAGCTAGGTCTCCAGCAAAAGAAGCCCCTATTGCAGAAGAAATACCTGCAATTTCATCTTCGGCTTGAAAAGTTTTGACACCCAAATCTTTCCTTTCAGAAAGTGCTGAAAGTATATCGGTTGCAGGGGTTATTGGATATGAGCCTAAAAATAGTTCCAACCCGGCTTTTTCAGCTGCGGCAATAAATCCCCATGCGGTTGCATGATTTCCATTAATGTTTCTGTAGGTTCCTGGTTCAATTTCAGCCGGATGAACGATATAGCTTGGTGTCATGTGCTGCATGTTCATTCCATAATTATAGCCGTCATGCAACACTTTAATATTTGATTCAACAACAACTGGTTTTTTTGCAAATTTATTTTTTACAAATTCTTCAATATAATTTAACGGCCTGTTAAACATCCAGCAAACAAGACCTAGTGCAAACATATTTTTACTTCGCAATACACTTTTATTATCCAGCCCAAAATCTTTCAGTCCTTCCTGGGTCAAACTTGAGATTGGTACAGGAATCTTGAAATAATCGTCAAGACCACATTCCAAAAAAGGATTATCCGTTTTGAAGTTTGCTTTGTTTAAATTTTTCTCATTGAAAGAATCGGAGTCATAGATGATAGTTCCTCCAGGCTTCATAAACTTAGCATTTGCCTTTACAGCTGCAGGATTCATGGCAATTAATACATGCGCATAATCGCCCGGGGTGTTAATTTGTTTATGTCCAAACTGTACCTGAAAACCTGACACTCCGCCAACAGTACCCTGGGGTGCTCTGATTTCTGATGGGTAGTCCGGAAAAGTTGAAATATCATTTCCCAACAATGCAGTTGCATCAGAAAATAATGTACCGGTAAGCTGCATTCCATCGCCTGAATCTCCGGAAAACCGAATAGCAACTTCTTCGAGTTCAATTACTTTAGCATCCTTCATTTAATATGTATTTTTGCATTACTTATTTTCATTCAAAAGAAAAACGACCCTGAAGTTAATAGTTTATAATTTCAGAATCGAATCTATGATTTTTTTATCTCATTTTTCAACCATCAAAAATAACCATTATTTAACAAGTTTGTAATTACATATTCAATTATTTACAACTTTTCATATATTTGAATCCAATTTAAATTTATTATAGATAGTGGCATTAATAAAAACACTGAATAACAAAAAACCCGTGGTTGGGAAAGACTGTTTTCTGGCAGAAACAGCTACCATTATTGGCGATGTAACTTTAGGAAATGGATGCAGTATTTGGTTTAATACTGTACTTCGTGGCGATGTTCATTACATAAAAATTGGAAATAATACCAACATTCAGGATAATGCAGTAGTGCATGCAACCTATAAAAAATCACCAACAGACATAGGGAATAATGTTACCATTGCCCATGGTGCAATAGTACATGGCTGCACTATCAAAGACAATGTAATGATTGGAATGAATTCAGTTGTTTTAGATGACGCCATCGTAGAAAGTAATTCGATTATAGCGGCTGGCTCTGTTGTTACAAAAGGAACAATTGTCGAATCAGGAAGCATTTATGCAGGTATTCCAGCAAAAAAAATAAAAGAAATTAGCAAAGAACTTTTGGAGGGGGAGATCAACCGAATTGCAAACGCCTACGGGATGTATGCAAGTTGGTACAAATAAATAGCAGCAACAGCTTTTCATTTGTAACTAATTCTTATTGCTTTTCAATTTCCCAATTAATAAAAATTCAATTCTTTCGTTTCAAAATTATTAATTAGGTTTAACAACAAAACGAAAAGAATAAAATAATGAATGCAATATCAGAGCAAGTGCAACCGGGGAAAAAATCGTACCTGCTACCCATGGTGATCATAAGCAGTCTCTTTTTTATTTTTGGTTTTGTTACATGGTTAAATTCAATCTTAATTCCTTACCTCAAAATTGCCTGCCAGTTAAGTGACACAAAGGCTTTTTTTGTTACTTCAGCATTTTATATTGCTTATACATTTATGGCACTCCCTTCAGCCTGGATACTGAAAAGAACCGGATTAAAAAACGGGATGATGGTTGGATTATGGGTTATGGCTATTGGTACAATATTATTTGTGCCTGCAGCCATTACACGAACTTACGGAACTTTTCTACTTGGTTTATTCATTATGGGTACAGGTTTAGCCGTTTTACAAACCGCATCAAATCCATATGTTACAATTATGGGGCCCAGGGAAAGTGCGGCAAAACGAATCAGTATTTTAGGTATTTGCAATAAGGTTGCCGGCGCTGCTGCCCCACTGATTCTTGCTTACTACATTTTAAACGACGGCGATGCTTTTGTTGCAAATTTGGCAACTCTGGGTAAAACGGAACAAGCAGCTGCTCTGGACGAACTTGCAAAAAGAGTGATTAATCCTTATATCGTAATGACAATAATTCTTTTTCTAATGGGAATCGGAGTTCAGTTTTCCGGTCTTCCTGAACTTGAAACAGAAGCTGAAGAAGAGACTACCGATGAAAAAATTCCTTCAAAGAAATCAATCTGGGAATTTCCGCACCTTATTCTGGGTGTTGTTGCCCTGTTTTTTTATGTTGGAGTTGAAGTTATTGCGGGAGATACTATTATCAGATATGGACAATCATTAAATGTTCCTTTAAATTCAGCAAAATATTTTGCATCCCTGGTAATGGTTGGAATGGTTATTGGCTACATTTTTGGAATTTTATTAATACCGAAATTACTTGACCAAAGAAAGGCATTGACAGCGAGTGCAATTCTTGGAATTCTGTTTTCAGTTTGTGCTATTTTCATCCCTTCACAACATACATTATCAGTTAATTTTGTTGATTTAACAACCTTCAAACCTATTGTGCTGACCATGCCATACACAGTGCTTTTTGTTGCTTTATTTGGTTTATCCAACGCCATAGTCTGGCCGGCAATATGGCCACTGGCCATACATAATCTTGGAAATTTCTTAAAAACCGGTTCAGCAATGCTAATTATGGCCATCTGCGGAGGTGCTATTTTGCCCCAACTCTGGGGTGTTTTTTCCGACACATTCGGCTCACAAAAAGCTTATTTCCTTGCAACTGTCTCTTATATCGTAATATTGTTTTATTCACTTAAAGGATATAAACTAAAAAGCTGGAGTTAAGGTTAAATCATTTTACTTTTGTGTCGTGCATTTTTGCCATTTTTATTATTGATTTTACTTTTGAACAACTAAATTTTTAACTTATTATACATGAAACCCACACTATTGATTCTTGCTGCAGGAATGGGAAGCCGATTTGGCGGATTAAAACAAGTAGAACCTGTTGGACCAAACGGAGAGGCAATAATAGACTATTCAATTTACGACGCTATAAAAGCGGGATTTGGCAAAGTTGTTTTTATCATTCGGGAAAGTTTTGCCGATGCCTTCAAAGAAAAATTTGATGAAAAATTAAAAGGTAAAATTCAGGTAGAATATATTTTCCAGGAACTGGATAACCTCCCTGAAGGATTTGCTTTGCCTGAAGGACGGGAAAAACCGTGGGGTACCGCACATGCCATCCTGGTTGCCAAAAATGTTATCAAAGAACCATTTTGCGCATTAAATGCTGACGATTTTTATGGCTTCAACGCCTACAAAGTTATGGCCGATTTTTTAACAGCATCTGACGATGATTCTGAATTTTCAATGGTAGGCTACCATCTGAAAAATACTCTGTCCGATTTTGGAAGCGTTTCGCGCGGAATTTGTAATGTAGACAGAAATGGAAATCTTCAAAAGATTGTTGAAACAACAAAAATTTTAAAAAGAAAGGACGAAATTGTCTCAATAGAAGAAGGCGGAAAGGAACAGTCCCTCACCGGAAATGAAATTGCCTCAATGAACATCTGGGGATTTAAACCATCTGTTTTTGAAGTTTTGGAGAAGAAATTTGTTGATTTTCTGAAAACGGAGATTCAAAAACCAAAATCGGAAATGTATATTCCATCAGTTGTTTTTGAAATGATTCAGGAGAAAAATGCCAGAGTAAAAATTTTAGAGGCAAATTCACCATGGTTTGGAGTTACATACAAGGAGGACAAACCATTTGTTGTTGAAAAAATCGGCTCATTAATTGCAAAAGGAGATTATCCTGAAAAATTGTTTTAATACATGTCATTTCCTCTCTTTGAAATAGCTTCGGAATTCAATATTAAAGGAACCATTGAAAAGATTGAATCCTACGGCAATGGTCTAATCAACGATACTTTTAAGATTTTTATAAACGAGGAAAAATTCCCGGATTATATTCTTCAGCGGAAAAACCATAAGGTTTTTAAGGATATTGAAGGAATGATGGAGAATATAGTACGGATAACCAGCCATATTCAAAAAAAACTAGAATTACAAGGAATAAAGGCTCCCCAGAGCCGGATAATAACACATATTCAGACCAAAAAGGGAGAATACTACCATAAAGATTCTGACGGAAATTTCTGGACAGTTTTTCTGTTCATTCCAGGATCCAAAGTACTGGAAAAAATTGAAAGTCCTGAACATGCTTTTCTGGCAGGTAAAGCATTTGGTGAATTTCAGAAGCAATTAACCGATTTCCCCGGAAAATCGTTAAACGAAACAATTGCCAATTTTCACAACATCGAATCTCGCTACCAAAATTTCAAAAATGCTTTAGCGTTAAACCATCAAAACCGGGCTTCAAGCGTGCAAAATGAAATAAATTTTGTTTGGAAACACAAGGAGGAAATGCATACATTAATACATGCACAAAAAAAGGGTGATATTCCATTGCGGACAACCCATAACGATACAAAAATTAACAATGTTCTTTTTGATCAGGATGGGAAAATATTGTGCGTTATTGACCTTGACACAGTGATGCCAGGACTTATTCATTTTGATTTTGGTGACGCAATCAGAACGGCAGCTTCCACAGCTGACGAAGACGAAACAGATTTAGACAAAATCACCATTGATCTTGAATTATTTGAGGGTTTTACCCATGGCTTTTTAAATGAAACCAAAACTTTTCTCACCGAAAAGGAAATTCAGCTTCTTCCCCATTCAGTTAAATTTATGACATTTATAATGGGGCTCCGCTTTTTAACGGATTATTTGGAAGGCGATGTTTACTATAAAATAAAATACCCTGACCATAATCTGGATCGTGCGCGGGCTCAATTCCAACTGGTTTCAGAAATTTCAAAAAAAGAAAAAGAAATGGGATTAATCATCAAAAAAATGATTTTATAAATGAACAGTTTTAGCAACTACCTCTTTGTCTAAAAACAACGTCGCTTTTTCCTCAAAGTTTTTAGCAATTTCGGTGGTTTGAAATTCAATGATTCCGTTTTTGGAGATTTTTGAATCGATCTCGGGATGACGGAATAAATAATCGACCAGCTTTTCTGCCACAATCGCCCCCTGTTGCAAGATGTTAATATTTTCAGGAACGTATTTTTTTATGGAATTAATTAACAAGGGATAATGCGTACAACCCAAAATTAAAGTATCCAAACTCTCATCCATTTTAAGAATATTATAAATGTTTTTCCTTATAAAAAATTCTGCGCCTTCTGTTTCAATCTCATTATTTTCAACAATCGGAACCCACATTGGGCAGGCTTCCTGAACAGTTGAATAAACTCGTCCTCCAGCCCATTTTTCAAGTTCAATCGGATAGGATTCTGAGGTAACCGTCCCAACTGTCCCTAAAACTCCCACATGTCCGGTTTTTGTTATTTCGGCAACTTTTTCAACACTGGGTCTAATTACTCCAAGCACTCTTTTTTCTGGCGCCATTTTAGGCAAATCAAGCTGCTGGATGTTCCGAAGTGCTTTTGCCGAGGCAGTATTACATGCAATGATTATTAAATGACAATTTTGAGAAAATAAATATTTTACGGCTTCCAACGTATACTCATAAACAACATTGAATGAACGAGTACCATAAGGTGTCCGGGCATTATCCCCCAAATACAAAAAATCATATTCAGGCAGAGCCTTAACTATTTCCTTTAAAACAGTTAATCCACCGTAACCGGAATCGAAGACACCAATCGGAGTTTTTTTCATTTATTATATTTTCAATTATCGTGTAAGAACAAGGTTGTAAGCTTCATCGTAATATCTTCCCAAATTTGACCAGTCAAAGTGAAGCGATGCTTCTTCACAACGGTAGCGTAAAGCAATACGTTCGCGACGTGACATTTGAACAACACCTAACATTTTATTGGCTAAATCTTCTGCAACCTCATAAAAATCGCGCCCGCGACGATTTATGATGTATAAACCTTTTTCATCATGATTTGAGACTTCATTAAGTACATAATCTCCAAAGCCTGCCATATCGCTTGTAATTGAGGGAAGACCACTGGCCAAACATTCTAGAGGAGTATATCCCCATGGTTCATACATACTCGGAAAAATTCCCAGATGGCATCCACGTACAAAATGGTTGTAGTCCATTTTAAATAAAGGATTGGAAGTGGAAATAAAATCAGGATGATAGACAACTTTTACTTTATCATGTCGGTTGTTTACCAAATTAGCGGTTCTTAAAAAATTCAGAATTTCGTCCTTTGCGTCATCAATTAATGTATGAGTAACAATTTTGGGCAACTGGTGTGTTTTCCAGCTTTGCACATTTCTTCTAAGTTTCAATCGCAGGTAATCATCCACTAAAGCACTTAAATCAGGAAATTGATAAGCACCCCCATCAGAAGTAATTTTTGTATACAAGCGTTTTCCAACCTGTTCTTTTATCTCCTCGCAAACACCACGCA
This sequence comes from uncultured Draconibacterium sp., assembly GCA_963676775.2. Classification (GTDB taxonomy): domain Bacteria; phylum Bacteroidota; class Bacteroidia; order Bacteroidales; family Prolixibacteraceae; genus Draconibacterium. Next base: position 123,200 of record CAXXDA010000014.1, read on the forward strand.
CATCTTCTATCTGTGCTTTTGAATGTAAAACATCGGGATTGAATGTATAAAAAGGTCGTTTGGTAATAAAGAAGGACACAACAGTCATATCAGAATTAGTCTGCTGCATTTTCCAGTTTAACCTTGCCAATGCTTCTAATGTTAAGTCATATCCTTTATTATGATATTCATACCTTCCTGAAGTAAAAAAATACAACGTTTTATCAAGGTCGAAAGAATAACTTTGGAAAAAATGTCCCATTACAAAATCATGAATCTGCTCCTTCACCTGAACGTGTTGATTTTGAACCTGATGCAAAACTTCAAAACGCTGAATATTTAAACCATTCGGTAAAATCATATCAGGCGTACGCCCAAGTAAATGTGTACATTCTTTTGCTGTTACTTCGCTAACGGTTGTGAACACATGTGCTCCATGTGCAGAAGCACGTTCTATTTCTGCAATAGATTTAACATTAAACTTTGTTGCTTCTGCCTCCCAATTGTAAAATGGTAAATGGTCATAAAATTTATGATCATTCATAGCCAAATACCTCCCTAATAACGTTGCATGTGTAGTAAAAACAATTTTGATATTAAGATTCTCTTTTCGTATTCCCGGAATTGGCAGACCTGCCATCCATTCATGAAAATGGGTAATTACCTGCCCCTTACAGAAATTAGTAGAACACAGATAATGAAAAAACTCTCTTACCTGGTAACCAAATGCAGCAACTTTATCCAGAAGCTCGTCATTCCCTGGCATTGAGATATGAAAATCCTGCCAAAGAAAATGTTTTATTTCACCCAACTTATCATATACTGAATAAGGATTAAACAGCACTACATTGGGTCTTCCTGAAACAATCCACTGCCCGTAATGAACATCGAAACCACGCTCCTGCATTTTCAGGACAGCCTTCCCGATAGGAGTTGAAAAGTCAGTAGCAGGATCAAAATGCGCCGCTGCCTGATCAGCAAAGTAAGGGCCAACAAGAAAATAATTGTCTTTCCCCCACTTTTGAATCACCGATGGCACTTTTGATCGAATTACCGTATAAATTCCTCCCACCTGGTTGCAAACTTCCCAGGCGATTTCAAATAGTAATGAATCATCCGGTACATTTAAAATTAAGCCCTCTTTGTTCCCATTATCGCCATTATTCATATATTCTGCTGATTGAAATTCAAACCGATTAAATATAGTTTTTAATCTTTTGCAATCCAACAATACAAAAATATTTTACAAACAAAAAAGCCATTTATCGAACTGACAAATGGCTTTTCAACTATGAATTATTTCACTATTTATTCAATACCTAATTTTTGTTTTACCAATGGTAATAAATCCACACTTTGATTTGATTTATAAAGAATCGCTCCAATGCTTGAATCAAATACATAAATCAATCCTTGTTCCTTTGCTACCTCTTCTACAGTGGTTTGAGCCTTTTCGTAAATAGGTTGCAATATTTCAGCATTTTTTTGCTGCACTTGTTGGTTCACAGTAGCACGGAAATTCTCAACCTTTTGCGAAGCATCCTGAACTTCAGCAAATTTTGCATTTCTTTTTACTTCCGAGGCATCCTCTCCCAGCGCCTCTAATTCGGTTACTTTTCGTTCGTATTCTGCTATCATGCCATCATAAATTTCCTGCATATCGGCATTAAATTTATCCAATTCTGTCTGTGCATTCGCTGCTTCCGGCATAATCGGAATCAATGCCTGCATATCAATATGTCCGAATTTTAGTGTTTGCGCATTAATTGTTGCCGTTGTTCCAAACAAAAGAATAACAGCAAAGAGTTTTAATAAATTTCTCATAGTCAATGTCGTATTAAATTTTGGTCACAAATATAATTATTAATTATTTATATCCGAGTTTTTGTAATACCTGATCACTCAGGTCGTATCGTGGATTTGTAAAGAATAAAGTGGTTCCTCCTGCTTTATCAAAAATTACAGCATAACTTCCTTCATTTGCTATTTCCTGAACAGCATTAAAAATATCATCCTGAATGGGTTTTACCAATCCCTGACGTTTCTGAAATAAATCTCCGTTAGGGCCGAAATATTTAGCTTGTAGCTGTTTGTAATCTTTCTCTTTAGTAATGATAACATCTTCACGTTTACGTTTCATATCTTCTGACAGCAAAACACTTTCGGCTTGATAATCCTGATACATTTGTTCTATTTCAGCATGCATCGATTCCAATTCTTTTTGATATTGAGACGATAACTGATTTAATTGTTCCTGAGCAGCTGTAAAGGCCGGTATGTTTTCCAGAATATATTCAGAATCGATAAAGGCATTTTTCTGAGCATTCGAAATCCCTGCTAATGTTAAAATTACTGCAATGGTTAGAATTATTTTTTTCATGGCAATTAAAATTTAATTAACTGAATCTTTATATATCATATTTTGTGCCAAATCCATAACTATCAGAACTGTTGACCAATAACAAAATGGAACTGACTGCCGTTCTCTCCTGTTACATTAGGTATGTCGTCGAATCCATATCCCCAGTCTATACCCATTAATCCGAACATCGGGAGATAAATCCGAAGACCAACACCTGCAGATCGATACAATTTAAATGGATTATAATTCTGGAAACTTGTATTAGCATTACCTGCTTCCAGGAAAGTTAAAGCAAAAATCTGGGCATTTTGTTTCAAAGTTATTGGATAACGCAGTTCCATAGTAAATTTTGAATACATACTGGAACCATAACTTGGACTTAAGCTATAATCTTTATATCCTCGGAGTGAAACATAATCGGTCCCGTAAATATTATATCCGGACATTCCTGATCCACCAACAATAAATCCTTCAAACGGTGAACGTACATTTTTGTTATAATACCCTAAAAATCCTAATTCAAACGCTGTACGTAAAACCAAAGTATGCTCCTGACTTCTCGTTAAAGGATTATATACCTGCCCCTTGAATAACCACTTGTGGTATTCAATCCACTTATATTTTTCTTTATTTGTCATGTCAGGAGAACTATAATCTTTCCCTGATAATACACTAAATGGTGGCGTTAACTTGAGAGACAATGAAAAATTAGATCCACTCCTTGGATAAATCGGAGCATCGACCGAGTTCCGTCCAATTACTGTATTTAAACTCAAGTTATTAAATGTTCCGTTAACCTGTCCACCTGCTTCGTCGGCCAAAAAGTAAAATGCACTCCCCATATTTTGCAGGAGGTAATGTTCCATAGAAACTTCGTGGTATACCGTAAAATAGTCATCGGGCCATGATAAGCGATAACCATATCCGAGAGCTAATGCAGTTGTTTCCCAAATTTGATCGTCTGAACTGTCTCCATCATCCTCTGATGCATAATTATACTGATACTGTGGATAGTAGCCACCATAACCACCATATCCATAAGGTGAATAGCCGCCATAACCACCATATCCATATGGTGAGTAGCCACCATAACCACCATATCCATAAGGTGAATAGCCGCCATAACCATAAGGTGAGCTACCATAACTATAACTATTATAATACTTATTTGCACTATAATTTATTCTTGAATGTGATAAAGAAAGTGAAAATGAATTAGGCTTTTTACCACCCAGCCAAGGCTCGATGAATGATAAGCTAACCGTTCTGTAATATCTTCCGCTGGTTTGATATCTTAGACTTAACGTTTGCCCGTCACCAGTAGGCAAAGGCCTCCATGCTTCCTTGTTTAAAATGTTACGAACAGAGAAGTTTGCAAATTTCAATCCAATAGATCCGACAAACATTCCTGCTCCCCAACCTCCTGAGAGTTCAATCTGGTCGTTGGCTTTCTCCTGCACCTGATATTCAATATCAACAGTACCATCTTCCGGATGAGGCCTAACATCCGGATTTAAGGTTTCCGGATCAAAATGTCCCAACTGGGCAAGTTCCCTGTAGGAACGCATAAGTAATGTTTTGCTGAACAAATCACCTGGGTATGTTCTCAATTCACGACGTGCAACGTGCTCGTGGGTTTTCGTATTACCGGTAATAAGGACCTTATCGATTGTTGCCTGCCTTCCCTCTGAAATTCTCATTTCGTAATCGATAGAATCATTATTAATATTAACCTCTATCGGATTAAGGTCAAAGAACAAATAACCCTGATCCAGATATAAATTGTTTAATCCTTCATCGTTATCAAACAATCTTTTATCCAATATCTTTTGATTAAAAACATCTCCTTTTTTTATTCCGAGATAACTGCTTAAATAATCGGATGGATATACTGTGTTTCCTATCCATTTGATATCTCCGAAATAATATTTATCACCTTCTTCAACGTCAATCTCAATATCAACCCTCTGTTTATTCTTTTTACCTACTTCAACCTGTTTTACAGTATCGTCAACAACAATAGCATCACGATAACCCTTTTCATTGTATTTATCAATCAAGGCAATTTTATCTTTTCGGTATTCCTCCTCTAAAAATTTCTTTGTTCGGAAAAAATTCCTCAGGCTTTTTTCATTGGTCTTTTTCATTGCCCGTTCCAGAATTGCATCGCTCAATACTTCATTTCCTTCAATTTCAATATTGTTAACTTTTACCTTTTCCTTTTTATCAACATAAATATCCAGAATTACATTATTATTTTGAGTGGTATCATCTCTCTGCACAATATTAACCTCAGTATTTAAAAAGCCTTTTACTGTAAAAATGTCTGTAATTATTTTCTCAGCATTATTTATCTCATTAGCCGTTATTTGCCGTCCTTTTAACAGAAGAACTTTTTCTGTAATATCATCTCTTTCTGATTTAGAGACGCCAAAAAAATTCACGTCGGAAAGTCGGGGTTGTTCCTGTAAATAAATATCCAACCATATTTTGTCATCAATAATTTTTGTGGCCGTTATTTGCACGTCGGAAAACAATCCTTGTTGCCATAATTTTTTAATAGCGGTGGTAATTTTCGGTCCCGGTACTTCTATTTCTTCTCCAGCTATTAGTCCTGATAATTGAATCAACACTGTTTTATCATAATATCTTACACCCGATATTTGTACATCAGCAATGGTATAGGTTCTGGGGCTGGAATAATAAATTGAAAAATTAGTACTATCGGCAATCTGTGCGTACACATTTGGCACAACAAACAGGAATAAAAACAGTACAAATAAAATTGGCTTTCGCATTCTAAACATTTATTAATTAGCTATTTAACTGTTCACTAGTCTTTCCAAATCTTCGTTCTCTATTCTGATAATTGTAAACGGCCTCATACAAATCTTCCTCTCCAAAGTCAGGCCATAATTTATTAGTAAAATACAGTTCAGTATATACAATCTGCCACAATAAAAAATTACTGATCCGTTGCTCCCCACTTGTACGAATTAAAAGTTCCGGATCAGGATAATTTGCTGTTGACAAATAGTTTCTAAACAAACTTTCATTAATATCTTCCGGATCTATTTTCCCTATTTTCGAATTTAGAGCAATTTTTTTAACTGCTTCAAGAATTTCCCAATGAGAACTGTAACTTAATGCGAGAATCAATTTTAATCCTGTATTGGCACCCAATATGTCCATACAATTTTCCAATTTTTTTCGAACCTTGCCAGGCATCTTTGAGATATCTCCAATAACTCCAAGACTCACATTGTTTTTCATCAGTGACTCGGTTTCTTTTTCTATGGTATTAACCAGTAAAGTCATTAGGGCATCAACTTCATACTTCGGACGTTCCCAGTTTTCGGTAGAAAAAGCATATAATGTAAGATATTTTATCCCTATCTCTCCTGCCGCTTCTACAGTTATCCTAACAGCATCAACGCCTTTCTCGTGGCCAAAAACTCTGGATATGCCCTGCTTTTTTGCCCATCGTCCATTACCGTCCATGATAATGGCAACGTGTTTCGGAATATTGTATTTATGTAATTTGTCTTTAAACGACTCCATTATTACCTGTATATCTTATCGTATGCCGGGCATGCTTCTTTACCCAAATACATTTTATACGTTATATAAATTCCTAAATAACCTGACCAATCGTTATTATGAAAAAAATCATTAAAGACTATTTCTTTCCCCTCGTTATTTATAAATGCAAGAGGATCATCAAGATTGTCCAGTTTATCAACAAAATGCTTCCTCATCAAATATTCAATACCTACTCCCATTCTTTCACCCAAATGGGTTTTGATTCCCATTCCGAACGGCAATGATAAGGCAACGACAGACTCATCAATTACAGCTAATCCCTTGTTGTGATTCTGGTTGAAATTATAGATCAACGCCGGGTCCAACTCATAGGGAAAATACATGACCCCAATTCCTCCCAATAAATAGGGAGAAAAAGGTGTTTTCAACTCGCCTACCCTGTATTTCAGAAAATTAATCTCAACCTGTAGGGATAAATCCTGCACCCCTTTCTCAAAAGTCCACGGTGTATCTTCAATCGTTCCTTCGGCTGCAATATTTCCGGTAAGAAACATCGCGCGCAGTCCCACCCTTGGATTGAAATTATATCTAAAAAAAGCACCAAAATTTGGATTGAACGCTTGAAATGGAGCAACATCTTTTACATCTCCAATGTAGGCTGATGTTCCACCCCAAATCCCAATATCAGCTGTTTTTTGTGCAAAACCTGAAACAGCGATTAAAATTGCTGCAAATACCAATACAATCTTTTTCATCTGGCTTACGTAATTGTTTATTATAACAATAGTTTCAGGCATATATTACATTCAATACATTCATATAAAATCAGAGGGAAATAACAGACAAATCAGTGTCTTTTCTGATGCTTAAATTCATTAAAAACATCAAAAAAACAAGCCTCAAAAGCCCCTCGCAAATTACTGAATATCAATGAACTAAAACTGCATTTCTCTTGCACACTACAGCTTTCAAGAGGTACAAAAGTAATATAATTCTAAAAATAACATACCTGAATGTTATTATAAAACCCAAAGAAAGATTAAAAATTGTTAAGCCCTGAAGATATTTAATTGCGTTTATCAACCCCCCACATTAGCTTATTTCGCAATGTATTGAAAAAAGTCAGCTCAGGAAGCTGTAAGGTTTTAAGTTTAAACCCCGCCTTCTTTATTGATATTCTAGTGGAAAATTCAACCGGAACCGACCTAAAGTCAAGGGAGGTTAAATAATTTGTCCCACGGCCTTCAACCTTCAATTTTATGGTATAGTTATCGGGAACAACCAGTGGACGTATGGTTAAATTATGAGGTGCAAGCGGAGTAATTACAAAATTCTCTGAATCAGGTGTGAGAATTGGGCCTCCAACACTCAGCGAGTAAGCTGTTGAGCCGGTAGGTGTAGCCACTATCAAACCATCTGCCCAGTAATTGTTTAACAATTCTTTATCAAGGTACGCAGAAATATTGATCATTGATGAAGTATCAGTTTTTAGTACCGTAACTTCATTTAATGCAAAATTAAAATCCAGATTTTCTCTGCCTTCGAAATCAACTTCCAGCATCGACCGTTCTACAATTGTATAATTATGATTAAATATCTCGGTTAACGCATCACTCATTTGTTCCTGAGAAATATCCGCCAAAAAGCCAAGTCGTCCGCTGTTTACACCAACAACCGGGATATCAAAATTACGGATTCTCTTTACTGAGTGCAAGAATGTTCCATCCCCTCCAACGCTGAAAATAAATTCGTTGTTTTCATCAAAATCATCAAAAGAATGAAACAATGAACTGTAAGAAGGTGACATATTCAGCTCCTCAACCAAAAAAGAATAAAACGGCTTGTAGAGTTGTACTTCAATACCATTTGTTTTCAAAAATTGAAAAAACTCGCTGATAACAGAAATAAATTCATCAGAAACGGAGGTACCATAAACAGCAACTTTCATTTTTTGAGTACTTAAATGTTCATAAATTTCATGAATTGGTCGAATCGATCTTTGTATAAATCGTTCAACATAGTATGATCAAGATAAACAGCTTTTACATTATAATCATATCTCATAAAAGTCTGAATTAGCGGAGATAAGTCTTCCTTGTCAAGTTTTAAAATTACGTCAAGATTAGATGAAGCTTTATTTCTATTTAGAAACATGCTAAGAATTTTCACATCGTTACTTTCTACAATCTGGCTAATTTGGGATAAAGAATAATCATTAACATTCATTTCAAGAACGATGACGCCACCAATTTCCTGCAATGAAAACAACCTGGCAAATCTCCTTGCCAAGTCATAAAGTGTAATTGCTCCTAAATAATAATGATCAGTGTCCAGCACGGCAATAACACTTAATTTTAATTTATACATTAAAATTGCCACTTCAAAAATATGCTGATCCTTATGAACATGTGCAGTGTTTAATTTATCAATCTCTTTTTCAATAGGCTTATCCAGCAATTCAAAGTCATAGATCATTTTATCGGAGACCATTCCTACGTAACTTGAATCGTTTACAACAGGAATATGCGACACCCTGAAAACATCCATCCAGTTCAAAGCTTTCTGCCCTTCTTCCGAACTTTTTATTGAAGGGACTACCTCTGATATTAAACTTTCTGCCAGCAATTCTTACGTTTTTAATTTAAAGTTTCAAATTTAAAAATTGTAACTTGCGTCGTAATTATTTTTTACAAAAATGACAAGACTTAGTGTAAATATAAACAAAATAGCAACACTACGAAACTCCCGCGGAGGAGTGAATCCGAGTGTCAAAGACGCAGCAGTCAACTGCCAGAAATTTGGTGCTCAGGGAATTACCATTCACCCAAGACCTGATGAACGACATATAACCAGAAAAGATGTTTACGATATAAAACCTCTTATTACCACCGAGTTTAACATTGAAGGATACCCGAGCAAGGATTTCCTGAAAATGGTTGTAGAAGTCAAAGCTGATCAGGTAACTCTTGTTCCTGATACACATTATCAGCTGACAAGTGATCATGGCTGGGACACGTGGGGAAATCTTGGCTTTTTAAAAGAGGTTATTGCTGAACTTCAGGAAAATGGAATCAGAACTTCTATTTTTGTTGATCCTGACATTTCTGCTATTGAAGGTGCTGCAGAAGTTAAAACTGACAGAATTGAATTATATACTGAACCTTATGCATCGCTTTTCCCAATAGACAAGACTAAAGCGATCGAACCTTTTTTAGAAGCGGCAAAAATAGCGACTTCTCTTGGAATAGAAATAAATGCCGGACATGATTTGGACCTTGAAAATCTGAATTATTTATATAAACATATTCCAAACCTTAAAGAGGTATCAATTGGACATGCCCTAATCGCTGATGCGCTTTATATGGGTCTGGAAACAACTATTCAGAAATATTTAGAGTGTCTGAAATAATTAAATTCTCAATATAGAAATAAAGTCCTTTGGTTCAACACCCGGGTATTAATCACTCTCATTTTATGGAACTTTATTACAGGAAAGAAGGTAGTGGCCCACCATTAATTATAATTCACGGATTATATGGTTCAACTGATAATTGGATAAATATTGGCAAAAGACTTGCAGAAAAATATACAGTTTACTTGATTGATCAGAGAAACCATGGCCGCTCTCCCTTTTCTGAAGAACATACCTTCAACTCCATGAAAGAAGATCTAAATGAGTTTTTTGAAAATCATAATATTGAGAAAGCGACAATCCTTGGACACAGCATGGGTGGAAAAACAGCCATTTGGTTTGCTGCCGACTACCCGGAGAAAGTTGAAAAACTTGTAATTGCAGATATCGCTCCCAAAGATTATATGTTACTTAAAGAAGATAGTCAGTTTTATTTACATCAGAATATTTTACTGGCTATGCAAGACATCAATTTCGAAGATATTAAAGCCAGAAGCGATGTCGAGGAACGACTTGCTGAAAAAATTGATGATGAAAGGATAATTAAATTTCTTCTTAAAAATGTAGCCAGAGATAAAAAAACAAAATTGTACAAATGGCGGATTAACGTTGAAGTACTGTATGAAAACCTTGATGAAATTGTAAGCGGAGTAAACAAAAACTGGCTTGATGATAGAATTCCAATTAACAGTTACCCTGTAATTTTTATCCGTGGCATGAAATCAAGATATATTTTACCCGAAAACGAACAATTAATAAAAGAAATTTATCCCGAAGCCTCTATTGTTGATATCCCTGATGCCGGTCATTGGTTACACGCTGAGCAACCTGAAAAATTTATGAAAGCTGTGATGTTATGTTGTTAATTTAACGGTTGTAAATTTTGGTAATTGCCTTTAAAAAATCTTTCTGTTTATTTTTTACCTGTTTCCATTGAAAACGCCAGCCCCAGTTTCCGGTTGCAACTCCAGGTGTATTCATACGCGACTTTGCATCCAGTTCCAAGAACATCCTGCAATGGGACAATTGATGTATTGGCAGTAGAAGCCCAAACCATTTCAACTGCATTCTTTAAGGCTTCTTTTCTGGTTCCTCCCAAATACAATTTCACCAATTTTTTTTTCATCTCCTTTCACCTGTCTAAGCCATCCTAAAGTAGAATTATTGTCATGAGTTCCGGTGTATGCAACAAAATTTCTTGTATAATTATGAGGTAAGTAGGCATTTGTAGCATCTGTTAAAAAATGCAAATTGCAACACCTTCATCCCAGGCAAACCAAAATCTTTCCTGAGTTTTTCAACTTCCGGCGTAATAATACCTAAATCTTCTGCTATCAAAGGTAAGTGACCCATCTGTTCTTTTAGTTTAGCCAGCATATCATGCCCTTTTGCCTTCACCCACTTACCGTTTTTTGCCGTTTTCTCACCCGCAGGTATCGACCAATAAGACTCCAGCCCTCTAAAATGGTCAATTTCGAATCTCATCAAATAAATTAAGATTAAAATGCAAACGAGCCATCCACCAATCATAATCGCGTTCTTCCAGTCGTTTCCAGTTAAAAACCGGATTTCCCCAAAGCTGTCCGTCTTCACTAAAATAATCAGGAGGAACCCCACCAACCTGTTTAGGATTCAATTTTTTGTCCAAATAAAAAATATCTGTGTTAGACCAAACATCAGAACTGTCGGTAGAAACATACAGGGGCATGTCTCCAAAAATTTTTATTCCTTTTGAATTCGCATAAGTCTTTAAGGCAAACCATTGTCTGAAAAACTGAAATTGCATGAACTTCCAGAAATTTATTTCGTTTTCAAGGCTTGTTTGATATTTATGAATACCGACGGGACTTCTGTGTTTAAGCTCTTCAGTCCACTCCGTCCAGATTATGTTATCAAAATGATTTCTTGCAGACATAAAAAGCACAAAATCACTAAGCCACCAGTCATGTTCCTTTAAAAATGTTTTATACTCGCTATGAAAACTAACAAAATTGTTTGCCTGAAATTTTTGAAAAGCTTCATAGAATAACTGGAATTTCCAAAGCTTAACCTTCTCAAATTCTGAAATACCCGCAGAAAAATGTGGTTTATTACTGAGCTTTCTTTTTTCAAGCAGCCCTTCATCGGAAAGTTTTTGTAAATCGATCAAAAGAACATTTCCTGCAAAAGCTGAATAACATTGGTACGGAGAATTTCCATATCCCACCGGGCCAAGTGGCAAAATCTGCCAGATTTTCTGCCCGCTATCAGCCAAAAAATCAAACAAAACGATATGCATCCTCCCCAAAAGTTCCCACTCCCTCACTACCTGGCAACGACGTTATATGTAAAAGAATACCACTTCTTCGCTCCTCCATTTTCACCATTTCATAAATTTAAAATCGAATTTACAACAAAATCTATGATAATACAGTAGTTGATTACCTCGTAATCTGTTCATTTAGTATTTCAATATTCATTCGTTATAAATCAACAAAAATACCTTTTCAACCTTGAATTGATATTTAAGACTACCTACACAAACTTAAGCTATAACGTTTTTATTTTATACTTTTGATATTATACATTCAAATACTTAACAAGTTTCCCAATGAAAAATCTTGATAAGCCAAGAATAGAAGATATTGTAGCAACTCGCAAACAGGCACACTCGTATTTTTCAAAAAAATCGAAAGTGTACCGTTCATTTGTAGAAATGGAACAGAATACCTATACTGACGGCGAGCTGAGTAAGAAACAAAAAGAATTGATCGCTGTTGGAATCTCTGTAGTGATAAACTGTGAATCCTGTATGGAATGGCATATTAAACAGGCTCTTGATGACGGAGCAACAGAAAATGAAATAATAGAAGCTATTGAAGTAGGTATTGAAATGAGTGGCGGACCGGGTACGGCTTCAGCCCGATTTGCTATGAATGTATTGGAATATTATAAAAACGGGAAATAAAACATATTAAATGAAAGTACTTTTTGTTGGCGGCACTGGAATTATTAGTTCTGCTGTATCGCGTCTGGCTGTAAAAAAAGGAATTGAATTATATCATTTAAACAGGGGAAAAAGCCATCGCAAAATTGAAGGTGTAAATAGCATTAAAGGAGATATAAGAAATATCAATGAAACAAAGAATATTCTTAAAGATTATTCTTTCGATGTTGTGGTCAACTGGATTAATTTTATTCCTGAACATGTAAAAGCTGATATTGATATCTTTTCTAAAATAACCAAACAGTATATTTTTATCAGTTCCGCATCTGCTTATGAAAAACCGATAACAAAACTTCCTATCACTGAAGAAACACCACTAAATAATCCTTTCTGGCAATATTCAAGGGATAAAGCTGAATGCGAAAAAATATTACTGGACGCCTTCAAAACCAAAAAATTTCCTGTTACAATTATTCGTCCTTCGCATACCTATGACAATACACTTATTCCTACTGAGTGGGGTTACACGGTTCTTGACCGAATAAAGAAAGGAAAAAAGATAATTATTCACGGTGACGGAACTTCGCTTTGGGTTCTGACTCATAACAGTGATTTTGCCAAAGGTTTTGTTGGCTTGTTTGGCAAAAATGAAGCGTTGGGTGAAGTATACCACATAACTTCAGATGAGCTTTTGACCTGGAATCAAATTTATCAGTTAATGGCTAATGAATTAGGAGTTCCTCTTAATGCAATTCATATTCCATCTGATTTTATTGCTAGAATCGCACCTAATATGGGCTCTAGTCTTTTAGGAGACAAAGCACATTCAGTTGTTTTTGACAATTCAAAAATAAAAAAACTGGTTCCTGAATTTCAATGTACGGTTCCTTTTTCGGAAGGTGTAAAAGAGTTAATTGCCTGGTATGAACAAAATAAAGAATGGCAAATTGTGGATCAAACGGCCAACTCAACGATTGAAAAAATAA
>CAXXDA010000015.1:0-462789 GCA_963676775.2 uncultured Draconibacterium sp.
CATTCTTTGAAAGTGAGCAGATTACAGGCGCTTATAAGGCCTTTGTTGTTTCCTCAATAATGATAAGTTTACAAAGATATTTTTGTACTGAAAAAATTCGATTTTCTTTTTGATTTGTATGTAACAAAACAAAATGAAATAAATCAGCGCGCGTTTGTTGCACTCTTGATTAACTTCTTCAGGTACGATTCAAGACTACAATATTATCCTGAAATAGTAGGAAGATTAAAAATAATGAATGAGGATCCAGGTTTCAAAAGAAATTTGGAACGTGTGATTATTCAATTTATCAGAAGCAAAGAAACTGAAAAGATTCAGAAGAAGATCAAGGACGAAATTATTCCCGAAATGATTAAGATTAGTCCGAATTTAAAGGATAAAATCAATCTCGATAGTTTGATGGACGATACAAATGCGGATGATAAGAATCCGGAATGGGAAGAAATATTTAAAGACTCACCCGGGTTGATGGATAAAATGGAAGAATTTTCTGAACTTCAAATGGAAGGTGCTGACGTTTTTATTGGTTCTTTTTCGATGTTGAAATTATTCCCATTTTTTAAACGAAATAAGCAATTGGTTTATGCCATTTTTTGCTGACAATCCTCAAATAGCGGTGGATATTGATCTGAAAGACGATTTAAAACCGAAAATTCGTTGAAACAATTGATACGGCACCCATTTTATGTAATTCCGATAAATATTCATTTTGTTTAAGTATCCAGAATCTTCCTGCTGAAAACAGGGAGTTTATGGCACAGGGAATGAAAGCTGAGATGGATCAGTTCAATGAAATTGGGAAAGATGAGGAATTGACATCTCCGGGCAAGCAGGACGAGTTTATTTCCAATCAGTATATTCAGGATTTATATCGTTTTTTACAAACTTCATCCAAGGAAAAAAGGTTTTGATGATATTTTTTCCTGGCGTTTCGATTTTCATAACTCTGAATCTATTGGAGCTGTTCTGAAAGAAGACAAAAAGGTACTGAGAAATATTGCTGAATATTATTTTGGGAAGAATTATTTTGAAGAGGCAGTTGAAATATATAATTATTTGTTAGCCGAAGATAAAAGTGGCGAATTGTACCAAAAATAGCTTTTTGTTATCAGAAAATGGGGAGCTATAAAAAAGCATTGGATTATTATCAGAAGGCTGAATTATATGAGCTTAACAAACTTTGGAATCATAGAAAAATAGCCTTGTGTTATCGTAATTTAAAACAACCTGCCAAGGCACTGGAATATTACAGACTGGCGGAAAAACTTGACCCTGAGAATTTAAACATACAGCTTTCGATTGGCCATTGTTTGCTTGAACTGGAACAATTTGAAGAGGCATTGAAGTGTTATTTTAAAGTCGAGTATTTGTCACCCAGGCAATAAAAAAGTGTGGCGGCCTATTGGTTGGTGTTCTTTTGTTATCGGGAAAAAGAAACAGGCCGAAAAAATATTTCAAAATGCTTACCGACGATTCTCCAAATAAACACGATTTGATGAATTTGGGGCATGTTAAATGGAGTTTGGGAAATCGCAGGGAAGCATTGGAATTCTATAAAAAGTCAATTGAAAAGAAGGATTTTACAGAAACAGAGTTTTTTGATGTTTTCGAGGAAGACCTTCACCATCTTATAGAACAGGGGGTGGACCCGGAGGATGTTCCAATCATGCTTGATCAACTCAGGTATTTTATCGAGAATTAGCTGTTAAACTGTTACATTTTTTATTCGTTGAAGAAGAAATATCTAATGCGGCAAACATATCCTGAACTTTCCGGATTTTTTTCAGTTGTAAGTCTTAATTGAAGCGTATGCCTCCTGTTGGTTAATTCACTTTCTAATATGAAATATTTTATCTCTTTCTTCAGTTCGCTGTTTTCTGTAAATAAATCTTGTTTTTTCCAGGGCTGGTTGTCAACGCTATATTCAATTATCCCGGCATCTAAGCTGGCTAAAGTTGCAATTCCAACTGCATTTCCTTTGAAATGAAATTTAATGATTTTCCCCGGATAGGTCCCCTCAAGTGCCCGTTCATTTTTGTTTTCCTGTAACTGCCATCCTTTGATTGGTTTTCTTGGATTTGGTTCTATTTGTTTTCCGTTAAAGAAGGAGAATTCATCGATTAGGGGAGGAAGTTCTTTTAATAATAGTTTTTCAGAAAAGGCAGTAACATCCCATTCATTTTGAAGAAAAGTTTTGAGTGATTGCGAAAAAATCTTTTGTTCCGAATTGGAAAGAAAATACTTGTTTGTTTCATCCCCTATTTTTATTCCACCTGTCAGAATTTGCTCATCAATTTCTTTGACAAGGTTTATAGCAGGAATTTTGTAATGTTCAAGTATGGTATCTGTAATTTGAATTTCATAAGGAGTTTCTCCAATTTCGTAATGTTTGGCATTTCCGGAATAGATAAAGATAACGTCACAGCTTGGATTGGGAAATAAAAGCATGTCGGATTATTCCCTCAGTTTCACGAATTATTTCAGTTGAAGACTTTTTATTTATTTCGTTATTTACTTTCGATTCAATAAAAAGTAGATCAACCCGACCATTTTTTAATACGTCATCTTCAAATCGAAAAGCACCTTGAATTGGTTTGGTGGAAAGGATACCGGCATTAACAAAATCAAATTCAGTTTCAGGAAATTTTTCAGTTAAATAACTACAGATGGAATCTCTCCCAACCCGATTCATAAGTGAAAGAGCTACCAAGAAATGCCACACGACCATTTTTTTCTGTTGTGAATTTCAGAAAAGAATTTTTTAGCGGTGTACGATGTATGTGATATTTTTGAGAAGATGAATTTGAATTTTGTGCCTGTGTCAGGAAAGGCAGAAAACAAATAATGAAAAGAAACAGAATTACCCTAAGATGTTTCATTTTTTATCTGCGTGTTAATTTATTTTTCCATTCAACTTTGGAATCAATTGAGCTACGTCCTGGGGAAGGATAATCTATAGCAATTTTCCCCAGATAGAAAAAGCCCATCGCTGTCTGACCTGACTGAATATCCAAAATATCGTGCAATAAAGGTAAAAAATCCGGCGAAGCCCAAAAAGCTCCCAAACCCATCTCCGTTGCGCTGAGCCACATATTTTGTACAGCCATTGAAACAGCAGCAATTTCTTCCCATTCAGGGAGTCGTTTAGCCTCGTCCCTCTGCATTATAATTATTATCACCGTAGAAACTCTTTTGATATTCTCTCTGAGTTTTTCAACTTTTTGTGGATTTATCCCAGCCCCGGTTTTAACTTTTTCGGTAAGCAGAGCATAAATCTCATCGGCCAGTCTGTCTTTTGAATTTCCCCTGGTAAATTTTAAACCGCCATGGTTCTGTTTGTTTATGAGTGGGAGCCCCAGTTGGCATTTTCCAGCAACTGTTTAATGGTTTCTTTTGTTATTATCTCGTTTGTCATAAACCTTGGTGGTGTGGCTCTTCGGTTTTTTTATTATCTCTTTTAAGTTCATATTTATTTAATTTTTTTTTACTAAACTGATAAAAGATTAAAAAGTTGAGAAATGACTTATGTTTATTCCCAAAAAGTGCTTAATTTGTTTCGTACATAAATTTATTTTATTATTTGTATAGTTTAAAATTTATGGGATTAAAATTCCCGGTAAAACAGATATTTAAATGAGTAGAGTTTTAATTATTGGAGCCGGAGGAGTTGGGGCGCGTTGTAGCAAGTAAATGCGCTGATAATCCGGAAGTTTTTTTCTGAAATAATATTGGCGAGTCGTACAAAATCAAAATGCGATGTAATTGCAAAAGAAGTTGGAAAAGGCAGAATAGTGACCGCACAGGTGGATGCGGATAATGTGCCTGAGGTCGTGGGTTTGATAAATAAATACAAGCCTGAGCTTGTTATTAATGTAGCTCTTCCTTACCAGGATCTTCCTATAATGGACGCTTGCCTGGAAACAGGGGTAAATTATCTTGATACAGCTAACTATGAACCCAAAGATGAGGCTAAATTTGAATATAGCTGGCAGTTGGCGTATCATGACAGATTTAAGGAAAAGGGCATTATGGCTGTTTTAGGTTGTGGCTTTGATCCAGGCGTAACCAGTATTTATACAGCTTATGCAGCAAAACATCATTTTGATGAAATGCATTACCTTGATATAGTTGACTGTAATGGCGGTGATCATGGAAAAGCATTTGCAACCAATTTTAACCCGGAAATAAATATTCGGGAAATAACCCAAAACGGGCGCTACTGGAAAGATGGAAAATGGGTTGAAACCAAACCCTTCGAGATCAAAAAAGCACTTAATTATCCAAATATTGGAGCACGAAATTCGTATGTGCTTTATCACGAAGAATTGGAATCGCTGGTAAAGAATTTTCCGACTCTAAAACAGGCACGTTTCTGGATGACTTTTGGCGATGAATATTTAACACACCTTCGAGTGATTCAGAATATTGGAATGTCGAGAATCGATCCTGTAAAATATAAAGGGATTGATATTATTCCGTTGGAGTTCCTGAAAGCTGTTCTTCCAAATCCGGGAGATTTGGGTGAAAATTACACAGGTGAAACCTCAATCGGTTGTAGAATTAAAGGTCTGAAAGACGGAAAGGAACAAACTTATTATGTTTGGAATAACTGCAGCCACCAGGTTGCATTCCAGGAGACAGGAACACAGGGAGTTTCTTATACTACCGGAGTGCCGGCAATGCTAGGTGCAATGATGGTGCTCACCGGGAAATGGAACGGGAAGGGAGTTTTTAACGTGGAAGAATTTGACCCGGATCCTTTTATGAAAAAAATTGGTGACCACGGGCTGCCATGGAAAGAAGTTTTTAACGTTGATCTCGAAGTATAGATCTTTTATCCAAAATTTTAACAATTGAACTATTCAAAAATTCCTTCACCGGCTTTCGTTCTTGATGAAAAGCTTCTTCGTAAAAACCTGGAACTAATTGATGGTGTTCAGAAAAAAGCGGGAATTAAGATTATCCTGGCCTTTAAGGGATTTGCCATGTGGAGCTCATTCCCATTGGTTCGACAATATTTGAACGGTGCAACGGCAAGTTCGTTGAATGAAGCCAGACTTTGTTTTGAAGAAATGAAAACCCATGCTCATGTTTATTCTCCTGTGTATTTTGAGAATGAGTTCGAAGAATTGATGAAATATAGTAGTCATATAGTCTTTAATTCTATTAATCAGTTTAGAAAGTTTTATTCAAAAACATTAGAAGCTAATCATCCTATTTCTTGCGGGCTTAGGGTTAATCCGGAGTATTCAGATGTTGAAACCGATTTGTATAATCCAAGTGCTGCAGGTTCAAGATTGGGCGTTGGGAGTAGTGAGTTTCCGGAAAACCTTCCTGAAGGAATTGAAGGTATTCATTTTCATGTATTGTGTGAGTCAGATTCCTATAGTCTCGAAAGAGTTTTAGCAAATCTCGAAGCTAAGTTTGGAAAATATCTTCATCAGGTAAAATGGGTGAATATGGGCGGTGGTCATTTAATGACACGAAAAGGGTATGACCATGAGCACCTGATTCATCTTTTACAAGATTTTAGAAAAAAGTACAATGTTAAAGTGATTCTGGAACCGGGGAGTGCCATTGCATGGGATACAGGCGTGTTGGTCTCAACTGTAATGGATATAGTAAAACATAAAGGCGTTAAAACAGCTATTCTTGATGTTTCTTTTACAGCCCATATGCCTGATACTTTGGAAATGCCATATCGTCCGCGAATTCTGGGTGCAAAAGAACCGGATAAAGATAGCATACATTTATATCGTTTGGGAGGTGTAAGCTGTTTGGCCGGCGATTATATGGAAACATATGATTTTGACCACGAACTTCAAATTGGTGAAAAAATTATTTTTTTTGATATGATTCATTATACAATGGTTAAAACAACAATGTTTAACGGTGTGAATCATCCTGCCATAGCTATCTGGACAGAAGACAATAAACTCAATATTGTCAGGAAGTTTACCTATGCCGATTTTAAAAGTAGACTTTCATAATCCAATAAGCCTTATAAATTCTTTTCAACAATTGTTAATAACTATAGTTGATATATGGTGCATATAAACCTTTACGGAGCTCTTGACTTTTATATCTTTTTTTAGCTATTTTTGATTTATCAGGTGAGCGATAAAAGACAGCTCTGAAAGTGTGGAAACGGGAAAAGTTTCTTAGTTGAAACCGGAACCTTTCACTCCAACCTTCGGGATGGCACACAGAAAGAGCCGAAGTTTGAATCTGACAATCTGGGAGTCAATATTCAGTCAATCATCAGAAGAAAACCAGATGTTCTTTTAAGATTGAGTCGTCAGGCAGGAGACCAAGCTGTTTAGGCAGCAAAGTCAAACTGCACAGCCAAGGGGTAAAACCCGAAAGCTGATTGGAATACAAAATTCGAAAGAAGATTGTAGAAAACTGAAAGACACTTCGTCCGGGAAGGTAATCCGGAATGCCGAACGGAATACACGATGGTTTATGCTGTAGAAAGCTAAACCGGAAGGTAAAGGGCTGAGAATAATTCGAAAGAATTAATTGAAAGCCGGTCACAATAACCGTAACCTGGCACGAGAGGAAACTTCGGTTATCTCAAGTGAATGGGAGCTATTCGTAACAGATTAGTTCCCATTTGTGTTTTATAAGGAGTCCTTTTTTCTTTAAAATGTCAATGATTTTGAAACAATATAGCGGTTATCGTAATCGGTAAACATTACAGCAGTTATAGTAACTTTTTTTGTATCCAAAGGAACCAGAATTTCACCTAACCCATTTACTACCTGTAAACCCTTTAAATTTTCGGGCAAATATTTCCCCTCTATTAGTTCACCAATATAATAATCTACATCTTTTGTTCCATCAGTGAGTTTAGCAGAAATATAATAATTATCAAGTGTTTTTGCCTTATTCAAAACTAAATCGGGCAAGTTTACGGGATTTCCTGACTGATAGTATTCTTTCAGACCTGTTGCGGGTAGGCCTTTTTTGTATTCATATTCTGCCTGAAGTTTACCATTTCGATGGTATCTCTTGCATATTCCTTCCAATTTATTATTTACATAAGATTGTTCTTTCCAGACCAAAGGATCTTCATTTTTTCCTACGGGGTAATATGTATAAGCTGTACCTTCTCGATTCCCTGCAACATAATTAATTTCTGAGTAAAGACTTCCTGATTGGTAAAAACGTTTTTGAGTTCCGTGTTTAATAGTTGTTCCCTTTGCCACAGGAATTTCATATTCAATCGCAGTTTTTGAGTTTTCATACAATTTAGTGATAATATCAATACCCTCATTTTCTGAATCTGAGTCATTGGGAGCCTCAGTCTGGTTAACGCAACTACAAAATACAATCGAAATTAATAGCAATAACCGGTAAGTTTTCATTTTGGAATTATTTTTTGGATAACCAGCTAAAGTTATTAAAAGTGAATGTAAATATTTAAATTATTTGGGGTATTATTTCTATGCTAAAATTTTCAATATAGAATTAGAAAGTCAAGTTGGATCTATTTTATTGAAAGAAATTTTTGCGCGTTTTGCTGATTTCAGGGTTAAGAATGCTGATTGCATGGGTAACGATTGCTGATTTTTGAGTATTGTTAATTTATTTTGACATGTATGCAATTATGTACAACAAGAAAAATATACCTTTAAATTATTAACCAGGGAAGGCTGGTTAAAAGAAAAGCTAGTTATTGTAAGGGTTGCTGTTGAGCAGCCCTTATTATTTTAGTTCATCTCTAAATTTTCCACCCAATTATCCTTCAACTATCTGATTTTTAGTTGTTTTATTGATAGCCCATTTTCTGTATTATTTATGCCTGGAATTTTAGTGTAATAAAATTGAGACTAATTTGATTTGTTTTTATTGTAATATGTTATAGTATTAAAAGCCAAATAATTTTATGTTAAGTTTTGATTTTGAGTGTGAATGTCCAAATTTTACTAATGATTTTAACATTAATATTCATGATTCATCATTTTTAGATGTTTGGTATTAAAATTAGAAATCTATATTTTTACAGGACAAACCCTTATTTTTTATCTTTCTTAATACAATTATGGGCAGCTTTGAAGAGAGTTGCCCCCTTTCTCTGAATCAGGAAAATCTTTTCCTATTTCTTTAAAAAAGGGGCAAAATCTTATTTATCCAGAATATTTTTTTTCCTGAATTGAGATGGATTAATTCCTTCTTTTTTTTTGAATAAGTTGCTAAAGTAATAGATGGATTGAAAACCAAGTTCGTTACTTATTTCCTTAATTGATTTATCGCTTGATATAAGCAATTCCTTCGCACGCATTAATTTTAATTGCAGATGATACTGCCCGGGAGACACTCCGGTAAATTTTTTGAACATTTTTCTAAAATAGGAATATCCGAAATTATGTTTTTCTGCGAGGGCTTCCATATTGATATGTTGTGAAATATTTTGGCGCATTAAAAATCGAACTTCTTCAATTACTTTGGCAATTTTTTTACCGGAGAATCCTTTTTGTTTCTCAAAGGATATTATATATCCAAGCAATTTGATGATTAGTCCGGAAGCTATATTTTGATAGCCGGGTTGTTCTTTATCGACTAGATCGAAAATTTTTAAATATGTATCAATAATTTCCTCCTTTATGCCTATGTGGATAACCGGTTGATTGGGCGAAAATATTTTGTGGGACATAAAATTCTCAGCTATTTTACCATCAAACCCGATATAGTTTTCTTCCCATCCGGTTTTTTGAATAGGTTTATACCTATGCCATGTATTTGGAAATATTATGAATAAACTTCCCGGTTTTATTGGGAAAACTCCAAATTCATTTTCTAATATACCTTCACCTTTTGTTATGTAATTTATTTGGAATTCGTTAAGGATTCGTCCTTCTTCCCACTGAAAGTAATATCCGGATGGGTGATTTGGTGAAGGATAAATTTCATTTGCGTATACATTAGATGTCCCAGCCACATTTAGATAAACCCCCCAGTTTATTTCTTCAGTACCAGAAGTAAGATATTTAAATTTGTTTTCCATATATTCTTTGTTGGAAATATACAAACAATTATAGCTAATTGTTAAATAATTTTGTGCCAAAAAGTGTAAATATATTGCCAAATAAAACATTGTTTCTGCTGATATATAGATATATTTTTGAATTATGGTATAGCCTGATATTATACCAAAAAACTAAAACATCATTGTAAAAAGCTAAACTTATGAATGTTCTATTGGGTATTATTTACCATTCTATCGGGGGATTTGCTTCCGGTAGTTTTTACATGCCTTTTAATAAAGTTAAAAAGTGGGCATGGGAAAGTTACTGGATTGTAGGTGGACTTTTTTCCTGGTTGATAGTTCCTCCAATTGCAGCTTATCTTACAGCGCCCGGATTTATTGATATTATATCAGCAACTTCCAAAAGTGTGCTGTACTTTACTTATTTAATGGGTTTACTTTGGGGGATCGGTGGCCTGACATATGGTCTTGGTGTGAGATATTTAGGAATGTCTCTTGGCAACTCTGTAACCCTCGGATTTTGCGCGGCATTTGGAGCCATTGTCCCATCCATATATTATAGTGTAAATCCAATTGAAGGAAAAGTTTCATTTACTGATATGATGAGCTCAACTGGTGGGCAAATTGTCCTAATAGGTGTATTGGTTTGTCTTATTGGTATTGCCGTTTCCGGTAAAGCCGGAATGATGAAGGAAAATGAAATTTCCGAAGAAGAGAGTAGAAAAAGTGTAGCAGAATTCAGTTTGGTTAAGGGTCTGATAATCGCAGTAATTTCAGGTATTTTAAGTTCTTTTATGAATTTCGGAATTGAATCAGGAAAGCCGATGGCGGATGCTGCAAGAGCTGCCGGTTATAATCCTTTGTTTGTAAATAATGTATCCTACGTAATAATTATGTGGGGTGGTTTGACAACTAATTTAGTCTGGACGGCCATATTAAGCCTGAAAAATAAGACGTATAGTGATTTTGTCAATAAGAATTCACCTATCGCTAAAAACGTTTTATTCTCGGCATTGGCAGGCACAACTTGGTTTCTTCAGTTCTTTTTCTATGGGATGGGGGAAAGTAAACTCGGAAATGGTGCCAGTTCATGGATATTACATATGTCTACAATTATTTTGACTGCAAATATGTGGGGTATTTACCGAAGAGAATGGAAAGGGGTGAGTAAAAAGACAAAATGGACAATTACTGTTGGAATTAGTGTCATCATTCTTTCAGTATTTCTGGTAGGTATCGGTAATTCAATGTGAAAATTATGAAAAGAGTTGCATTCAAAATGACGTTGAATGAAGGACAGAAGGCTGAATACAAAAAACGGCATAATGAAATCTGGCCCGAATTAAGACAGTTACTTAAAGAAACAGGGATAAGTGAATATTCCATATTCCTTGATGAGGAAACCAACACACTTTTTGCATTTCAAAAAGTAAACAGTAAAGGTGGTTCTCAAAACTTGGAAAAAACTGAAATTGTTCTAAAATGGTGGGCTTATATGGCCGACATTATGGAAACGAATCCTGATAATTCTCCAATTTCGGTAGAGCTGGAGGAAATGTTTTTTATGAAATAAACCAACAACTAAATAAGATTAAAATGAATCAAAAAGAATGGTTTGTAAAACAAATTTTTTTAATACTATTTTTTTGTGGATTTGTTGTTTCAGTTAATGCAAAAACGCAGGTTGAAAAATTGGTATGTGAATACCACGAAAATCCACTTGGAATTGATGTGAAAGATCCAAGATTAAGCTGGCAGATAAGGTCGGATCAGGACAATTTTAAACAAACTGCATACGAAATCAGAGTGGCCGAAACAATCACCGATCTGAACAAAAAAAATAGTTTGATTTGGAGTTCCGGCAAAGTTGTTAGTCCACAATCTGTAAACGTGTTTTATGAGGGGCCGGAGTTAAAATCAAAGCAGCGTGTATATTGGCAGATTAGAGTTTGGGGTAACGACGGTAAAGTTAGTAGTTGGAGTGAGCCTGCGTTCTGGGAAATGGGTATGTTGACTCCAGATTTATGGAGAGCTTCCTGGATTACCCGGAAGGATGAACCACAAATTGAAGGTTCTTTGCCCGTACATTATTACAGACACGAGTTTTTTTCAGATAAAAAAGTTAGTTCAGCCAGAGTTTATGTGACCTCTTTGGGACTTTACGAGATATTTATTAATGGAGAGAGAATTGGCAATCAGCTTTTTACTCCTGGGTGGACAAGTTATAATAAACGATTACAGTACCAAACTTATGATGTGACAAACATGATTCACCAGAAAAATGCTATTGGTGCAGTTGTTGGCGATGGATGGTATCGTGGAAACATTGGTTTTACCAGGCAAAGTAAATACTACGGTGATAAAATTGCTTTGTTGGTTCAACTTGAAATTAGTTACACCGATGGTTCAAAGCAGGTTATTGTTTCGGATAATTCATGGAAAGTTACTACAGGGCCTATACTGGAATCGGATATTTACAATGGTGAAATTTATGATGCCAACTTGGAAATGGAAGGTTGGTCAAGAGCTGGTTTTGACGACAATGCTTGGAAAAAAGTCGCCATCTTAGATCATTCAAAGGATATATTAATTGCACCTCAGGGAGAACCTGTGAAAGCAATCGAAGAAATAAAGCCTGTAAAAAGTTTAACCACGCCATCAGGAGAAATGGTGATCGATATGGGGCAAAATATGGTTGGTTGGGTAAACCTTAAATTGCAGGGTACTCAGGGAGACACTATTCGACTTAAATTTGCTGAAGTGTTAGATAAAAATGGAAATTTTTATACCGATAATTTAAGGGCAGCAAAAGCGACTGACACATACATTTTAAAAGGTAATGGAGAAGAGATTTTCGAACCCAACTTTACTTTTCATGGATTTCGGTATGTAAAAATTGAAGGAATGCAAAAAGCTCCTGAGCTTGATCAAATCACAGGAGTTGTTATTCATTCAGCGGTAGAACCAACAGGAAGTTTTTCGTGTTCCGACCCATTAATCAATCAATTGCAACACAATATCCAATGGGGGCAAAGGGGAAATTTCCTTGATGTTCCTACAGATTGTCCACAGCGCGATGAACGTCTTGGATGGACAGGTGATGCTCAGGTTTTTAGTCCTACTGCGGCATTTAATTTTGAAGTGGCATCGTTTTTTACAAAGTGGATGAAGGATTTGGCGGCCGACCAGCTACCAAATGGTGTTGTTCCTCATGTTATCCCTGATGTATTAAATGGAAATGGTGGCTCAACTGCGTGGGCTGATGCGTCTATTGTTGTGCCATGGAATACCTATTTGGCTTACGGAGATAAGCGAATCCTGCAAGTTCAATACCCAAGTATGAAAGCCTGGGTTGAGTATATGCGAGGCAGAGCAGGAGAGGATAAGCTCTGGACCGGTGATACTCATTATGGTGACTGGCTGGCTTATGCAACTACGCAATCAGATTATCCCGGGGCAACAACAGAAAAGGATTTAATTGCAACAGCATATTACTCTTATTCAACAGGGTTGCTTGCAAAAATTGCCGGTATTATTGGTAAAGAAGATGACGCCCAAAAATATAATACTCTCTCAAACGAGATAAAAAAGGCATTCGTTCATGAATTTGTTACGCCGTCGGGACGTCTTGTATCGCACACTCAAACTGCCTATTGTCTGGCACTGTCTTTTAATTTACTGCCTGATGATCTGGTGCAAAATGCTGCAGAATATTTAGCTGAAGATGTGAAAAAGATGGGACATCTGACCACCGGTTTTGTTGGAACACCATTGTTATGCAAAACTTTGTCAGATTATGGTTACGAGGATTTAGCTTTTATGTTGTTGAATCGTAAAGAATACCCTTCGTGGTTGTACCCGGTAACTCAGGGTGCAACTACCATCTGGGAGCGGTGGGACGGACAAAAACCGGATGGTACTTTTCAGTCTGAGGGAATGAATAGTTTTAATCATTACGCTTATGGTGCCATCGGCGAATGGTTATATACTTACGTGGCAGGTCTTTTGATTGATCCGGAAGAACCAGGGTATAAACATTTTATATTATCGCCGCATCCCGGTGGCGGACTTACCAATGCCGATTTAAGATTTAAATCATTATACGGCACTATTGGATCATCCTGGAAAATCGAAAACAATCAAATGATATACAACGTAAATATTCCTGAAAATACATCGGCAACTGTAGTTTTACCAGATGCTGTTTTGGAAAATGTTTCGATGAATTCTAGTCCACTTAAAGGATTGGATAAAAACGAAATCCAAACATCAAATGGTGTTTCATTGGAACTGGGATCGGGAAGCTATGATTTTGTCTATCCGATATAATTTTATGATTTCTGTAAATTGTTAATCACATAGAATATATGAAAAAATATACTATTGAAAAATCATATGCTATTGCCAAAGAGCAATATGCTGCCATTGGCGTTGATTCGGACGTTGCAATCGCAAAAATGAAAGATTTAAACATCTCCCTGCATTGCTGGCAGGCTGACGATGTTATTGGTTTTGAAACGGCAAATTCTGAGCTGTCAGGTGGAATTCAGGCAACGGGAAATTATCCGGGGAAAGCTACAACCATTGAACAATTGCGTTCTGATATCGAAAAAGTATTGTCTTTGGTGCCGGGCAAACATCGACTTAATCTTCATGCCATATATGGCGATTTTAAAGGGGAAAAAGTAGATCGTAATGAAATTAAAGTTGAACATTTTCAAAGTTGGATAGACTGGTGCAAAGCACAGGATATTGGTATGGATTTTAACGCTACCTGTTTTTCCCATGAACGGGCTGCTGATGGATATACTTTGGCAAGTAAGAACGAAGAAAACAGGCGCTTCTGGATTGAACATGTAAAACGTTGCAGGGCGATTTCGGCTGAGGTGGGAAAACAACTGGGAACTCCTTGTCTTCATAATACATGGATTCCGGATGGATCAAAAGATATTCCAGTTGACAGGAACGGTTATCGTACTCTTCTCAAAAAATCACTGGATGAGGTATTTTCAGTAAAATATCCAAAAGAATACATGAAAGATGCCGTTGAGAGTAAATTATTCGGAATTGGGGTGGAATCTATGACAGTTGGCTCTCACGATTTTTATCTGGGATACGCAATAAAAAATGGCATACTGATTTGTTTGGATAATGGTCATTTCCATCCCACAGAACAAATAGGCGATAAAATATCAGCTTGTCTTCAATTTTTGGATGAGATTTTGCTCCATGTTACACGGCCTGTTCGGTGGGACTCTGATCACGTGGTAACATTGAATGAAGATGTACAGTTGATAGCAGCAGAAGTAATACGTAATAATTTTCTGGACAGGGTAATGATTGGCCTTGACTTTTTCGATGCTTCCATTAACAGAATAGGGGCATATGTCTCAGGTACAAGGGCTGCTCAGAAAGCTTTTATAATAGCTGCTCTGGAACCCACGAAGGATTTAATTAAGTTGGAAGAATCAGGTAAATATTTTGAGCGTCTTGCAATGCTGGAAGAATTAAAAACTATGCCTTTCGGCGCCGTTTGGGATTATTATTGTTTGATGGAAGGAGTTCCTGTAGGTATGGATTATATCGAAGAAATTCAAAACTATGAAAAAGAAATCCTTTTAAAAAGATAAATATTCTGGAATTGAAGTACAGAAAAATAATTTAAGTTTCAATGTTCTGAAAATGATTGAAGTTGTAGCCGTTTTCGATATTGGTAAAACCAATAAAAAAGTTCTTTTATTTGATAACCGATTTCAAATTGTGTTGCAGCATGAAGAAAGATTTCCCCTGGTAAAAGATGAAGACGGATTTGAATGTGATGATATTGATTCGATTATACTTTGGATAGTTGGATTTATCAATAAAATAACTACTCAAAAAGAATATAAGTTAGTTGGTGTTAACTTTTCGACTTACGGTGCTTCGTTGGTTTTTCTCGATAAAAACGGAAAGCGACTCACCCCGGTTTACAATTATCTGAAGAAAATAGATCCATCGATTTCACAAAGTCTGTTTGATAATTATGGAGGGAAAGTCGAATTTTGCCGAAAAACAGCAAGCCCTGCACTGGATTATTTGCTTAACTCAGGTATTCAGATTTTATGGTTAAAAAAAGAAAAACCAAAAGCTTTTAAAAGTATAAAATCGATTCTGCATTTGCCTCAATACCTGTCGTATTGTTTAACTGGTAAAATTGTTTCGGAACCAACCTCGATAGGGTGTCATACATTTTTATGGGATTTTGAACTAATGAATTACCATAATTGGATAGCTGATCAAGGAATTGTATTACCAAGTCCTATTGCGAATGATATAGTTTTCCAGGCAAAGCAAGCAAATTCAGGATTGAAGGTTGGAATTGGTATTCACGACAGTTCTGCTTCCCTTGTACCTTATTTGAAGGTGTGTTCTGCAAAATTTATTTTAGTCTCGACCGGAACCTGGAGTATCACTATGAACCCGTTTAATAACGAGCCACTAACTTCCTATCAGTTGGAACAGGATTGTCTTTGTTATTTAACGCCCGACAGGCAACAGGTAAAATCTTCGCGGCTTTTTATGGGGCATTTTCATGAAGTATGGGTGGGGAAATTGGCAAAACATTTTCGTGTTATACCCAAATATTATAAAAACATTCTAGTAAATAATGTTCTGATAGAACATCTTCAGCAAAAGTATAAGACATCAATTTTCTTTCCCGATGGAAAAGAAAGTTTTAATGCGGGTTTGAATGCCGTTGATTTGAAAATTTTTAATTCTTATGAGGAAGCATATACAAAGTTTATGATTGACCTCACAGAGCTTTGTGTCGAAAGCATAAAATTAGTGATTGCAGAAAATGATGAAACAGAAAATATATCTGTTTCAGGTGGTTTTACAAAAAACAGTTTGTTTATCAGGTTATTAGAGTTGAGTCTTACAGATAAAAATATGTTGCCAACAGAAATTGGGAATTCAAGTGCTTTAGGAGCAGCGCTTGTTATCGCAAAAGTGTTTTCGAAACCGGATTTTTCACAGATAGCTCTTGGAGCTAATTATCATCCATAAGAACTATACCTGAGAGCAACCACAGGTGATATATTATTTATTACTTTGTATTTGAAATTTGAAATAGTGAAATGAAAAAACTGGATACACAATTGATGCATCCCCGAAAACAGATCGCGGTGATTATTGATAAAATATACCGGAGCGGTCTTACATCGACATCGGGAGGAAATATATCTATAATTGATGAAAAAGGGGACATCTGGGTTACTCCGACAGCTTTAGACAAAGGTTCTCTAAAACCTTCTGATATAGTTTGTATCAGAAATGACGGAACAATAGAAGGGCATCATAAACCTTCTTCTGAATACCCATTTCACCAGGCAATTTATAAAAACCGACCTGATATAAAAGCTGTCATTCATGCCCATCCGCCAGCTTTAGTCTCTTTTAGTATTGTAAGGCAAATCCCAAATACTAATATTATTCCACAGGCGAAAAATATTTGCGGACCGGTCGGTTATGCCACTTATGAACTTCCGGGCAGTGAACTTCTGGGGAATGTGATAGCCCGCGAGTTTGAAAAAGGATACAATGCGCTGATTATGGAAAACCATGGGACTGTGGTTGGTGGCAAGGATTTGGGTGACGCTTTCCAACGTTTTGAAACACTTGAATTTTGTGGAAGAACAATTATTTACGGAAGTACTGTAGGAACAATAAAATATTTAAATAACAGTCAAATTGAAAAGTTTGAGGAGCAGATTCCGCGTTTGCTACCTGAGATGGAAAAAGCAGAGCACCCTTCCGATGAAAGAACTATAAGGGAAGAAATAAAGAAAATTGTCCACCGTGCCTGCGAGCAAGGATTAATGATAAGCTCCTACGGCACGGTTTCGGTTCGCTGGAGAAAAAATGATTTTTTGATAACCCCAACAAATGTTCCGCGCTGGGATATTCAAATAGAAGATATTGTACAGATAAAAGATGGGAAACGTGAGCCAGGCAAATTACCCA
Organism: uncultured Draconibacterium sp.; assembly: GCA_963676775.2. Classification (GTDB taxonomy): domain Bacteria; phylum Bacteroidota; class Bacteroidia; order Bacteroidales; family Prolixibacteraceae; genus Draconibacterium. The sequence continues at coordinate 16,997 of CAXXDA010000015.1, forward strand.
GTCGTTCAACCTGGTTGCATCAGGAAATTTACAAGCGAAATCCAAATGTTAATTCCATTATTTTAACACAAACCCCGTATTTAATGGCATATAGTGTTTCTGGTGAAAAATTGGATGTGCGTACAATTCCTGAAAGCTGGATTTTTTTACAGGATGTTCCTAATTTACCCTTTGGCTCCCATTTTTCAGGACAGGAAACCATTTTGAATATATTGTCTGAAAATATACCTGCTGTTATTATCGAGAATGATTCAGTTTTGGTGACCGGTGATAAACTGCTTGGTACTTTTGATAGGCTCGAGGTTGCTGAATTTAGCGCAAAATCCCTTACGATGGGGGCTTCACTCGGAAATTTAGTGCCTATTAATTCTGAGCAAGTAGAACAACTTCGCAAGAAATTTTTAAGTTAATGAATGGTTAAAAATTTTTAGCTTGGAAAATCTGCATTTGTTTACCGACGGAAGTGTAGATAATCAATCGGGAATTGGTTATGGTGCATTCTTGTTTCTGTATAATCTTGAAAATTCATTACAGGAAGCCAAAGATCAAGTTCAGCTATTAGGATTTGAAAATACATCCTCTACAAAAATTGAACTGCAAATACTACTTCACGCGTTGAAAAAGCTAAAAGGAAGTTTTGAAAAAATAGTGGTTTATTCAGACTCGCAAAATATTTACAGTTTGATCGCAAGGCGTCAACGTCTGGAAAAAAACAATTTTTATACAAAAGCCAATCGTAAAATCGGGAATGCCGATTTGTATATTGAATTTTTCTCCATTGTTGACAAATGGAATATTGAATTCATAAAAGTGAAAGGACACAAGTCTACCAAAGAAAAAAACAAAATTGAACGGATTTTTACGCTGGTAGACCGAGCTTCGAGGCGTGCATTAAGAAATAGTAATCAAACAAGATAATAAGGCATTATCCTTAACCTTTCCAAAACATTGGTGATTAAAACCTGTTTTACTAGTAAGTTTAACAGGTACCCGGTAAAATGAATAAAAAATACACCAATGCACTGATCCACTCAAGCTCACCATATTTATTACAGCATGCTCATAATCCTGTAAATTGGCAGCCCTGGAGTGACGAAGTTATAAAGAAGGCCAAAAAGGAAAACCGACTTATTTTGATTAGTATTGGTTACGCCGCTTGCCACTGGTGTCATGTAATGGAACATGAGAGTTTTGAAGATGAGCGCGTGGCAGAAATTATGAATGATAATTTTTATTGTATAAAAGTAGATAGAGAGGAACGTCCTGATGTAGATCATTATTACATGACAGCTGTTCAGCTGATGCGAAGACAGGGAGGCTGGCCTTTGAATGTGATAGCGCTGCCAGATGGCCGTCCGGTTTGGGGTGGTACTTATTTCCCTCGTGATACGTGGATGAATGATATTTCGGCTATCGCAGATTTTTACCGGAAAAATAAGGAACAAACTGAAGATTACGCCAAAAAACTACAAGAAGGAATAGAACAGGTTTCTATCATTAGTGAGCCGGAGGTTGTTTTACCTGCAAATTCAAAATTAATAGACAATGCTGTTGCGGAGTGGAGTAAAAAATTTGACTATGAAAACGGGGGGAGGGAAGGAGCGCCAAAGTTTCCAATGCCTGTAAATCTTGATTTTCTTCTGTACTACGGTTTTGTGAAAAAAGATGAATCTGTGTTAGGGTTTATTGATTTGACGCTCAAAAAAATGGCATGGGGAGGAATTTATGACCAAATTGGTGGAGGTTTTGCCCGCTATTCTGTTGATGAATTCTGGAAGGTTCCTCACTTTGAAAAAATGTTGTATGATAATGGGCAACTGCTTAGTATTTACTCAAAAGCATATCAACAATTTAAAAACGATGAATTTAAATCTGTCGTTTACGATACAGTAAATTTTGTGGAACGGGAACTGATGGAAGAAAGCGGGGCTTTCTATTCGTCTCTTGATGCAGACAGCGAAGGACAAGAAGGTAAATTTTATGTCTGGAATCAGAAGGAGTTAAATAAGGCACTGGGCTATGATTTTGAGTTGTTTTCAAAATATTATAATGTAGATGCAAAAGGTTATTGGGAACAGGGAAATTATATTTTACTCCGCAATGATTCGATTTCCGATTTTACACAGAAAAATAATGTATCAGAAAATGACCTGAAAATAAAAATTAAAACGTGGAAGGATAAATTACTTGAAATTCGTTCAAAAAGGGTCCGTCCAGGTCTTGATGACAAAACACTTGCCTCCTGGAATGCGCTCATGATTAAGGGTTTAGTCGACGCATTTGTTGCTTTTTCAGAACAACGATTTTTAAAATTAGCCATCCAAAATGCGGAATTTGTTGAGAAAAATTTGTTAACAGAGCATGGAGAGTTGTTGCATGTCTGGAAAAAAGGAAAGAAGTCGGTTGACGGATTTCTGGAAGACTATGCTTTGTTGATACAGGCGTATCTGGCTTTATTTGCTGTAACCGGCGATGACAAATGGTTGAAGCTGAGCCAAAATCTTGCCGAAACCTGCTTTCATCATTTTTATGATGAAAAAAGCGGAATGTTTTACTTTTCAAAAAAGGAATCGACTTCATCCGTTATAAATTATTTTCAAACGGAAGACAATGTCATTCCGGCTGCCAATTCAGTCATGGGAAATAATTTATACAATTTATACCTCATTCTTGGTAAACCGGAATATCGGGACATGGTGAAAAAGATGCTTCAAGCGATTATCTTCAATTTTAAAAACTATCCAATGGCTTATGCCAACTGGGGCACTTTAATGCTCAAAGTTTATAAACCACACTTTGAAATTGTAGTCTGTGGAAAAGATGCAGAAGCAATTATGAAAGAGATTCAACAGGATTTCAGGCCTGATACAATTGGTTTACTCTCGACACAAGAAAGCGATATTCCTATATTCAAATATCGGTTTAGAAAGGGTGAAAACCTGATTTATGTATGCAGGGAAGGAGCATGTGAATTGCCTGTGAAATCAGTTAAAGAAGCTAAGAAGTTATTGCAATCTGGTAGATGAAAAAAGTAGAGTTTTTAATTGTTGGTCAAGGCCTGGCAGGTACAGTTTTGGCTTATGAAATGTTGAAACATAAGGTAAGTTTCCATGTCATATCATCTCCGTCGAAAAGTACAGCTTCCAAAGTTGCTGCCGGTATGGTAAATCCATTGGTTTTTAAACGACTTACGAAAAGCTGGATGGCTGACGATTTAATTCCCCTGATGATTGAAACCTATAAAACCTTTGAAAATTTATTGGGCAATAAATTTTTTTATAAGAAAGATATATTAAAACCACTTTCGGAGCAGGAAAAACAACTTTGGACGGAAAGAAGTAAATTGCCGGATTTTAAAAAATATATAACAAAAATAACTGACAAACCTTCGATTCAGCACATTTCTGATGCTTCGGGATATGGGCTCGTAACTATGGCTGGTTATTTGCAAATTTCAAAATTTTTGAAATTGTCAAAGAAATTTTTTTATGACCGGCAACTCATAAGTGATATTGATTTTACATTTGGAAAAATTGATACTAAAAAAGGAATTTTTGATGCCGGTGTCATCAAAGCCGATAAAATTGTTTTTTGTGAAGGTACTCATCTTCTGGAAAATCCTTTTTTTCAATTTGTAAAAATGAATCCCGTAAAAGGAGAGGTTCTGCAAATTTTTGCTCCTTCTTTGTCAGAAGAATATATTTTAAACAAGGGTGTTTTTGTTTTGCCCGTAGGAAATCATCGGTTCAAAGTGGGTTCGACTTACGAATGGGACGACCTAAGCGATTTGCCCACCGAAAAAGGTAGACAATCAATTACTGAACGCCTGGAAAAACTGATTACTATAAATTATACTGTGGAGAATCATTGGGCCGGAGTTCGCCCTGCAATGATAGATCGACGGCCGGTTTTGGGATCACATCCACAATATGAAAGGCTATTTATTTTCAATGGTTTAGGAGCCAAAGGTGTAATGCTTGCGCCCTATTTCGCGAATGAAATGATAAAAATATGCACCTTAAGACATTATGCTCCGGATCGCGAGATATCATTAAATAGATTTTTATTAAATAAAAAAACAATCCCGGCGTCCATTCCAGGATTGTTTAACTAGCTTTTTTTAAATCCGTTTTTGTAATAAAAAAGATAGGGTTTGTATGTTTCAAAGATACTGTTTCGAGTATTTCCTCATTTAAATTGCTATCTGAAAAGGACGGTAATAAAGGATGATTTTTTTATTCCAAAATACTTATGTTTATTATGTTACTGGTGAATAAACAACATTGTTAACAAGTCAAAATTCGGATTAAGATTTTACATCTGGAATTTGTTGCTGAATTTTGCTGTATATATTGGTTTAAGATCTGAACTTAAATTTATTTCGATAGTCGGGAAAACTTAATTCAATAGTAGTTTTAATTCCGTATATTGATAATGTTGTCATATTGGAACTGATTGTAAAATTTTGTTTTTTTGAGGGAAATGTGTATTGTAGTTAAAAAAACAGGCTGAAACAGAAATTTAATTTATGATTTCACTGATCTTCTTTTTTATTGTCTCAATTATTGTATCATTTTTATGTTCAATATGGGAGGCAGTTTTATTGAGTGTAACCCCATCTTATGTGAGTCGGATGGAAAATGAAAAGCCATCTGTAGGGAAGCTTTTAAACCACTTTAAAATTGATATTGACAAACCACTATCTGCAATTTTGACTCTGAATACGATTGCGCACACAGTTGGTGCTATTGGTGTTGGTGTTCAGGCTGGAAAGCTTTTTGGAACTCATCATCTTAATTTATATTTTACAGAAATTACCTACGAGTCTCTTATTGCCGGGGTGATGACACTGGCCATATTAATTCTCTCTGAAATTATTCCTAAAACATTAGGTGCCAGTTACTGGAAGCTTTTAACGCCATTTACCGTCAGATCGTTAAAGATTTTACTTTTTGTTTTGGCTCCGTTTGTCTGGATGAGTAAATTGATAACAAGATTGTTAAAAACTGAAGGAGGAAGGAGTGTTTTTAGCCGCGCTGATTTTGCAGCTATGGCTGATGCCGGTTTGAAAAGTGGTGCACTTGATAAAGATGAAAAATCAATTATTCAAAATCTATTACGGCTTGAAAATTTGAAAGTAAGAGACATTATGACACCGCGCTCAGTGGTTTTGATTCTTGATGAGAATTTAACTTTAACCGAAATTTATAATGAAGTCAGACCTCTACAGTTTTCGCGGATTCCTGTTTATAAAGATCAGCCCGACAATGTAACAGGTATAATCCTAAAAGACAAAATTCTTGAAGGTTTGGCCGAGGATCAACATACATTAAAGGCATCCGAAATTAAACGGGATATTCTTTTTGTTGAAGATGAAATCTCTGTTTCGAAACTGATGGATACCTTAATTCTGAGCCGTCAGCATTTGGCAATGGTAGCCGATAGATACGGTACAGTTGTAGGGTTGGTTACTATGGAAGATTTATTTGAAACGCTGCTTGGGATGGAAATTGTAGATGAATCTGATAAAGTAGAAGATCTGCAGAAATACGCTGAAGAGAACTGGCAAAAAAAGCAAAAAAACAACGGTTCAAAAAAGAGTAAGTTTTTTTAAGGAAGTAAGCTAAACTCAAATAATTTTGGATTGTTGATATTGCGAACTATAAAAAAATACATTACACTTATTTGGAATAGATATTAATCTCTAAAATCATTATCAATGAAAAAATTATTAATCCTTCTGTTTTTTATTCCGGCCACTTTAATCGCGCAAAATGATACCGACACAACAAGATTATGGAAAACAGGTGGCGTTTTATCGCTTAACTTCTCACAGGTTTCGCTGACTAACTGGGCTGCAGGCGGTAAAAGTTCTGCTTCCGGAATTTTTATGGGAAATGTATTTGCCAACTATAAGAAAGATAAAATTAGTTGGGATAATACAATTGATTTAAGCTACGGTTTTCTGAAGGAGAAAAATAATGAAGCAGTAAAGTCTGATGACAAAATAGACTTTTCTTCAAAACTGGGAATCGCTGCTACTGAAAAATGGAATTATTCCGGACTGGTAAATTTTAAGTCGCAGTTTGCACCGGGTTATAATTATCCGAATACCGACGACGCAATTTCAAAATTTTTGGCTCCCGGGTACCTGAATCTTGCGTTGGGTATGGATTACAAAACAGAAAATATTTCCGTTTTTATGTCTCCCGTAACTGGGAAATTCACTTTCGTAAGCGATGATCTTCTCTCCGATGCAGGTGCTTTTGGGGTTGATCCGGGAAAAAAATCACGTAGCGAACTTGGTGCATTTGTAAAATTCGAAGGGAAAACCCCTTTAGTGAAAAATGTGGATTTACAAACCAAACTTGATTTGTTTTCCAATTACCTGGAAAATCCTGAAAATATTGATGTGTACTGGAAAGTGATGATCAATATGAAAATTAATGAATTTCTTTCGGCCAATCTGGTTTCACATCTTATCTACGACGACGATGTAAAAATTTTAGATCCTGATACTGGCACGTCTGCACCACGTGTGCAATTTATGGAAATGTTTGGTCTGGGACTGTCAGTAAAGTTTTGATATAGAAAATATTCGTATACATGAAGAACCGTTCTGATTTGTTGGGGCGGTTCTTTTTTTGTGCTAATTTCACAATGCTTGTAACCTTTTTATTGCTTTCTATATCAAAGTAGCAAAATTTAAAATTTGTAATTATGAGTGGTCCATTGTTTTTTATAATCGTATGTTTTGGTTTTTTGATCGCAGTGGTTTTGGGTTGGTACTTTTATATTGTAGCCCGAAATAAAGAGAGAATGGCACTGATTGAGAGGGACAAAGACGTATCTGAGATTTATTCCAGAAAGGGAAATAATACAAAAATTCCCTGGTTAAAAATAGGATTATTGCTTACTGGGATTGGCTTCGGATTTTGTGTTGCTATTGGTTTATATATGATTCCCCAAATAAGACCAATTTTTAGTGATGTTGGTCCTGCACTTCCTATTGCATTGATGATTCTTTTTGGTGGCTTGGGAATTATTTTAGGTCATTATCTCGAAAAATCATCAGAATAGTTGATTGAAGATCTTTACATAAAAAGAGTTCTTAAGGGTGAAACTGAAGTTTTCAGGTATTTTGTATCTACCTACAAGGATATGGCTTATTCCCTTGCTGTTTCAGTCGTCAAAGATGAGTTTACCGCAGCTGATGTGGTACAGGAATCTTTTTTGAAAGCTTTTGAAAACCTGAAATCGTTTCGGGGAAGTTCAAAATTTAGTACCTGGTTATTCAGAATAGTAATTAATGAGGCCTATAAAGCCATTCAAAAGAAACATGTGCCTGTTTCCAACTACGATTATGATATTTCTGAGTTTCCCGTGGACAAACTGGAAGTTGCAGATCGTTCATTTTTTATTAACGAAATATTGAAACAAATGTCACCGGACGAAAGTCTCGCATTGCGTTTATTTTATATTAATGAAAACAGTTTAAAGGAAATTTGTGAAATTACAGGTTGGAGTGAAGCAAAAGTGAAGGTTACGCTTCATCGGGCCAGAAAAACAATGGAAAAACGACTTGAAAAAATTTTGAACGGCGAAGTTAGATCACTTTTATAATTGGAATATGGAAGACAAGAAATTTAAAGATTTTATGCAGGAATCAAAATTGGAGATTCAGTTTCCTGATTTTGAGGAGAAAGTGATGGAACAAATAAAATTAAAAGAAGAGTCACAAAAATCGGTTTGGGAAAATTTAAAAATTTCCTGGTTGTTCTTTATTCTTGGAGCATTTCTTGGAATTTTCGCATCGGGGTATTTAGTCAATATTAAATTTTCATTTTTTGAAGAATATAAAAACTGGATTATACTTGCAATTGAAATTCTGGTTGTGATTATTGTAATTACCCAATTTGACAATCTCTATCAATTCACATTCAAAAAAAGAGATTAATTCAACACATAAGTCCTTTCCCCGTATTTCGGTATAAAACAGAAATATATTATTTTAGGAATTTAGTATCAGATTCAATAAAATAATACGATATGGCTGTTTTAAAATTTGACGAAGTTCCGTTTGAAAAAGTAAGAGAAGGATTACAAAGAAAAATTATCCACTCAGAGAACCTAATGACCTTGGTCATTGAGTTTACTGACGGTCCCTGGGACGAACCTGAACCACCGCATTCTCATCCTCATGAGCAAACTTCTTATGTTGCTGAAGGTGAAATTATTTTTTATTGTGAAGATGAGCAAGACCAGCATTTAAAACCCGGCGACATGTTTGTAGTACCTTCTGGGAAGAAACACACAGTAAAGCTGCTTACGAAAAAAGTAAGACTGTTAGACAGCTTTACTCCATTGAGGGAAGACTTTTTGAAATAGTAAGCTTATTAGAAAGTATAAACTAGAGTCAGGCCTTTCTGATATTTTGTTTGAAATGGAAATATATCCAGTCGCCGCATGTGTTCATTGTCCCATTTATAAAGGTGAGTCAGATAAATCAATTCCGTAGAAAGAATTCCGATTCCGGCTCCGGCAAAAATGTCTGAAACCCAGTGAGCATTTTTTCCTATCCTCATTATTCCAACTGATGTGGCACAAGCATATCCTCCAATGCTATACCAGACACTTTTTTCTTCGTATTCTTTATGAAGAATGTGGGCCAGTGTGAATGCTTTTGATGTATGACCGGAAGGAAAAGAATGAATGCCGCCGTTAGGACGTTCTTCATTCACTCCGTATTTTAATCCTGTGGTTATTATTGCATTCAGAACAAAACTTTTTATGGCAATTGCAGTAACATTTCCAAAATTATTTTTCCCTTTTATTCCCAACGCCTGGAGTGAATATACTGTAGCCAGGGGCGCGTAATAGGCATAGTCATCAATTTTCCCCTGATAAGTAAAATGTTCCTGTGCAAAATTTTTGAATTGTTCCTTTGTATCGGGCATAAAATGTAAAACCGTTCCTGCTGAAATTAAAAGGGCGGGGGCAATGTAGGGTTTAAGCCCTCTTTTTTTGTCAGCATACCTGAAATTGATTTTGTGTATCGAATCATAATGAGCAACAGGTAAAGTTCTATAGTTAATAGTATAATTGTTTTTTTGGTGTAGAAAATCAGAAGAATATGTTTTTATGCTTGAGGTTATCAGCAATAAAATGAAAAAATACAGCTTAATAGAATTCATAAAACCGAGGATTACAATAAATGTGTAATTTTAAGCTTTTATGCATTAAATGAAAAGAGATTCAATTTATTTTTGTAAATCTGAATGAATAACAAATCAGAACATATACCTGTATACAGCCTTCACAACTTTAGTACACCTGAACGAAACAGCCAGCCTTTTCAGGTTGAGGTTTTTGATGCCAACCGGCATTTTAGTGTAAAATATCCGCACAGGCACGATTTTTTTGAAGTTTTATATCTTTCGGAAGGATCGGGGTATCATGTTATCGACGGGAATAAATATAAAATCCAGCCACCATGTGTGTTTTTTATGTCACCGGGACAGGCTCACAAGTTTGAATTCTCCAATGATATTGATGGGTACATATATATTTTCACCCGTGAGTTTTATCTTATCAATCAAAGTAATCAGAATCGTCTAATCGAATTTCCTTTCTTTTTTACTATTCGTCAGGATAATCCGCCTCTTTTGTTGAAAGAAAAAAAGGATATTCAATTTCTGGAAAGTCTTTTTAGTAAGGCTGTAATGGAAATTTCACATGAAAAATACTCTGTGGAATTGTTACGTTCTATTCTGGATTTAACACTTACTTTTTGCGCTACTTTGTATAAATCGGAAGAAATTCGATTAAATAAAGGGAAAGGTCATATAATGGTTAAAAAGTTTTTTCAGTTGCTTGAGGAGAATTATCATAGAAACTTATCGGTGAATGAATATGCAGACATGCTCGCAATTACTCCAAATCATTTAACACAAACCGTAAACAGATTAACCGGAAAGCCCTCCTCGCAAATTGTAAAATCAAAACTTGTATTGGAGATTAAAAGATTATTGGTACATACCAATTTGACTGTCACTGAAATTGCTACAGCTTTGAATTTTTCCGATCAATCCTATTTTGCCAAGTTTTTCAAAAGGGAGACAGGGGAATCACCCCTGCAATACAGAAACCGGGTTTTGAAACAATCCTGAAAAATTACGATTGAAGGATAATAGTTAAATGTTTGGTTTTTAATTTATTTCTTGTGAAAAATTAATGGGGCGAAATATTAAATCCATGAAAATTACCTAAAACTAATTGATTTTTCCATTTGATATTGTTTTTAATTTTGTTGCTTTGTATTTGGAATTAATTTAAGCTGTTTTAGAACAATTAACATATCGATACCGTAACTTTGTCAGGATAGTTTTTTGTCAAAATAGATTTAAACAAAAGTTTTAATAAGAAGATAATCATTAAAAAATAAAACAGATGGCAAATTATTTTAATACTCTTTCATTGCGACTTCAGTTAGAACAGTTAGGAAAATGTGATTTCCTTGATGAATCAGAATTTGCTGACGGCGTAAAAAAACTGGAAGGGAAACAGATTGTAGTTTTAGGTTGTGGAGCTCAGGGATTAAACCAGGGGCTGAACCTCAGAGACAGTGGATTGAATGTAGCTTATGCACTACGCGAAATTGAAATTAAAGAAAAGCACATATCCTATCAAAATGCAACTGAGAACGGATTTGAATACGGTACTTTTGAAGAAATGGTGCCAAAAGCTGATTTGGTATTAAATCTTACACCTGATAAATACCATACTCCAGTTGTAAATTCAGTATTGCCATTAATGAAAAAGGGAGCATGCCTGTCTTACTCTCACGGTTTTAATATTGTTGAGGAAGGTATGCAGATAAGGGACGATATTACAGTTATAATGGTAGCACCTAAATCTCCCGGTTCTGAAGTCCGTGCTGAATATCTTCGCGGATTTGGTGTTCCAACCTTAATTGCTGTTCACCGTGAAAACGATCCGAATGGAGATGGATTGGAAATTGCTAAAGCATACTGCGCCGGAACTGGTGGACACAAAGCAGGAGTGCTTCATTCTTCTTTTGTGGCTGAAGTAAAATCAGACCTGATGGGTGAACAAACCATTCTTTGCGGAGTGTTGCAAACCGGTTCTTTGCTTTGTTTCGACAAAATGGTTGAAAAAGGAATTAACCCGAATTATGCGTCCAAATTAGTACAATATGGTTGGGAAACTGTAACTGAAGCCTTAAAGCTTGGTGGTATTACGCATATGATGGACCGTTTGTCAAATCCGGCAAAAGTTGAGGCTTTTAAATTGGCAGCAGAACTAAAATCTATTATGCGCCCGCTTTTCGAACATCATATGGACGACATTATGGATGGAACATTTTCATCAACAATGATGAAAGACTGGGCCAATGGAGACGAAAACCTTTTAAAATGGCGTGCTGCAACAGGTGAAACTGCATTTGAAAAAACACCTGCAGGTGATATGGAAATTACCGAACAGGAATATTTTGATAATGGTACTTTGCTGGTAGCCTTTGTAAAAGCCGGTGTTGAGTTGGCATACGAAGTAATGACTGAAACAGGTATTAAAGGCGAATCAGCTTATTATGAATCATTACATGAAACTCCATTGATTGCCAATACTATTGCCCGTAAAAAGTTATTTGAAATGAACCGGATTATTTCCGACACTGCTGAATACGGATGTTATTTGTTTGATCATGCTTGTAGGCCGCTGTTGGCTGATTTCATGAGTCAGATTGATACCAACGTAATCGGTAAAAACTTTAATGAAGGGATTGACGGACACGTGGACAACAATGAACTAATTCAGGTAAATGAAGAAATTCGTTACCACGATGTTGAAATGGTTGGTGCCGAATTACGGGAAGCAATGGAATCAATGAAACCGCTCATCTAATTAAACAGTATCAATAAATCAAAAAGGCTCTGTTAGTAATTGACAGGGCTTTTTTTTAAACACAAAAAAACCTGCCCGAAAATCGGACAGGTATATTTTATATTAGATTAAGACTTAATCCATTGCATTAAGAAAGGCATCTCTTTCTTTTAAAAATTCAGAAAGTCTTTCAATTGGATCACGGGTTAACGCAACGCGACCTGACCGAATAAACTGAAGCACTCTGAATTGATTTAATTCTTCAAAAAGTGCTTGCGTCTCCTCTTTATGCCCGGTCTTCTCAATAACAACATATTCGCGGGTTATTTCCAGTATTCGGGCTCCGGCTTTTCGAACAATTTTTTCCACAGTATCGCTTTCATACAATGCCTCTATGGGAACTTTATAGAGGGCTACTTCCTGGTAAATCATTTCATCATTTGTATGATAAAAAGCTTTCAAAACATCAATTTGTTTTTCAATCTGGCCAACAATTTTTATCGTTTGTTCCTTAGTTGCTTTAATAACAATTGTGAACTTAAATACGCCCGGAATAGCTGATTCGGAAACTGTCAAACTTTCAATGTTTACCTTGCGTCGGGTAAAAACAATGGTTATCCGGGTTAACAGCCCTATATGGTTTTCTGAATAAACGGTTATTATATATTCCTGTTTCATTTCTTTAATTTTTATGATTTTTATCCTGAGATGAATTTTTATGGCTCAAGAATTACTTCGGAAACTGAAGCTCCTGTAGGAACCATTGGAAATACGTTATCTTCTTTCTCTATTACAACCTCTAACAAATAAGGACCATTATGATCAAGCATTTTTTGTACGCCGCTATCCAAATCCTCTCTTTTTTCAACTTTGTGTCCAGTAATTCCAAAACCTTTTGCAATTGTTATGAAATCAGGATTTTGCAGTTCGGTGAATGAATAGCGTTTTTCAAAAAATAACTGTTGCCATTGACGTACCATTCCGAGGAAATTGTTATTCAGAACAATAATTTTAACGGGAAGTTTATTTTGTGCAATTGTTCCCAGTTCCTGAATTGTCATTTGGAATCCGCCATCACCGATTACAGAAATTACAGTTCTTTCAGGTTTCCCAAGTTGAGCGCCCATACTTGCAGGTAGCCCAAACCCCATTGTTCCCAGACCGCCGGAAGTAACATTACTTTTTGAATTTCTAAATTTAAAGTAGCGGGAAGCAATCATTTGATGTTGTCCTACATCGGTTACTAATATGGCTTTGTGTTTTGTCTTTTCAGCAGCAATTCGTATTACTTCGCCCATGGTTAACCCCGGTTTCTCAGGGTAAAGATCCTTTTGAATAATCTTTTCATTTTCAATTTTATCACATTCTCTGAAACGTGCAATCCACTCATCGTGATTGTTTTCCTTAACGTTTTCAGTAAGCATTTTTAATGATTTTTTTGAATTACCCAAAACCGGAACAGTAGCTTTCATAATCTTATCTATTTCAGCCGGATCGATTTCAAGGTGTATAATTTTTGCTTCCTGAGCATATGCATTTACTTTACCTGTTACGCGGTCGTCAAAACGCATCCCAACTGCAATAATTACATCAGCTTCATTGGTCAAAAGATTTGGACCATAATTTCCGTGCATTCCCAGCATACCTACATTCAAAGGGTGATCAGTTGGAATGGCAGAAAGGCCAAGTAGTGTCCATGCAGCCGGGATTCCTGTTTTTTCAATAAAAGTTTTTAACTCCTCTTCAGCATTCCCGATTATAACACCTTGTCCAAAAAGTAAAAGTGGTCTTTTGGCTTGATCAATAATTTCAGCTGCCTCTTTTATTTTGAACGGGTCAACAGGCATTTCCGGAACATAGCTTCTGATTTTAGAGCATTTTTTATAGCTAAACTCCAGTTCACCAAATTGAGCATCTTTTGTAATATCAATTAATACAGGCCCTGGACGACCCGTTTGCGCTATATAGAATGCCTGGGCTATAGCTTCCGGTATTTCTTCAGGTGACGTAATCTGATAATTCCATTTGGTTACCGGCATTGAAATGCCCACAACATCAGATTCCTGGAAAGCATCGGTTCCCAACAATGGTGAAGCAACTTGTCCGGTAATGCACACTAGAGGAGTTGAGTCGATCATCGCATCAGCAATTCCTGTAATCAGGTTGGTAGCTCCAGGACCTGAAGTTGCAAAACAGACTCCGGCTTTTCCGGTGACTCTTGCATAACCTTCCGCTGCATGGACAGCTCCCTGCTCATGACGCGTTAGAATATGTTTCACATTTTTGTCAAAATCATACAAGGCATCGTAAATGGGCATTATTGCTCCGCCCGGATACCCAAAAATGGTATCTACTCCTTCTTCCAGTAAGGAAAGAATAACTGCCTGTGAACCGGTAACTTTTTTTGTTGTCATATATTGAAAATTTTAACTTTTAATCACGAGCAATCAGCCGCGAACTTTTCATTATTATTCTTTTTTGATTTAATCAATTAGTCTTATTGCACCTTTGTCAGCCGATGAAACAAGACTCGCGTAAGCTTTCAATGCTTTTGAAATATTTCTTTCTCTTTCAGCAGGACTGAAAGCTTTGTCTCCCTTAGCTTCCTCCTGCTTACGACGTTCTGCCAACTCTTTTTCTGAGATTAACAGATTAATTGAACGATTAGTTATATCGATTTCAATTTTGTCATTATTTTGAATCAATCCAATTGCGCCTCCTGCTGCAGCTTCCGGTGATACATGCCCAATTGACAATCCGGATGTTCCTCCTGAGAATCTGCCATCGGTAATCAATGCGCAGTATTTATCCAGTTGCATTGATTTAAGATACGAAGTAGGGTAGAGCATTTCCTGCATTCCGGGACCACCTTTAGGCCCTTCATAACGAATTACAATTACATCTCCTTTTTGAACAGTATCTCCAAGAATGCCATTTACAGCATCTTCCTGTGAATCAAAAACTTTTGCAGTTCCTGTAAATTTAAAAATTGAAGAATCAACACCTGCAGTTTTTACAATACATCCGCTTTCCGCAATATTTCCATATAAAACAGCCAACCCGCCATCTTTGTTGTAAGCATGTTCGTAGTCGCGTATACAACCTTTTTCACGATCACTGTCTAGCTCAGTATAGTAGTTTTCCTGTGAGCCCATTACAAGGTTACGTGATCCGTCTCCGGGAGAAGATAGAAAACGTTTTTTTGCATCTTCAGATACAGTTTCACTGATTATATCATATTCTGCTATGGCTTGTTTTAATGTTCTGCCATCTATTCTGTTTACTGATGTATCCAGTAGCCCGGCACGGTCAAGTTCAGCCATAATGGATAAAATACCGCCAGCGCGATTTACGTCCTGAACGTGATATTGAGAACTCGGGGCTACTTTGCAAAGATTGGGCGTTTGTCTGGAAAGTCTGTCAATATCTTTCATTGTGAAATCAACACCTGCTTCATGTGCTATTGCTAAAAGGTGGAGAACTGTATTTGTTGAACCTCCCATTGCAATGTCGAGTTTCATAGCATTTAAAAATGCCTCACGGGTAGCGATGCTTCTCGGGAGAACAGTTTCATCTCCTTCAAAATAATAGGCTTTAACTGCCCTGACAATTTTTTCCACACCTTCTTCGAAAAGTTTGGTGCGATTTGCGTGGGTTGCCACAATTGTACCATTTCCGGGAAGTGCCAGGCCAATAGCCTCTGCCAGACAGTTCATCGAATTTGCGGTAAACATTCCGGAACAGGAGCCACAGGTTGGACAGGCATTTTGTTCAATTACAGAAAGTTCCTGATCGGAAATTGACTTGTCTGCAGCAAGAACCATGGCATCAACCAAATCATAGTGTCTGTTTCCAATCTCACCTGCTTCCATTGGTCCGCCTGATACAAATACAGCCGGAATATTTAATCGCATTGCGGCCATTAGCATTCCTGGTGTAATTTTATCACAGTTTGATATGCAAACCATTGCATCCACTTTATGCCCGTTGCACATGTATTCTACACTATCGGCAATAACATCGCGTGAAGGAAGCGAGTACAACATACCGTCGTGCCCCATCGCGATTCCATCGTCGATAGCGATAGTATTAAACTCAGCAGCAAAGAATCCCTGCTTTTCAATCAGACCTTTAATGTATTGCCCGATTTTATGTAAATGTGCATGCCCCGGGACAAATTGCGTAAAAGAGTTTACTACGGCAATAACCGGTTTTCCAAAATGTTCTTCTTTCATTCCATTGGCACGCCAGAGGCTTCTGGCTCCAGCCATTCTTCTACCCTGGGTGGTAGTGTTGCTTCGTAATGGTACTTGCATATTTTAAGTCTTTAAACTGGTTATCATTAAAAAAGCCTTCCCCGAACTTGAGAAAGGCTTATCAATATTTTTTAACTCTATATAATACTCTAACCTTTCTCAGTGAAACCAAGAATGACCACGACAACGACTAGAATATATGTAGAGAATAATTTCATTTCAAAATTGTAATATAGAGGCAAATGTAAAAAAACTATTCAAAAACCAAAACGATTTGAAACTAAAATCCGTTTTTTCCCGCTAAAATTTAAGTTGTGTGAATATTTTGCTTGGGATTAATCATTATTTTATCGGTTTATATTTGATTTTTATTAATTGATATTATAAAAAAATTATTTAACCGTACCATTTAGAAGAAAATGAAATTATAATCCCAGATCATCGCTTATATCTTTCATTGCGTTAACGGCTAACTCTGCAAATTCATTAATTGGGATACCAATTTGTTCACATTCAAGAATATTTTCACGTTTTACGGAAGCAGCAAAAGCTTTTTGTTTCATTCTTTTTGTAACCGATTTGGGTTTTACACTTGCAATTTTTTTATCAGGATATACCAGAGTTGTTGCTGTAATTAAACCAGTAATTGTTTCTCCGGCTGCCAGTGCATGCTGGAATTCGGTTGTTCTTTCTTTACCCGTGGCAACTTCGTTATGCATAACAATGGCGTCGAGCATTTCATCCGTGATTTTGTTTTTTAATACTTTCTCAGCCCGTGGACCATGGGTATAAGGATCAGCCTTGGTTATTTCAACATCAATATCGTGAAGTAAGCCGGCAATTCCCCATTCATCTGCGTTTCTATTTAGTTTTTTTGCCAGGGCTCTTAAGACAGCTTCAGAGGCCAGGCAGTGTTTACGCATATTTTCTGCTTTCACATTTTCATAAAGTAATTGAATTGCTTCTTCCCGGGATATCATTTTTATTTCATTTTTATTGAAGAGTCCTGTGAAATTTAATTATTTCTGCAAAACCAATATTATTTTTGATAAAAATAAAAATAGTGATTGAAATAGAACGCAAGTTTTTGGTAAAAGAAGAAAATTGGAAACCTCAGGGTGATGGTTTGAAAATTATTCAGGGATATTTATCCGTTGAACCGGAACGTACAGTAAGGGTAAGAGTTGCCGGTGAAAGAGCATTTTTAACGATAAAGGGGAAAACGGTTGGGATAAAAAGGATAGAAATGGAGTATGAAATTCCTAAAAGTGAAGGAGAGATTCTATTAAAAATGTGTTTAGATTTTTTGGTAGAAAAGAGACGTTACAAAGAAAAGAATGGCAATTTGGTGTGGGAAATTGATGTTTTCGAAGGAAAAAATAAGGGATTAATTCTGGCTGAAGTGGAATTGAAACGTGAAGACCAGGAAATACAAATTCCTGACTGGGTCAAGAAGGAGGTTTCAGGTGATAAGCGTTATTATAATTCGTATCTGGTAGTTAACCCCTATTCTGAATGGGAATAAAGCTTTCAGTCATTTGTGTAGTTTTTCCCGTGTGTGGTAAAAGAAATTCCCTGAGTCCCGGTAGTCCAAATCATAACGGCCTCAAACAAAGGTTCATATTTAGGATTTTTTGTTCCCCAGTGAAAAACAAAATTGGCTCCTGTTCCGCCAGACATGTCTCTTCTCGGAATAACTATTTCTATGGTTTCCAGTGGAATTAGAAAAACGGGATGCTCAAGATAGGATCGAATTAACTCTCCTTTCGTGTTGTAGTAATCAGCAATAGTTAAAAAAAGTGAATCCCTTTCGCTTGTGTTTCGGATACTTACAGTTGCCGTAAGTAAATGTGTTGATTCATCAGTTAAATCATATATTTCAGAATAAACCGAAAGATAGGAATAACCTGTAGTGAGATTTTTTACTGAATCAAGATTTATTCTTTTTGAATCCCAATTTACCGATTCTTGTTTTTCTGTTTCGTTTCTAATTTCAGCAGAACATGAAATGAGATTGATGAGAACAAAAAACACAAATACTGACCGTATTTTTTTTAACAGGCAAGAATTAAATGTTGATTTAGTATTCATGTTTCAAATTTACAATAAACAAAGAATTTATCCATCGAAGAAATAACAATAATATTAATTTTGCGTTTTGAAAAAAAGCTTAATAACGATTTTTTATGCGTCTGAATAAGGTAGAATTCCTTTCTGTATTTATCATTCTTGTTTCCATGATCTCCACTACATATGCTCAACAATCCTTAAGTGAAAAGGATGATGAGTTACTTGAAAATGGAATTAATATCTTAAAGAAATATTTTGTTGATGATGAAAATTGGTTTCCGTCGAATCCAAAATTGGGGCAGGATGTAAAGGGGCTTGTTCATTTTATTGAAGATGAGCCTATCGACTCTATTTTACTATCCATTGATACTTTTACAAGAGACTCCTCTTTTTGGTTTGTTAACAGGTTACCCGAGTATGTCTCTGATAGTCTTTCTGTTCCCGGATATTATCCTCAGAAGATGATACAAACAGAGCTTGAATTAATTGGAATAAGACTTCAAAGGGAATTTCAAAATCGCGAAATTAATTTACCCCCAGAACAACTAACTAAAATAAGTGAAAAAATTAATTTGATAGGACCTGGCAATGGCATGGCACTTTTCACCGACTCTGTATACTTAATGCCAAAGAGTCTTGTGATTCCCGATATCATACTCGATTCGATGCTTGAAAACGATAGTAATTTTGATCGCTTAATGCAAATCGATAGTTTGCGGGCACAGTATGTGGAACAAAAACGTGTCGCCTATAATGATTCATTATTATCATATTCCAGAGATTCAGCCTTAACTCAGTATCGACAGGAACTTTTTGAAGCTGAATATAACAAACAAAAAAATCAATTGATTGATTCCGTCAAATTGAATAATTACAGTGTTTTAAAGAATTATAACGACTCTGTAATGATGGCTGTAAACGATTCAATTTTTATAGTTATTAAGGCATTAGCGCAATACGCTGATTTTATAGATACAACAAGAATAAAAATTCAGAATCTTTTCAACGATGAATATTCGATTGGTTTGAGCAATGAGAATTACAATTACAATCATATCTGGCTTAAAAATGAACAGAATGATTCGTTGAGGTTGCTGGTGAAAAATCTGGATAAAAGAACTTTACAGTTTACACTCGACGATGGAGTAACATTTTCGAGTTTCAGACCAAAAGTGACAAGGGAATTTGATTTTTCATCATTAAGTCAGGTATCAACCGACTTAACAGGAGTAGGAAAACAATATGAGGTACTTACCCCCTGGACGTTGACTGGCGATGGTAATATCGGATTTACACAAACTTATCTTAGCAACTGGAAAAAAGGAGGTCAAAGTGCCCTTTCGTTGTTGATGGTTTTAAAGGGAGCAGCCAATTATTCGCGGGCTGACGGAAAAATAAAATGGGAAAACTCAGGTGAAATCAGAAATGGCTGGATATACCTTGGAGGTGAAGGTGCAGAATTGCAAAAAAATGATGATAAATTTGAAGTTACTTCGAGGTTTGGTGTTAGTGCTTTTAAAAAATGGTATTACACTGCAGAATTAAATTTTGAAACCCAATTTTTTAAAGGGTATAAATATCCTAAAAATGATAATCCTGACCCGATTTCCTCTTTTATGGCGCCGGCAAAAACTTTTTTTAAGTTGGGGCTGGACTACAAACCCAATAAGGAACTTTCTTTACTTCTGTCGCCACTTACTGTAAAAAATGTGTTTGTAAAAGATACATCACTAATTGATCAAACTAAATTTGGTATTGATGCTAATAGAAAAAGTTTTTGGGAACCGGGTTTAAATGCAGATATTCACTTCAAGAAAGAGATTGTCAAGGATGTTGTTTATGAAACTAAGTATAAAATGTTTATCAATTACCAAAAACCCTTTCAAAAGTTTGATGTTAACTGGGAAAACCTTATGGAAATGAAATTCAATGATCATATAAACGTGCGTTTTATGTTGCATATGATTTATGATGATGATATTCTATTCCCAATTGAAAACGACCTTGGTGAAAAAATAGGTGAAAAACCTAAACTTCAGGTTAAACAATTTATATCTGTTGGATTTTCCTATACATTAAGTCACAAAATAATGAAAACCAGGCGTGTGAAATAGTTTTCGTTAAAATGTAAATAGACTTAAATTTTAGATCTCAAACCTGAATGTTGTACCTTCTTTTTCAGTGCTTATGAAACTTACTTTTCCCTGAAGGAACTTTTCACCCAAAAGTTTCATGCTGTAAGTTCCCAAACCTCGACCTTTTCCTTTTGTGGAGAATGAACGTTTAAAAATTTGTAATTGAATATTGATGGGAATATAAGTTGGATTATGAACTGAAAATAAAACTATTTCTCCATTTTTATCACATGATAACGTTATTGTATTACCTGGAACAGAAGCCTCCAGAGCATTTTTTAGCATATTACCTAAAACTCTGCGAAGAAGTGCCGGGTCAGTTTTAATAATACAGTTTTCTGATTTGTCACTGATTATAATATCCTTGTTTGTCGAAATATCCTGCCTCGAAAAATTTTCCTTTAATTCATTCAGTATTGAAAAAGAATCAATTTCAGAGAAATTAACTTCAAGTTCGCCTCGTTCAGCGGCCAGTAATTGGCGTTGTGACGTAATTTCATAAACCATATTATCGGCAGCACGTCTGATAATTTCTGCTATTTCCACCATTTCACCTTGTGAGTTCACCTCTTGTAAAACGTTTGAAAGATCAGAAATTCCACCGGCGCTATTAAGTATATCGTGGAAGAATAAACGTTCCAAAGTTTGCCTTCTTTTTTCGTGACTTATATCTTGCAAAGCATAAATAGTAAATTCATTTTCTTTGTATTTGTATGGAGTTGAAGTTATTTTCAAGTCAAGTGCTTCATTTTCTTTATTCAGAATATTACATTCCTGAATGGATTGTTTTCCAACCTGTGATTCCAGAATAGAATTTACGGCCCCGCACGTCCGGCAAAAATCACTGTGTCCACATCCTCCAACAACAAGATCTGAATAAATACAGTTGGTAGCTTCACCGGGTCTTTTACCGAGTACAGAATTTAGGTCTTTTTTCTTTAAGAATTTTAGGAACAATTTATTGGCAAATACAATTTGTCTTTCAGGATTTAGCACAACCAACATGTGGGAGAGAGAATCTGAAATATTTAGTAATAAATCATTTTCACTAAAAATTTTTGACTGTTGTTTTATAACTTCACTACTCGCTCGTTCCGGCGATAGTTGTCGAAACTTCTTCCTCTGTTCTTTCATGCCCTACTTGAATAATTACATTCGTAAGATATGACAGCTATTTATTATAATCAAATTTTAAGTACGGCGAAATATCAATATTAACATTCCCAACAAGAATTTGGAAATGGAATAAATAAACTTTAGGTACGACAAATTAGTGAAGATTGTTAAAGGTGTTGATAACCAGTTTTTTGTGGGCTTAAGTGTGTTAAAGAGCAAGAAAGAAAGTAGTTCCTTTTTCTTTGTTGCTTTCAAACCATACCTTCCCATTTAAATATTTTTCGCCCAGTAATTTCATGCTGTAAGTGCCAATACCACGGCCTATACCTTTGGTTGAAAACGACCTTTTGAAAAGTTGTAATTGTATTGAATGGTCAATATAGCTGTTATTATGAACTGAAAAATTGAATTGATTTTGATTCTTACCGGACGAAAGAGTTACGGTAGAACCTACATATGTTGCTTCGAGTGCATTTTTAAGCATATTTCCTACAATTCTTCTAAATAAAACCATATCTGTTTTAAATAGAAAATCTTCCGCAGTTTGGTCTATTTTTATGATTTTCCCATTCGTAGTTTCATGTTTCGAGTACAGTTCTGCAATATATTTAAGCTGTGTAAGCGAAGAAGATTCTGTAATATTTAGGTCCAAATCACCTCTTTCTGCCGCACTTAGCTGACGTTGCGATTGAATTTCTTCTATGAGATTCTCTGCCGAACGATTAATCATTTGAGATATTTCTGCGATTTCATCCGGGTCTTTAATATCTTTCATTATTCCCGAAAGGCCTGAAATTCCGCCGGCACTGTTCAGAACATCATGGAAAAAAAACCTTTCAAGGGTTTGACGTCTTTTTTCGTGGCTGATATCATTAATTACAAAGATTGTATATTCAGTTTCATCATATAAAAATGGTGTTGCTGTTACTCTTAGATCCAGTGCATCGCTATCGGATATCGATATTCTGCATTCTTTTGTTGACTGAAGTCCTTTTTGAGATTCAAGAATTGCTTTTACTGCACCACATTTACTGCAAAATTCAGTAGTACCGCATCCACCAGTGGCGTTATTTGCGTGAATACAATTTAATGCTTCGCCAATACGACTGCCAAAAATTGATTTTTCATCTTCTATGTCTAAAAAATTACGAAAAAATTTATTGGTAAAAACTATCTGTCTTTTGGGGTTTAATATCACAAGCATCTGGGATACAGAATCGATTAAATTTGCCAATAGTTTATTGTTGTTCAGGATTTTAAATTGGGATTTTATTTCTTTGATTGGGTATCTTTCAGCTGGGGCAAATTGGGTTTTTAATGATTCATTTTTCATAAATTCTGAAATTTTCTGAAAGATAAAATATATTTCAATTGGTGTCAAATATAACATTTAAATATATCGGGAGGTACTAGGATATTTTGATAATTTATGTTCTTCTTTGAAGATTATAGTTTTTCTTTTAGGATTGAAGTAGATAGTTGATATAAGTCAACTATCTGGGGGAATGAGATTTGTTGATTTTTATATATTTGGAAAAATTAACTACAGAATTTATTTTATGAAAAATTTTAATTTACAAACCTTAATTATTTTCTTCTTGTTTTTTTACAATTGTTCAAAAGCTCAAAATTGGAATCAATATTTGGGTTCTCAAAGAAATGGTGTTTCTGAGGGATATGTTATTTCAAAATCGTGGCCTGAAGATGGACCCCAAAAAATCTGGGAATTTTCTCTTGGTGTAGGATACGGAGGAGCAGCTATTTTTGATAATGAAGTTTTCGTATTGGATAGAATACAGGGGATGTCAGATATATTAAGATGCATTGATCTTGCTTCCGGGAATGAAAAATGGAATTTTTCTTACCAGGCTGAAGGCGAATTGCCTTATCCCGGATCACGAGCAGTTCCCTTTGTTGATGAAAGTTTTGTATGGACAGTTGGCCCGCATGGTCATTTCTATTGTATAGATAAAAAAACGCATCAACCGGTTTGGATGTATGACTTAAAAGATGAATTTGAAGCAGAATTACCAAACTGGGGATTCTCGCAATCTCCTTTAATTTATAATGATCTGGTAATTCTGGCCCCGCAGGGCAAAAAAGCCGGAGTTGCTGCTTATAATAAAAAGTCAGGAGAATTGGTTTGGGAAAGTCGTCCCTTAACCGGTGCAAGTCTTTATGTTTCGCCAACTCTGGGTAATTATGGAGGCGTTGATCAGGTTATAATGATTAGTGGTTTCAGTAAAGAAGATTCAGCAAAAATACAAGAAGTTGTTAGTTTTAATGCCCAAACAGGAGAAGAGCTTTGGAAATATGAGGGGATGAGATCAATGTTGACTATAACTCCAGCAACTATTATTGATGGCAAGCGTTTATTTTTGACAGACTGTTCTCATAATGAAAATTATGGACCAATTTCAATACTTCTGGAAATAACAAAAAATGAGACTGGCTTTGTTGTGGATGAAATTTTTAAAACTGAAGAAGTCGGTAGTAAAATGCATCCTCCGGTTTTATTCGAAGATCATCTGTATATAAATAATTCAGGGAGGCCTAACCAACTAACTTGTTTAACATTGGAAGGAGAAGAGGTATGGGAAAGTGGTACTTCTGAAAACTTCGAAATGGGTGGGCTTATTCTTGTTGATGGTTTAATACTTGCACAAAATGGTAAAAATGGTGATTTGCATTTAATTGAACCTTCGCCAAAAGGGTACAATGAACTGGGAAAAGTTTCATTTTTTGATAATCCCAAATCACAAGCCTGGAGTCCTTTGGCATTTGCAGCGGGGAAATTGGTAATTCGCGATATGGAAAAAATGGTTTGTGTAGATTTACGGAATTAAATAAAATTTTCAGTAAAGTACTTTCGCAATCCTGCTTGTGTTTTCTCATCTTATGCATTTAGAACCCACCCCAAACTAATAAGCTGGAAAGGGAAAGAATATTTGAGCTGGATGCTTTATGAATGATTAAAAGATGTCAATAATTTCGATTTCTCTCCTTTGAAATTGAATCTTATCTCCCTTTGTTTTTCCCTCAAGAATTTTGCCCAACGGTGACATCAGTGAAACGCAAAATGTTTGAATTTCATTTAACTGAATTTCTCCAAAAGGTATGGAAATAAAGAAGTTGCCTTGGTTTGTCTCAACAAAACTTCCATATTCTACTTTTTTGAACTCTTTTTGAATATTGATTTTGGTCAATGTGTTTTTTAGGTTTTCTGCTTTAGCCAACTGAGCCTGACTTTTCTCTATTTCTACTTGCACCATAGCACGAGCAGTTTCATATTTGTCGCCAACGCTACTTTTCGTTTCGTTATCACGCGATTCTTTTGCTGTTTCAATGGAATCTTTTAATAATTCAATTTTATTGTCAATTAAATTATTTAATTTTTCAATGATTTTTGGTTTTATATTTTTGTTCCGGTACATCAAAGATTTTTACACAAAATAATCAAAATTGAAAATAAAAAATGCCACTCCTTTTATAGAATGGCATTTCTTTTTGTCCTGTATATTTCTTACATACTTTTTATTTCATTCACCAGTTTTTGGATTGAGTTTTTTGCATCACCAAATAACATACGGGTTTTATCGTTGAAGAACAGGAAGTTTTCGATTCCTGCATAACCTTTACCCATACCACGTTTCATAATAATAATGTTTTTAGCCAGATGTGCATCGATAATCGGCATTCCGTAAATCGGACTGCTTGGATCATCATAGGCCGCGGGATTAACCACATCATTCGCACCAACAACAATTGCTACATCTACATTGGGCATATCAGGATTGATATCGTCCATTTCAACGAGTTGTTCATACGGAACATCAGCTTCAGCAAGTAAAACGTTCATGTGGCCGGGCATACGGCCTGCAACTGGATGAATTGCATATTTTACTTCAACGCCTTTGCTTCCCAGCAAAGAATCTAATTCGTGTGCAATATGTTGTGCCTGTGCAACTGCCAAACCGTAACCAGGAATGATTACCACTTTTTGGGAATAGCTAAGTAGCACAGCTGCATCACTCAGTGTAATCTCTTTAATAGAACCTTGTTCCCGATCCAATGCCGTACCACCACCACCAAATGCTCCAATAATTACATTAATCAGAGATCGGTTCATAGCTTTACACATCTGTATCGTAAGAATAGTACCGGCAGCACCTACAAGAATACCACCAAGAATCATAGCTTCATTCTGATAAATGAAGCCGGCCATTGCCGCTGCGATACCCGTTAAGGAATTAAGAAGCGATATAACTACTGGCATGTCTGCACCTCCGATAGGCATTACAAAACTTACACCGTATATAATACTAAGAACAAGAAGGCCGTACACAAGGTAAGTTCTTGTTTGTACATCGAATCCACCAAAAATAACAAGCAGAATAATTGCTGTGATTACAAGCATGAACAACAGGTTAACATAGGTCATAAACTTGGCAAAAATATCACCCACTTTACCATCAAGTTTTCCATACGCAATCATACTACCACTAAAAGCAATGCTACCTACAACTAATCCAAGTAAAGTAACAAGTATTGCTGAATCAGGATTCTTGTTGTATTCGATGAGAGCAACTGTTGCTGAAGCGGCACCACCTGTTGCATTAAAGAAAGATACCATTTGCGGCATGGCAGTCATTTTGACCTTTTTAGCCATAATTGCGCCGACTACACTTCCGGCAGCTATTATCATGATAACAGCAATTGCATTTATCATAGAAATTCCTTCGCCTGCACCATTTTTATTCAAAATAAGCGTTGTAATCATCGGCAAAATCATACCTGAAGCTGCCCAAAGATTACCTCTTTTGGCTGTCTCCGGGTGGCTTTGTAGTTTAAGCCCGATAACAAACATAATTGCGGCGAGAAGATAACTGTATTCCAGGATTAATTGTCCCGGCATTAATGTATTTAATAGAATCATTGCATTCATAGTTATTTTTTCTTCTTTTTAAACATTTCAAGCATCCTATCAGTAACAACAAAGCCTCCTGCCACATTCAGAGTAGCAAAAAACAGGGCAACGGAACCAAGTATCCACTCGAATGTTGTTGATGCATGACCAACTAGAATAATTCCTCCAATAATAATTACACCGCTTATCGCATTGGCTCCTGACATTAACGGAGTATGCAATACCGATGGAACATTTGAAATAACCTCGAATCCAAGAAACACGGACAATACAATAATAAATATTGCATCTTTATTCGTGGTTAAAAAAGTTAATACACTTTCCATATTTTGTTCTTTTATTTTGTTTCAAAAACAGATTTAACTCGCTCATTGTAAATTTCACCAGCATGTGTAATACATGTTCCTTTCACGATGTCGTCTTCAAAATTAAGGTTTAAAGCACCTTCCTCGGCAATCAGAAGTTTCATAAAATTCAATACATTTTTACCGAACATTTTAGACGCATCAAGCGGCATTTGTGCGGGATAATTTGACTGTCCAATAATTTTCACACCATTGAAAATAACTGTTTCATCATTTTTGGTAAGTTCACAATTACCTCCGGTTGAAGCAGCAAGGTCAATGATCACTGATCCAGGTTTCATGTTTTCCACTGCAACTTTGGGTAATAATAATGGTGCTTTTCGACCCGGAATCTGGGCTGTACAAATAACCACATTCGATTTTGCTGCAACATCGTTGATCGCTTGCTGCTGCTTTTGTTTGTATTCTTCAGTTTGTTCGACTGCATAACCTCCGGCAGCTTTGTCTTCAGTAGCTCCTTCCACTTCAACAAATTTACCACCTAAACTTTTTACTTCTTCTTTCACTGCTGAGCGTACATCAAATACCTGTACCTGAGCACCCAATTTACGTGAAGTAGCAATGGCCTGTAGTCCGGCAACACCTGCCCCCAGGATCAAAACATTAGCAGGGCGAATGGTTCCTGCCGCTGTCATAAACATGGGAAAGAAGGTGGGAAGTTCCAAAGCGGCTTCCAGCACCGCCATGTAACCGGATACTGTCGCCATCGATGATAAAATATCCATGGCCTGTGCACGAGTAGTCCTCGGAATTAAATCAAGGCTGAAGGTAGTTACTCCATTTTTTAGGAATGTGTTTACCAGTTCGGTATCCCAAAGTGGATTAAACGCACTAATCCATACCTGAGTTTTTTGAATTTTCTCAATATCTTCTTCAGCAGGTGGCTGAATTTGTAATAATACTTCGGCTTGTTTAAAAATTTCGGTACGTGAAACTATTTTGGCACCAACTGCCTCGTAGTCAGTGTCGGGTGTGAAAGCTTTTTCTCCTGCATTCTTTTCAACCAAAACATCCACTTTGAGATCCGTGAAGGTTTTTACAATCTCAGGAAGCAAAGCTACACGGGTTTCGTTACCATGCTCTTTTAATAGTCCAAGAATCATAAATATTTGATTTAGATGTAAATTTTGCTGCAAAGCTAATAAATAAATTCAACCGTTAACGTTAACGGTGCGGATTTTTTGTTATGATATTTATCAGATTTATTAACAATGGATATTCAGCATAGTTTTGATTTAGATATAGAAAATAAAATTAATATGCTGGTCAGGAACATTTTGAAAATCATAATGAATGACATTATTTCTGAATAGTTTCTATATAAAGCTTTTCAACTTTTTCTCGTGCCCATGGAGTTCGCCTTAGAAACTTAAGGCTGGATTTAATACTTGGGTCTTTTTTGAAACAGTTTATCAGGATGCGTGTCCCTAATTTCTCCCAGCCATAATAGCTTACCAGATAAACGACAATTGCTTCTAAAGTTTTTCCGTGAAGTGGATTATTTGGCTGTTCCATCTAGATTTTAATTATTGTAAGGAACGCGGAAAACTATAATTTAAGTCCTTCCAGAATTTCAATATATCGGTTAATGCCTGCAAAAATTTCACTTTTGTGAATGTATTCGTCTGCCGTATGAGATCGTGCCGAGTCACCGGGGCCCATTTTTACTGATGGAAAGGGCATTATCGCCTGATCGGAAGTAGTGGGGGAGCCATAAATCCTTATTCCCATATTTATTACTCTTTTGGCAAAAGGGTGAATTTCATTTATTCCTGATGAATTTAATCGCAATGATCTTGGTCTGACTTCTGAATCGATTAGTTCATCAATAATCTCCAAAGCGGCTTTGTTCGGGTAATGTTCATTTGTCCGGACATCTACAACAAAATGGCAAACATCGGGGACAACGTTGTGTTGGGTTCCGGCTTCAATCTGAGTCACACTGACTTTAACTTCACCAAGCACTTCTGATACTTGCTCAAATTTGTAATTCCTAAGTTTATTGATATCATCGAGCGCTTTGTAAAGCGCATTTTCTCCTTCATTTCGTGCTGCATGCCCTGATTTTCCATTTGCATAACAGTCGAGAACAAGTAATCCTTTCTCGGCAATCGCCAACTCCATCTGCGTTGGTTCTCCAACAATGGCGAATTCTACAGGCGCTATTTCGTGGAGTACAATTTCCAGTCCCTGGCGGCCGGAAATTTCTTCCTCAGCTGTTGCCGCAAAAATAATATTGAAAGGCAAATCTTCGTGTTCAAAAAAATGAATGAAAGTAGCTAGTAAAGACACCAAAGGTCCACCGGCATCATTACTTCCCAGTCCGAAAAGTTTATCACCTTTCTCAACAGGAGTAAACGGATCAAGAGTATATCCTTTTGCCGGGCGAACCGTGTCAATATGTGAATTTAGCAGCAAAGTTGGTTTTCCTTCACTAAAATGCCTGTTGAAAGCCCAGGTATTATTTTGTTTGGTTTTGAAAGGAATTTTTTCGCTTTTAAAAAAATCCCGCATAATCTTTGCTGCCTTTTTCTCTTCTTTACTAAAAGACGGAGTGGAAATCAGCAATTTTAATAGCTCAATGTATTTTTCCATATTTTTGGATTACTTTCCCCGAAGCAAAAGTCGGAAAAAAAATTCATTTAAATCAAAATCATTTTCTACTATCTTTGTAATCATTCAAAAAAGAGATGAAAAAGGAAGTTTTTACAGACAAACAAAAGCAATTGGCGAGATTTGCAAAAGCACTGGGACATCCGGTTCGCATTTACATTCTTGAATTACTTTCCAGTCAATCCTGCTGTTACAGCGGCGATCTGTCAGAACAGTTACCAATTGCCAAGTCTACTCTTTCTCAACATTTAAAGGAACTAAAGGATGCCGGTTTGATCCAGGGAGAAATTGAAGCACCTAAAATAAAATATTGTATTAATAAGGCTAATTACGAGCGGGCAAGAGTACTGTTTAAAAATATGTTTCCTGAATAAATTTTTTTCAAATATTGTTCGTATTTTTGCGAACAACGAACAATTTTAAAAACTATGGAAATTAAAGTTTTAGGAACCGGATGTGCCAAGTGTAAAAAACTGGAACAAATTACAAGAAATGTAGTCGATGAAATGGGATTGGACGCAACCATTGAGAAGGTTGAAGATATTTATAAAATTATGCAGTTTGGGGTGATGCAAACTCCTGCTTTGGTTGTTAACGGGAAAGTTGTTTTGGCCGGAAGGTTGCCAAAAAATGAAGAACTCACAAATTTATTAACCCAATAATCAATAAATATGAAAACTAAAATTATGCCTTTTTGTATTATGGTAGTTTTTTTGGTTTTGTTTAGCACTTCTTCAAATGCTCTAACAAAAGAAAAACTTCAACAGGATGATGACAAGGTGGAAGTTTATTACTTTCATTTTAATACCCGATGTGAAACCTGTCTGGCAATAGAATCTGAATCGAAAGCTGATGTTATGGAATTATATGGCAGCGTTGTAAGTTTTGCTTCGTATAATCTTGATGAAGAAATAGGTGAGGCAAAAGGGAAAGAATTGGGAATTAACAGTCAGGCATTGGTAGTAGTTCAGGGAGACACTAAAATTGATATTACGACAGAAGGATTTTTGTATGCCCTGACTGATCCGGTAAAATTTAAAGAAATAATCGAAGAAAAAATTAATTCTGTAATGTAAGCCAGTATGTTGCGATTTTTGACAGGATTATTGGAGAATAGTACATTCCCATTAATTACTGCTTTTTTACTGGGATTAATGACGGCAATAAGTCCTTGTCCGCTCGCTACCAATATTACCGCAATAGGATTTATAGGAAAAGATATTCAAAATCGGAACAAAGTATTTTATAACGGATTGGTTTATACTTCGGGAAGGGCTATTTCCT
Organism: uncultured Draconibacterium sp.; assembly: GCA_963676775.2. GTDB lineage: Bacteria > Bacteroidota > Bacteroidia > Bacteroidales > Prolixibacteraceae > Draconibacterium. Next base: position 47,667 of record CAXXDA010000015.1, read on the forward strand.
ATTTTTTACTTGCCTTTATTATTTTTTTAGGTGCAGATCAGTTTTCACTTTCAGGCATTTTTCAACGGTACGGTGAAAAGGTAATCGGGCCGCTACTTATAGTCATAGGGTTATTTATGTTCGGAGTTCTGAAAATAAGATTTCCCGGTGTTGGAAAATTAACCAGTAGATTTCAGGAAAAAGGAGTAAAAAATTATGGCGAAGTATTGCTGATAGGATTTTTGTTTGCCCTGGCGTTTTGTCCATACAGCGGTGTACTTTATTTCGGAATGCTCATACCTATGTCAATTACTTCAGCAAAAGGTTTGATTTTGCCACTTGTTTTTGCCCTGGCTACGGGAATACCCGTGATTATCGTAGCATGGTTGCTGGCATTTACAATTTCAGGAATCGGGAAATTTTACAGCACCCTAAAAATGTTTGAATTCTGGATGAGGCGTGTTGTAGCATTGTTATTTGTGGTGGTTGGAATTTATTATATAAGAATTGTTTATTTCTAAATATCAGCATGAAGAAAATAATAATATATTTTTTATTGTTGCCTGTTTGGGTATTGCTTTATACTAACCTCGACAAAATCGCTGATTTAATTGTCTATTCGGTTTTTAGTTTGGAAGCAGGTAAACATATTACCGAAAGTTTATGGTTTTTTATTTTTGAAGTACCCAAGGTAATGTTATTACTTGTTCTTATTGTTTTTATTGTTGGAATTATCCGCAGTTGGTTTTCGCCCGAGAAAACCCGAAAGGCATTGGAAGGAAAATCATTACTTGCAGGAAATGTAATGGCGTCGGGTTTGGGAATTGTCACTCCGTTTTGCAGTTGTTCAGCCATTCCTTTGTTTCTTGGTTTCGTTGAAGCCGGTATTCCTATTGGTGTAACTTTCTCGTTTCTTATTGCAGCACCGTTAATAAACGAAGTAGCATTGATTTTGCTGGCCGGATTATTTGGCTGGAAAGTAGCTCTAATTTACGTTTTTACAGGATTAGTAATTGCAATTACCGCAGGATTCGTATTGGAAAAACTTAAACTTCAAAAATATGTTGCCGAATGGGTATACCAGGTAAAGGCAAATCAAAACGGGATTGAAGAACAGAAGCTAACATTTGAAGAGAGGTTAAAAATTGGTGCCAATGCTGTTAAAGAGATTGTTGGAAAGATTTGGATATACATTTTAATTGGTATTGCAGTGGGAGCTGGGGCACATGGTTTTGTCCCTGATGATTTTCTGGGAAAAATTATTGGTGAAGGAAACTGGTATGCAGTTCCATTGGCGATTTTGCTGGGAATTCCTATGTATTCAAATGCAGCGGGAATTATCCCAATTGTAAGTGTGTTGATGGAAAAAGGAGTAACACTTGGTACCGCCCTTGCTTTTATGATGTCGGTTATTGGTTTGTCTCTACCTGAAATAATCATTTTGAAAAAGGTATTAAAATGGCAGCTTATCTTTGTTTTTATTGCTGTTGTAGCCATTGGAATTACAGCCGTTGGATTCATTTTTAATTTTATAAATATTTAACCCAAAAAAATAATAGTCATGGAAGAAAAATTAAGTTGCAGTTGCGGTTCAAATGAAAATTGTACTGTGTTTGCCTGCTCGGGAGCTGCTGATTTAGGACAAGCCAGCGATTTGTTAGCGCGTAAGCTTCATAAAAACCAGGTTCGCCAGATGAAATGCCTTGCTTTTGTTAGTGCAGGAATCACAGAAATGATTGATTCTGTAAAAGATACAAATATGCTCGTTATTGACGGTTGTACTTTGGATTGTGGCAAAAAGACCTTTGAGAAAAATGGATTGAAAGACTTTGTCCACTTACGCTTAACAGACTTAGGTTTCGAAAAAGGCAAAACACCTCCAACCGCAGAAGTAATTGAAAAAATGTACGAAGAGGCGATCTTTTTATGATTTGAAAGATTTAATTCAAATCAAGTATCTTTGTTGCAAATGATTAATAAGCAGTGAAGAAGTATTTGCCTTTGATATTAGTATTTGTATTGGCAGGATTACTGATTTTTGGTTACCTGCAAAAAGACAAACTGAATAACGTTATTTCGAATAAAATGATTCAGGGGGCAGGTTCGGAAAACATTGATTCAGCGGAAGAATTTATAAATAAAGAATATAATTATCAGCTGAATAGAGGTGAATTCGAATATACACTTCTTGAATTCAGCTCAACCGGTTGCACCATTTGTGAGCAAATGGAACCAGTTTTGGAAGCGATCAGAACCTCAGAAGCTGTTAAGGTTAATGTTGTTTTTCTGCATATCATGAAACCTGAAAATTTAGGTTTGATGAAATATTACGGAATTTCTGCAGTTCCAATGCAAATTCTTCTGGATAAACAGGGAAAAGAGTTTTTCCGACACTATGGCTTTATTTCAGCAGACGAACTTATTTCAAAATTACAATTCAATTAAATTATTATTACAAATATGTCGTATTTATACGTCGTATGAAATTTTGACGTATTTTTACGTCAAAATTAAAAAATGGTACAATCAAAAACGGATCTATTTGATAAGGATTTGGCTGATTTAGCTGCACTTTTTAAAGCACTTTCACATCCTGCACGCTTGAAAATAATGCAATTTCTTGCTGAAACTCAAACTTGCATAACAGGAGATATTTCTGATGAATTGCCTCTGGGAAGGACAACTGTGAATCAGCATCTCAAGGAGCTTAAAGATATAGGCCTGGTTCAGGGACATATTCAGGGAGTAAAGACAAATTATTGTTTAAGTCCCACAAAAATAGAAGAGCTTAAAAATGCCTTGGAAAGTTTCTTTGAAAATATTGATTTGGAAAATTATAAATGTAAATAATATGAAAGTTTTAATACTCTGCACAGGTAATTCATGCCGAAGTCAGATGGCACACGGTTTTTTACAGTCGTTTAGCGATAAAATACAGGTTGAATCAGCAGGAACAGATGCTTCCGGCAAACTGAATCATAAAGCCGTTGAAGTAATGCAGGAAATAGGTATTGATATCAGTCATCATACTTCAGATCCCGTGGAGAAGTATCTTGATGAAGAGTGGGATTATGTAATTACTGTATGTGGAGGTGCAAACGAGAATTGCCCTGCATTTTTGGGTCGGGTTAAACATCGTCTGCATATAGGTTTTGATGATCCGTCTCACGCAGTTGGAACAGAAGAATTTATTCAAAACGAATATTACCGGGTTAGGGATGAGATCAAAGAAGCTTTTTTTAAATTATACAAAAAAGAAATTTTACCACAATTATCATGAAAGCTGAACATTTAAGATTATTGGTAAAGGATAAATATGGGACCATCGCTGGTCAAAGTATGTTATTAAATACGGATTCCGGCCGTAAAAGCGATGGCTGTTGCGATAAAATGGACTATACTGTCTTCAGTGACGACTATTCAAATTTAGAGGGCTACAATCCTGACGCGGATTTAGGATTAGGTTGCGGAATCCCTACTCAGTTTGCAGAAATCAAAAAAGGCGAGCATGTTCTGGATTTGGGATCGGGTGCGGGAAACGATTGTTTTGTTGCAGGAACACTGGTGGGAGAGGAAGGCGAAGTGACGGGGATCGATTTCACTGATGCGATGCTTGAAAAAGCCAATAAGAATCTTGAAAAAACAGGCTTTAAGAACATCAGCTTTGTAAAAGGGGATATCGAGGATATGCCATTGCCGGAAAATAGTTTTGATGTTGTAATCAGCAACTGTGTATTAAATCTTGTCCCGGATAAAGAGAGAGCTTTTAGTGAAATTTACAGGGTCTTAAAACCAGGGGGAAGATTTTGTATTTCAGATGTGGTATTGATGGGAGAGCTTCCAAAAAAGTTAAAGGAGGCAGCAGAAATGTATGCCGGCTGTGTTTCGGGCGCCCTGCAAAAAAGCGAGTATCTTTCCATTATCGGTTCACAAGGTTTTCAGTCTGTTGAAGTCAAAAAAGAAAAATTGATACAAATTCCCGACAATATCATTTTGAATTATATTGATTCAATTGAATTGCAGGAATTGAAGCACAACAATGTGGGAATTTTTAGTATCACTGTAAATGCCATTAAATGAACACGATAAAAAAAGACAAAAAACAAATCGGTTTTTTTGAGAAATATCTGACTTTATGGGTGGCTTTGTGTATTGCCGGAGGAGTTGTAATTGGTCATTTTGCAGGAGAAGATATCAAAATCTTAAGCAACTTTGAAATATTTCAGGTAAATATCCCGGTTGCGATTCTGATATGGTTTATGATTTATCCGATGATGCTGCAGGTTGATTTTTCCAGTTTGAAAAACATCGGAAAACGCCCCAAAGGTTTGATTCTTACGTTGGTTGTAAACTGGTTTATTAAACCTTTTTCCATGGCATTTTTTGCATGGGTATTTTTTACTAAGGTTTATTCAGCAATTATTACTCCGGAACAAGCCGGTGAGTATATTGCAGGGGCCATTTTACTGGGGGCGGCTCCATGTACGGCAATGGTTTTTGTCTGGAGTTATCTTTCCGACGGAGACCCAAATTATACTCTGTTACAGGTGGCTGCAAATGATATAGTAATATTAATTGCATTTGTTCCAATTGTTAGTTTGTTGCTGGGAATTACTAATATTAAAATTCCTTATGATACCTTAGTTGCAAGTGTTGTAGCATTTGTTGTCGTGCCCTTGGTTGCCGGTTTTATTACACACAAACATTTGGTTCACAAAAGAGGAGAAGAGTGGTATAAAAACAATCTTTTACCAAAATTTAAACCTGTTTCAATTTTAGCACTTTTAATAACACTGATATTACTTTTTGCTTTTCAGGGAGCTAATATTATTGAAAAGCCAACTATTATTTTATTAGTTGCAATTCCATTAACTCTGCAGACTTATTTTATTTTTTTTATTACCTGGTTTACCGGAAAAAGGATAAAGCTGCCACATTCAATATCTTCACCTGCAGCATTAATTGGTGCCAGTAATTTCTTTGAACTGGCTGTTGCGGTTGCTATTGCACTTTTTGGATTGGAATCGCCAGCAGCAATGGTAACGGTTGTAGGGGTGCTTGTTGAAGTACCGGTAATGTTATCATTGGTTGGATTCGCAAATCGGTGGAAATATTAAAAATAAAGCGGAAATCGCCAGGTTTTTTCTAAGCATAGCGGGTTGTTTATTACTTTTTTATGAGTTTCTTATGTTGAAAAAAAACAGGATTTGTAACTCTTGTTTTCTAAGCGTAAATTTTTTAAGCAGGCAACTCAAATATTTGAAAAATTCTAAATAACTAATTTTTATATAGTTATTGTTATGCCAAATCATTTATATATGTTAATATTAAAATATATCAATAAAATTTATTGAAATTTTTTTAATAAAATTTTGAAATTCAAATAATTTATTACCTTTGTAGCGCATAGGTCGTTCAGACCTATTGTGTGTTTGGGGGTTAACATTTAAGGGGTGGCTGTTGAGCCGCCCTTTTCTTTTTCAGATATTTTACATCCCCAATCCTAAATGAATTCCAATGCTGCAATGAAAATTTTCAGGATGGTAAGCCAATTCCAATAACGGGCCTATATGAAATGTTCCAACTTCAAATTCATATACTGTTTCGAAGTGAACAGCAAATTCTTTTTCTGCTTTTTCTTTGCTTTCAAATGAAATACCAGGTGAGATATTGAACGTTAATTCATGAATCGGCCGGTAATTAAATTCTACTCCAATAAAATTATGCTTGTGTTCATCAAATATTCTTTCATAACCAATTCCGATTCCAGCTTTTGTATCGGGAAAATTATATACGTAATGAAGGTGTGTGGCTATATTCAATTCTTTTTCACCAAAAAGTATACAGGTGCAAGCGAGACTCCAACTTCATGTGATTTATGTTCATGCTCGGTCTCTTGATGTGAATCATGCTCTGAATGTTGTGCAAATGTGGAAACCGTAAGCATGATAAATGTGATTAGTACACTTAATCTCTTTACCATTTTAAATCTAGTTTTACAAGACAATATAACTTTACAAGCCACTTATTCAGTTTATGGCATTTGAAAAGGCTAATTTAAACCATGCCTGTTCAATTAGTATTGGTATAACATAATTATCAGATAAAAGTTGTTCTGAATTCATTTGAACCCTGGAGCCAATCTTTATCGAATAGAAATTACAGAACTAATTATATAAACTTTTTGTTACTCTATAACTATGAAAATATTTATCAAAAATGATAAAATGGTTAGTATTATACGGGCAAATTATCACTTGCTGCCTGTGATAAATCGTTTTGGAATTCGCCTCGGTTTTAAAGATAAAACCATTGAAACTGTCTGTTTGGAAAATAATATAAATACAGAGTTCTTTTTATCCATTGTAAATACTTTCCACAATGAGAACTATTTCCCAAAAGACGAATTGCTGTCATTCTCTCCACTTTTAATAGTTCAATATTTAAGAAAGACACATCAATATTATATTGAGTATGTTTTGCCTAAAATGGAGAATTTGTTGGCGCAACTCAAAAGTGGGTGTTCTTCAAACTGTAAAGAGTTAAATGTTATCGATGCATTCTATAAAAGATATAAAACAGAATTGCTGAATCATATCAATGATGAGGAGACCAGAGTTTTTCCCTATGTTATTGAACTGGTAAATAATCCGGAATCCATAAATCCTAAGTTTACCATAACGGAATTCGAAAAAGAGCATTCCAATGTAGAGATTCAGATAAATGACTTAAAAAACCTGATTATAAAATATGTAGAGCCCATCTATGATGAAAATATTTGCAATGAATTTTTAATTACGCTGTTCAGATTTGAAACCGATATAAAAGATCACGCGCGAATGGAAGATGCAATATTGGTTCCGCAGGTTCTTGCAATTGAAGATGAGTTGAGAAAATGACTTCAAAAATTTACATATTGCATCGGTCTGAAATTGTCCAAAAAGGGATTTTCGCAATTTTGAAAGGAAAATTTAATTGTGAAATTATTCAAATAAGGAATATTGATGAAATAAATCAGTTGATAAGAACAATCGGTACAAAGCTCCTGGTTTTTGTGGAATTGGCTTACTTAAATGATTCAGAATTATGGGAATCTATAGTTAAAAAGAATACCATTAAGATGGTTGGTTTAACATGTGGCCCAGGGCAATCCTGCAAATTCTGCGATAGTATTTTTTCAATTGATTTAATAAGTGCAAGTGATATTATCAAAGAGGTCTCGGACTTTTTAGAGGGAGAGGATATCTCAACTCCAGAACATGAAGGAGAAGAGTTAAGTGTGAGGGAAAAAGAAGTATTAAAACTTGTGGCATTGGGGCATTCAAATAAAATTATCGCAGATAAGTTGTTTATCAGTATTCATACAGTTATTTCGCACAGAAAAAACATAACAGAAAAATTAGGTATTAAATCGATTTCAGGATTAACAGTTTATGCAATTTTGAATCAAGTGATTGAAACTGATGATATTAATCCGGAAGATTTAATTTAGATTCTCATCTTTAGTAGTTAAAATCCCAACTTTTAGGGATTTCGAAACCAACTTTCACCTGTTAGATTTGCACCTGTATTAATTAACAATTAAAGTTCAGGTGTATGAGAAAGCATTTTTTACTTGTGTTTGGATGGATGTTATTCTGTTTGGGATCGGTTGCACAAATAACTGATAATGGTCCAATTGAATTTAAAAACAGTGCAGAGAAATTATTAACAACTGATGGTAATCTGACCATTGGTGGTTATGGAGAGGTACATTTTAATCAGCCCGTAGATGGTGATGTAAGATACAATGGGAAACTTGATGTTCACAGGATGGTGATGCTCTTTGGTTATAAATTTGGCAGTCGCACACAATTTATTACTGAGATAGAATATGAACATGTTAAGGAGGTATATATCGAACAAGCCTTTATCCAGCACCGGCTCAACAATTCAATAAACCTTAGAGGTGGTTTGTTATTAATACCAATGGGTATTACAAATGAATACCACGAACCTACAACATTTAATGGTGTGGAAAGACCATTAATTGACAACATTATTGCTCCAACAACATGGCGTGAAATTGGAATTGGTATAAGCGGTAACATTTTTCCTGCTTCACTGAGGTATCAGCTCTACTTGGTTAATGGCTTTAATGGTTATAATGGCACAGGGCTTTTAAATGGCAAAAACGGATTTCGAAAAGGCAGGCAAAAAGGTGCAGAATCTTATATTTCATCACCAAATTTTACCGGGAAAGTGGAGTATTATGGTATTCGTGGTTTGAATATAGGTGTCTCCGGATACTTTGGAAACACCCAAAGTACGCTTTACGACGGAATTGATAAAAATGACACAAATGCACTGGCAGTAGCAGATTCTTCTGTGGTGGGCATATCGATGCTGGGAGTTGATACAAGATATCTAAACGGTGGATTTCAGTTCAGAGGGCAATACTATATCGCTGGTATTTCAAATACAGAAAAGTATAATGAATTTACCTCAGGTGACCTGGGAAGTTTAATGAACGGATTTTATTTGGAAGCAGGTTATAATGTATTAAAAACATCGAATGCAGAGATGGAATTGGTCCCGTTTATCCGGACAGAAAAATATAATACTCACCAGAAAGTAGAAGGTAGTTTATCAAAAAATAACACTTACAATCAAACGGCAATTACAACAGGATTAACACTAAAACTTGCGCGTGGAGCCGTTCTGAAAACGGATGTACAACTTAGAAAAGCAAAAGGTAGCGAGAAGTGGTCGAAAGTATTTAATGCAGGGATAGGCGTAATGTTTTAATTTTTAGATATGGGTATTTTTAAAGTTCTGTTTATTATAAATTTAGTTTTTGTGCCAAATTTATTACTGTCGCAGGATGAAGTAGATTATCAACCCAAAATGCTTGAGAAACTGTTGAAAGACGATTTCAATAGGTTGGAAGAAATAGAGATTAGAGACTCTTTAAAACAATTGATTCCGAACGGAAAGTTTTTTGAGGTTAGAAATGAAAGAAGTGCTATAAAAACTGTTTACATTGGTCGGGTAAATAGTTGTAGAGCAGGAGGTTGTTCTTCTCCAGGTGCAGTATCAGCAGGCAGTTCTGAATACTTTGACTATTTTATATTATTTGATAACAAAAAGGCTGTTCAACTAGTCAAAGTTTTCAATTACCAGGCTACAAAAGGGCAGGAGGTAACTGCAAGAAGTTGGTTGAAGCAATTTATCGGATTTCAGGGAGAATCTGACCTTTTAGTAGGAAAACAAATAGATGGTATTTCGGGAGCAACGGTATCTGTTGAATCAATAACCACAGATATTAAATTAAAAACTGAAATCTTGAATAAGTTATAGAAAAAATAAATTAACTATAGAAGGAGGCCATTCTTGTCCAGTTGCTATTAGTTCTTGAACAGCTCGTTTTCCTTTCGATTTAAGCATTCAATATGGTGTTTTACTAATTCATCAATTTTATCAGGGGGTAGGTTTTCAATAAAGTCATATTTTTTCTTTACCGATTCTGTTCGAATTTCCTTTAGGGGGCAATCATGGGCTTCATTTCCCATTGGACAGGATATCAATAATCCCCATAGCCAGATTTTGTTGTCTGTTAACTCCATTTGTGTAATTTTGAGAGGTGGAACGAAGTTAATATAAAAAAAGAAAAAATATATTAATAACTTAAGATTTTATTTCATCTTTTATAGTGACAATTTTGGTAGTAAAATTTAGCCCATTTACAGTAGCTATTTTGTAAAAAACCATAAAAAAAACCGGAGAATTTTCCTCCGGTTTTTTATTTCACTAATAACAATCTAACTATTTGAATCTTGTTTGGCTGATTTTTCAGAGAAATATGCAGCAGCAATAATTATAAAAACAGCAGTAACTGCAACGTATACACCGGTAGGTATGGGTGCGGCTTCACCCTGCGCATAAGAATGCAGGCCGGACAAGTAATAATTAACTCCAAAGTAAGTCATTAATACAGAACTTATTCCCAGTAAAGCTGCGGCACTTATCGTAAAATTGCCTTTAAAGCCGGGTATTTTATGCATATGCCCTATAAAAGTATAGACTAAAACAGTAACTAGTGCCCAGGTTTCTTTTGGATCCCAGCCCCAGTATCTACCCCATGATTCATTGGCCCATACACCTCCTAAAAACGAACCAATTGTCAATAATAGCAGGCCAATCATAAGGGTTATCTGGATAATATTAACCAATTCTTTAATTGTAAAGTTAATACGCAGCATATTGTTTTTGTTTCTGAAAATCATCAGAATCAGGTTCAATAAACCAAGCAATGCCCCAATTCCCAGGAATCCGTAGCTGGAGGTGATGACTGCTACGTGAACAATAAGCCAATATGATTTTAGTACAGGAACAAGATTTGTTATTTCCGGACTCATCCAGCTCATTCCTGCAACCATTAGTGCTAATCCGGCTAAAACAGTTGTAAGTGACAGTGTAATCTCTGAACGCTTGGCAAAAATTAATCCTCCAAGGCAAGTTGCCCAGCTTATAAAAATCATTGATTCATAACCATTACTCCAGGGAGCATGTTCTGAAATATACCAACGGATTCCCAAGCCTGCTGTTTCGGCTAAAAATAGAAGAAAAATAAAAAGAACAGCGAATTGTCTCAACCTGGAAAATTTAATTTTTGGTCCAAATAAAGTTACCAATTGTAGTATGAGTAAGATTAATCCTGTAAACAAGAAGATCTTAGATAGTTTTCCAAAAATATTTAGGTTATTGTACAGAACTTCAAGTTTAATTTTTGATTTTGATGGAATAATGTTTCCACCGTGCTGGCGTTGATTATTTTTTAAATTTAAAAGTAACTGATTTGCGGTTGCCCAGTCGTTACGGCTTACAGCTCCCAAATATGACGAAACTGTATTTTGGGCAAATGTTGCATCTTCCTGGGACATCTCATTTAGCTGGTTTGCCGAAACCCATTTTTGGTTTTCATGTCCGGGAACAGGGAAAATTGTTAGAAAATCACCAGTAAATACGCCCATTAAAATGTTAACACGTTCGTCAACATTCATAACCTCCTTGTCGAGTTTATTTCTTTCATTACTGCTTTTTGCATAGGCAGCTGAAACCAGCGAACTTATTTTGTAGCCTCCCATTTCCATTGGTGCCACAATCATATTAAATGAAACATATTTCCCAGTTGCACCAAGCATCCTGCGTAATTCAGGATTTGCAACTTTAATTATTTCAATGGATTTCCATTTTTCTGGATTTACCTGCATGTCCAGGAAAACCTCAACCGGTGACATGCCATCCCAACTGTTCTTTTTAGCTATTTTTCTTAATATTTCAGAAGACAATGTTGATATTGGTGCTATACGTCCCTGTCTGCTTTGTACCGCTAGTTCAGCAAATTCTGAAATGTGATCTTTATTCATTGGCCTGTTTGCAGACGTTTGTGCGTTTGTGTTAAATGTAAAAACCAAACCGAGAAGAAGAACGATAAAAAGTTTTTTTCTTTCTTCTCTTAATTTCGCCGAAGCTCGCACAAGGGTCTTAAACCTGCTGTTTTTATTGAACAAAGTAAGTACCATTCCAAGAGCCATTATCAGGTATCCAAAGTAAGTTACTCCTGTTCCTAAAGCATCATGATTTACTGAAAGAATAGTCCCTTTTTCGTCTGTATCATAAGACGATTGGAAGAAACGATAACCTCCATATTTAAGTATGTTATTCATATAAATACGAAATGGCAACTGAAAACTTCCGTCATTTAACACAACCTCACTTGCATATGAAGAAGGACTGTTTGAGCCTGGATATCTTTCCAACTGAAAATCTTCCAGATAAATTGAAAATGGAGTTTCGATAATTTTAGAACCATACGAAACTGAAACTTCAATACCGTTTATATTTGTTGTATAATTTTCTCCAACCTCATTTTTACTTCCATATACAATTAGCTCATCAGAAATTCCGTCAACTGTAACTATAGTTTGAAGTGCATCGGTTGTTCCCATGCCTTGTTGTTGAGATTGAGAATAAACTAATTGGGTTTTCGCATTTAACAAGAATTGTTTAACCCCAAAAGTTAAATCGCCAACGGTATACGCACTTTGCATGTTCACCGGAATATCTTCACCTGCAGAATAGCTGTCAGAATCCGTTTGCATCATTTGAGACACTAAAACAGAATCTGTTGCGGTAAAGAATAAATCGCCGTCTATGTTTTTGAAATTGATTTGATTTCCTGAATCAGCTGAGTTAAAACCTATTTTTGTTTCTCCAATTTTTTTTGAATTTCCTTGTTTTAAATTGAAGTCACTTCGCATCATTCCTTCCTTAACGGCCATAACCGAAATTATGGGTTCGCCATTTGGATCGATTACAATCGATTCTGATGCCGAGGGCATATAAAGCAAATTTTTAACATTTACTTTCTTTCCATTAATTTCCAGGGTTTCAGAGAACCGATTTGCTGTGTAGGGTGAGAATTTTACTTCTTTTCCCTTTTCAACGGTTTGGCTTCCATCATTTGCCGTTACCTTGATTACAGTAAAATCGGAAATAATTTCATTTGACGCAGCACCTTCCCGTATGTGCATCAACCCTTCATAACTATAATAACGGGTAATAGCAGCACCAATAATTATTACTACAAATGAAATATGAAAAAGTAATATTGTCCACTTTTTTCGATTTATTAGTTGGTACTTGAAAACACTTCCGATTATGTTTATACATAATATTAAAAGCAATATTTCGAACCATTTTGAATTATATATCAGGATTTTGGCTGTTATAGTGCCGAAGTCATTTTCAACGAATGTTGCATAGGCAATGGCAATAGCGAAGATTACCACAAGAATACCAGTAAAAAGCATTGAAAAAAGGAATGAAACAATTTTTTTCATGATTTTTTGACCATTTATTAATGAATTACTAAAGTTATATGGTATAAAGTAATATTAAATTTAAAAGAATATCATATATTGAAAGGTTATCAAAAAAATTCCTTTGTTGTTGCAACAACAAAGGAATTTTATATTTAGTCTTTAGTAAAGAAACTAATTTGTAGTAGGATCGTCGTGTGAAATTTTTGCAACATATTCATCGTAATTGAATCCTTTAAAAGTAGGACTCTCTTCATTGTGGCATTGTACGCAAACTTCTTCAGTAGGAAGAATTAATCCTTTTGAAAGCGCCAGTTTTTGGTTGCGCATAATTCCTGCCGATTTATATATACTACCAGGACCGTGACATGACTCGCATGAAACACCTTCTTCAACTTTGATTGTTGCAACCAGACTTTGATCTACACTTGCAGCTGTTGAATGGCATTTTAAACATTTAGGATCATTTTTTTCGTCGCCCGTAAGTGCTTCCATAGCGTGAGCATGAGGACCAGCTTCCCATTTATTAAATTGTTCTCCTTTGTCTGCCTTATTATGACACATCTTACATTTAGCAGCACCAATGTATTTAAAATCCTGCGCCATGGCTACTGAACTAAAGATAACCGCCAATCCCAGTAAAAGCATTAATTTTTTGTAGTTCATAATTGATATTCTTTAAAGATTAATATTATTTATTCAAATTGTGTTCCAAATATATAAATTTCATTCATTTATTTCCTAATAAAGCGCTGTATGGCACATTGAACAAAGTTCGGTTTGCCATGCATCCCCAATATCCACCGGATGTTCAAATTCCATCGGTGCAAATGAGTCTGCATATCGCATACTGTCACGGGTCCCCTGTGCTAGAATATTGTGACACAAATTACAGTCTTTCGAAATAACTTTTCCCGATTCTGTTGAATGCCGGTTATTATGGCATCGGTAACATCCATCCGACTCCATATGCCCTATATTGTTCGGATATTCTTTCCAGCTCGCTTTCATAAATGGGAATATGTTATTTGCATATCCGTTCTGAATCTCTTTTATAGCATTGTCAACATCTGATTTTTGAGTTTCAAAGACATCCGGATAACCTGATTCATACCAATCTTTAACCTGTGTTTCAATTGCTTGAAAAGCACTGTCTTTATCCGGATACTCCTGGTTTAATGCCAGCATAGCTACTAATTTAATACTGGGTAAAGTTTTTGATATATTACCTTCAGCCATTAATTCGTCGATAAAATTTTGCGGAGCATTATAGTCATGCGAAGGGCGGTTGTGACAATCTAAACAGTCCATAACCCTGGTTTCGAGCGAGTCAAGCTGAGCCTCCGATAACAAATTCTCAGAATCAGTATATATTTGTGTTTCTCCTGTTTGTAAATTAGTGTATTTAACCCAGGGAATTACCTGTCGGTTATCCGTAGAGGTTTTATATTCAATTTTTACATCAGGACTTATGTGTTGATGAATTCCTTTTTCAATTTGACCATCAACCATTTTTGTACTGGTTTTAATCTGAAGTTCTGTAATTCGTTCAGTATTTTTTTCATCAGAAAGGAAAGAGTGTTTTGCTCTTAATTTACTGTCGTAAAATTTATCGGGCCAATGACATTGTTCACACGTTTCCTGTGCAGGTCTTAAATTAGCAATGGGCGTTGGAATAGGTTGGGGGTACTTTTTGGCCAGAACTGAGTATACCTGGTACAATCCTGATAACTTACTTTTCACATACCAACTGGCACCTGAACCGACATGACATTCCACGCATGCAACACGTTCGTGTGATGAACCATGATAGGTGGTATACTCAGGTTCCATTACCTGATGACAGAGTTTTCCGCAAAACTCAACTGATTCTGTATAGTGAAATGCCTCATAACTACCAATCGAAGATATAATCAGGAGAAATACTGTACCTATAACAAAAATTAAAGAGGCGTTCCTTGTAGCCGTATTGTTAAAATCGATAACCGGCCAATTTAATAATTTGCCCTCTTTTTCTGCCTTTTTAACTTTGCGCCGGTTGATTCGCATCCCAATAGGAATAAGGATTAATCCACCGATCATAAATACAGGTAAAACTATATAAATAAACAGACCAATATATGATCCTCCAAATCCAAATACAGAATTTAGAATTGCCAGGGATATAATAGATGCGAGATTAAAAACAGCTAACAATGCACCTGTAATCGAAATCCAGTTTTTTACTGATGATGGCAGTTTCATTTTTATTTAGTTTAATTTGTATTCAAGTCGCTGAATCAAATGCAATTTGGTGAAAAATATGTAATATTTCAACCTAGACTCTTAATTTATATGTTTTCTATATATGACTGATTATTATGAAATTATGTTTTATTTTTTTTCGGTTTTTGCTGCCCTAAAATTGTATAACTTAATTATAATCTGTTTTTTGTTCTTTCAAAATATTAACGCCAGATAAATAAAATTACATTTTCAAATTTTACGTATTAATGGAAAATCAAAGAATAAATGATCAATCCAACCAGAATAACACCGGTAAACAATGCAATAAATCCAAATATCTTAATTGTTGTCATTCGTTTTTGTGTAAATTCTTTCTCAACAAGAACATCTTTTAGTTTTCCTGATTTTTCCAATTGTTCATATTCATGCGGTCTGTCTTCCTTATACTCTTCTACGGGAACATATCCTGTAAATATTACCGTGTCCATTGGGAAAGATTCAGGGCGGAGATGAGTATTGAAGAAGTGAATTGTAAAAATGAATCCAACAGCGAGCAAGGCTTCATCGCTATGTATAATTTGTGCAACATTTATTAGCCACCCGGGTAAAATTTTGGTAAAGTATTCCGGGAACCATAACATTAATCCTGTTGACCCAATAACCAGAACTCCCCAGAATACGGCAAAGTAGTCAAACTTTTCCCAATATGTCCATCTACCGTAATTGGGTCGGGGGCCAATTCCTGTAAACCATTTAATGGAAGCCCAAAAATCTTTAATGTCTTTTCTGTTAAACATCAAAGAGTTACTGCTAAATATGAATTTGCTGACTTTTATACCTTTTTTGAATTTTATTTTGAGCAGAGAAACCACGTGGAAAATAAAATAACCGAATGTTATAACTGCAGCAAACCTGTGTATTATTCCGGCAATATGGGCGCCACCTATTAAATCAGCTAAAAATTTTGCCCAGTCCATATAAGCAAATTTCAAAATCATTCCGGTAAGTGCCAATAAAATGAAACTTGTGATTACGAAAATGTGGGTAATTCGGTTTCGCTTTGAAAATCTTCTGATATACAATTGTTTTCCTTTAATCTTTGGATGATCTTTCTTTTTAATCATAGCTCCCAATGAGCGAGGTATCCAAAGTAAGGTATGCAGTCCAAAAAATGCAAAAACACTTAACAGCAAAGCCGTCATTGCCCAGAAAGTATAATATAACCATGGGAAATTACTTTTGTCGTAGTGAGTTGCATGGGTTAAATAACCTGTAAATTTCATATTTGCATCGGTATGACATTTTTTACAGGTTTCAACAATATTTCTTGGATTAATCGTAGATTTTGGGTTATCCATTGGATAAATATTGTGCGCACCGTGGCAATCAGAGCAGCGGGCTGCCTGAAGATATCCCAATTGATGAACTTTCCCGTGATAAGTTTCCAGATAAGTTTCTGCTAACTCACTATGGCATTGGCCACACTGATCAGTTATTTCTGACATAAATTTGTCTTCATGAACCTCAGAAATATGGTGAGCAGTATGACAGGTTTCACAGGTCGGGAATTTTAATTCGCCGGTATTGTCTTTATGTCCATGTTCACTTGCCGTGTATTCATCATAAATCCCTTTATGGCATTTACCGCAGGTTCCTGCCAAATTTGCCGGATTAACTGATGAACGTTCATCTTCTTCTTTGAGCATAAAGTGTGTTGTATGGCAATCGGTACATACGGCAGCTGACAACAAACCTTTTTCCTCCAGACTTCTGCCATGAACTGTTGTCGAATAGTCGTGCAGTGCATCCTTCTCTTTCAGATTTGTACCTTCAAGTGCTTTCCCGTTTTCCTGATGGCAACTTCCACAAAGCGTTGGAATCGCCGACCTGAATGTGGGAGAGGTTTCATCTTCCTGTGTTTTTACAAGGTGCGTACCATGACAATCTGTGCAGTAGGGAGCATTTTCCTGTTTTGCAAAATAAGCAGTACCATGTCCACTTGAGAAATATATATCAGCTTCTTCAGCATGGCAGTTAGAACAATCAACTTTTCCGGCAGTTTCACACGGTCTGGCAATGTTGGCTGTAACATCTGAATGGCATTTAACACAAGTGATATTGTTATGCGTTGAAACGGCCAGATCATTAATGTCGACAGTTAAAGAAACTTGTTCTCCATCTACTATTTTATGTATATCATTTTGTTCGTGGCAGGTAAGACATGTTCGGTCTGAAATATTTTCAACGATATTTTGCATTTCCACTTTGTGAGGTGGATGGCAATCAGTACAGGCTGGTATTGCGCCCGGACTCTTTTCCCACAATTCTCTGTTAATTATTTTCACGTGAACATCTTCAATTCTTGCATGGCATTTCATACAAGTTGATGCAATGTTTTTTTGAGAAATGCTTGAATTGATGTTTGTGTGTGGTAAAACAAGGTGGTTTCCGTGACAGTCGTTGCAGGTTGCGGTTACAATAAGTCCAGCATTAAATAATCCTTGACCATGAATACCCTGACTGTAATTTTCAACAATATTATGTTCTGTTATATTGTAAGATCGCGCTACGGGTGCTCCCTCACGATGACACTGTCCGCAAAGTACGGGAATATTCATTTTGTAAGTACGGGAATTCGGATCTGATGAACTTATTATTTCATGAGTACCATGACACTCCGCACAATTTGGGGCGTTTCTGTCATTTCGTGTAAAAGCTGTTCCATGTACTCCATTCATAAAATTTTCCATGGCAATGTCGTGACAATCACCACAATTTACAGGCTGCAATGTATCAGCATGTGGGAATTCTTCGACATCTGCATCTGTATGACAGGAAATACATTCCAGATAGTTATGTACTGAGTGCTCCAGAATATCGGCAGGTATATATCTTGATACTTCCCGGCCATTTTTATAGGTTGTTAAGCTGGGATCATCGTGACACATCGCACAATCTTCATTTGATTGAGCAAAACCTGTGACTGCCCAGAAAACAATGAAAAGTCCCGGAATAAATATTTTTTTTGTAATCAGGAGTTTGGCACCATTTGAAATAATATTATTCAAAACAGTATCACATTTTTTTCTTCGTGCCCGCATAATCCTCAATTTATAAATTAGTTAACAATCCTGACAGGCGGAATGCTATGCAAATAGTATAGTCTGTTTTTATATGCTTTTTTGTTTTGTTCCTGAATATCTTTTATACAATCTTTTAAATGTGGTGCCAGCCGTTAATAATACTCCTGAAGTTATCTAATGGAGATTTTCCGATGGATGCCACATATAAATGAATAATTAGAAAAATAGAGATGAAAAATCCCATAGCAGAATGGGTTACTGCTGTTATTAGTACACCGCTAATGTTATAAACTTTGTCAAAAATTATTTCAGGGAACATTAAACCAATTCCGGAAATAACAACCAGTGGCACAGCTATGTACATTACCAATAAATAAAAATATTTTTGAAGTGGATTAAATTTTCTTTTTTCAGAAAGAGGGTAGGGTGCCTTCATTCCATGAAACATTCCCCACGCATAATAATATGCCTGTTTCATTGGTCGTCTTAGGAAGTTTTTGGGTTTTACAATATAAAATTTACTATTGTCGGTAAAAAGATTACCAAATAAGAATAATAAATAGTTGAGTGTAATAATTACTCCTGTGTAGTTATGAATATTTACATTTGCACTAAAGCTTACAATGTTTGAATCGAATCCTGATTGCATGGATATTCCAGTAATTATCAGGATGATGATTCCTAAAGCATTTATGCCGTGCCATATTCGCAGCCAGATTGGATAAAAATAGATTTTATTGGTTGAATTCATTTTATTATTTTTTGATGATCCTGAAGAATGCGTGAATGATAATACCGCCAAGTGCAGCGAAAAAGATAATAAGACTTATAATTTTTAAAATTGGAATTTGATGTGAACCAATAACATAGTTTTCGTTTGATACAGCACCTAAAAAGCTGCCGTCCTCATCTCTTTCCTGCAGATTTTGATATTTATAAAGAGATGCTTTTAGCATCGAATTTGCAGAATGGCATTCAGCGCATTTTCTTACAGCCATATTTTTACCAACAATATTATGTGATACCATTAAGCCATCAACTACTTCAGTATGACATTCAATACATCTGACGTGTTGGAAATGAAGCTCTTGATTTGGTAACCAACTATGAATATCTACAATTTGAGGATTTTCCCGGTCTGACATTAAAAGATATCTTTTCATGTCGTTGTGACAAGACAAACACATCTTATTGCTGTAGTCGACAATTTCTAATACGCTGTTACTTGTTCTGGCTGTAGTTGAATAGGTATGTTGGCTGTGGCACTTTGCACAAGTAAAATTTTCTCCATAGACTTGGTAGTGAACGCTTTTCTGAAATTCTTCCTGGATTTTTTCAAACTGATAGCTTGCAAAAGATTCATCGCCGCCATGACAATCGAGGCATGTAGCAAGAGGTTCCAGTTTTAAATTTGCTGCGTGAGGATATGTCGTGTATTCATATGAATGACAATCCGTACAGTCAAAGACACTATGAACACCGGTTCTTAATGCTACTGTATCAAGAATGTAGTAAGGGTTCATTAACCTTTTTTCTTCAGTATCCATCAAATCATTATGAAAACTATAGGTTTGGTTCGAATGGCATTTTAAACACTGATGATTATCAGGATCATCGTAGTATTGCGCTTTTAAAGAAAATGAAATACAATAAAATATAATAAAAATAAAAAGGCGATTATTCATCGGTATATGTTTTGATTAATGATTTTGATGAACTAAGATAATATTCTTTGGGTTTTCGGTCTTTTTTGTAAATAGGTTTTAAAACATTTGTAAATTAAATTTTTAAAAAATGGCAATATCTTCAAGACGATGATATTACCATTTTATACTCATATATGTTGTAGTTTTTTTCTTTTTAGAACATCCACAGTCGTGTTATTGTGAAGCCAATAGCAAGACTTGGTTCATCCCAAAAATTCATATTAATAGATTTTTGGTTGTACATCATTATATCCTGAGGAATAATTCCATCCGCAGTTCCA
The DNA here is from genome assembly GCA_963676775.2 of uncultured Draconibacterium sp. GTDB lineage: Bacteria > Bacteroidota > Bacteroidia > Bacteroidales > Prolixibacteraceae > Draconibacterium. The sequence continues at coordinate 67,805 of CAXXDA010000015.1, forward strand.
ACATATATCTGGAATGCATGTGTATATGTATTAATTTCTACACCAAAAGCAAGATTTGGTTCCGGGTGGGTATCCCAGGTCCATTGTTCGGAAATATCCTTAATTTTTAACGGATGATCGTAAGTGAATATCAGAGAAGACGAAGGTGAAAATTTAAGTCTTCCACTAACGTGTGCACCAATAATATCATGGTTGTAGTCCCATCCAGCCATGTTGTAATGCGTAAAACTGGCACCGGCCTGAATGGAAAACCAGTCGGTGAATTTACGACCAACTATTAACTGTGAATGGTAGGCAAAACGATCGCTTAAAACAATGCCCTTACCCCCATATCTGCCGTCACCTTTTGATGCTACAACTTTCTGCTTTCCAAATGCACTCACATTTCTTCCGTCAATGGCAAGCGAACCAAAGAGTGTTACTGAAACGGGTATTGTATTTCTTTCGGTTTGCTGGAAAATTGTCCATTTGGCATTAAAATCGGTGTACATATTTTTTTTGGTCTGCCCGATTCCGATTTGGAAGTTTTTAACCGGTACATAATTTAATGCCAGTCTCACATTTGCTCCGGGTGAATAAATTCCCCACAAATCAGAGGTCCCGTTATTCATGCCCCCAAATTTATGCTGAATAATAAATTCTAATGTCCTCGCATCCGGAATAACAGTAGTTTGTGCATCTATTAAAATGCCACTTTCGAATGGATTACTAACCGGTTGATCTTTTTCTTCTTCCTGTGCATACGAATTGCTAAAAACAATTCCTGAAATGATAAGAAGCAATATATATTTTTTCATAATTATCAGTTTAGGTTTTTAATTGTTTTGAGCTCCTTGCGTTATCCAGGTAAGAACTTTTGCAGCCTCGGTTTCTGAATATTTTATGTGGCTACCCGTTGGACTGGGTTTTGTATAGATCAGGCTCGTTTCTGGGGCCGATGTATTCACATAACGATCTGAACTGGTTAAAGATGAATACGCATTAGCCGCGGTAAGGTCAGGAGTCCGACCTCCGGGGTCATGGCAGCTTGTACATTTCGATGCGAAGATGGGAGTGATCTCGGTAGCAAACGATATCTCAGGAGCATCTGGATCTTCCGGATCGATCACTTCTTCTTCAATTATCCAATTGTATGTACAGCTACTCATTATTACCGCTAATACGATCAGTGATAAAAGAGTTTTCAATGTCCTCATGAGTATAATTTTTTTTTAAAGTCGGATATAATTTAAAAAGATATCCGACTTTGTTATTTTTTCAAATTATTGTAACAACTATAGAGCTGTTTCTATAGACCCAAAGCATTTTCAGCTTGGTCTAGTAATTGGTCAGCATAAACGAAATTATGTACTCCGTGGCTTTTATCTTCCCATAAGCACATGTAATTCCAAAATGCATCCCACTGTGCTTTTGGTAAAGAAGCGTACATAGGATGTACACCGTCTGCAGCAACGTGGATAGCTCCAATGTGTTCTAATTCAGCTTCAACAGCAGCCATTCTTGCAGCGATAGTAGCTTGTTCGTCTCCTACGACTATGTCAATACCACTGGCAACGTGGCATTCATTACACATATCTTTATCTGCTACGAAAGAGTGACCGGAGGCACCGTCTTCTCCATGCATGTGACAATTCACACAGTTGTGGTGTGGTGCTTCAAATGGCATACCCATAGAGGTACCAATATTGGCAGCGATAATATTTGCCTGTGGACCGTGGTGTGGTCCGGCATGTGTACTGCTGGTATAAACGTGAGTTGTAGGAATATCAAATACTACAACTAATGTATCTTCGGTAGCATTTAAGGTTTTTGAGCCATTAGGTCCTACAGCACCGTGGGCTTGATAAACCGCAATATCGTCACCAGTAAATGTACGAGTTTTTGTATCTGCTGCTGATGCATAATAATCAGTATGAGGTCTACGAGCTTGATGACAGCTAGCACATAAATTACCGGCTTCATAATCCCTTGAAGTTCCAGGGACAGCAACGAATTCAACTACGCCAAGATCTCTAACAGGAGCAGCAATTCCTTCTTCCAAACTACTGTGGTTGTTGTGGCAAGATGAACACTCAAGTGGCGTTGATACAGCTGCTGCAACTTCATCTCCTGATCTTGCAAACTCAACAAAACCATCGCTTGAGTGACAACGTCCGCAATCTTCCGAATTTCCACGACCCCATGATGAGCCTGCAGAATGCTGGTGCATTTCGAATGCAGTGGTAATTGCATCCATCGTTGCAGCTGAGTGACAAACAAGACATGAAACGTTTCCATCAACTCCGTTGGTTCCATCGCTTCCATTTAATCCATCCTGTCCGTCAAGTCCAGGCAGCCCCATTGGCCCCTCTTTGGTGCAAGATGCAAGCATAAGTACAAAACTAAAACCCAATAATAATAGTTTTGAAAATGATTTGTAATTCATAATTAGATAGATTTGATATTAAAATTCAATTTTTGTAATATTTTGGGATAAAAATACTCTACTATTGAACTTCTTTTACGCAGTAAATGGTGATATTTCAGACAGAGGTTATTGATATAAGTTCAGAAACGAATTGATATTTATCAATCACCCATTTTTACTGACAGCCATTAATGCACTTTCGTTTAAAATATGGAATTCATTTCCTTTAGTTTTGATGAATTCTGAGCTCTTAAACTCCTGTAATATACGTACAAAGCTTTCTTTTGTCATATTCGACATTTCTGCTAATTCCTGTCTTGTTAATGGGATTGAGAAATGACTGTCGTTGAATACTTCGTTTTTTAAATACAGTAAGGTATCTGCCACACGGCCCGGCATATATTTTTGGGTTTGATTTACTAATTTATTTAACAGGTAATTATTCTGTTTTATATGAAAACGCAGCATTTCAACCGCAAACTGGTTGTTCTCGGCAAACAGTTTCACCAGTTTTGAAGAATCAATAAGACAACATTCGACTGGAGTTATGGCAGATATTGTAAATTTTTGAACATTTCCGTTAAATAAGCCGCCTCCGGTAACAAAATCGTGTTTAGAAATAAGACGTACGATGGAATTTTTACCTTTTATTCCTTCAACATATACTTTTGCCAAACCTTTGCGTACACAAACTACGAATGTTGAAGAAGTGTTTTGTTTAATTATAGTCTCACCGGGATTGTATTTTATTTGTTGTTTACCGTCAGTTAAAAAGTCCAATTCTTCATCAAGTAAGCCGATAAAAATACTCCTGTCATTTTCCTCAAAACATCCTTTACAGCATCTGGAATCTAGTTTTGAGCAATTATCACAATTTTCGTTTAATAATTTCGCCACAATAACCTCCTCTGAATAAACGGAATAGTGTTTTCAAAAATATAAGTTGTACTTAATTATTCAAAGCCTAAACTAACAATTTAAACTAATATTTTCAATATTAGTTTAATATTTTAAAGAAAATGAACAAATGATTACTAAAAATATGCTTGAATATGTATTTTTTTTTAGGTTATCAAATGAGTCTTGTGCCTCTTCCGCTGGCAATATTTATGTGGTTTGTAATAAGAATTTCTTTAACGCCGCTTTTTTTAGCTCTAAAACCGTTTTCGAGCTTAGGTATCATCCCTTCTTTTATAATGCCACTTTCCTGGTAGTTTTTAAACTGTTCGATATTTAAATCATAAATTATACTATCCTCATCTTTTGGATCGAGCAGAACACCTTTTTTCTCGAAACAATAAAAAAGGTAGACGGAATAGTAGCGGGCAAATTCAATGGCAATTTCGGAGGCGATCGTGTCCGCATTTGTATTCAGCAGGTTTCCTTTCCCGTCGTGAGTTAACGGAGCAATAACCGGTGTTACATTTTCATTTATAAGTAGGCGGAGTTCTTCAGAATTAACTTCATCGACATCACCAACAAAAACCGTAATCGATATCACCAACAGGTCTTTTATGAGCATGTATTAAATCAAGGTCGGCTCCTGTTAAGCCAATAGCATTGCAGCCTCTGGCCTGCAGACCTGCAACTATTTTCTTGTTTACAAGCCCTGCATAAACCATGGTAACAACTTCCAGCATGTCTTTATCGGTAATTCTTCTTCCTTCCACCATTTTTGTTTCGACACCCAGTTTTCCGGCAATTTCAGTGGCCGATCTGCCTCCGCCGTGAACAAGAATTTTATTTCCAGAAATCCGGCCAAATTGATCAAGCAATTCATTTAATGATTCGTTGTCTTCGACTACTTTGCCACCAACCTTTATAATTGTTAACCTGTCCATGCCCGTGATTACGTTTAAATTTTTAAAAAGTTTTCCAGTATTTTAGCCCCTATTGTTCCACTTTTTTCAGGGTGAAACTGAGTGGCAAAAAAATTATCTTTTTGCAAGGCAGCACTAAATGGAACAATATAATTACATGTTGCTGCGGTGTGTTCACCAATACTTGCATAATAAGAATGCACAAAATAAACATACTGATTCTCAATTTCAGGTGAAAATAATAAACCTTTCAGATTAGAAACAGCGTTCCATCCCATGTGTGGGACTTTAGTAATGTACTCTTCACCGACCTTGGGAATAAATCGCTTAACCTTTTCTTCAAAAATACCCAAACATGGAGTGTCATTTTCCTCTGAATGGGAACACATCAACTGAAGTCCCAGGCAGATACCCAAAACGGGTTGTTTTAATGAAACAATCAGTTCATCCAGACCATGTTTTTTCAAATAGTTCATGGTTGTACTGGCCTCACCTACACCCGGAAAAATAACTTTGTCGGCATTTTTTATTTTTTCGGCGTCAGCCGTAATTTCAGCATTGACCCCCAAACGGTTAAGTGCATTGTTAACGGATTCAATATTTCCGGCGTTATATTTTATTATTACAATATTCATTCGAGTCAGATTTTTTTTTCGTAATATAATTTCCGGCTGTTAGCTTTTCAACAAAAAATTAATGACTTCAACCATTTCATTAAACTCATCTTCTTTGTAAAGCCTAGTCACGTAAACGATTTTACCATTTTTATCAATAATTACATTTCTTGTGACACCAGCACCCTGAGCGGCAAATGTGTAGAAAATTTTTGCGTCAGGATCCAAGGTAAGCGGATAGGTAATTTTAATTTCTTTGGCAAATTCCTGCACTTTATCCAGTGGTTCATCCATATCTATTCCGTAAAGCACAAAATTTTTGTTGTTTTTATGCTTTTGCCAAATATCGTTTTCAATATGTGGCATTTCTTTCCTGCATACCGAACACCAACTGGCTGTGAACTGCAGCATTACTACTTTGCCTATTAAATCGCTTGTTTTTATTTTTTCACCATTGGTTAATTCAAATTCTATTTCAGGCATTTGCTGCCCTATTTTTACAATGTACCCATAATCTTCAGGTATATCTTTTTGTGGAATTTGCGTTATTTGGGAGGAGCAAAACACATTAAAAAAAAGAATAGTTAATATAGTGAGAAATGGTTTCATTATTCAACTAATTAAATACCACCGTTCGGTTTTTATAAACAAGTATTTTTCGTTGCAAATGTTTATATACAGCCTGTGAAAGTACTATTTTTTCTAAATCCCGACCTTTCCGAATTAATTTTTGTATCGTATCAATGTGGCTGCATCTTGTAACATTCTGTTCTATAATCGGGCCTGCATCCAAATCAGAAGTAACATAATGACTTGTTGCTCCAATAATTTTCACCCCTCTTTCGTGTGCCGCATGATAAGGTTTTGCACCTGCAAACGCTGGTAAAAACGAATGATGAATATTGATTATTTTATTGGGATACTTTTTTACAAAATTAGAGGAAAGAATTTGCATGTACCGGGCCAGTACTAAAAAATCGATTTTGTATTTATTCAATAGTTCAATTTCAGCCTTTTCCTGTTCTGCCTTATTCTCTGCTGTTATCGGGAAATAATAAAATTCTATGCCAAAACGTTCTGCAACTGGTCTAAGTGTCTCGTGGTTACTGATAATTAAAGGAATTTCAACATCCCATTCACCTGCAGTGTATCGTGCAAGAATATCGAAAAGGCAATGGGGCATTTTGCTCACAAACAAAGCCATTTTAGGTGCCTCGTCTGCAAAATACAACTTCCAGTACATTTTAAGCGGGCGACCAATCAGGGTGTCAAAATATTCTCCTATTTTTTCTTTCGGAATGGCAAAGTTTTCAAGTTCCCATTCCACCCGCATATAAAATATTTGTTCCTGTCTGTCCACATGTTGGTCAAGATAAATTATGTTTCCATGGTTTTTATTCAGAAATTCTGTTACTGTAGCCAGAATTCCCTGTTTATCCGGGCAGTGAATTAGCAAAATTGCAGTGTTCTTCTTTTCCCGCAAAGGTTTTATCGTTTCCATATTATTAATACATCAGATTTTGGAAAATCAAAGCCGAATATCATTTTCCAGCTTTGGATTTCGTTTCATGTTATAATTTTCCTTTTGTCGAAGGAAGTTCAAAATTAAAATTGTCTCGTTTGATTGCCATTTTTATGGCTTTTGCAGTCGCTTTAAAAATGGCTTCAATTTTATGATGTTCATTTTCTCCTTCAGCTTTGATATTTAAATTGCAAAGCGAAGCATCTGAAAAAGATTTAAAAAAGTGCATAAACATTTCAGTAGGCATATCACCCACTTTTTCACGTTTAAATTCAGTTTCCCAAACCAGCCAGGGACGCCCACCAAAATCGATTGCTGCCATTGCCAGGCAATCATCCATAGGCAAACAAAACCCGTAACGTTCCATGCCCAGTTTGTTGCCAATGGCCAGTTTGAAAGCTTCGCCCAAAGCCAACGCTGTATCTTCAATTGTATGGTGTTCGTCAACTTCCAAATCACCTTTCACCTGAACGGTCAAGTCAGTTCCGGAGTGTCTTCCGATTTGATTTAACATGTGATCAAAAAATCCCAGACCAGTAGAGATATTACAAACTCCGGAACCATCGAGATTTAGTTCAACCAATATGTCAGTTTCTTTGGTTGTACGATTTACTGTTGCTGTTCTTTGTGGTGCAGCAACACAGGCATAAATATCATCCCAGTCGCTAGAAATAAGTACGCAAGTGCCATCCAACCCTTCTTTTTCCAATTCTTCTGATAAACTCCCATCATTTATTAAAATGCCTTGTGCTCCAAGATTCTTTGCCAGTTTAATATCCGTTAAACGATCCCCGATTACAAAACTGTTTTTCAAATCATATTCTCCATCCATGTACTTTTTTAACATACCAGTTCCGGGTTTTCTTGTGGACAGATTTTCATGAGGAAAACTTCGGTCGATACAAATATTATCAAAGGTTACTCCTTCGTTTTCAAAAGCTTTAAGAATAAAATTTTGAACCGGCCAGAATGTGTCTTCCGGGAAAGATTCTGTTCCCAGGCCATCCTGATTGGTAACCATAACCAATTCATAATCCAGGTTTTTCTGGATAAAGTAGAGGTTACGGAATACGCCCGGCAGAAACTCAAGTTTCTCAAAGGAATCAATTTGTTCGTCTTCGGTTTCAAAATTAAGTGTTCCGTCTCTGTCGATAAAAAGTACTTTCTTCATCTTTTTTTATTTCATCGGTTTTCAAAATTAAACCAAATCTTTTAATGCCTGTAATAATGTTGCATTTTCTTGGGAGGAACCAATTGTTAATCGCAAACTATCATCACACAAATGAATTTTGGAACGGTTTCTTACAACTATTCCTTTTTCTACAAGGTAGTTGTAAATTCCGGTTGCATCATGCATTTTTACCAGAATGAAATTGGTTTCCGAAGGGAAAACCTTAATTACAAAAGGAAATTCTTTAATTAGTTCGCTCATTTTTGCCCGTTCCGCCACAATTAGCTTTACCCATTTTTGAACGTCTTCCGTTTTTTCAACAAGCTCAATTGCTTTTTTTTGAGTAAGAATATTCAGGTTATAAGGATATTTTATTTTGTTCAGAATACTGATGATTTCTTCCGATGCAAACGCCATTCCCAGCCGTATTCCCGCCATTCCCCAAGCTTTTGAGAAAGTTTGTAAAATAACAAGGTTCTGACATTTTTCAATTTTAGGTAGAAATGATTTTCCCGGTGCAAAATCAACATAGGCTTCATCAATAATTACCAGTCCTTCAAATTCATCAATAATTTTTTGAATTTCTTCCGTATTCAAACTGTTAGCGGTAGGATTATTGGGCGAACATAAAAAAATGAGTTTGGTATTTTCATCTACCTTCTCAAGCAATTCCTGTGCTATAATATCAAAACTTTCCGTCAGCGATACTGTTTTTACCTGAACATTATTTATATCGGCTGCAACCCGGTACATACCGTAAGTAGGATCCATTGTAATTATATTATCCCTCCCGGGTTCGCAAAATGCTCTTATCAGAAGATCGATGGGTTCATCACTGCCATTCCCCAGAAAAATATTCTCAGCGCTTGTGTTTTTTATCAAGGCTATTTTCTTTTTGAGTTCCCTTTGCAGGGGATCGGGATAACGATTATAAGGTTCGTTAAACGGATTCTCATTGGCATCCAGAAATACCATTGCTTCACCGGTGTACTCATCACGTGCTGAAGAATAAGGTTTTAGGTTGGTTATATTTTTTCGAAGAAGTTTTTTTAGTTCCATTTTTTTGTTGTTGTGTGAACCTGAAACAAGCTCACAATGAAGTTTTTATATTATTTTAAATCTTTCAATCTTAACGCTACTGCATTTTTATGTGCGTCCAGCAATTCTGCTGCCGCCATGGTTTCAATTGCCGGGCCTATATTTTTTAAGCCTTCTCCTGATATTTCCTGGTAGGTTATTTTTTTCAGAAAGCTATCAAGGTTTACACCGCTGTACGAACGGGCCCATGCATTGGTCGGTAAAGTATGATTGGTGCCCGAAGCATAATCGCCTGCACTCTCCGGCGTATAATTTCCAAGAAAAACCGATCCGGCATTGGTAATTTTATTAGCAAGTTCAGCGTAATCCTGCGTACAAATTATCAAGTGTTCAGGTGCGTATTCGTTAATTAGTTCAATACTTTTTTCCTTTTCATCCAAAACAACCGCAACACTGTTTAAAAGCGCTTTTTCGGCAATTGATTTTCTTGGAAGCTGCTGCAATTGCACTTCAATTTCGTGTTTCACCTTGTTTACGATTTCTTTTGAATCAGTGACCAAAACCACCTGGCTATCTACGCCATGCTCAGCCTGAGACAGTAAATCTGATGCAACAAATGCAGGATTTGAAGTTTCGTCAGCAACCACTAGGACTTCTGAAGGCCCGGCAGGCATATCTATCGAAACATCAGTCATGGTTACCAATTGTTTGGCTGCCATAACGTATTGATTTCCCGGCCCAAAAATTTTATAGGTTTTTGGTACTGATTCTGTACCAAATGTCATGGCACCAATGGCTTGCACACCGCCCAATTTGAAAATTTTTGTTACACCGGAAACCCTGGCAGCATATAAAATAGCCGGATGAATTTTACCTTCTTTATTAGGAGGGGAGCACAAAATAATTTCTTTACATCCTGCAATTTGTGCAGGTATAGCCAGCATCAAAACTGTTGAAAACAAAGGTGCAGTTCCTCCCGGAATATACAAACCTACTTTTTCAATCGGCACTGCTTTTTGCCAGCAATTTACTCCCGGCATGGTTTCCAGTTTTTTAAATTCCGGTTTTTGTGCTGTGTGAAATTTTTTAATGTTTTTTGAAGCCAAAAGGATAGCTTCCTTTAATTCCGAATCCACCAGTTTTTCAGCTTCCTCAATTTCAGTTTCAGAAACAGAAAAATTTTCAATATCAACGCTATCGAATTTTTTTGTGTATTCTTTCAGCGCTTTGTCTCCGAAGATTTTGATTTCATTCAGCACCGACTGAACCGTTGAATACAGTTCCGAAACATCAAAAAGCGGACGTCTTAAAATTGCGCCCCATTCTGATTTATCCGGATTTATAAAAGTCTTCATTATGTTTTGTTTAAATTCTTATTATTTCCGACCTCTTACTTGTGTCTTCAGCCATTTTAAAAAATCATCTTTTCTATTGGAACTACAAGAATTCCTTCTGCGCCGGCCTTTTTTAATTTACCGATAATTTCCCAGAAATCATCTTCAGCAATTACTGAATGCATTGAACTCCAGCCTTTCTGAGCCAAAGGTACAACTGTCGGGCTTTTCATCCCGGGTAAAAGCGCTGCAATTTCCTGAATTTTTTCGTTGGGTGAATTTAGTAAAATGTATTTTTTCCCCACAGCGCGTTGTACCGATTCCATTCGGAAGATAAATTCATCCAGAATTTCCTTTTTTTCCGCCGATAGGTTTGGATTGGCAATTAGAACCGCTTCTGAATGAATAACAACTTCAACTTCTTTTAAGCGGTTGCTGATGAGTGTTGATCCTGAGCTAACAATATCAAAAATGGCATCGGCCAGACCAATTCCCGGAGCAATCTCTACTGAACCTGTGATGACATGAATTTCAGCCTGAATATTATTTTCCTTCAACCATTTTTTTAAAATAACGGGGTAGGAGGTAGCAATTTTTTTCCCGTTAAAGTATTCCGGACCGGTATATTCGACTGATTTCGGAATGGCTAGCGAAAGCCTGCATTTGCTAAAACCCAAACGTTTGGCAATAACTACATTTTCTTCCTTTTCCAGCATCTCGTTTTCACCAACAACACCAATGTCGGCTACCCCGTCGGCTACGGTTTGCGGAATATCGTCATCACGAAGAAATAAGGCATCCATAGGAAAATTCTTTGCAGCGGCAACAAGAGTTCTTCTTCCCATGGAAAGAGAAATTCCGGTTTCTTTGATTAACTGCATTGAATCTTCATTCAACCTACCTTTTGTCTGAATTGCAATTTTAAGTCTGTTTTCCATTTTAACTACTGATCTTTTATTAATATTTTTTTGTTTCAAATTTCTTATAAATAAAAAAAGGCCTGCCTTTTCCGGCAAGCCTTTTCGTAAAATATTATTTAAGATTGGACATAAATATTACAGCCTACCAGATGATTGGTTATTCCCATGATGGCCGTGATGTCCTAATCTGTTATTCATTTTCAAATATTTGCTGCAATTATAATCATAAATTTGAATTTTGCCAAAGTCAGGAAAGTTTAAATCCAAATCATAAAGAAAAGTTCATCTCATCCAATTGTTATTTTTTTAATGCATTCGATGGAACTCGTTTAATAATTACTTACTTGAGTGGAAGATTTTGCCATACTCGTTTCATTTTAGTTTATATTTTGAAATAGTTAAATGATTGCTGAACTTTGTTAAAAACTGATAAGCTATGAATAAACTTTCTCTAACTGTGGGTTTTATATTTTTTACTGTTGGAATTGTTTTCGCTCAAAACGGGGAAAATGAAACGCTTTTTAAAGAGTCGTATATAAAAAAAACGATGAAAAAAGCGCTTAATTGGCAGCTGAAACATCCAAATCATGAATTATACGACTGGACAAACGGCGCTTTTTATGCTGGTGTTTTTGCTGTCTACGAAACCACCGGCTCAAAAAAGATATACAACGCGATTTATGAAATGGGGGAATCGAACCGATGGAGTCCCGGGCCACGGTTGCACCATGCCGATGACCATGCTATTTGCCAGACTTACATTGATATGTACCGAATTGCCGGAGAACAAAAAATGATTCAGCCTTTTGCTAAAACGGTAGATGTTTTTATGGCTACGCCTTATAAAACTACTGATATACAAAAATGCACATGGTGGTGGTGTGATGCCCTTTTTATGGGACCGGCAGCTTTTGTAAAACTGGGAGTGACTCTGAATAAAAATAAATATCTGGAACTAAATGACAAACTTTTCAGGGAATGTTACGATTTGCTTTATGATAAGGAGGAACATTTGTATGCACGTGATATTAATTACAAATGGGATGAACCCGGGATAGAACCAAGAAAAGAAGCCAACGGAAAAAAGATTTTCTGGTCGCGTGGCAACGGCTGGGTAATGGGCGGTTTGGTACGTGTTTTAGGCGAGTTACCAAAAGATTACCCGACTCGTGATTTTTATGTGCAGAATTTTAAAGAAATGGCTGCGAAAATAATTACACTGCAACAGGACGATGGTTTGTGGCGTGCCAGTTTGCTTGATCCGGATTCGTATCCGGGCGGAGAAGCCAGCGGTTCAGGATTTTATACCTATGCTTTGGCATGGGGTGTAAATAATGAAATTCTCGACAGAGAAACGTATTTACCTGCAGTTGAAAAGGCCTGGATTGGATTGAACGGGCTTATTCAGTCAGATGGTCATGTTGGATGGGTGCAACCGATTGGCGCCGATCCACGTAAGAACTTTTCAGCTGAAAGTTGGGAAGTGTATGGAACAGGAGCTTTTTTATTAGCGGGTAGCGAAGTGATTAAATTGAATAAACAGGAAAATTAAATATCTTCTCTTTTCACCAATAAATATCTGTTGTTATCAAGTTTTAAATAGCCCTGGTCGTAACAAAAGAAGTAAACAGCGCCATTCCGTGTTTTATAAAAATGGGTATGATAATCAAAATTAAAGTTGCGTTTTTGAAGCTTTTTAGCTTGTACCGTGGTCTTTTCTTCCGTGTTTAACTCTTTCAAAATAGAATGGTTACTTTTTAAAATACGGTTTATTCTGCGAATGTAGCCTGTTGATTTCCCCAGTTTTTTGTTGTTGTATGCATTTCTGCAAAGGTCGTTACAGAATTTTTGGTCAGCCCGTCCTTTGAGCGGTTCGCCACATTCAAGACATTTTCTTTCTTCCATCGTTATTCTATTATTATTTTTATCTTTTTCTTCGGTAATGGTTTTGCACCAGGGCATTTAAATATACTTTTGAATCAACAAGCTCAAATTCCAGTTCTTCGGGAAGTACAGAAAATAATTCCGAACCGCCTCCTAACAAAACGGGTAGGGTGGTGATTGTCATTTCGTCAATCCGATCTTCTTTCAGAAAATGTTGAATGGTTTTACCTCCGTCGATGTAGAGTCTGGAAAATCCTTTTTTATGAATTTGATTCAATATTTCAGAGAGCGAACCCTTTATCAGAAAAGCTTTGTCCTGTAAGTTTTCGGGTATTTTATCCAAAGTATTGCTTAAAACAAAAACCGGTTTTGTATACGGCCAGTCAATGTCGAAACCGCAAACGGTTTCAAATGTTTTCCGGCCTATTACATTGGCATCAATTCCATCTATAAAATTGTTATAGCCCATGTCTTCATTATCCGGATTGGGAACTGAATTCAGCCAGTCCAAACCATCGTTTCTGTCAGAGATATAACCATCGATACTGGTGGCAATAAATATTTTGTTGGTTTTGTTCATAAAATAATTTAACAGATATTAGTCAGCTTCATCTGAGTGTGTTTCAACGGCCATTTGAATGAGAAGTGGCAGATTGCTTAGTAATTTTCTCATAAACCGCTGTCCAGTTTGAGCGGACTGAAAACTTTAATATTTACCACAACGTCTGCCATATGATAATTAGTTAACGGCTGGTTTTTATTCTTTTTCAAGTATTTAAGTATTCAATAATTTCAAAATTAATCTCTCCGTCAACAGAATTATTTATATAAGAAATTTGATTTGTCAGTTTATTTCTAATGATTAAATCTTTTTTTATTGTTTTGAAATGGATGATTTTAAATGCAGAATAAATTGCTAAAAGCATAATTAATAATCCCATCCAAGTAGGTATTCCAATCCATTTGCTTCCGGTGGCAAAAAATCCCCCAAGAAAAAAAATAATACCAGAAATTAAGACTCCTGAAGATTTTTCTTTTAGTAAAATCTCACAATTAGGACATTGAATTATTTCTTCCCTATTTCGATAGAAATTAAATGGAATTTTTGATTCATAATTCGGGCAGGACTTGTAGATTCTGTTGGATTTCATAAGTTTTTTATTTTAATTTTTTCCTTGTCATTCTTGAAAGTAAAAATCAAGTTAATAATTATCAATATCATTGCTAACGTTGTCAGTAAGTTGCCCAGATTTTTAGAACTAAACAGATTATTATAATCAATTATTATAAATTCTACAATTATGATGATAAGTGCACCAATAATGAGTCCGATTCTAAATTTTTTCATTCCTGTTAAATATTACGTCTAATGTTAAGTTGTTGCCATTCTCAAATTTGTCGTTAACGAAAAATTGTAAGTTGTCGTTGCGAATTGCGGGTCATTGTCTGTCCGCTAGGAAAATGACAATCATGCGAGAATCCGCGGATGGCATACCACCTCCCGATAGCTATCGGGACCGCCCTGCAATTTGAAAAACTTGTCGTGCATAGTATTTTTTTAATATCCAATTCCGTTAAACTTCATTAGAATTGTGTCATTTTTAATTTCACACATAACTTTTCTATCTAACGAACCTCCATTTGTGTAATATCCACCGACAGTTTGTTCTACATTACCATTTTCACGCTCAAAACTCAATCTATAAGCGCCATCTCCTTTATTATTATTTGTCATATCAAGATATTTTTTTACAGTTTTGTTCGGTTCTATTATTTCAAATTCCACTTTTGTGTTTTTGTCAGATAAGAAAATTACGTTTCTTATAGATTTGTCAGAAGAGTTTCTGATTTCAACATTAATTCCATTTTTCCCATAATTACAGGAAATCAAAGTTAAAAGTAATATTGCAAATGTCAGTTTTTTCATGTTATGCATGACGGTCACTTGTATGTGGTCGGGCGGGATTTCGAAGAGAAATCCTGTCAGACCCGCAGGAAAGTGGGCGCAAGGTTTGACGTGTCAAACCGCTCTTACCCCCGCCTGCCATATTACAAATTGTTAGGGCACGTTTTTTTATTTTTTTGGCTTTATCCATTTGTTTTTGTCTGCTATTCTATAGTAGAATGGTATGTAATAAATGTTCAAAAGAAGCAGTAATACTAGTCTTGACGTTTTTTTATCGTGTCGATTCCATATAACGATTAAAAATATCCAAAAACCGATTATGATAATGTTTAATGGATATTGATATGTTTTAAATCCACCATCCATCCAGTAATCATAGAGTAAATTATCTCCGATGAGTGCAGAGATGACGAGTGCTATTCCAAAGATGGCAGCTAAAGAACTTATCGCAAAACAAATTTCAAGTATTATTTTTTTCATGTTGATGGTTTAAATGTGCCCTAACTAGGTTATATAATCAATTGCTATTATTATCTGGAGAAAAGAATTTTAACATTAAATTACTAATATATAAAAATATATCCGTTTGTAACCGTTTGCAAACGTTTATATTCGATTACAAATATTTAAATACCGAATAATCTTTGGTGGCTGCTTTAGCTTTGAATCAACAATTTCGTTTTAACATTAAAATTAACATTATGAATGCTTTAAGAAATAGCGTCAGGCTTATCGGCCACCTGGGTGACAACCCAAAAGTGAGAAAGTTGGACAGTGGAAAAACAGTTGCTAATTTTAGTATAGCAACCAACGAAATTTACCGCGACCAAAACGGCAATAAACAGTCGGAAACTACCTGGCACAAACTGGTTGCCTGGGGAAAACAAGCTGACATTATTGAGAATTACGTAAAAAAAGGTTCAGAAATTGCCGTGGAAGGAAAGTTAACCAACCGTTCCTATGAAGACAAAAACGGTGACAAACAGTACATCTCTGAAGTTGTAGTAAACTCCATTTTGTTGCTAGATAAAAGCAAAAATTAGGTGTCAACCCACAAACAGTAAAAGCCGCCCTGGTATCAGTGCGGCTTTTTTTTGTATAGTATTTTTTCAAATAGATTTCTTGCTTTGCTCGAAATGATATGAAAGTTTTAAGGTTTATAGCCTAGAATATTAAACATGTCGTCAACGGTTTGTTCGGTACGGTAGACATAGTCCACAAAATTTCCGGTTTCGTCACGGTCGATTATCACATGCTGAGGCGATGGAATAAGGCAGTGCTTAATTCCACCATAACCACTTATTGAATCCTGATAGGCACCGGTGTGAAAGAAACCGAGGTATAGTGGTTCTTTTTCACGGGCGGTATATCTTGGCAGCATAATTTGTTGGTTCAAGTCTTCGGAGTTGTAATAGTCGGAATGATCGCAACTGATACCTCCAATATTTACCCGTGTATATTCATTGTCCCACTTATTAATTGGGAGCAAAATGAATTTTTCAAAAATAGACCATGCATCTGGAATAGTATTCATTAAACTGTTGTCGATAATGTACCAAAGTTCGGCGTCGTTTTGCTGTTTTTGTTCCAGTACCGAGAAAATGGTTGCGCCACTTTCGCCAACAGTATATTTCCCAAATTCAGTGTAAATGTCGGGTTCCTTAATTCCTTCCGCATTACACATTTCCTTGATGTTTTTAACGATTTCACGAATCATGTATTCATAATCGTACTCAAAACCCAGGTGACTCCGAATGGGAAAACCTCCTCCTAAATTCAGGTTGTTTAATGTTGGGCATTCTTTTTTCAGTTCAATGTACAATTTCATGGACTTCTGAAACTCACCCCAGTAATAAAGTGTGTCTTTAATTCCCGAATCAACAAAAAAATGAAGCATCGTTAATTCGATATTTGATTTGTCTTTTATCTGGTTTCGGTAAAAATCCAAAACATCGGAAGCCCT
Organism: uncultured Draconibacterium sp.; assembly: GCA_963676775.2. GTDB lineage: Bacteria > Bacteroidota > Bacteroidia > Bacteroidales > Prolixibacteraceae > Draconibacterium. Next base: position 84,384 of record CAXXDA010000015.1, read on the forward strand.
GATGCCGAGCCTTGAAGTATAATATGCACTTTGTGGTTCTTCGTCTATGGCTTTGCGAATTCCAATTTTAATTTTTTTCTTTCCGGCCATGGAAAGAATCTTTTTCAATTCGTTTTTGTTGTCAAGAACAATGGTCGAATCAGTAAATCCCAAATCCTGTAACGAAATAATTTTCCGAATGTATTCATCGGTTTTATAACCGTTATGAACCAGTTTTACCGTGTTTTCGAGTTCTCCTTTATTGTAAAGGTTTAAAATCAGGTCGATGTCAAACGAAGACGAAGTCTCAAGGTTTACATCGTACTGCAATGCTTTTCCAATAACATGATGAAAGTGGCAGGTTTTTGTACAGTAACAGTAATTATAAGTTCCCTGGTAATTTTCGGCTTTAATTGCCCTTCTGAAAAGGTTTCTGGCCTTTTTTATCTGGTCGCCGATACGTGGCAGATACATTAACCGGAAAGGAGTTCCGTATTTATTTATCAGATATTTTATTGAAACGCCGTAAAATGTGAGGTAGCCATCCTGTAGGTCAAACCCTTCCTGTGGAAAATAGTAGGATTGCTCAATTAGATCAGTGTAGGAATTCTTCATTATTTATTAACCCGCATAAAAATTAGTTTGTTAAAAAGGTCTAAAATAAATATCTTTTTTCCAAATATTAAACAATCGGATGCTGAAATTTGCAGTGTAAACTGAAATTAATAATTTTTATTTTGCTTCAAGGCATTCGATTAATTACCAAGGGATTAAAATGCCCATTTTAGACGCGCAAACAGTAGATACCCGTAATCACCATATTCCGTATCTTCTTTCCCAAAAAATAACTGGCTGTTAATCATAAATTCCAAGTTGTTTCCCAAAGAATAAGATAATGATGGACCAATATAAGTGGATTTGTCACAAGGATTTAACATGCCTGAAATGCTGGCTGAAAACAACGGAGTAATGGGGTAGGAGGCCTGCCCAAATATATTGTATTTTCCAAACGATAACATTTTTGCGGTAAGATTCATGTCAAAAATTTCGCGGCCTCCTGCTTTACCTGTTGTTCCGTTGCTGTTAAAAAGTATTCCTGCATGCAGGTAAAGACTATTTTTAAGGGTGTAATCGCCTGAAATGGATGCCACAAAAGCTGTATCACTTCCGTTATCCGATTCACGGGGAATAAACCACGAAGCTTCACCGCGGAAACCACCACCTTTAATGTCGCCGGCCCAGCCACCGCCAATTACATAGTCTTTCCCGGCCCAGCCACCAAGAAATTGAAAGTCGTAATTAAATTTTGAAAAACGGTACATTCCTGCAATAGCGGTTTCATTTGCATCTCGGCCAATTTTATATACCAGTTCGGCAGATGAAGTAACACCTGTATAATACTGAATTTTTAAAGCGTCAGTCCCTGGGCGTTCCTCATAATCGAAATCAAAGTATGAAAAAGTATTAAAAATGTCGTTGGGATTCCAAACCAGGTTTACTCCCCAGTTGATCCTTTGCCGTCCGGCAGTGATGCTCCAGTCTCCTTTTGAATAGTTCATCCAGGCCCTGTCGATAATGGAATGCAGGAACCAGCTTTTCCCTGAAGCTATTACTTTCGATAAATCAAAATACCCACGGTCAACATCGATGGTTGTTTTGTAAATAGGAAGCTCCCGAATCATCTGTCCAAAAAATACCCTGTTCCTGGCTTCTATACCGATAGTCAATTCATTTGAAGCATACCATCTGAAATTTAATCGGTTATGAATGATATTTGTGGAAAGATATTTGGCGTCAATTCCGGGTATCTGCTTTTCAGGATTGTAAAACATAAAAAGTTCTTTTACGTAACCATTCAGGGTAACTTTTTGAAGTTGTGCCTCTGAGAAAATCGGAATTATTAAAAAAAGGATGAGTATATAAATTTTGGATTTCATTTATTCAGAATTTTGATAAAAATTGATATTTGCAAACTGCATGTATGTTCCTATTTGAAATCGAATAAATATTATTTTTCGATAAATGCTCCTGCAAAATCCATTACACTCATTGTCCCGTAGTGGGGGTGTTTCCCTGTTGCCACGCCAACCATTTTTAAATCAGCCTGAAGAAAGGTTTTTCTGTGTCCGCGATCACGCACGCCATCGTCAATCAACAGGTAAATAACAATTTGTTGGGCTGTAATGCCGCCATAGGCAATGTTTTCAGCAATCCGTATATTCCACTGTCCGTAGCGTTCGATTCGTGTTTTTGTGTTTGACCGATCACTACCATTATGCCCAATCCTGCCGGTTCGTGACTGATCTTTTACATGGTCTTCGGCAGCATTTGAAAGTCCTCTGTTGGGGTAGACCAACGGTAGTGATTTTTGCCTTTTCAACTCACGAACGCATTCATTCAGTGCCCTAACTCCCTCTTTGGTACGAAGAGGTTTGTCGTTAGGATAGTATAACATATTGCGGTTATATCGTTTTGCCAGTGGTGCGATATATTTTTCGGCATATTCAGCCGGATTTGAACGAAGCTTGTTTATCTCAAATACGATTTCTTTTTCCAGTTGTGATAAATAATTTGCTGATACCGCTGTATTTAATACGCTGTTGTCACCTTCAAAATTTGGAAGGGTAACTACACCGGCAAAGTTAATGCCCGAATAAACACCAAGCAGCAGCACTATTATTATCACTTTTTTCATTTCTGGTCTTTTCTGATATCGCTTATTATTTTCCCGTCTTCGAGTGTAATCACACGGTGTGCTTTGTTTACTACCCGTTGATCGTGCGTTGAAAATATAAACGTAATTTTTTCCTCTTTATTAAGTTGTTCCATAATATCGAGTAAGTTTTCCGTTGATTTTGAATCGAGGTTAGCTGTTGGTTCATCGGCCAGAACAAATTTTGGTTTTGACGCCAGAGCCCTGGCCACAGCTACACGTTGCTGCTGTCCGCCCGAAAGCTTAGATGGACGACGATTTATCATTTCGCCCAATCCAACCGCTTTTAGCAGCTCTGTTGCTCTTGCGTCACGTGCATCTTTTTTCTCTCCCTGAAGATGCATGATAAATTCAACATTTTCTTTTGCTGTTAACACCGGAATCAGGTTGTATGCCTGGAAAACAAATCCAATATTGTGCATTCTGAAATCGGTTAATTTTTTAGATGAAAGGTCAGTAATTTTTACATCATTGATGGTAACACTTCCTTCCGATGCATCGTCTAATCCTCCGATAATGTTCAGCAATGTTGTTTTGCCGGAACCCGATGGTCCAACAATGGCTGCAAATTCTCCTTCTTCAAATGAGAGATCGACGCCGTTAACTGCGTGTACCGGAACTGAGTCGCCGTCGTACGTTTTGTGCAGGTTATTTATTTCTATGATTTTCATGGTATTAATTTTTAAATGCATGAATGCATGAATGAATGCAACAATGCGTTAATGGTTAATTTTTTTATAAGTTGTATCTTTTGATTTTTCATATTAATGTATTTTTCCCTTCAATCATCAATGCATTCTTTATTCAGATCTCGTAGCTTCTGCCGGATTTAGTTTTAATGCTTTTCGTGCCGGATAAATAGCAGACAAAATGCCGGTTATGATTACAAGGAATCCAATAGTGACTAAGGTCTCAGGTTGCAATGATGTATAAATCTGAGATCCGTAGCCGTATTTTTCCAATCCCTCAGCAAACATTGATACATTAATGGGCGTGGTTTCGTAATATTTGGTTACAGCAGTACCGATAATTATTCCGGCCAGACCACCTGAAAACGTTAACATAATTGATTCTAGAATGATCATAAAAAATACTTTTCTTTTATTCATTCCTACAGCCATTAACATTCCAATTTCTTTTACCCGTTCCAAAACAGCCATCAGCATAGTGTTTATAATTCCAAAACACAATGCGAGCAAAATAATGAGTATAAAAACATACATGTATTGGTCCATGGAATCTGTTAACAGAGACATTTCGGGACTGATTTCTTTCCAGGTCTGAACATCGTAGTTTCCGGAAATACTTTGAATTTCAGATTTTACCAAGGGTGCTTCTTCGCCGCTTTCCAGCAATATGGCAATTTCATGTGCAGTGTTGTCAGCCATTCCAAGCTGGGCTTGAAGATCAGTATAATTCACAAACAGATGATTTTCGTCGTAACCAGTATTGGTTGTTTTGTAAATTCCGGAAATACGGTATCCTTTTGAGGATAAATTTCCTTCCATGTCAACTAGTTGAACATTAATTTTTGAACCTACTTTTAATTGTAATTTAGTAGCCATTTTCTGGCCAATCACAACCGGCGGCATCCGACTCGATTTTTCGAGGTAGGTTCCGTCGACCAGATGTTCCCAGATATCGGTAACATTTTTTTCATTTTCTATTTCAACTCCGAGTAGTTTTCCACCACCTGTACCGTGTGCGGCCATTATAAACGGTTCGGCTATCAGGCGGCGACTAGTGGCTACTACTTTATCCTGAGATTTTATTTTGTTTAATAATTCCTCTGAATCTGAAATGAAATATTCTATATTATTGTTTTCCAGAAAACGCGGAGCGTGTACTTGCAAATGTGCAAGTTCCGATTTTGTGGCCGATTCAATGCGGGCATCAACGGCACCTTGCATAAATGCCATAACAAACACCCCTGCGAATAAGCCTATGGCAATAGCAGCAATCATAATCAGACTACGTGATTTACTGCGCCAGACATTTCTCCATGCAATTGATCCTATCATGATTTTTAAGTTTTATGGTTATGCACGCATCGCTTTTGTAATTTTCAAGCGATGGATATTTGTTATTGGGAAAATGGATATAAATAAACTGATGATAAAAACCAGTATCATTTGACTGTAAAACAATGAAGATTTCATTGAGAAGTACATATAAGGTTCCATTCCATATTGGGCATATGCTTCAGCCATTGTTTCAGAGAGCGGAATAGGATTGTAATAGAAATACAAACAAAAGATATAGCTGATTAACAAACCTATTGAACAGCCAATCAAACCAAGAATAATGGTTTCAAAAAGTACGATAACCGAAAGTTTTTGTTTTTTCATACCCACAGCGTGAATCACTCCAAATTCCCGTTTCCTTTCTTTAACCATCATCATCACAACGCTGAACATTCCGAAGCCAATTACGACATAAAGAATTCCAAGCATGATAATTCCGCCTCCACGGTCGCTTTCAATAAGCTGAACAAGCTCGGGCTGCATTTCTTCCCATGTCATTACTTTGTTACCGGCGGGAATAAGATTCGCAATTTCATTTTTAATATGATTGACTTTATAATGATCATTCGTCATGACAACCAGCGCAGTTGAAATTCCATATGCTGAATAGAATTCTCTTGCTTCATTGATATCGAGATAAACCATTCTTTTGTTAAATTCTGGATTTGGACTCGACATAATTCCAATAATTTCAAAAAGTCCGTTGGCACTAATTCCATGATATCCCTGGCTAATCATTACAAGCGTATCACCAATATTGAGATTTAAATATCCTGCAAGGCCTTCAGCGACAACAACGCCTTTGTCGCCATTTTTTAAAAAACGTCCCGCAGTGATTTTGCTTGATATTTTTGTAATCTGGTCCTCTGCATCAGGTTCTATTCCCATAACCATAGCTGGTTTACTGTGCAAATGATTTGCAGCCAATGCAAATGATTCAAGGCGATCGGAAACCAGCGTTACATTTTTTACATTTTTAATGTTTGTTTTCAACTCATCGCTTGCTTCAAATCCATTGTCCAGAGTACGTTCTTCCCAGAAAGCTGTGTCTTGTACCTGTAGGTAGCCACTGTAGAATTTAACTGTATTGTCAATCATACTATCGTATGATCCTTCCTGCATAGAGCGCATCCAGGAAGCAAGCAGGACACTGAAAACTATGGATGATATGGCAATAAACGTTCGCCGCTTGTTTCGCCATAAATTTCTCCATGCAAGTTTTATGTTTGTTTTCATTTTATTAATGCTTTAATTCATTATTGCTTAAATGCGTGAATATTGAAATCACTTAATTATTTAGAAATTAATGTATTAACGCACTCACACATTTATGCAATACTATCTAATTCTTTTCATATTTTGTTGAGAGAAAAAGGATTCATCGAGGTCAACATTAAATTTAATTTCTTCAAATATCAGGATGGTTTTGTTTCCTTCTTCATCAGCAGGAATCATTTCCAATCGGGTGGGCATGGTACGGTCGTCCATTTTTTTTATGTCGGTTAATATCTCGGTATTTACCAGGTAACCGTCTTCATCGTAATATTCAGCTTTTAACCAGTGGTATTCTTCTTTTGAAACCCACATGATTAATTTTCCCCAAACAACCGGAGCGTCATCTTTCGGAATAAGTTCAGCTTTATAGCATTCGTAACCTTCAATTGTTTCTTCTCCTACCAATTTCTGATTGTAATCTTCAATCAGCGATGATTCCCTAACCAGGTCATCATTGGTAAAATCAGAGCCCATCCAGGATTGCATCATCATTGAAGGTGGAATTTTTATCATTCTTTCAATGGTGGGTACCCAGTTCCACATTTCGTTGTGACGTTTCAGAAAAACCTGTCCTTTTTCTTTTGCCGGTGCTGTAATGTAAATCAATGAATAATCATTTCCTTTCGTCCAGTTTTTCATGGTTACTTCGCGCGACCATGTCGGACGTTCAATGATCATGGTCATGGTTCCCTGGCTGGATTCACCACGGAATTTTTCATCGGCTTTTTTAATTATTTCAGCAATATCCTGTGCATTGGATACAAATGCTCCAAGCGAGAATATCAGAAATAGAATTTTTGTTTTCATGGTAATTTGTATTAGTTGTTTATGATTTTGAAAAATGCATTAATGACTTTTTCTTCCATTACATCAATAGGGAATATATCGGGTGCAACAATGGCATAAAGAAAGGCTCCTTCCAGCATAGCACTAATAACCATTAAATCTCCTTCGGGATCGGTACTGCCCTGAGCCGTAATAAATTGATACATCATTTGAAAAATTGGTTCACCTTTACTTTTGTATTCGTCAGTAAAAGTATCGGCTACATGAGGTTGAAGCATTAATGAGAAAAATAACTTCCAGTGTTGCATGTTTTGACGGACTAAATCGAAACTGTGACGAATAAAATGAATAAACTCATCTTTTGTGACAATGCCGTCTTTGTTTAGATCCAACTCGAAGAAAATGGCATCAAATCCGTGTTTTATTAGTTCTTCCAAAATATCGTTTTTGCTGGCAAAGTAGTTGTAGGTTAAGCCTTTTGAAATTCCGGCTTTTTTTGCAATCTGACTCATAGAAGTAGCGTGGAACCCATTTTCTGTAAAAAGTTCCAAAGCTGTTTCCATAATGAGTTCTGTTTTCTGTTTTCTTATGTCTTTTATTTGTTTCGCACTTCGAGGTGACATGATATTTAGTTTTTATATTTTATGACTGAACGGTCGGTCAAAAATAAAATCACTTTTTGAATTACGCAATAGTTTGTATGTTAATTAATTGTTAAAAATGACCAATTGGTCAATATTTAGATTTTTGGTTGGCATTTGTTCTTTTAGGGGTAAATTTTACCAGAGTTGTCTGTTTATTATACGGAGTTTTTCATTAAATAAGTAAGTGTTTGGTTTAGTTAAAAAGGGGCGACAATTTGGTGGCCCCTTTCTTGCATTCTTATATACTTAACTGGCTTTCAGCTTCCGCACTGATCCTGACATTTGTTGTACCTCCTTTGGATAATGTAATATCAACCGGAGTATTCGTTTTCCATTTACCGTTTGTAAAATCCGGAATATCTATGGAATTTGATCTATTGGCAACCGACCATTCACTTAAGGGAGAAATCACACTCCAGGTTGCAGCGTCGTATACATCCTGATCCAAGGGAATACCACTTCTTAAACAGTCAATTAAACGCCAATCCATAATAAAATCCATTCCTCCATGTCCGCCTATTTTTTTAGCCATTTCTCCAACCAGTTTAACAATTGGCGGAGTATATTTTTCTTCGAGTATTTTAAATTCGTCAGCATTAATCCAGGAATGTCCTTTGGCAATTTTGGGTGGATCAGGGTATTTACGTGCACATCCTTCGGTTCCGGTTATTTGATGAATTCGCGAATATGGCCTTATACTGGTGACATCATGTTGCACCATTATTGTTTTTCCGTTTGCCGTTTTTATAATGGTAGTATTCATATTTCCCCGGTAACTGTCTGTATTGTAGGGCTTGTAAAAATTATCGTTTGAGGCAAGTTCATTTGCAGTTTTCCCCATTTGAAAATCATTGGTCGACATGGAAGAAAGGTATTCCATCTTATCACCACGGTTAATATTGAGCACCTGGCAAACCGGTCCAAGACCATGGGTTGGGTAAAGGTTACCATTACGGGTTTGATTTTCTATCAATCGCCACATATCAGCATACCCATTTTCTTTATCAAAATTCAGGTCAAGTAAGTTATGTAAATAAGCACCCTCCACGTGTACAATTTCACCGAAAAATCCCTGTCTTGCCATGTTTAGTGTAAGTAATTCAAAAAAGTCATAGCAACAGTTTTCAAGCATCATACAATGTCTTTTGGTTCGTTCGGAAGTTTCGACTAATTGCCAGGCCTGCTCAACTGTAACAGCTGCCGGAACTTCTGTGGCTGCATGTTTCCCGTTTTCCATAGCATAAACACAAATGGGTGTATGTAAATTCCAGGGAGTACAGGTGTACACCAAATCAATATCCGGATCTTCGCATAACTTTTTCCAGGAATCTTCATTTCCTCCGTATTCTTTGGCAGGCTTTAGTCCACGATCATCCAGAATTTTCTGCGTCTTTTTTACACGTTCCAAATCTTTATCACAAAGCGCAACAATTTCCACTCCCTCAATATTCGACATTCTCTCCACAGCTCCTGGGCCGCGCATGCCAAGGCCGATAAATCCAATTCTTACGGTTTCGATTTTTGGAGCAGCATATCCGCTCATATTGAATGTTTGACTATGGGCAAGTGCAACGGCATCCTTTATTTCTCCCAGTTGTGATTCATCCTGATTGGTTGATAAATTCCTATTGCATGATGACATACCACCTGATAGTAATCCGGCACCCGCAACTCCGGCAACCTGAAAAAAAATTCTTCTATTTGTTTTCATATTTGTTATGCTTTGTTTCAGAATAATTTAGAAAGTTCTGTTATCGGATATTAAACACTATAATATTATAAATAATAAAAGCGAAATTCAATTGATTTTATCAGTTTGTAATACTTCATTGGATTTTTTTCTATATTAGTTAAATTAAAAATCAACATAATACCATTCAAAATCGTGGTTAATTCTTATATCTTTTCGATTTTTTAATCTGCTGGAAATAAATTAAATCTAACTATTATGAAAAGAACTATTTTGTTTCTGTTTTTCAGTTCAATTGTTTATTTAACTTTTGCTCAGGATGAACTTACAAAAACCGGTTGGAACTTTGGGGCACTGCCGACTATCACTTTTGACACCGACCTTGGTTTTCAGTACGGAGCGTTGGTGAATCTTTATGATTATGGTGATGGGAGCGGGTATCCCAATTACAACCATTCCTTATATTTTGAGGTTTCACGTTATACAAAAGGAAGCGGAATAAACCGGTTTTATTATGATTCCGATGAGTTGATAAAAGGACTACAAACTTCGGTCGATATTAGTTTTTTGTCTGATCAGGCTTATGATTTTTATGGATTTAACGGCTATGATGCGGTAGTAAATCCCGATTGGATTGATGATTCACAGCCAGAAGTTATTTATAGATCAAGAATGTTTTACAAATACGACAGAAAGATGTTCCGGTTTAAGGTAGATTTACAAGGTAAGTTTTCAGGAGAAAAGCTTCGCTGGGCAGCTGGGATTAATTTTCTGAATTTTAAAGTTGGTTCTGTTGATTTGGAAAAGTTAAACAAAGGGAAAAAAGGTGATGATGTGTTACCTGACGTGGACGGTTTGTATGAGAAATATTATGAGTGGGGAATCATTTCAGATGAAGAAGCCGACGGAGGATTTGTTCCCACTTTTAAAGCCGGCCTTGTTTATGACACCCGTGATAATCGCCCTAATCCGATGAAAGGGATATGGACAGAGGCAGTGATTGTCGCTGCACCAGAATTTTTAGGTGGAGAAAGTTCTTTTGCAAAATTAAGCTTGACACACCGGCAATATTTTACTCTTGTTCCGAAAAATCTTTCTCTGGCTTACCGTCTGGCCTACCAGACAACCATAGCCGGCGAAGTACCTTTTTATTACCAGACACAAGTAATTACTTCAGTCTTAAAGGGTGCCAGTTCGGAAGGATTAGGAGGAGCAAAATCATTAAGGGGTATCCGTCGTAACCGTGTAGTTGGCGATGGGTTTTTCTACGGAAACATTGAGGCACGTTGGAAATTTGCCCGTTTCCAGTTTATTAATAATAATTTTTATTTGGGCTTGAACGGTTTTATGGATTTTGGGCAAGTGACGAAAAAGATAGATTTAAATCCTACTGTATCTTTAAAAGAATTTCAGGGATATTTCGATGAAGGCACTGAAAAAATGCATTTTTCATACGGTGCTGGGTTACGGGTTGTGATGAACCAAAATTTTATTGTAGCGATAGATTACGGGCTGGCAGCTGATGAACGCGACGGGAATTCAGGTTTATACATTGGATTGAATTATTTGTTTTAGAAAAATAGAAATACAGGTAAACCCGTCAAGAAATTGGCGGGTTTTTACTTTCATATTGTTTGAACCAATGATCTTAACGACAAAAATTCCTCTCACAACGAAAAAAAATGGAAATAAAAGAGCGTCGGTTTACATTTGAATCATAATTCAAAAACTGAAAAAATGAAAACACGTAATTTTTTGTTTGTATTATTTATTGCAGTACTTTTTTCGGGGTGTATTGTTTATTCGTTTTACCCGTTGTACAACAAGGAAGATTTGTTTGCTAACGATATTTTAACTGGTGAATGGACAGATGATGATGGCACTGTCTGGCAATTTGAACATTCTTATTTTGGTGAAAAAGTGCCTGCTAATATCGACAGTACTTCTTATACATTGAAATTTGAGGATTCGGCAACAGGAGAAATTGCAGAAAAAGAGTTTTCAGTACATATTGTTAAGTTGAAAGGTCATTATTTTTTAGATTTCTATTTGGAAGACTACACCAATGATGAAGATTTTACTTTGTATGACTTTCATATTATTCCAGTGCATACCTTTGCAAAATTAACTGTTGAAACAAATAAGTTAACTATTAACTGGTTTGACCAGGATTGGCTTGAGGAGCTGATTGATGAAAATAAAATCAGGATTCACCATGAAGATAATGACGATTTTATTTTACTAACTGCCAAACCCGATGAGTTACAGAAGTTTGTTACAAAATATGTAAATTCGGAAGAGGCTTTTGAAGATGGGCTGGAGGTTGTTCTTACGCGGTAATTAAATGAATTCAGGTTTGAAAAATATTTTTAATCAATTAATCAGGAACAGGATATTGCAGCATATCCTGTTTTGGGCATTGTCGTTTTTGATTCTTTTGAATATTCTTAAGGTTTCAGCCGAAATTAAAAAAATAGATCTTATTTACACGCTGGTTTTTCATTTGCCTGTTTTTCTGATTGTCTACGCGAATTTAAAAGCACTTTTCCCTTTATTTCTGGAAAAAGGAAGGTATTTTTTTTATTTGATTTTTGCACTGGCTGTAATTGCCTTCGGAGCAGGTTTTTATCTCATTCTGTTTAATGATTGGATTGATTATATTTTCAAAGGGTACTACTTTATTGCCTACTACAGTTTTTGGGATATTTCACTTTACTACCTAATTTATATATTCCTGACTAGTTTGTTAAAGCTTGCCCGCGGTTGGTTTAAACTTCAGGAAGTTGAACAGGAGCGAACGGAAACGGAGTTAAAAGCTCTCCGTTCGCAAATAAATCCACATTTTTTATTCAATTCATTGAATAGTATTTACAGTCTTTCACGTAAAAAATCACCTGAAGTTCCTGAAAAAATAGTACAACTGAGCGATTTAATGCGGCACATTATTTACGAATCCGATTCTGATTTTATTCCCTTAAAAAAAGAGATTGAAATGATAAAGAATTATATAGAATTGCAAAATTTGCGTACCGTGGATTCAGAAAAGATAAACCTTAAAATTGAAGGTGATATTCAAAAGAAAAAAATAGCACCATTTATTTTCCTGCCTTTTGTAGAAAATAGTTTTAAACATGGCTTAAAAAGCGGAGCAGAAAAAGCTTTTGTTAATATCCGAATAGCTGTTGGTGAAGGCAAAATAAAATTTGAAGTTGTAAATGCGAAAGGCTCACCCCAGGGAATAAGCGATTCAAAATATAAGGGAATAGGAATTCAAAATGTAAAAAAGAGACTGGCACTTGTTTATCCGGATTCGCACAAAATAGATATTACTGAAGATGAGAAAACATTTAAAGTATTTTTACAAATTCAGTTAAATTAGTATGCAGGTTAAATGTTTAATAGTTGATGATGAACCACTCTCACAGGATGTAATTATTGATTTTGTGGAGGCGTGTCCTGAGTTAGTTTTAGCCGGTGTTTGTAACAATGCACTGGATGCCGGTGAAATTCTTTCTAAAGAAAAAATTGACGTCCTTTTTTTGGACATAAATATGCCCAAACTTTCAGGAATTGGTTTTGTGAAAAGCTTAAAGGAACCACCGTTGTTCGTTTTAGTAACTGCGTATCCTGAATTCGCTGTGGATGGTTTTGAGGTTGATGCTGTGGACTATTTATTAAAACCAGTTTCATTTGAGCGTTTTAGGGCCTCTGTAAATCGAATTCTGGAAAGAATTTCAGATAAAAATAAAATGGGTTCAGGTCATATTATGCTGCGGGCCGATAAAAAGAAATACCGTGTGGAATTTGATGATATTTTATTTCTTGAGGCTCAGGGAGACTATGTGAAATTTGTAACTTCCGGAGATTCACTAATGGTTCACGGCACCATGAAAGAATTTATCTCGCAGCTACCCTCTGGCAAATTCGAGCGGGTTCATAAATCATATGTTATAGCCATCTCTAAGGTCGTATACATGGAAGGAAACATGGTCAAGGTGGGTGACCATAAAATACCGGTCAGCGTTAATTACAGGGAAAGCCTCGTAAGGAAACTGGGATAAATAATTTTCACCTTAGCAATGTTGCTATAAAGATACCGAGGTAGTTCCCAAAGGCATATCCCAAAATTCCAATGGTTAATCCTGAAATAATTACATTTTTATTTTTTAATGCGCCTGCAACAGCTGGCACAAAAGGAGGAGAGTAGGTGAGCGCCGTTATTGCGATTATTGTTGTATCTGCGTCGACCTTAAAAATTCTCGAAAGAACAACGTGTATGGCCATTGAGCCAAACACAACAAGCAAAACAAAAAGGAAAAGTTGTAAAAATTCAATTTGAAACATGTTTTTAAGATTGGCCATTGAAGAAACCACCAGTGAAAAGACAATTATCAGATACATTCCAAACTGAAAGCTGTTTTGAATTCGATTAATTGCTTTAATAAGCGAAGCGCCCAACCCCAGAGTGGTTATTGTTAAGATAGCTATCATTGTTGAGCTAGATTCCGGAACCAGTAAGCTTAGTCCGCCTCCGATTGCGAAAATTATTACGGTTAATCCAAGGGCTTTTAATAAATCCGGAACAGATTTTCGTTTAAATAAATTATCGAAATTGTCTATATCGTTGGTTTCATCGGCAAGATGGAAAACATTCTCTCCTTTTTTTACAAGACCAAATTTGGGAAGGAATGTATGAAACAGTCGTTGCGCAATTGTCATTAGAAATAGCAAGGCAACAGAACCAATAATTAAATCGTAGGTATGTGTAAGAATAAAAATATCTGGACTAACGTCCAATGCAGTCCCAATTGCAGCAAGGTTTGGTGTTCCACCTGTATAAACTCCAATAAGCATTCCTGCTACTTTCCATGATTCGGCTATATTTTCAGCAAATAAATAGTATCCAATAAATACTGATGCAATGAGAGAAACCATAGCCAGTATCAAAGATAATATGGCACCTTTTGCCAGTTTAATCCATTTTCGTAAATCGAGTGAAAATAACAATAATGGAATGGCTAATGGAATAATTATGGTCATTAATATATCCTGAACGTGTGCAATTTGGTTGACCACGATGTCTTTGCTAAGGAGTTGTCCGGAGTCTAATAATGAAGTGAATTCGCTGGATGGCATGACAGTTCTTGTTCCGAGTAATTCTCTAAACGTTTTGCTTGGAGAGGGAAATATTCCAATATTGCCTAAAAGCAGGCCTAAAGCGTAAGCGAGCACTATAGCGCCAATTCGATTTAATGTTTTTGAAATTTTACATAAATAAATGAGGAATACAGGAGCAGAAAAGTAGAAAAGAATTAATAAAAGGATAATCCACATAAATTCCCTGGTTTAATTAGAGGAAACAAACTTAAGAAAAAATCTACTTCAGTAATTTAAATTGTTTGGATTTTAATGGTTGTGCTCAAAGGCAGGAAATAGAAAAAGCACAGATTTAAAAACCTGTGCTTACAATTTATATTTTATGCTTTATTAAAATCTAAAGCCCAATGTCAACAGAATATTTTGATTGGTATTGGTTCTTGGAATTTCATAATAGTTCGGTTGTACGCTGTTTTCGGAAACATCAGATACTGAATTTACATACGCAACATTTAGCGAAAAAGCATTAACCATATAGCCAAATCCCAAAGAGTACTTCGAAACGTCATTTGTAAGCGTGTTTATTGCATCCAGGTTATTTTTAAATGGATTTCCGTATTGTTCATAACCTGCTCTTAATGCAAATTGGTCAGTTAATTTAAATTCGCCGCCAACATGCAAATTGAATACGTTATCAAAAACATCAACCATTTCGGAATTTAAATCATTAAAATTATCAGTGCCGTTGCCACCTTCTCTGAACCTCATGTTTGAGTAGTCCATATATTCAGCATCAACGCTAACCAGTCCTTTTTTCCCAAATAAGACAGCACCGCTGAAAACAACTTTCATTGGCGAATTGAATTTATAATTGTAATAATTTATTCCATATTCCGAATAATTTTCAGCCAGGTAGGAATCCATACCAAGAAGCGATTCATCATTAATATTGTACCATGTAGGAGAATGGTAAGCTAATCCTAACCTTACGCTTTGAACAGGTTTGTAAATTGCTCCGATTTTAAAATTAAAACCTTGCCCATCCATATAAAATTCATCATTAAATCTAAACGAATCATCAGTAAAAGTTTCTTCGTATGCCTGTTTCTTGCTGAATTGTATATCGTGAACTCCGATGGTTGTCCCCAGATAAAAGTTGTGGTTAAAGTTCAGACTCACATTAAATACGTATTCATCAAGATAACCATCCTGAAAATAAGTTTTTTGCTGATTCACCTTTTCATCCTGAAAAAGTATATTAACATATTGTCCGTCTATCGTGCCACCCTGGCCGTCAGACGCGGGATCAATCAAATAAGTATTCCATGCCAGTTTAGTGGGCCAATCCCTGTATTCAACCTCGGCAATTGCTCTGTTTAGATAGTTGTTGGAGAGCATTTCCGAATTGGCATAATTGGTAATGTCATCAAGATATGAAACTGAAGACTGGTCATAATTTGCGAAAGCATTACTGTTAAAATTGGCAAGTCTGTTATAGCCGATACCATAGTTAACGCTTACAATTCCTACTTCTGAGCGGTTTGTATTAAAAGTTCCAACCACACCAATATTATTTAAAACCAGTGTCTGTTCATTGTCAGAAAAAGTGTTGCCACCCAAATTGAGTTCAGATTTATTCATGTAATATCCTGGCGTTATAACAAATTCATTGTTTCTGTATATCGCACTTCCTGCAGGATTTATCGAAAGTGATGTAAAATCTCCACCCAAGGCACCAAAGGCATTTCCCATTCCTGCCGATCGGGCAGTTCCGGTTACCTGGTGAAACGACAGCCGAAAGCCGTCTTCAAAAGTTTGTGCTACGGATAATTGTGAAATCACAAGTAGCATAACAAATAGAAAAATGTATTTTTTCATGGCAAAATGAGTTATTGTTTGTAATAATTTTAGCGGTTCAGTATTCTATTATCTTCTGCCTCCTCCTGATGAGGATCTTGATCCACCACCTGAGCTACCTCCTGAACTTCTTGAACCACCTGAACTGCCTGAGCTACCAGAACTTCTGAAAGAACTACCTGAGCTGCCCGAACTTCTAAAAGAACTACCTGAAGAAGATGAGCCGCTCGAACTACTGCTTCTGTAGGTGCTTGTCGACTTCGTTGAAGGTGCTCTGTAAGTTCTGGTCGAACTTGAACTGCTTGAGCTTCGGTTATATGTTGAGCTTGACCGGTAAGAATTATTAGAGCTCGAAGTAGACCTAGGACTTGTGTAATTTGAATTGTTAGAAGAAGATCTTGAACTTTGTGTAATAACTCTTGGTGTAGTATAATTACTTGAAGGTCTTGTGTACGTTGTCGTCCGACCTGTAGCAGAACTGCCGGGGCGGGTATAACTTTGTGTATTCGTTGTACTATTGCTGCTTTTTGTTGTAACTCTTTCAGAATTAGTGGCAGAAGAAGTTGTTCTTCTACCTTCTGTTAAAATACCAGTTTCAGCTGATTTTGTGCCTGCAACTCTGGTTGCATTGGTTCCAATTTCTGAATCTGTTGTTCTCCTCGTAGCAGAATTGTTGTTTTGTAGATTTGAATCTGCAGTCCTTCTTGTTCCTGAAACTTGGTTTACACCATTGACAGTTCTTCCATCAACACTTCTGGATTCAACAGAACCTGTCGTGGTCCTTCGTCCGTAATTCACATGATCTGAATTGGCTATGTAAGAGTTTCCGTAGTAATTTCCATAATATCCACCATAATACCCACCGTAGTAGCCACCATATCCATAATGATACGGATATCCCCATGCGTAATATGAGTAAGGACTATACCAATAGCTTGAGTAGTAAGGATAACCCCAACCCCAGCTATAATAAGGTGAATAATAACCTCCCCATCCCCATGACATTGTCCATGACGGAGAATACCAGGAAGAGTAATAGGGACTGTAAAATGGATCATAGTACCAGCTATCCCAGTAAAACGGGTCATAGAAAAACGGATTATGAAAACGACGAATACGATAAGCAAAATCTAATTCATCACCGTCGTAATAGTTATTAATTACATATTTTACTTCATCGTCGTCATAATATAAAGTAGTATCGCTATCATACATTTCCATTTGATCCATGTTGTATGTTAGCGCGTCAACATCTTCCTCCGTACCATCAAAAATGTAGTTGTTCATAGTATTTGAACCATCTTCATTTTCTTCAATTTGACTAATTACCATACGTTCAGCCGATTTAGTCTGGTCGGATGTTCTTTCAGCAACCGATTCATCCACAACAATTGGTGGAGGAACATCTCCCGGGTTAAAATATATGTCATCGGAATAACTCGTAACATATGACCCGGTGGTACATGCACCAAACAAAAGTGCAATTCCCAACAATATCATCAATTTTGATTTCATAACTTGTCCTCCCTGTTTATTTAAGTCAATAATATTTACTTTATTTGTAGCCTCAAAATATCAATATTAAAAAGCAAAATCTGTACCAAATTAGTAAAAATGGCGAGAGAATTAACACCACGCAACGAAAATTATTCACAGTGGTATCAGGATTTAGTTATCAAAGCTGATTTAGCAGAAAATTCAGCAGTACGGGGCTGTATGGTCATAAAACCCTATGGTTATGCGATTTGGGAGAAAATGCAGGCTGAATTGGATCGAATGTTTAAGGAAACCGGGCATGTGAATGCGTATTTCCCTCTATTTATTCCAAAATCTTTTTTTAGCAAGGAAGCCGATCATGTGGAGGGATTTGCAAAGGAATGCGCAGTTGTAACCCATTATCGTCTGAAAAACGATGAGGAAAATGGCGGTGTGGTTGTAGATCCGGCGGCTAAACTTGAAGAAGAATTAATCGTTCGGCCTACTTCCGAAACAATTATATGGAATACTTATAAAAACTGGATTCAGTCCTATCGTGATTTACCAATTCTTGTTAATCAATGGGCGAATGTAGTGCGATGGGAAATGCGAACCAGGTTGTTCCTAAGAACTGCTGAATTCCTTTGGCAGGAAGGTCATACTGCCCACGCAACAAAACAGGAAGCCATTGAGGAAACCGAAAGAATGATTAATGTTTATGCTGATTTTGCTGAAAATTATATGGCTGTTCCGGTTATAAAAGGACTTAAATCTGAAAATGAACGTTTTGCCGGCGCATTGGATACGTATTCAATTGAGGCATTAATGCAGGATGGTAAGGCTTTACAATCCGGAACTTCTCATTTTTTAGGCCAGAATTTTGCAAAAGCTTTTGATGTAAAGTTTGCCAGTAAAGAAGGAAAAGAAGAGTATGTATGGGCAACTTCCTGGGGAGTTTCAACCCGTTTAATGGGGGCATTAATAATGGCACATTCGGATGACAATGGTCTGGTTCTTCCTCCAAAATTGGCACCTTACCAGGTCGTAATTGTACCGATTTACAAAAAGGCTGAACAATTGGCAGTCATTTCTGAAAAAGTTGAGGAAATTATCAAAAAACTGAGGGCAAAAGGAATTTCAGTGAAATTTGATGATAACGACAATAAAAAGCCCGGCTGGAAATTCGCTGAATACGAGTTAAAAGGCGTTCCTGTTCGGCTCGCAATTGGACCACGCGATTTGGAAAACGGAACAGTTGAAATTGCCCGCCGTGATACTTTGGAGAAATTTGTAACTCAGATTGAAGGAATTGAAAATATTGTGGAAAATCTTTTGGAAGAGATTCAAAGTAGTATTTTTCAAAAAGCATTCGATTTCAGAGCCGCTAACACAGTTAAAGTAGACACATGGGAAGAATTCAAAGATGTATTGAAAAATAAGGGTGGTTTTATTCTTGCTCACTGGGACGGTACATCAGAAACTGAAGAAGCTATCAAAGCTGAGACCAAAGCTACAATTCGTTGTTTACCTCTTGATTACGAGGAGGAAGAAGGTACTTGTATCTATTCAGGAAAGCCTTCAAAACGGAGGGTTCTTTTTGCACTGGCATATTGATCAAAAAAATATTTATAAGAAAGCAGTTCAAATGGGCTGCTTTCTTTTTTTATAAAAATTGCTTTATGTATTTTTAAGTACTAATTCAAAAAAACGATGACAGAAAAAGAAGTCCGCGAATCCTTGCTGGAGGCATTCGTCATAAAATCGACGGTTAAACAAAAAGTATTTGAAAATACAAAGAATACGTTTCTAATCTTAAAAAAAGTACTTAAACAGCTGGAAATTGAATATCTTGAAATAATAAGGGATAAAGCTCCGGTGCAAATGTTGCCTTCATTTAAGGACAAGGGACCATTTGAAGCAGAATTTAAAATCGGTGGCGATTTGTTGGTTTTTAGTATGCACTCCAATGTATTTGAATTCGATGACAAACATCCGGTATGGAAAACAAATTATATAAAAGAAGAACCATTACGTTCTTACTGTGGAACTATTAATATTTACAATTTTTTGTCCGATTCGTTTAAATATAACCGGGTAAAATGACTTGGGATACCTGGTTGCCCGAATTTTTGTTAATAAAGAAAATCATTTTTTTGTGGAAGGAAAACGCCAATCGGATGAGGTAGTAAAAGATTTTGCCATTGATAGCATTTCTCCAGGAATTTTGAGGCAAATTATTGAAACAGCTATTCAGTACAGTATTGAGTTCGATTTGCTCGTTCCATTGTATGATCAGGTTAAAATGGCAACGGTGGATCAGATGCGACAAAAAATGAGTCATTCCAAGATGGTAACAGGAAAACGTTTGGGATTCGGTTTTAATTCCGACGATGTATAATTTCAAAAAAAACTGTAAAATAAATATGGAAAAAGTTGTTGAAAGATTTATTCGTTACGCAAAAGAATATACTACTTCTGATCCTGAAAGTACAACTTACCCCAGTACGGAAAGACAGGTTGATTTTATGAAAAAACTTGAACAGGAGTTGAAAGATATCGGATTGAAAGACGTTGAAAGAGACCAGTTTGGATATGTAACGGCGACAATTCCTGCCAATGGTGTTGAAAATAGCCCTGTGGTTGGTTTTATTGCTCATGTGGATACCAGTCCTGATTTTTCCGGAGAGGATGTAAATCCGCAGATTATTGAAAGTTATGACGGTGGTGTAGTACAACTAAAAAACGGAGTGGAAATCAATCCGAAAAGTTTTCCGGAAATTTTAAATTATAAAGGACAATCGATAATTACAGCCGATGGAACTACGCTGTTGGGAGCCGATGATAAAGCAGGAGTTGCTGAAATTGTAACTGCAGCAGAAATTCTTCTTCAAAACATAGATGTAAAACACGGAAAAATAAGAATTGCATTTACACCTGATGAAGAAATCGGAAAAGGAACCGATCATTTTGATGTAAAGAAATTTGGGGCTGACTTTGCCTATACGTTGGATGGAGGTGAAATTGGTGAATTGGAGTTTGAGAATTTTAATGCTGCTGGAGCTAAAATTACGATCAGCGGCCAAAGCGTTCATCCCGGGGCAGCCAAAAACAAAATGGTAAACGCTTTACTTGTTGCGCAAAAGATTATTTCATTGCTGCCTCCCACGCAACGTCCTGAACACACTGAAAAGTATGAAGGATTTTATCATTTGTTATCGTTAAAAGGAAACGTGGAAACTGCTGAAATGCAATATCTAATCAGGGACCACGATTTTGATAAGTTTGAAAAAAAGAAAAAATTGCTTACTGAAATTGTTCAAATCATCAATCTGGAATTAGGCAAAAAAAGAATTGATTTGGAAATAACGGATCAGTATTACAATATGCGACAAAAGATAGAACCGGTAATGCATGTTGTAGATATTGCCAAAAAGGCAATGAATCAGGCTGGAGTTAAGCCAAAAATAAAAGCAATCCGTGGTGGAACAGATGGTGCCAGACTTTCTTATGACGGCCTTCCTTGCCCGAATATTTTTGCAGGAGGACATAATTTTCACGGGCCTTTTGAATTTGTGCCAATTCCGTCAATGCTAAAATCGGTAGAAGTAATTTTGAATATTGCTCAGTTGATTGGTAAGTTTAAATAATATGCTCAACCGTTTTTTTGAATTTGTAAAAGAGAAACAACTTTTTGAATCTAATCAGAAAGTACTGCTGGCGATTAGTGGTGGAATCGACAGTATGGTTCTTTTGCATTTGTTTGAGAAATCAGGTCTTGAGTATGGCATCATTCACTGTAATTTTAAATTACGCGCTGAGGAATCTGATGGTGATGAGCAATTTGTTCGGGAACAGGTTTTAATTCACGGAGTGCCTGCATTTTTCCAAAGTTTCGAAACAGAA
This sequence comes from uncultured Draconibacterium sp., assembly GCA_963676775.2. GTDB lineage: Bacteria > Bacteroidota > Bacteroidia > Bacteroidales > Prolixibacteraceae > Draconibacterium. Next base: position 105,828 of record CAXXDA010000015.1, read on the forward strand.
GAATATGCCCGTTTAAACAGTATTTCCATTGAAATGGCTGCTCGTGAATTGCGTTACGAATATTTGAAAAAATACGTTCAGAGCATAAATACGATTTTATTGCAACTGCTCATCATCAGGACGATTTAATTGAAACTTTTTTTCTGAACCTTTCAAGGAAAACTGGGATTAAGGGGCTTACAGGAATAAAAGAAAAATCAGGCAGAGTAATGCGACCTTTACTCTTTACAAACAGGAAGGAAATTGAAGATTTTGCAACTAAAAATTTTATTGATTTCAGAGAAGATTCAACAAACAATGAAGTGGTTTTCCAACGCAATTTTTTACGCCATAAAATTTTACCACTATTTCAGGAGCTAAATCCTTCATTCAAAAAAAATGTATTGGCAAGTGTTGAAAATTTAAGGGAAACTGAACAAGTGTATTCTGGATTTATTCAGGACGAAATCAACAAAGTATTGAAAAAAAATGAGAATGAACTGATTATTGATATTGAGTCACTTCAAAAGATTCAATTTTCTAAAGTTGTGTTGTTTGAAATTCTTGCTGAATTAAATTTTAATGCAGCCGTTATTGAAGGAATTTTTCAAAGTCTTTCCAATGATTCCGGCAAACAGTTTTTTTCTAAAACTCATAGAGTTTGTAAAAGACAGAGAGTATTTATTTGTTTCACTTTTAAAAGAAAGTGAAAATAGATTATATTATATCGAAAAAGAAGATATTGAGTTGTTTGAGCCAATAGATTTGGTTATTGAAAAGATTGGAGTACAAGATTTTGAAATGACAAAAGAAAGAAATGTTGCGTGTCTTGATTTTGATCAACTTGAATTTCCATTACTGATAAGAAAATGGCAACAAGGTGACTATTTTCAACCTTTGGGAATAACTGGATTCAAAAAGGTAAGTGACTTTTTTATTGATGAAAAAATTCCACTTCACGAAAAAGAAAATATCTGGCTTTTATGCAGTGGTAAAAAAATTGTCTGGATTATGGGGCTTCGAATCGACAACCGTTTCAAAATAACTTCTGAAACCCGCAGTATATTCAGAATTGAGATTAGAAAATAGTGTAAGTGCTTTCGCTTAAATTAAATACTGCTTATTACCCCCTTGAATGTAACGCTATCCGGTTTCCTTCTGTGTCAAGAATCAGCGCCATAAAACCATATTCGTCAGAAATTTTTGTTTTAGGTTGAATCACTTTTCCACCTGCAGGCTCAACTCTTGCCAATTCATTTTCCAGATCGCCGGAATGAGCTGTTAAATAAATAAGTACACCATCAGCAGACGGTACATAAAAATCAGGATGTTTTACAAGGGACCCCGGAGAACCAGCCCCATCTTCCAGCCAGGGAAACCAAGCCATGTCAAGTGGCCCCATCATATTTCTTTGAAGTTTTATATCCAAAACATTTTCATAAAAGCTTATAGCCCTTTCCATATTATTTGCAGGAATTTCAAACCAGCCAACTGCGTTATTTTTCATGATATTTGAAGTTGATATGCTATATCTAACATTTAAGAATTAATAAGGTTTTTCAATTAATTGAAACTGTTAAAGAAGATGGCATAGAAAAATCGTGACTGTTAGATGAATTTTTGTTGTTGGAGCACAAAAGATTATTGTTCTAATAAATTTTACTAACTTTCGGTGTTGACTGATTAGATTTCTAATATACTAATATCGGTCTGTCAGGATAAAGCTAAATCTAAAGACACTAATATGTTGCTTGAACAAACTCACTATTTGAAAAGCATAATCCATGCTTTAAATCATATTCATAAAATTGTAACAAAAGAAAGTGAACCAGAGATTTTGGTGAAAAAGACTTGTGAAGTTTTGTTGAAAAGTCGGAATTTTTTGGATTACAAAATCGGTTTTTTTGATAATGACGGTAATGTTATAATTTTTGGAGCATCAGGAGGTAGTAAAAATGATGTTGTAACACAAACAACTTCTAAAAAATCTGAATTTTCCGAGCATTGTAAAATGTCGTTTTTGGAGAGGGAAATGACATTTACAGAAACACCGGAAAAAGATTGCATTTTTTTTCAATCATTACAAAAATATCCGCGAACAGGGTATTTATACAAAACTCTGTTTTATAAGGATAATGCGTGTGGCTTTATTTCCTGTTCCTTGCCTTATGAAGTATACGAACAGGAGGAAGAACAGGAATTTTTTAATGAAATTGCCAATTTGTTAGGATTTGCCATATATTCAATTCAGGCTGAGAAAAGACAAAAAGGGATAAAAAAAGCATTGAACCAGGAAAAATTTCTGATAAATGCTTTAATGGAAAATCTTCCTGATAAAATATATTTTAAAAACTTAAAAAGTGAGTTTCTAAGGGTAAATAAGAGTTTACAAAAACTTTTTGGAGTACAAAATGAAAATGAACTGATAGGGAAAACAGATTTTGATTTTTTTAGTAAAGAACATGCTCAGGCTGCATTTGAAGATGAACAGAAGATAATAGAAACAGGAGAACCGATGGTAGGTGAAGAAGAAAAAGAAACATGGCCAGATGGTAGTGTTTCCTGGGTTGTTTCTACAAAAATGCCTTTAAGAGGAGAGAAAGGGAAAATTATTGGAACATTTGGTATTTCAAGAGATATAACGGATAAGAAAATTGCGGAAGAGGCGAGAAGAGAAAGTGAAGAGAAATTTAGGTTGATTGTTGAAAATCAAGGGGAAGGAGTGGGTATATTGGATGAGAACCAGGTATTTGTTTTTGCTAACCCGGAAGCACATCGGATTTTCGGTGCTAAACAAGGTGAATTGTTTAACCAGTCGCTGTTAAAATATCTTTCTGAGGAAGCGACAAATTTTGTTAAAAAAGAAACTCTAAAAAGACTAAAAGGTAGGACTTCGAGATATGAGATTGAAATAATCAGGCCTTCAGGCGTGAAAAGACAAATTTTGGTAACATTCACGCCTTATATAAAGGAGAATAATGAATTTGGCGGAATTTTTGGCGTATTCAGAGATATAACAAAGCGGAAAGAGTATGAGAAAATACTTGAGGAACGCGATTTTATTCTAACCAAAATGACAGAGCGTGTCCCGGGTGTAGTTTACCAATTTCAGCAATATCCTGATGGAAGTTCAAAATTTCCATATGCAAGTAAAGGTATTTTCGAAATTTTTGGTGTAAAACCTGATGAAGTTAAGGAAGATGCCAGCAAGGTTTTTAGTGTTATTTTTGAAGATGATTTGCCTAAAGTAAAAGATACCATAAGAGAATCGTCTGAAAATTTAACTCCATGGGAGTATGAGTACCGGGTAAAGTTACCGGGAAGTAATGAATTAAAATGGCTTAGAGGTGAATCAATTCCTGAAAGGATGCATGATGGTTCGGTTCTGTGGCATGGCTATGTTAGCGATATTACTGAAAGAAAGAAGTGGGAAGTTGAATTGCTTAATGCCAAAATGAAGGCAGAAGAAGCAAATAAGGCAAAATCAGAATTTTTGGCTAATATGAGTCATGAAATTCGAACACCTATGAATTCAATTCTTGGATTTAGTGAAGTGTTATTAAATTCAATTAAAGAGGAAAGGCAAAAGGGATATCTAAAAACAATTTTAAGTAGTGGTAAAACATTACTATCCCTAATAAATGATATTCTGGATCTTTCAAAAATAGAAGCCGGGAAAATTGAAATAAACCCGGAGCCTGTAGATATTAAATCGTTGATTTATGAAATGGGTAAAGTTTTTGAACAGAAGGTTAGGGAAAAAGGTGTTGAATTTACGATAGATATTGATAAAGATTTTCCTGCAAGTATTGTTATTGATGAGATTAGGATTCGACAAGTTCTATTTAATGTTATAGGTAATGCAGTAAAATTTACATCAATAGGATTCATTAAAGTTGAACTTAAACTTAAAGATATTAGTAAAGATCATATAGATTTTGGAATTTCTGTAACTGATACAGGTATTGGTATTAATAAAAAAGATATAGAAATAATTTTTGATTCATTTAGTCAGCAATCTGGTGGTTCTGCGCGTAAATATGAAGGAACAGGGCTTGGATTGGCTATTTCGAAGAAACTTTGCAATTTAATGGGGGGAAATATTTCAGTTGAAAGTGAGGTAGGAAAAGGCAGTAAGTTTTTGATTTCATTTTCTAAAATATTTTATTCTGATGAAAAGCTGCAAAAAGATGATATGTCGCTTTGGGATAATAAGAATATTGCTTTCAAACAAGCTACAATTCTGATTGTTGACGATATTAAATATAATAGAGAACTGGTTTACTCTTATCTGGAAAATTTTGGATTTGATTTAATTGAAACGGATGATGGGGAAAAAGTTATTTTGTTAGCAAAAAAACATAAACCTGATTTAATCTTAATGGACATAAGAATGCCTGGGATGAACGGTTACCAGGCAACTAAACTTTTAAAAGAGAATAATGATACATCAAAAATTCCGGTAATTGCATTTACAGCATCAGTTATGCAAAGTGAAACTGAAAAAATTACGCGTCTTTTTGATGGGTATTTACGTAAACCTGTGCGTCGAATGGAATTGGTTAAAGAATTGACTCGATATCTTGACCATGAAATTATAGAAACAGATGATGCAGTCAAAAATTCAGAGAAACACTCCACCGAAAATACAACTGAAGTTGATTTGAGTATAAAAAAAGAATTTCAGGAACTTTTTTTTGAACAAATAGATGAATTGAAGAGTACATTAGTTCTGAATGATTTAACAACCTTTGCGGAAGACTTAAGTAGTTTTGCACAGAAAGTCCATCTTGATTTTCTTGAAAGGGAATCAAATGATCTTAAATCATATATTTCAGACTTTGATTTTGAGAAAATTATAGGTTTTCTGTTTACAATAAAGCAGGATTTTGAATAGCACCCGTTTTTGTTCTATTAAAATTAAAATTTAAGGTCACTGTTTTTTTTATCTGTATTTAAATTTTGTGTTGTAGTTTTACCCCATGCAATTTAAAGTAGTTTCAGATTATAAACCTACCGGAGATCAGCCGGAAGCAATTCGACAATTATCAGAAGGAGTTGAAAGTGGTGAGCGATTCCAGACTCTTTTGGGTGTTACCGGTTCGGGAAAAACTTTTACAATGGCCAATGTGATTGAAAAAGTGCAAAGGCCAACTCTAATTTTAAGTCACAATAAAACTTTAGCTGCACAATTGTACAGCGAAATGAAACAATTTTTCCCCAATAATGCGGTAGAGTATTTTGTGTCGTATTATGATTATTATCAACCGGAAGCGTATTTACCTACCACTGATACATATATTGAGAAAGACCTTTCCATTAATCAGGATATTGAAAAACTGAGACTAAGCACTACATCATCACTTCTTTCCGGACGAAGAGATGTTGTAGTTGTTTCATCAGTATCTTGTTTATATGGCATCGGAAATCCGGAAGATTTTCATGCGAATATCACTGAAATTAAAGTTGGGCAGACAATTTCACGAAATGTAATGCTTCATCAACTTGTTGAGGCTTTATATTCGCGCAGTGAAGTTGACTTTCAAAGAGGTACGTTCAGAGTAAAAGGAGATACGGTGGATATTTTCCCTGCATATGCTGATATGGCTATTCGGATTATTTTTTGGGGTGATGAAATTGATGAAATTTCAAGTTTTGATCCTCTGACAGGTCAGCAGGATGAAACTCTTGATGAAATAAAAATATACCCAGCCAATATTTTTGTTACTACTAAGGATCGTATGAAATCAGCCATTCACAGCATACAGGATGACTTGGTTGCACAGGTTGATTATTTCAAGGAGATTGGAAAACCACAAGAGGCCAAACGGATTCTGGAACGTGTGGAATATGATATGGAAATGATGCGTGAGTTAGGTTATTGTCCTGGTATCGAGAATTATTCCCGCTATTTTGACGGCCGTTCACCCGGAACGCGGCCTTTCTGTTTACTTGATTATTTTCCGGAAGATTTTTTGTGCGTTATTGATGAAAGCCACGTTACAATTCCTCAGATCAGAGCTATGTATGGTGGCGATAATTCAAGAAAAGTTACACTGGTGGAATATGGCTTTCGGTTACCTGCTGCAATTGATAACCGCCCGTTAAAGTTTGAAGAATTTGAAAGTCTTACTTCCCAGGTCGTTTATGTGAGTGCTACTCCTGCAGACTACGAATTGGCTAAATGTGAAGGAGTAGTAGTAGAGCAAATTATCAGGCCAACAGGCCTAATCGACCCGATAATTGATGTTCGTCCAAGTAATAATCAGATTGACGATTTAATGCACGAAATCAATCTCAGAATCGAAAAAAATGAGCGTGTTCTTGTAACAACTTTAACCAAGAGAATGGCTGAAGAGTTATCTAAATATTTGGTTAATATGGGGGTAAAGACCCGCTACATTCATTCAGATGTAGATACAATGGAGCGCATCGAAATAATGGAACAACTTCGGAAGGGTGAGTTTAATGTATTAGTTGGGATTAATCTCCTGCGTGAGGGTTTGGATTTACCTGAAGTTTCCCTGGTTGCCATCTTAGATGCTGACAAGGAAGGATTTTTACGCTCCGAACGCTCTCTTACACAAACAGCGGGTCGTGCTGCCCGAAATTTAAATGGTATGGTAATTATGTATGCCGACAAGGTTACCAACTCGATGCAAAGAACCATTGATTCAACCAATTACCGGCGCGAAAAACAACTCAAATACAACGAAGAAAATAACATTACACCGACACAAATTGTAAAACCAACGAGAGAAATAATTGGCTACGAATATCGTAGTGATAAGCAACAGGAGTATAGCGGAGGAATGGGACAACCCGATATTGCAGCTGATCCGGTAGTTCAGTATATGAGTATCGACGGATTGGAAAAAGCAATTGAAAAAACAAAGAAACAAATGCAGGCAGCTGCAAAAGAACTTGATTTTATTGAAGCTGCCCGCTTAAGGGACGAGATGTTTGCCCTTCAAAATATATTAACAGAAAGGAAACATAATAAGTAATGCTTGTAAATGTTTCCTGAATCTGTTTTTAAATGTAATTTTGCTGGCAAATAGTATTGAATGGAAGTAAAATTTACACAGAAATTATTTTTAGTGATTCGGGAAAATATTTTAGATCCCAAAGAATTCTGGAAAAAGCAAAAAGAAACAAACGAAAATTTTTCTGTTCAGATTACCGGTTTTTTTATTCCTGTTTTAGCAGCTACCGGAGTTGCCGTTTTTTTAGGCGAATTTTTTACGAGTTCGCATTTTTACATGGGCTATGCTGTAATGAAAGCCTTGCGGGAGTTGGTTTTATTTATTTTACAATTTTCAATAAGCGTGTATCTAACCAACGAATTAATAAAAACTTTTAAAGGTCAGAAAGATATTATCTCGGTTAGAAAACTGGTGCTTTATTCGATGACTCCTTTTTTATTGGTTTCAATTGTTACCGGGCTTTTTCAGTTTTTGTATGTTTTAGATATTTTAGGAGTCTACAGTTTTTATATTTTTTGGTTGGGGGCCAATGAATTGCTTGACCTTCCCAAAGAAAAAAAAGATAGCTACATAATTATTACCATTATTGTGAACTTTTTTGTATTTAGTTTTTTGAGTATTTTATTGTCAAATCTGTTAAAGGCATATTTTTAAATGGCTCATAAACAGGTAAATATTAATGTAAAAAATCGAAAGGTCACATTTGAATATGAGTTGATCGAAAAATTTGTGGCTGGAATGCAATTGGTAGGTACCGAGATTAAATCTATTCGTAACGGTAAAGCAAATTTGTCTGATTCCTATTGCCAGTTTTATGGTGAAGAATTATTAGTGAAAAATCTTCATATTTCAGAATATGAGATGGGGACACATAATAATCATGAAGCCAAAAGAGACAGGAAGTTATTGTTAAACCGCAAAGAACTCCAGAAAATGAGTAAAAAGGTGAAAGAATCTGGGTTCACTATTGTTCCGGTAAGGCTCTTTGTTAATGATCGCGGTTTGGCGAAACTTGAAATTGCCCTGGCAAAAGGCAAGAAAGTCTATGATAAAAGAGAATCTTTAAAACAAAAAGATGCTCAAAGAGATATAGATAGAATGATGAAATTTTAGTTTCTCAGGAAACAATTTCCATATTTTCTATAGGTATAATTTTTTCACCCTTGTATTTTAGCATCAAATTTGCAACAGCTAACGTATCTTTTTCACAGTAACGTATAATTCTGTCGATATCATCATCTTCCCAGTAAATTTTTGAAACCTGACTTCCGTCGATATCATCTTTGGGTGTCGGAATATTAAATAGCTCACAAAGCAAGGAAAGTGAGGTGTAATGTTTGTAATCGCCAAATTTCCACAATTGAAGAGTGTCCATTAGCTGATCCTTAATTTCCCATGGTTTGGCTCCCGCGATATCCAAAATTTTAGGTAATGGAACATTATTTACTAAAGCACGGCGGGCAATGTACGGAAAATCAAATTCCTGTCCGTTATGGGCACATAATCTTCTTTTCCCGGCATGGCTAAATTTTTTCAATGCATTAAAAAAATTCCTTATAAGTTTTTTTTCATCATCTTCATGAAATGATTTAACTCTGAAAAAAGGTTCACCTTTTTTTTGGATTAAATAACCTGCAGATATACAAATTATTTTTCCGAACTCGGCATAAATACCAGCACGATCATATAGATCTTCAGCAGGTTCGCCGTTGTTAATCTGGAATTGCATTTTATGTTGCCACAGCTCTTTCCATTTTTCTGTAAGTTCAGTATACTCAGGAGCCAGTGGAACGGTTTCAATGTCAATAAATAAAATTTCTTCGATATTCAAGTTTTCAAGCATTTATAAGTTTTTAAGTGTTTGGTTAATATAATTGGTTAAAATATGAATTGCAACCTGATTTAATCCGCCTTGTGGAATAATAATGTCTGCAAAACGTTTGGTCGGTTCAATAAACTGAAGATGACTTGGACGAACAGTTTTTTCGTACCGAGAAAGAACTTGTTCAACATTCCTTCCACGTTCCATTATATCGCGTTTAATAACCCTTGATAACCGAACGTCTGAATCACAATCAACAAAAACCTTAATATCCATCAAATCACGTAGTTTTTTATTGGTAAGGCAAAGGATTCCTTCAATAATTAAAACCTTTTTGGGGTCAATAGTTTTGGCTACTTCAGATCTGGTGCAAGTAATAAATGAATAAACGGGTTCCTGTATGCTTTCTCCATTTTTGAGTTTTTTTACATGTTCTATCATTAAGTCGAATTCAATGGAGTCAGGATGGTCGAAATTTTTACTTCGTCTTTCTTCCAGGCTTAAATGGCTGTTATCGTAATAATAAGAATCGTGAGATAAAACTGCTACCTCTTTTTTAGGAAATTGTTCAGTTATTTTTTTTACAACAGTGGTTTTTCCAGAGCCAGTACCTCCGGCAATGCCAATTACGAGCATTTTATATTGAAAGTTTATTGTTATTTTTATTTATTTAAAACCTTAATTTTAATAAGTAGCGTTCAGAAAACACTATTTTCGCAACGATAAAAATACAATATTAAAAATAGATAGCAATGATTAATCACGTAGTTCTTTTTAAATTAAACGACTATTCAAAAGAAGAAAAACAGGTTGTAATTGCAGAGTTAAAAGCTGCACTTGAAGGACTGAAGGAAAAAATTAAGGAAGTTAAATATATAAAGGTCGGCGTAAATTATGAATTAGAATCAAAAAGCTACGATCTTGCATTAATTTCACATTTTGAAACCGTAGAAGATTTGGATATTTACCGCGTACACCCGGAACACCTGAAAGTTGTGAAAAGAGTAGGTGAAACTACGTCAGGACGTGCGGCAGTTGATTTTGAGTTTTAGGCTCATCCAAAACAATTTGATTTTTCAATCTCAATATTCTTTCTTCAGTATTTGAGATATTTGTAATCACGCGAACATTCAAAAAAATTTTGTGTTTAATACAAAATTAGAAGATAGTTAAAATGAACGACTTGTACCCATTAAAATTTAAACCCATCTTTCATGAAAAAATTTGGGGAGGAAATAGGATAAAAACTTTATTGAATAAAGATTTTAGCCCATTACCAAATTGTGGCGAAAGTTGGGAGATTTCAGGAGTTGACAGCAATGTTTCGGTGGTTGCAAATGGTTTCCTGGCAGGAAATGACCTGCAGGAACTGGTTGAAATATATATGGGGGATTTGGTTGGAGATAAGGTTTTTAAAAAATTTGGTATTGAATTTCCTTTACTAATTAAATTTATTGATGCCGCTGATGATTTATCGGTTCAGGTTCATCCAAATGATGAACTATCCAAGAAAAGGCACAATGCATATGGAAAAACTGAAATGTGGTATGTGCTTGATGCTGAGAATGAAGGGCTGATTACACCTGGATTTAATCAGGAAATAACCAAGAAAAAATATCTTGAATATTTTAATTCAGGCAGGCTCATTGAACTTCTGCAATTTGATAAAGTAAAGGAAGGCGATGTTTTTTTTATTCCGGCCGGACGTGTGCATGCTATTGGTAAAGGAGTCATGGTCGCTGAAATTCAACAAACCTCAGACGTTACCTACCGAATTTTTGACTATAACCGAAAAGATGCAGAAGGAAATGAGCGGGAATTGCATGTTGATTTGGCACTCGATGCTATCGACTTTTCGTATCTGGAAGATTACAAGACCAAATACGATATCGAAAAAAATGTTTCATCTGAAATTGTAAGTTGCAATTATTTCACCACGAATTTGCTAAAATTCAATAAACAGCTTGACCTTGAGTATAATAAACTTGATTCGTTTATTATATATATGAATTTGTATGGTGAATTTGAAGTTGAATTTGAAGAAGGAAAAGAAATAGTAAAAAAGGGAGAAACGGTTTTAATTCCCGCAAGTTTAGAAACTTTCAAGTTGAATCCACTATCGGAGAGTGTAAAAGTACTCGAAGTTTATATTAAATAGAATACTGAATTTTTTCAATTTTTATTAAATTCAGGAAGTTAAATTGATAATTAATTTTCGTTAATGGAAATTAAAGAGGCACGTTTTATTGTAAGTAATACAGATGTAAAAAAATGTCCGAAAGCAGATCGTCCGGAGTATGCTTTTATTGGCCGTTCAAATGTTGGTAAATCAACGCTTATAAACATGCTTACTAATAAAAAATCGTTGGCCAAAACTTCGGGGAAACCGGGTAAAACACAATTGATAAATCATTTTTTAATAAACGAAGAATGGTACCTTGTTGATTTACCAGGGTACGGCTACGCCAAAGTACCAAAAAAAGAACGTGAAAAGTGGGAAAGGTTTATTCGGAAATATATTGTTCAACGCGAAAATCTCTATTGTTTATTTGTTCTAATCGATTTTCGTCATAAACCACAAGTTGCAGATCTTGAATTTATGGAATGGCTTGGATTGAAGGCAATTCCATTTGTGATTGTATTTACCAAAGCTGACAAGTTAAAGCCTGAAGAAAGAGAGGAGAATTTTGAAAATTATAAAAAAATAATGCTTAAAACATGGGAATCAATGCCTGACACTTTTATCACATCTTCTGCAACAAATGAAGGGAAAGATGAAATATTGAAATTTGTTGAGGACGTCAACCAGTCAGTTTTTAGGAAATAATTTAACTTTTCAATTAATAAAAAGTAGAATAGTAAAGTTTTTTAACTTTGCAGTAAATTCAAATTTAATGAACAAATCTAATGAAATGGGCAGCAAAAGTCATCCATTAAAAATTTTCTCAGGAAGAAGCACACGGTATTTAACGGAAAAAATTTGCGACAGTCTCAATGTGGACCTTGGTTTATCTTCTTGTCCGGTATTTGCTGACGGAGAGTTTGAGCCTTGTTATGAAGAAACTATTCGTGGATCACACGTTTTTATTGTACAATCTACGCCTCCTCCCGGTGACAATTTACTTGAATTATTGCTGATGATTGATGCAGCTAAAAGAGCGAGTGCTTATAAAATAATCGCAGTAGTTCCCTATTTTGGTTATGCGCGTCAGGACAGAAAAGATAAACCACGCGTTTCTATTGGTGCCAAACTTTTTGCTGATGTTCTGTCTGTAGCCGGCATCGATCGCTTGATAACTATGGATTTACATGCCGACCAGATACAAGGTTTTTTTAATGTTCCAGTTGATCATTTATATGCATCTGCTCATTTTGTGCCTTTTATCGAAAAAATGGGATTGAAAAATATTACCATTGCATCTCCTGACGTTGGCGGAACTAAACGTGCCAATACCTATTCACGAATGCTTGAAACAGATATGGTTATTTGTCATAAAACTAGGGCAAAAGCAAATGTAGTTGGCAGTATGTCGGTAATTGGAGATGTTAAAGATAAAGATGTAATCATTGTTGATGATATGATTGACACTGCTGGAACAATTACAAAAGCAGCTAACCTGATGAAAGACAAAGGAGCTGCCAGTGTTAGAGCGTTTGCAGCCCATGGCGTGCTCTCAGGGCCTGCTATTGAACGCATCGAAAAATCTGCATTAACCGAAGTATATTTTACCGATTCCATGCCTCCAAAAAATACCAGCGAAAAAATAAAATATATTTCAGTAGCTGAAGCATTTGGTGAAGCTATTCAACGGGTATATAAAAATCAATCAATTAGTTCTTTATATTACAGGTAATTTATATATTTGCACCGCTTTTTCCGTAAGCAGACGCATTAATAATGTGCATGCTGTTTGCCCCGAGTACTCGGGGAGGACTGAGTACCATAATTATTAACGTAAATTATTACAAATGAAATCAGTAACAGTAAAAGGACAAAAAAGAGAGTCCTTAGGTAAAAAAGAATCTAAAAAGCTTCGCGCACAGGAGTTGGTTCCTTGTGTTCTATACGGCGGAGAGGAACCTATTCATCTCACAGTATCTTTCAGTGAATTAAGAAAATTGATCTACACCCCAAGTGTATATATAATTGATATTGATATTGAAGGTGAATTACACAGAGCGATTATTCAGGATATACAATGGCATCCGGTTGAAGAACAGGTACTTCATGTTGATTTCATGAAGGTTGTTGATGGAAAACCAGTTAAAATTTCTATTCCGACAAAACTGAATGGTTTGGCAAAAGGTGTGAAAGCAGGCGGTAAGCTAAAACAAAATCTTCGTTTATTAAAAGTTAAAGCTTTGGCTGAGAATTTGCCTGATGTGATTGATATAGATATAACCAAACTGGCCATAGGTCAAAGTATTAAAGTTGGTGACCTTAAAGTTGAGAATATTGAATTTCTCGATAGCAAATCAAATATGGTTGTTTCGGTAATTTCTTCAAGAGCTGCTAAAGCTGGAATGGGAGCATTGCCTGAAGATGAAGAAGAAGCAGAAGGTGAAGCAGCTGAAGGAGCAGAAGGTGAAGCAACAGAAGCAACTGCCAGTGAAGAATAAATCTAAAATTAAATTCTGTGAAATACTTGATTGCCGGACTCGGTAATATAGGGCCAGAATATAAAAATACTCGCCATAATATTGGCTTTCAAATATTGGATGCTCTCGCTGAGGCATCCAATATTAGTTTTAACGATAAACGTTACGGGTTTGTGGCCGAATATAAATTTAAAGCCCGAACTTTTATACTGTTAAAGCCAAGTACATTTATGAATTTAAGTGGCCGGGCAGTAAATTACTGGATGCAAAAAGAGAATATCGACATCGGAAATGTTTTGGTACTGGTTGATGATATTGCTCTGCCATTTGGTACAATTCGTCTGCGTGCAAAAGGAAGCGACGGCGGTCATAATGGTTTAAAAAACATTACACAGGTATTGGGAAGAAACGACTATGCCAGGCTCCGTTTTGGTATTGGAGATAATTTTCATAAAGGATTTCAGGTAGATTATGTTTTAAGTGACTGGGACAAAGAGGAGCAAAAGGAAATGCCTGAAAAATTGGATTATTGTATCGAAATGATTAAAAGTTTTGGTACAATAGGTATTGAAAGAACAATGAATTTTTTCAATAAGAAAAATTAAATGGAAGGGAATGTGCGGGTTGATAAATGGTTATGGGCAGTGCGAATATTTAAAACACGCAGTAAGGCAACCGAAGCATGCCGGAAAGGTCATGTTTCAATAGACGATCTTCCTGTCAAACCATCTCGCTTAATTCATTCAAATGAAATTATTAGAATAAGAAAAGAGCAAATGATCAGGAGTTTTAAAGTCTTGAAACTGGCAGAAAAAAGAATGTCAGCCAAATTTGTTCCTGATTTTTTGGAAGATGTTACTCCACCGGAAGAGCTCGAAATTCTTGAAATTCAAAAAAATATGCGATGGATTTCCAGGGAAAAAGGCAAAGGAAGACCTACTAAAAAGGAACGTCGTGATTTGGATGAATTTTTTGACCTTTGAAATTTCCATACCTTTATTTCATAAATTGGTTAAATAAGTAATAACCCCCGGGATTTTATTTAAAATAGACAAAATGCTCATTGCAAAACAAAAACGAAAAGAAAATATTGCTGAATATATTTTATATCTCTATCAGATCGAGGATTTGATTCGTGCGTTTAAACTCGATATGAATCTGATTGAAAATCAGTTAGTAGAAAAATATGATGTTGATGAAAATACCTCAAAAGAGATTACTGATTGGTACAGTAACCTGGTGATAATGATGGATAAGGAGGGGAAACGGGAACACGGACATTTGCAGTTTCTTACAAACCTGATAAACGATGTTGATCAGGTGCATCTGAAATTATTGGAGACCGGAGTTGATAAAATGTATGTAAATACATTTCAATCGGTTGCCGGGCTAGTCACGGAATTAAAACAAAAAAACAAAGAAGCTAAAAACGACGTTGATTTGGCAATTACAGCGATCTACGGTTTTCTTCTTTTAAAAATTCAACAAAAATCCATTTCTGCAGAAACTACCGACGCTATTAAAAGGATAAGTAATTGGCTTTCGTATTTATCTAAACTGTACAAACAATTTGAGGAAGGTGACCTAGATATGTAAGTCTTCGGCTTCGGGGAAAAATTGCTTTTCCTGTGGAGTGGGGATTCGGCAGGTTTGTTTTTGTCCAAACCATTTATAACGGTTTTTTGCAATCCATTTGTAAATTTTGTCTCTTACACTTTTGGGAATAATTATGACAATCACAAACCATTTCCAGGGAGCCGGTAAAAAACGCAAAATTTCAATTACAGCATCTGATTCCGTGTACACTTTCTTGTCGAAATAAAAAATTACAGTATCAGATTCTGAAGACAAGTGAAGTTTTTCTTTTACTTTTTTTCCTGCCTTCGATTGCAAAGGCACAAATCTAAATTGTTTTCCTTTGTCATGTCTTAGCACAAAATCTATTGTTCCGTTACATAAATTACATACTCCGTCAAATAATATTAATGGATATTTCATCATATTAAAGAAATAACACATGTGGTAAATTTTGGTTGAAATATTAGATTACAGAATTTTAGATTACTTTTTGTATTGATCTCTTCGTTTGAATTTGAGTATATTTGAGATAATATTTTGAAAACAGTAATAAGCATGGTTAGTGTAATCGGAATGTTTTTTGTTTTACATGGCTTGGTTCATTTTTTATATTTTGGTCAGACTGCCCGTTTTTTTGAGTTACAACCGGGTATGAGCTGGCCCGATAATGCCTGGCTCTTTACACCATTTTTCAGGAAAAAAGCTATTCGTGTTTTGGCAGGTAATTTTTGCATTCTTTCAGGAATGGGTTTTATAATTTCGGCACTGGCTGTTTTTTTACATCACAGTACCTGGTACATTCTGGCAATTGGCAGTTCTGTTTTTTCATCGTTTGGTTACGTTATTTTTTGGAACGGGAAGCCCGAAAAATTGCACGATCAGGGTGCAATTGCAATATTAATTAATATTGCAATCATTTTGAGTATTGGAATTTTACGCTGGCCTCAGTTTAATTTTTAATAATTACAATGGAAATCAGAAATATTAATTTACTGGTGGATTTGCTGCCTCTTCCAATTCTAAAAACCATTTAACGGAAGCCAGGCCGGAAGGAATAATTCCACCTATATGATCCGTTTCTGGTAATCCCAGCCACAAAACTTCGTCTAATCCAGCTCCCAGCGAAAGAAATTCCTGGTAAATATCTGTAGTAACTTTTGACGGTACAAAATTATCTGCCAATCCGTGAATTAGAAGGGTTGGTGTTTCTGTTTCCCAGGCTGAAATACTGTTTGCATCCAGTGTATTAATAACCGAAGAATATTTTGCATCCGTTTCAAAATTAGCGATATAATCTTCTGTGAGCAAATCACTTATATTTGTTGTTAATTCAGCATTTATTTGTTCTCCTGATCTTGTACCGTCAAACAAATTCATAATCTTAGACGCATAAGGTTCTTTAAAAACATCACCTACTGGTGTAGTAATGTCACCAAGATTTGTATAACTGTTAAACATGTAGCCCAGATAATAGGGCATGGGGTAGGTAGTTTGTTCAGTAATATACTTGTTAATGTAATTTAAATTATAAGGTCCGGCACCACAGGCACTCGCCATAAGATTAAATTCACCCGAGTATTTCTGCTCAATTTCTTTTTGGAGTTGCAATGTTGCCCATCCTCCCTGCGAATAACCGGCAATGTAAAGATTTCCGTTTAGTTCTTTATCGAGATGATGCTCTGCCAATTCCTCCGCAGCGCGAATCATATCAAGAATGGATTTATTTGATGATTCTTTATCTAAGTATGGATGAAACATATCCTCAGAATCTCCGAAACCAAGGTAATCGGGAAAAATTACCACAAATCCCATGGAGGCAACAGATTCAAGTATTTGATATAGGTTATAATCAGGATTAACGGACGGAGCATTACTGTGCAAGGTATTTGTACCATTTTGGTAACTCATCATAGGGAAGGGGCCATCTCCGGTCGGTACACAAACCAATCCTGATGCAGTTTTCAATTGACCATTAAATGTAGTATTATACGAAATGCTGTAAACTATAACACCATATTGAACTTTTTCTTTAATAAATTCGACATCCGGGTAGTTGTCCTCAAATTGATTTAAAGCTAGTGTAATTACCTGTGGAAGATATGATTTTTCCATTTCATAATAGGTAAGGAACTGGTCAGTTGGCTTATCATCATTACCACCGTCTATAATATTGCAGGCAGAAAAAAGATATATAAGGAGAATTAATATTGAGATTTTATCTAAAATGTTTTTCATGTTTTCTGTCATATTTAATTCAAAATTAACCAATTTTTATGTATTTATTGTAAATAATACTTCACCAAACAAGCACAATCCACAACAGTTCAATAATAATAGAATAATTTTAGTCTTTATTTTCATCTTCTATCCCTAAAACTACTTTAGCCCCGGTAAAAATTGATTTCCACCAATAATTAATAATAGAACGTTCCGGATCTCTTTTATAATCAATTTTTACCGGCTCAAATTTGTCTCCCTTTGGATTTTTTGAATGTAAAAGCATTTTGTTTGCCCAGAATGATGCCAGTTTTGATTTACGTGATCCGTCGTCATCGAGTTCTAAAATATTTACTTTAAAATTATCATATCCCAAAAATAGTTCCCCTGAAGATTGTGTATCGTCCAATGACATTTCAAATTCAAAACGATTGATTTGTCCGCTTTCAACTGAAATAAGTGCAGCTTTTTCAAGCATCGGATTTATAGCTGTAAACGGCATTTCACTGATGCTTCCTGAAACGGTATGAAAATAATGCTCGCTTGCCAGATCGAAATTAAATTGTGCCTTTATGTCGGCCTGTCCAAATACTTCTGCTGAAGCATTAATCTTTAGATTTTTTTGTTGATTGATAATTTCCGGTTGATTTGATATTTTATTGGTTTTTAATGTGAAATTTTTAAAATCGATCATCCCGGGTTCATCTGAAATGTCCATCAACTCACTGTATTTTATTGAAGAAGGCTTTAAAATTAGTGAATCAAAAATAAAAGGTTGTTTAATACTTAAAAGCAAGTCCTGCGGCCAGGGAGGACGTTGATCATGGTTAAAAGGAAATCTTTTGTTTCTGAAAATTTCAAGTTCTGTTTTTCCGACGATAGCTGCATCAGCATCAATAATATTGTTTTTTACCCAAAGATTTTCATCAATTCCTTTTATCTCAATAAAATCGGTATGCGCATTCAAATAATCCGTCTGAAATCCTTTTTGTCTTGGAAATTCTTCGCGGCTAAGAAGAGGATTTATATTTATGTTTTTAATTAGAATGTTATGTTTTAGTGAATTGTATTTTAGGGAGTCGGCTGTAAATTCATATAGATTATTTTTAGAGCTTGTTTTTAAAAATGTAGTAGATATTTCGAATTCCCTGGAATGGAGAAGATCTTCAGGATTCTGGTTTTTCCCGATATTTATATCATGAAATACCATATTGAATTTTCTGTCAAATAGCTGTTTGTCAAACCAGTCAAAATCAAAATTTATTTCGTTCAGATTCAGGTGATTTACTTTTATTTCATCTACATAAGTATTTATATATGGGTACAAATCCAGTGTACGAACTACATCTAGTTTGTCGCCTTTTACTGAATCATTTATCTCGATCGATAAATCAGGATTTATTACATCAATCTTATCGAAGGAATATATGTTGTCATCAAGAACATTATTTACGTCAAATTGATTCAGGTTAATTTTGGGAATGGAAAGTGTAAATTTGTTTTCCGTGTCATTATCGATAAACGGAGTGACATTTAATTGTGATATGTCTATTGTCTGATAGTTTTGGTTGTAACTTATACTGTCGATGCTAAGTTCGTGTGTTTTTCCTAAAGGAGATTTTAAGAATGAGATTGATGCAATGACGTTTCCGGCGGTAATTTTTGTTTGATTCTGGGTATCATTTACAAATGAAACTTCCGGAACAGTAAGATCAATTTTGAAATTACTTTTTGTATTCTGTCTGAGTCCCTCTGTTTCATAAGTCAGCACTTCTGCCTCAGATAGTTTAAATTCTTTGAGGTGCATCGAATGAATAAACGATGGCAGCGGAAATTTATATTTCTTCAGATCGAGTGATTTGGTTTTGCCCTTTTTGTTGTATATCTGAAAACGAGGTTGCTTTAATTCCAGTGTATTCAAATTTAATTCCTTTGAATAATAAGCCTTTGAAAAATCAAAATCGTTAATTTCAAGTTTAGGAATCGAAACCTGAAAAGTAGTTAATAGTTGTTGGTATTTATCAGATGTAATGCCAGGATAGAGCAATGCGTTGTTTATTTTTATACTTGATTCGGCTGTTGAAAGATTAATTTCTCCGGCCTGTAAAATATGCACGCTGTCGGACAATTGAAACAACTGGTCTTTTATGGAAATATCAAAGTTGTCTGAAAAAAGCAGGCGTTTTTTGTCCAGTTCTTTTTCATTTAATCTAAAACTTTCAAGTGACGCTGAAAACTCGTTGTCAAATGAAGTTGTTTTTCCTTTTTTGGTATGGTTTATCCAGGTGAAATTTCCGTCAGGAATATCAATCTGATCAATGTTTATATCTGATAAATAATTGAAAATAAGCTGTGAAAATTCAGTAAATTCCTTTTTATCCTGTTTCTCTCGTAAGTTGCCAAAATTTTCAAAATGAATTTTCGGATTTAGAATCTGAAACCTGGAAATATTTAACCGATTATAGAAGAAAGCGTTTCGAAGATTTATTCCCCATAAAATGATGTGTGGAACATGAATATTATACAATTCAGAACGATTAAAACGATCCATTGTATTCTCATCAGCTTCCTGAATAACGGGTTGTAAATGCAGATTTTTAATATCAACCTTCCGCTCAAGACTTAGAATTGAAATTTGTTCTACGTTTATTTTGTGAAGGTCGTCAATCAAACGCATTTGGTAATCAGAAAATTCAAGATCAAAATTACTTGCATAAAAAAACTTATCAGTTTGTTCAATGCTGGTTGAATCGAGAGAGAACTCGTTGAGATTAAAGCTGAAATCCGTTTCAAAATACCCTTTCACATTACTTTGTTCCACATTCTCAATTCTCAGACTTCCCTGGTTTACACTTACTGAGTCAGAATAAACCCCTTTTAAATAAGCCGTCACATATTCGAAGAATAATCCTGCTTCTTTCGATTTATCCGTCTGGGCATTGGAATTAACCTTAAGATTTACTTTTGGATTGGTAACGATTATCTCATGGGTAGGTAAAGTTCTTGTGTTATATAATGTTTTCAAATCCACATCAGTAATTTCAATCTCGCTGCAGTTTACATTAACATTAGTGTGAACGGCATTTTTATTGGTCTCTGAAGGTGAAATATTTATTTCTTTTACTCCCAGAGAATTTGAATAGGTTGAAAAATACATTGAACCGGCACGGAAGTCATGTTCATTATCTTCAAGCCTGAGATGATAGTTTTTTACTTCCATTTTTAAATCATCTGCATATAAAAGTTTTTCAGGATTTTTAGAAGAAGTTGAATCCATTTTAAATCCATTCAGGATGATTTCCAGAGATTCAAATTTTTGCTGATAATGTTCAAAATCAGGTTGTTTGTAGATTTCAAGTTTTGCATTCGAAAGATAAAAACTATCAACACTAATTGTTGTAAACTGGTCTTTAACCAATGAGTACAAGTCGAAGTTATTAATATCTTCAGGAGCCAGTTGTACGGGATTTTCTTTCTGG
Organism: uncultured Draconibacterium sp.; assembly: GCA_963676775.2. Taxonomy (GTDB): domain Bacteria; phylum Bacteroidota; class Bacteroidia; order Bacteroidales; family Prolixibacteraceae; genus Draconibacterium. The sequence goes on from CAXXDA010000015.1 coordinate 126,488, forward strand.
TAAAAACTGATTTTTGGATTTTCAAATTTTAGAAACCGGATATCGATGGAGTCTCGCTTATTTAGTCGGCTCACGATATCACTTTTCATATTCATGTGGGGGACATAAACATCGTACAAACTTTTTTCTTCGTTTTTATAAAAATAAGTTAAACGAAATCCATTGGCTTGGATGTCAGAGTTTTTTAGAGAATACTCAAGTGTATCAATTTTTAAGATGTGTAAGCTGTCGCCGAAATTAAATTCAAAATCATTCATTTGAACTCGAATATCATCGGTGCTAAAGCGTTTTGAATGCTGGAAAATCATTGTTGAATCAGTCTGAAAATTTTTTATTCCGATTGATATTTTTTTTGCATTTGAGATAAGCAGTGAATCTCCTGAAGAATCAAAAAAACGATAGTTTGCATTGACAAAATTAATTTCATCAACGCGAATATCTTTCACAAATTTTTTGAACAGAGGCCTGATCTCATACAACAGCATATCGGCTGTCTGCACAGTATCCGATGAAACCAATTCATCACCCCTTATTTCAATTTCAGGTTCTGAAATGATTATTTTATTCAAATGAAATTTTTTGTCCATTAAAATTTTTTTTAACGAAATTCCCCTGATTTCAAGTTCTTTTGACTTCAGTGAATAAATAATTTTATCCGGTGACTCTTTTAGAACCTTCTCAGATATATTCTTATCAGGAGAAAGTTGAATTTCGGATACACTTACCGACGTAGGAAATATATTTAAATTGATTTTTTTGAACGTCAACTTATAAAGCTGGTTGGAATTTTCAGCTACAACTTCAGCAAGATTTTTGTTGATGTAGCTTTCAGCTTTAAAAAATATAAATATGCCGGCACCGGTTATTACCAGTATTAAAAACACTGAAATCCACGCAATTATTTTTAGTATTTTTTTTCCGGTTTTTGTCATTTACAGTTTGAAATCATTTTATAAAGATATATGAATTTAAAAAGGGTTGCTTAACTGTTGATAAAATATGAGTTTATCATAAATTTTTCATGTCAGACTTAATTTGTAAATTATCCTGAAGAAAAGCTGGATTTTCTATTGTTTTGTTCAAACAAGAAAATAATTTTGTAGATTAAAACTTAATACCAAACTAAGGATTGCTGTTTCAAAGTAATGCCAGCTGATAAACCAGATATGAAAAAAGATATACTTCTAATTTTTTTTGTTTCAATCTACTCATTTGTCTCTTCCCAGGAATCGGTTAATATTATGTTGGTAACAGGTGGGCAGACTTATGACACGGTTTCATTTTTTGAAATGTTTGATTGGATGGATGGAATAGAATACCAGCATTTTGAACAACCTGTAGCCAATCAAACAATTGCAAATGGTTTAACAGAACATTTTGATGTATTGGTTTTTTATGATAACTGGCAGGAGATTTCAACGGCCGAAAAAAATGCCTATATAAGTCTGACAAAAACAGGAAAATCTTTTTTATTTCTTCACCACTCTTTAATTTCTTATCAGAAATGGGATACATTTGAAAAAATTACAGGTGGAAGATATATCGTTGAAAATTCAAAAGATAAGGAGCAAGAAATATCAGAAAGTGAACCTGACGTTTGGGTATATGTCCAACCAGAGGGAATTCATCCATCCACAAGGGGCTTGACAAATATTCGTTTTTTTGATGAAGTTTATGGAAATATAAGAGTTTCAGAAAATATAGTACCTGTCTTATCAACAAGATATCCAAAGAGCACTGAAATAATTGGATGGGAAAATCATTATAATTCTTCAAAAATTATGTATATTCAACCGGGCCATGATTACCGCACCTTTGAAAAGGAGGAATACAGAAAACTTTTAAAACAAACAATATATTATTTAGCAGGAAGGAACTAATCATTTAATAAGAAAATTATAAGCTGAAATTTTTTTGTTACAGACTAAACCATAAATTGAATTAATATGAAAGAAGTAAATCAAAAAAGGCTTTTTATCGCCGCTTGTCTTGCTTTGTTGGTTACTGCAATAACTTTTGCAATCAGAGCGCGAATTTCAACTGTTTTTACTGAAGAGTATGGACTATCAGCCGAAGAGGTGGGGCGAGCCTTAGCGCCAGCCTTCTGGGGATTTGCCGTGGCTATGTTTGCCGGAGGCTATTTTATTGACATTGTAAAAACCAAGTCTGTGGTTTGGATGGCCTTCAGTATGCATCTGATAGGAATTATATTATTACTGTTGGCAAGGGATTATACCTCACTGTTTATTTCAAACGTTTTTATCGGATTGGGCAATGGAAGTGTCGAAGCGGCCTGTAATCCGCTAGTAACAACCCTTTTCCCAGATAAAAAATCTAAAATGCTAAACCGCTTCCATGTGTGGTTTCCTGGTGGTATTGTAATTGGAAGTTTACTTGCAGCATTGGTTATAGATCAATTAAATCTTCCATGGCAGGTTTTGGTTGGTCTTTTATTTATTCCGTTATTTCTTTATGGATTTTTATTTTTCGGACAGAAAATACCAGAAACAGAACGTGTTGCATCTGGCGTTTCGTATAAGGAAATGATGCGAAATGTGGGGGCTCCGATTACAATTACTCTTGCTGTTATTTTTATGATTTTGGTCGCAAATGTCTCTGCAATATCTCATGCTATTACATCCAGTTATGTTTTGCCCGTTATCATCATTGCGGTTATTGCTGTTTTAATTATTATTGAAGGAAAGGCAGTAAACAAAATGGCACTATTATTTCCCTTTATTTTTGCCTGCATGTTACTTACTGCTTCAACAGAGTTAGGTACTACACAATTTATTGAATTATTATTAGCAGACAAAGGAATTCATCCTATGATAATTCTGGCTGTTGTAACAGGATTAATGGCTATAGGAAGATATTTTGCAGGAGGGTTGATCCATCGTTTAAATACTCCCGGTGTGCTTTTAGGCTCTGCCGTTTTTTCAATTGCCGGATTATTATTATTAAGTGTTACAAATGGTGCTGTATTAACAGTAATTTCAGCAGCAGTATTTGCTATTGGGGTGTGTTATTTCTGGCCCACCATGATTGGCGCAGCTGCAGAATATACACCTAAAACTGGTGCTTTGGGAATGTCTATACTTGGTGGTGCAGGATTTGTAGCAACTTCAATGGTTTTACCGATATTGGGCGAGTCTATTGGAACAGCCGGACCACAAATTACATTGCGTAATATGGCCGTACTTCCCGTAGTTCTTGTTGTTGCGTTTATTATTTTTTCTATTTGGGTGAAAAATAAAAACAAAAATGAAGTTCAACCGGAATAAGGAACTGTCGCGCGTTGAGCAGATTCGATAGTGAGGATTTCCAAAGATATTAAGTATTAATAAATATTCTTATTTGCATAGTATCCAGAAACTCTGAATCTTTATTCAGTAGATTATTTAGCTTTACTTAAAATGATACTAATAATAACTTTTTGGGAAGCCCTCAATGTTTGTAGTGATTTGTTGATTCTTGTAGGAGATTTCAATAACATATAATTTTGATCGGTTTGCATCAGGGCTGGTAAATATTTTAGCAAAATAAATAGAAAAATAATAGTTTTTGAGATGTAAAATTTTTTATCAATGTACGTCCAAAAATTAGCAAAATAATTTAAGTGGGAAATTTTTACAATTTTTTGTCAAAAATTATGTAATGTTTGGTCAGGTCATATTTAAGATGCCTTTGTAAAAGATGAAAATACTTTTTAACCAAACAATACATTATTTTGCTTGAAGGAACGAATCATTTAATAAGAAAATTAAGAGTAGAAATTTTTTTATTACAGACTAAACCATAAAAAATTGAATTAATATGAAAGAAGTAAATCAAAAAAGGCTTTTTATCGCCGCTTGTCTTGCTTTATTGGTTACTGCAATAACTTTTGCAATCAGAGCAAGAATTGAAAGTGTTTTTACCGATGAATACGGATTATCTGCCGAGCAGGTTGGTCGGGCTTTTGGCCCTGCTTTCTGGGGGTTTACCGTTGCCATGTTTGCCGGTGGTTATTTTATTGACATTGTTAAAACCAGAAGCATTGTTTGGATGGCTTTTGCAATGCATCTTGTTGGAATTGTTTTATTGTTGTTAGCAAAAGATTACACTTCGCTGTTTTTAGCCAATGTATTTATTGGATTAGGAAACGGTAGTGTTGAAGCAGCCTGTAACCCATTGGTTGCAACGCTTTTCCCAAATAACAAAACCAAGATGCTGAACCGGTTTCATGTGTGGTTCCCAGGTGGAATTGTGATTGGCAGTTTACTGGCAGCTTTGGTTATGGATCAATTAAATCTGCCATGGCAGGTTTTGGTTGGACTTTTATTTATACCACTGGCTCTTTATGGATTTTTGTTCCTGGGACAAAAAATACCAGAAACCGAACGTGTTTCTTCCGGTGTTACTTATAAGGAAATGATGAGGAATGTTGCTGCACCGATAACAATTACAATAGCTGTAATTTTCATGATACTTGTCGCCAATGTTGCAAGTATTTCTGATACAATTACTTCACATTATTCTTATCCAATCATTATTATTGGTATTGTTGCTATTTTCATCTTTGTTGAAGGCAAGGGAGTGAATAAAATAAGTTTGCTATTCCCATTTGTATTTTTCTGTATGTTGCTAACTGCATCTACCGAATTAGGAACGGAGCAGTGGATTAATGCTTTATTGGGTGATAAAGGTATACATCCGATGTTGATTTTAGCTGTTGTAACTGGTATTATGGCTGTTGGACGATTTTTTGCCGGTGGTCTTGTTCATCGGTTAAATCCTCCGGGAGTTCTTCTTGGATCAGCAGTTTTCTCTACCGCCGGATTACTCTTGTTAAGTATTGCAGAAGGACCTGTTGTTACTGTACTTTCTGCTGCTGTTTTTGCCATCGGAGTTTGTTATTTCTGGCCTACAATGATTGGTGTAGCTTCGGAATACATTCCAAAAAGTGGTGCCCTTGGAATGTCAATTTTAGGTGGAGCAGGTATGGTTGCCACTTCAATGGTATTACCAATTATGGGAAAATCGATTGAAACTGCAGGAGCGCAGTATACCCTAAGAAATATGTCCGTTTTACCGGTTATTCTTATTGTTTGTTTTATTATACTTATTGTTGCTGTTAAAAAGAGAAAAACGGCACAAGAATAATATATAAATAAACTACTCCCTTATTTTTAAATATAAGGGAGTAGTTCTTTCAAATTTATTGAGAATATTAATTTCCAATAATAGTTATAGTCTTAAGTCGAAGAGCCAGCAAGCTGGTAATGAACTGTCCATTGAACTTTTCTGAACTTTTCTGATTTTTTCAAATATCTTAATAATCCAAGCGAAGGATGATTGGTATCCAGATAGGACCACTCATCCAAAAATTTGAAATCAGCATTCCACGTTTCAAAATACTTGCTGTAAGGAATACCAAATTTAAATTCTGCATTTTTACCAAATTTTAGTTGTCGCTTTAATTTGATATCCAGGCTTTTTTTACGCCAGCCTTGAAGCCATTTTGAATTTACTACTTCACAAATCATTTCAACATAATCAAATCTGTTATTTAGTAAACTGAATAGGTTTTTTATTTCCTTTTCATCAAAATACATGAACAATCCTTCTGCTACAATCATCAGAGGTTTTTGGGGAATTGTTTTTATCCAATTGTGATTAAAGACCGAGTCAGGGATGTATTTGTATCTTTCATTTTCCTGAAAGACTTTCTTTTTTAATGAGATTACTTCCGGTAAATCCAGATCATAAAATTTTACCATACCATTATCAATCCGGATAAAACGGTTGTCAAAACCACATCCGGCATTAATAATGACTGAATCAGGGAATTGTTGGCAAAAATTACGAATATACATGTCATATTGTTTTGCCCGCAGACAGATATGTGTTACAAGATTCTGATTAACTTTCAGATCATTCTGAATATTCAAATTGGCTTGCAAATATTCAAACATTCTAACCGATGTAACGTCTCCCAGAATTGAATTTTTATTCTTTGAGTCAATTACGTGACATTTTAGAGTTGCCAGTGCTGTCTTAGAGATGTCATTCAGGTTCATGGTTGACCTTTTTTATTAGAAATAGTGTACATAAATGATTTGTAGAAAAGAAAAAGCAGGAGATATTTATAAAAACTTTCCTGCCCTTCAAAAAAATGTTTTGTTATGAAATATATCAAAGATCAAATTCAATCTTTGATATATCCAACTTCTCGATAATATCTTTCAGCACCAGGATGCAACGGAACTCCAAAACTCGACCAAACAGTATGTGAATCATAAAAATAAACCCGGATAAACCATTTCAGAGCACCACGATTTTCGTCGATTGCCTTTGCCAGATCGTAAGCAGCCTGTTCAGGAGTATCGTCCCTCGCAAATATTGATTCACCTGAACGCCCTAATGTTTTAATCCGGCGATCAACACCCCGAAGCAAGCCGTTGTGTGCAGTTACATGCTCTGCATCAATCTGGCTTTCGGCAATCTGGTTTAAAAGATCTTCTGGCAGCTCAAAGAAATAAAGGTCAAATTTTTGACTTAATGTTGTCCAGTAAGATGATTCGGGATTTAAATTTGGGGTAGCCATAAAGCCATATAATAAATCAAATTCACCTTCTAATGCTTCATCCAGTGATACATTCAAATTTCCTCCCCATTCTTCAATGTCATCCGGTGTAATACCGTAATACCGTAAAATTGTTGCAATACCACCACCATAAATTCTAACAGGTAATTTTTTTTCTTTAATTTCAGCTAAATCCTTTATGCCTGATTCTTTTCGTGCGGCCAGCATCATATAATAAGGATCTTCAATTTTTGCAATTAACCGAAGGTTTTTGTAACCCGAATCGGGATCATTTGGTGTTCCAAGGTAGGCTCTGGCTAACATGGCACTTGATGTCACTCCAAAATCGAGCCGTGCATTAATACGATAAGTTGTTCCATCGGCAATAAAATCTTCGTCCAGCGGTGGAGGATAATCGTGTTCGGAAACTACACGCGCGGAATAGGATCGATTGCAGTTTCGGCATAAAACAACAGAGTATCCAAAAGGTTCCATAGATTCTTTTACAAAATCGCCCAATTCACCCCAAGGGCAGCCATGTTCACAAGCTGCTGTCATAACGGGGCGTTTAACATCCCAGCCTGTTTCTCCCACATCAACGGTTTCCTGTGCTGTTACAGAATAACAAATAGATAACATGAGGATTACACCAAAAATTGTGAGATAATTTTTCGGCAGATGAAATAATTTCGCCCTTGTTTTTTTCATAGTTTTTGCTTTATTAGATATTTTTCAGATTTTGAATTCAAGTTATATACTTTTTTCTTTTTTTACTTATAAAAATCGCTCAGAAATTTAAATTTATAAATCTTTGTCCTTATTGTTTAATCATCATTAATAGTGTGAAAAATAAACGAAGGTTCAATTTTGGAATTTTTTGAACTGGTAGTCATGTGTATTCTGAATTTAATGACAACCAAGTTATAATATTGAATTACATTCGTTTAATGAGGAAAATATTGCGACCGTAATTTTACTTTGCTCTTTTGTTTTGCAACGTAACATTATAATCTTTTGAGATTTCTTAAGAATTATACTCTGTTTTGTTGCTGGAAGTTCTGATAAAGAAATAAACCAATGTTAGCACAAGGTAAACCGCAGCTTGTCCATACAGAAACAACATCTCCGATTTTATTGCCGTAACACCAACTCCCATGGTTCGTAGTCGCGTATATGCCGGAATAACGGTTGTACTTGGCAATATTTTCGAAAGTGTAACCAGCCATTCTGGAATGGAAGAAACCGGCCAGGAGAGCCCACTTAAAAACAGGGCAATTGGCGATAGAAAAACCATAAAAACAATGGCCGATTCACGATGTTTGAACAGGGTGGAAAGACCAATTCCGAGAAAAATTACGCTTAACAAATAAGGTAGTAACAGCATTAAAACATGTAGCATGCTTGCCTTGTCGGGGTAATTAAACCAGTGTTGGACTAGTACAATTGCATAAGCAATATTGAACAGCGAGATAATAAGAAAAGCTCCTGTTTTTCCGGTGAGGTAGGGGATGATTTCTCTTTTTCGCTTTTCCTTTGGTAAAATAAATGGAGATGCTTTTGACTCGGAAAATGAACCGCCAAGTAGGCCGATTCCTATTAACAGGGTTTGCTGCAAGATCACCAGAATTACCCCCGGCATAACAAAACTTCCATACCCAGAAGAGGGATTGTACAATACATGTGTATAAACCGGAAGTGGATCGTTATTAATTTTTGCCTGTTGAATTGAATTGCCTTCAGCAACATATCGTAAAACTGAGATTCCCCCGCTAAAATAGGCATTGGAATAGGTGGTTGCCAGTATCGTATTTTTGTATTTCAGGAAATAACTGGCATCGGCATAAACGGCAACATTGGCTTGTTGAGCCGATAAAACATCTTTTTCAAAACCTTTTGGAATGAGAATAACACCATTCACTTTATTCATCATAAAAAGATTTTCAGCAGTTGGTAAATCCAGCATTTTATAAGCAATATCAAGCTCTGCCGAAGCATCAATCATCGCGGTATATTTTCGGCTTGCTACTGAATGGTCCTGGTCCACAACAGCTATTGTCAGGTCGGTCATTGTTTCGTTAAAGTAACCAATGGAATAAATAACCGGGTAGATAAGTACGGCCCCAACCAGAATTAGCAAAGCGCCTTTATCATGAAATATGGCTTTTAGCTCGTTTGTAAAATGAGTGGCAATAAGCTGAAAACCATTTATTTTATTTCGAATTGTATTCATTGCTTTTTTATAACAGGCATTAAAAACTACTTTTTCCCCCAGTATTTCGGATTAGCCAGATGACGTTTGTAAACCGGAAGAAATAAAAAAGATACGAGCTGAAATATCAATATATAACCGATATATGGAAGCGCCTCTTTTAACGGAGCGCCTCTTAACGACTGTGAAATCATTAGTTTTTCCCACCATGTGAAAGGAAATAATGAGGCAACCATTTGAGCAACTTTTGGCATGGCTTCCAGCGGAAACGTAAGCCCCGAGAAGGTAATGGCCATCATAGAATAAGCGCTTGCCAGTGAAAGCGCCAAACGCAGGTTACTGGTTGCCCCAAGAAAAATAAGCGCCATTAGCTGGTAGGTTAATATAGTAACAAACTGCCCGGCGAAAATCAACCAGTAATTTCCATTCAGTGGCATTCCGTCAACTTGGTACAACAGAATATTTATTAGAAGTGCAAACCCTGAAAATATAATGGTATATGGAATTAGTTTCCCAACAATAGCTAGTCTTACACTGTTGTTGCTTGTTTCCAGCAGGCCCAATCCCGTGCCTCTTTTTAGTTCATTTCCCAAAGAATAAATGGAACTCAGAAATACAAATAAATACAGCATTATGTACAACATTGCCGAATTCAGGAAGTAGGAGTAGTTGGTGAACGGGTTAAAAAGCACATGCCGCTGAATATTTACAGGCACAATTCGAGCCATGGCTTCCTTTTCATTTTTTCCAGACAGCATCAGTTTTTGAAGCTGCACTCCGCCCGAAATGGTTTTAACAGTAGCCAGCACCGACCGTTGCAGAACCCCCGCTTTTAAAACGTTGGAACCATTAATATATACCGGAATTGGTGCCTCAACTCCCTGCAGAACCGATTTTTCTGTTTCAAAAGGAATTACAATAATCGCTTCAACAATACCTTGTTCAAACATCTCTTTTGCCTGAAAAATGTTTGGTGTTTGCAAAACAACGGCTGCATCTGATGAGGCATCAAGCGCATTTGTAATTTTTATTGAAAGCGAAGAATTATCGCGGTCAACAACGGCAATAGGAAGCTCTTTTACTACCCCTTTTTGAAAAATAAAGAATAGCAGCCCAATTCCGATAATTGGCCCAATCAGCAAAAGAAAACGGTACGCCGGATTACGAATAATCCGACCAATTTCCCGTTTTGTTACAGCAAAAAGGGATTTTTTTGTTGACATAACTTATTCACTTAATGTTACAACAGCGGTCATTCCCGGTCGTAATCCTTCAATCTTAGAAACTGGCCGTGCTTCAATTTCAAAAGATTTTAAATCGAATTCACCTGATGTTTTTGTGGCGTTCCAACGAGCAAAATCGCCGGTCGGACTAACATAACTCACTTTAAAATCAAATTCATTATTCTCAAGACCGGGTATTTTTGCTGTGAAAGTGTTGCCCATTTTAAACTGCGGGAGATAATCTTCCCGTACATAGAATGTCACCCAAATGTCATTAAGATTAAGTAAGGTAACAACCGGAAATCCGGTGGGAACCAATTCGCCGGCCTCCACATTTATTCCTGAAACTTCCCCATTAGAAATCGCATTTATTGAAGTTTCATCAAGATAAGACTGCACCTGCTGGATGGCAGCATCGGCTCTTTTTACCAACGCTGCGGCAGCTTCTTTATCCTCTTCGCGAGCACCTTTTTCCGCTTTCTGCCAGATTGCTTTTGCAGCATTTGCAGTTTCACGGGCGGCTTTCATTTGTGTTTCTACTTCGTCGCGTTTTTGGGCAGGAACCACACCATCATTAAACAAGTTCTGAATACGTTCAAATGTTTTTTTAGCAAATTGTGCCGCTGCTTCAGCTTTTACATAAGTACTGTAAGCGGCTGTTATATCCTCCTGCTGAGCGCCATTCTGCGCTTTACGGCTTTGTGCACTTGCAGCCGAGCGGGCGGCGGTTGCTTCGTCGAGTTTTGCATTTATTTCCGGACTGTCAATCGAAAAAATGAAGTCGCCCTTATTTACTTTTTGCCCTTTTTTTACAGCGATTTCCAAAACCCTGCCCGGAACTTTTGAAGCAATTTTATATTCTTTGGCCTCAACTTCTCCCTGCAAAACCACAGGTTCTTTTTTTAACACTACAATAAAAGTGTAGGTTATAAATCCTAAGATTGCGGCAACTACAACAATGGTTGCGATTGTTTTTTTATTCATGGTTGTATCTTTTATTTCGTCAATGATTCAATAATTGTATTATTCCCGTTGCTAAACGACAAGTATTGTTCAGGCGTTCCGGCAGTTTGTAAAAGCATTGCCAGCGTTACGTCGTAATCGTAAAATATTTTTAATCGTAGCGCTTTTACCTGGGCCACTTTTGTATAAGCATCAACCACCGTTGTGGAAGTTGCCAGCCCTTCTTTAAACGCTTTCTGTGTACTTTCTGAATATTCTTCAGCAAGTTCCAGTGTGCTTTCCAATTCATTTTTTTGCTCCATTTGCATTTGCAAAGTCTCATAAAGTTTGGTCAGGTAAGCTTTTAAATCGGCATGTGCTTTTTGTTCTGCAAAATTTACCTGCTCTTCCATTGTTTTACCTGCTTTATAGGTGTTGTTTCGAGCGAGCCCTTCAAAAACCGACCATTTCAATCCTACACCAACCATCCAATCGGGCATATAAGGTGAAAGATTATTTTCAGCCAGATTATAAGTTCCAATCATAGCAACGGTAGGTAAATAGTCTCCTTTATCCACTTTGTTTTTTATGTCGACCAGTTCTTTTTTTCCTTCAATTTGCTTGAGTTGTGGATTTTCATTGAATGCCTGTGTTATCCAGTATGAAACATCGGGCAGCTCATTATTCATGAACAGGTGGCTTACCGGTTTTACTGTTACAGTTGTATCGAAAGAAAGTGTTGCATCTAAACCAGCACGTATAATTCCGATGTTGCGTTCGGCTTCTTTGAGTTCTCTTTCAGCTTCGTTTTTTGAAACTTTAGCATGAAGGAGTTCCACATTTGCAATTATACCATTATCGAACAGCTTTTGAGCATTATTATAGTGCTGTTCAGCTACATCGAACATTTGTTGCCGAACTTCCAGAACCTGCATAGCTAGTGTAAGACCGTAATAACGGGTTGCCAGTTCTGTAAGAAGATTTCCTTCGGTTTGCCGCAACGCTTCTTTACTTATGGTAAGTTCTGTGTTAGCTGCGGCATTAGCGCCTTTTATTTTTCCCCCGGTAAAAAGTGGCCACATAATATCAGCGGAAATGGTGGCAAAATTCTTTTCCTGAATCATTTGGTCCCAGTTGGTGTTTTCGATTTTTTCGCCTGCAGCCAATAACTTTTCCCTGACTGCGGCAGTGCTTACGTTTTCAGGTAGAATTGGAATAATAGAATTGGTTGCCGGGTCAGGATTAGGAACACCACTAAATACACCATAATTCCCCAGAGTGGAATAAAGTGGTGAAATGGCATCTTTAACCGGTGTTAAATCAAGGTGCAGCGCATCCGACATGGAAACGGCATTTGCACTCAGCGAAACCTGTGGCATATACAACCCTTTTTTCGCTTTTAATTCATATTCCTTTTGTTTGATTTGTTGCTTTGCCTGTTGCAAACCCGGGTTTTGTTCTGCCATAATTTGCAAAGCTTCTTCAAATGTGATTGCCTGGATACTTTCCTGACCGTGGATAATACCAAACCCATACAGCACTATTAAAACAGTGCCCGTTAATTGTTTAATTGTTTTCATTTTCTGGCTATCTTAAAACTTTGTTTATCAGGTAAATCAAATGGTCTTCATCTTTTTTGTTGAATATTATCGGCTCTCCCGAATTCTTATAACAATGGTTGATATACTGAATGGTGTTAATAACTACAATTAAGTATAGGTCGTCTGGTTTTATCTCTTTATCCAGCTGACCGGAAGAATGACCGTCGAAAACCATTATATTCAATATTTTGAATATGTTTTCGTGCATTTTTTTATCAATTGCAAAACTGTAATCACTGGTAAGTACATAAAGAAATTTTAGTTTAATAGGGTCGTTGTTGGCCATTTCAAAAAAGTAGCGAATCATATTTTCTATAATTTCCAGGAAAGAAGATTCTTCACTTGTTAGTTCCTCAAATTTGCAGACAACCTCTTCGTAAACATCATGTAGCAGTGCATTTACCATTTCGTATTTTCCTTTGTAATGCATATAGAAATACCCCGAGGCAACTTCAGCATCTTTGGCGATTAAAGAAGCGGACGCTCCACCAAAACCATTCTCTGCAACCAGTTTCATGGTTGATTGCTTTAATCTTTCAATTCTGTTTTGATCTGTTATTCGTGCCATAATATCATAATTAATAAATGAACGTTCATTCATTTATTGTGCAAAAATAGAAATAAATCTTTTTTATGATTAAATAAATTACTTTTTCTGATAAGAATTTAATATTGAGATTTAGGATGTTATTTTGTGTTAACTTTCAGGTCAGATTTAGAAAATATTTATTAAAATGAATCTTTATAAAAAATAAAGTTGTACATTTGGACTGAATTAGTCGAAAATATTTTATCGTGAAATCTAAAATAAAAGAAAGTATAATAACAGCTGCTCAAAGTACCTTTAAAAAGTACGGATTTCGTAAAACCACAATGGATGAGATAGCCTATTCTGCAAGAAAAGGGAAAAGCTCATTATATTACTATTTTAAAAGTAAGGAAGAAGTTTTTGAGGCAGTAGTTGAAAAGGAAGCATCTGTTCTGCGTGCTGAAATTACTTTGAGAGTAAAAGAATTTGATTCAGCAATGGAAAAGTTAAGAACATATATTTTTGTTCGGATGGCTGGTTTTAAAAACTGGGGAAATTTTTATGATGCTTTAAAAGATGAATATCTGTCAAATTACGATTTTATAGAAAAGATAAGAGTTAAATATGACAGGAGTGAAGTAGAAAGTCTTACTCAAATTATTCAGATTGGAATTGCAAGTAAAGAGTTTAAAAATCTGAATGCAGAATTGACTGCAAGAACAATTTTAATTGCTATGAAAGGATTGGAGGGTTCTTTAATTACTGACAAAGAAGAGGGAAACAACATTGAAAAGAGAATTGATGATATGTTGGAAATACTTTTTCATGGAATATGTACATAAAATTTTTTTATTTCATTTTCGACTAAAAAACCAAAAACGTCGAAATGAATATATTTGAAATAATTCAGGAAACAATGAAACAAAGAAAAATCAGAAAACAAAACCGGTATGAGATGGAGATCGTATCGGTTTCTTTAGAAGAAGGGTTTTCAAAAGAAAGTGACCATCGCGTGTTCGGAAAGTCAAACCAGAAAGTAATTGTACTTATTCTTTTACTATTGGGTTTTAGTGTTAATGGTTTTGCCCAGTTTCAATGGGGAATAAAGCTAGGTGTAAACTCATCAACCCAGTCGGAAGTTGGAAATATTTGTGATAATAGCGACCTGAGGTTGGGCTTTAATGGAGGCGTAGTTGCAAAGTACCAGATGAAAGATTGGCTGGCCTTGAAATCAGGCCTTGATTACCAGTTAAAGGGAATGAAATGTGATGTTTCCGGCGAAGATTATAACCTGAAAACCAAATTGAATTACCTGGTTTTACCTGTTAAAGTTGAGTTCTCAGCGGGTGAAAAAGCCGGGTTTAAAAACGGACAGCATTTGTTTTTCGCAACCGGACCTTATTGGGGATATTTACTTGATGCAAAACAAATTGTTAATGGGCAAACTACTGATTTGAATGATTTTGAAGACTTAGATTTTGGTTGGACATTTGAACTTGGCTTTGAATTTCCTGTAATGAGAAGTAATGTTTTACAAGTGTCACTTAATTATGATATGGGAATAAAAGAAATTGCTAATAATGCTGATTTTCAGAACAAAACAGCGTCATTAAATTTAGGTTTTTTATTTTAGGAAGTAGTGTTTGAATTTAAAACAGGGACAAGTTCTAGGATTTCGTCCCTGTTTTTTGTAAGTTGGATTAATAGTATTTGAATATCTGATTAGTTTTAAGGTCTCTGTGAATTTCTGGTATAATTTATAATACCAACGTATTTTAATACTTTTCAGATTTTATTTGGCATAAAATTCTGTATTTACCAGTACACTGTTATACCAGTTTCGAGTAAACTTTATAGTTTTGTAACTAGTGGTTTTGACTATTATGGATTATACTGCAATTCTTAATTTTTATAAAAAAAATCTTGATCGGGAATTAACGCATAAAGAACTTGAACTTATTCAAAATTATTTCAGAAAAGAAAGTATTGAAAAAAAGCAACTCATTTTTGGAAGTGGTGAAATAAATACTCGTCATTATTTTATTGAAAAAGGATTGCTTCGAATGTATGTTATCGATTCTTCCGGAAAAGAATTTAATATTCTGTTTGCTCGTGAAAACCAATGGATTGGTGATTTGGCTACGCCTGCAGAAACCTTCTACTATCTGGATGCAATTGAAAAAAGTACCGTATTTTCCATTACTGATGAGAATTTGAATAAGCTAACCAACGATTTCGCAACGTTTGTTAATTATCTTAAACGCTCTTATATCTTTCAACAAAAAAGACTGATTTCTATACTAGCCAAAACTGCAGAAGAAAATTATGAAGACCTCGCAAGCAATAGCCCGGAATTAATAAGTCGCCTACCTCAGTATCACATCTCTTCATATTTGGGGGTTACCCCGGTATTTTTGAGCAAAATTTTATCAAAACGAGCAAAAAAAAGATTAAAATGTCTTTTTATTAAACTAGTTTATTTTTTTTGAGTCAATGTCATTGTAAGTTTGCAATGTAAAACATTAAAAATTCAGAAAATGAAAAAAACTAGTTTGGTATTCTTAAGCGCATTATTTCTTACTGTCGGAGTAATGGCAAAGGGCGTGGATGACAATAAGGCAATTTATAAAGTTAATCCGCAAAAAAGTAAGATAACATGGACAGGTAAAAAAGTTACGGGAGAGCACACAGGAACAGTCAATATTAATAATGGTGAGATTCATGTAAATGGTGAAAGTATTGAAATGGCCAATGTAAAAATGGATATGAATAGTATTACAAATACTGATATTACAGCTGACGGAATGAATCAACGATTGGTTGGGCATTTGAAATCTGAGGATTTTTTCTCAGTTGAGAAATATCCGCAGGCAGAATTTGTAGCTACGGGTTTTAAAACCAATGCAGGTGATGATCAGTACATGGTTAACGGAAAACTCACTATCAAAGGAATAACGCATGAAATCTCATTTCCGGCTACAGTAGAAGTAAGCAACGGTGAAGTTTCTGCAAATGGAACAGCTAAAATAGACCGTACAAAATACGATATAAAATACCGATCCGGTTCCTTTTTTAAAGATTTAGGTGATAACCTGATTTATGATGATTTTGAAATTGAATTTGATTTGGTTGCGACTGCCGAGGCAATTTAATTCTTTACAAACAAAAACGAAGAATATGCCATGAAAAGGGGATTTGATAACCATCAAATCCTTTTTTGTTTTTAGTTGTTGTGGAAGAGTAAAAAGGCTATAAAGAGTAAGATATGGATAGAAATTCGTCAGCTTTGAAAGATTTGAAAAAAGTAACCCGTGATATACGTATGAGAGATAAAAAAATGCCGGTACTTTTTATGGGACATGGCTCACCAATGAATGGAATTGAAGAAAACGAGTTTTCAGAATACTGGGCGAAACTTGCAAGTGAAATTCCACAACCTGAGGCCGTTTTGTGTATTTCAGCACATTGGCTTACTCATGGAACGCATGTCACGGCGATGCCAAATCCAAAAACCATTCATGATTTCGGCGGTTTTCCAAAAGAACTATATGAAGTTCAGTATCCTGCGCCCGGAAAACCGGAATTGGCTGAAGAAATTTCTTCAATTGTTAAAACTACAGATGTTGGTTTAGACCACGATTGGGGACTCGATCACGGAACATGGACGGTGGTTCGACACATGTATCCTGAGGCAAATATTCCGGTAATTCAGTTAAGTATTGATTTTTATAAACCTGCTGCTTACCACTACAAACTGGCTGGTGAGTTGACATCTTTGCGTAAAAAAGGAGTTCTGATTATTGGTAGTGGAAATATGGTTCATAACCTTCGCCGGGTTGACTGGCAGAATATGGATACTCCCAATTATGGGTTTGATTGGGCAAAAGAGATGAATGAGACTTTCAAATCAAAAATTCTGAAAGCCGATCACAAAGCATTAATAGATTTTGAAAATCTAGGTGAAGCAGCAAAACTGGCTATACCAACACCAGATCATTATTACCCTTTGATTTATACGTTAGGATTACAGGACAAAAAAGATGAAGTTGAATTTTTTAATGATAAATATGTAGCCGGCGCTTTAACGATGACTTCGGTAAAGATTTTTAATTAAAAGTCCAATAAAATTATTTACAGTTCTTTTAAAGGATCAAATTTTATCTCGGGAATGATTGCTTTTAAAAGTTCCGTAACCGTTTCATCAATATTGGGATTTGAATTATCAATTTCAACAAAAGGATGGCTCGGTGCCTCAAACGGAGACGAAATTCCTGTAAAGTTTTTAATTTCTCCTGCTCTTGCTTTTTTATATAATCCTTTGGGATCGCGATTTTCGCATACTTCCAAAGGCGTGTTTACAAAAATTTCAAGGTAATCTTCATCTCCGATAATTTCTCTTGCCATTTCACGGATTTCGTTTGTTGGACTTATAAATGCGCAAATCAGAATAATGCCGCGCAATTCATAAAAAGTTTTGAAGACTCGCGGCAATTCTCCTGATATTTTCGATTCTGTCTTCCTCTGTAAATTTTAAATTTTTATTGATGCCTGAACGAACATTATCACCGTCCAAAATCTGACAGAAATAATTTAACTCAAACAATTTTTTCTCAAGTGCACTGGCTATTGTGGTTTTCCCGGAACCCGATAATCCTGTGAACCAGATTACTTTAGCTCTTTGTTTCAGATAAATTTCTTTTGATTTTCTGTCTTTTATTTTGTCAAAAACCGGGTGTATATTATTTCCTTTTTGTTCCATCTATTTTGCTATAAAATAAAGGGTTTAATAAATTTTCTTTATTGTAGGTCAACTCATCTGAAAAATCTGTGAGCCAAAAGTTTTTTGCCGGCTGCATTCGCTATGGCGTGTCCGGCAGCTGTATCCCATTCCATGGTTGGCCCGAAACGAGGATATTCATCAGCCATACCTTCTGCAACCATACAAATTTTCAGTGAACTTCCTTTCGAGATAATATCGGATTTTAGCATGTTTTTGTTTCAGTTTTGCAATATACACTTTCAGTTTCCGAACTCATGTGTGAACGGCTTCCTACAACTACGTAGTTATTTTCGTTTTTTTGTATCGGTAACTTTACACCTTCTGCCATTACCAAATCAAGTGAAACTTCGCCACTTATGTTTTCAATTTTATATGCGCCTAATGAAAGCTCACCAAAATATAATGTTTTTGAAACCGGAACATAAATCACACCCAATACCGGATTTCCGTTTTTTTGCCAATGCTAATGTTTACGGTAAATTCATCGTTTCTCTTAATAAATTCTTTTGTCCCGTCCAATGGATCAACTATCCAGAATTGTTCCCAATCTTTGCGTTCTGAATATTCGATGTTACGTCCTTCTTCACTTAAAACCGGAAATTCTGTTTCTGATAATAGTTTATGAATTATCTCATGGCTCCTTTTATCGGTCGATGGTTAAAGGTGAATTATCTGCTTTTTTTTCTATCGGAAAAAATCAGAAATTGGATCGTTGTAAATTTCCAAAATTTCTTCACCTGCTATTACAGCAGCTTTAAGTGCAATTTCCAGATTTTGTTTTTGTTCTCCATTTTATATTTTTGGGGTTATTTCAAAATATAAAATAAAATATCAACGATTTCGAAATAGAAACAATTAATAATAACAATTTCAATTTTTCGAAACCGCGGTGAAGATACAAATTTTGTTCTTTAAACCGTTACAAACTGGGCAATGTTCCTGTTGATTTCAATTCGGTTAAATAAAGATTTCATAATTCGGTTATAAATCTCATCCTTCAGAATTAAAATCTTCAATTCCTTCATCTATGTTTGGGTTATCATTTATTTCAATGATGTATACTTCGCCGTTTAACCATCTTCAGATCAACTCCGTATAATCCGTCTCCGATAAGTGACGCTGCCTTTACTGCCGTTTTTACTACAATTTCAGGTACATCTTCAATTGCAAGGGTTTCCGATTCTCCCCAGTTTTCTTTATTTTCACTTTGCCAATCGTAAATTTGCCAGTGTGGTCTTTTGCCATATAATACTTGCAGGCATACAATGGTTTTTGATCCAAAACCCCGATTCGCCAGTCAAATTCCGAAGGCATAAATTCCTGGACCACTACCAAATCGGGAGATTTGAAAAAGTTTATTTAATGAAGCGTTTAGCTCTTGTTCATTATTTACCTTTTCAACTCCCAAAGAAAAAAGCACTGTCGGGTTGTTTTAGAACCAGGGGAAAATTTAAATGCAACGGTTTCGATTTATGATTAGTGTTGATTTTGCCAGTATAACTGTAGCCGGTGTTTTTATTTTATTTTGTTTCAACCTTTCATTCTGAAATATTTTGTTGGAGCACCGTAATATTGGACCATGGATCGTCAATAACAACAAGACCTTCGGCATAAGCCGACCTTGAGAATTGGTAGGTTATGGTCATTTACGTTTGTGGTTTCACGTATAAAAAGTGCATCAAATTCTGGTAACATGGCCCTAAAATCATCTTTGGTGATAAATTCTACATAAAACCCGATTTTTTTCCGCGGCCTTTTTAAAATTTTGCAGAGCATCAGGGCAGGAGGGCGGATTTTTCTCCTGCGGATTTACCAAAATAGCCAAATCATATTTATAATTTTTGAATCGCGGCCGGTTGAATCGTTTTTTTTGAAAAATAGTTCAGAGCGAATTCCTGTACTTTCTCCATATGATCCGGGTTTACCTTCTTCATGCTTAACGAGAGAAACCTTTTGCACCATCCCATTTTTCGGTCTTTACAAAGTCGATTTGTAACAAAGGAGCTTCAAACAATGATACAGTTTTTGCGCCAGTAAACGATATTTTGGATTTACAGATTGCCCGAAATAGATATAGAGGCTGACTTTATTTTCTTTAACCTGTTTCAGACTCTTCTGAATATTATCATCGACATAACCCGAGATAGAACGAATGAGGGAAAGGCTTGAGAAATCACGTAAGGTCGTAACATTCGGTATTACACGATGATCGCGTGCGGAAGCCAAAAGAGAAACATAATATCCCATTTTTTGATACTGGTAAGAATTACTGAGGTTGAAAATCCGTACATTTTTTAATGACTGAAATTCAGGATCGGTAATATAATTTCGTGATGAAATAACCTTTACCCCTTCAATTTCAAGATTCCAGCTTTTGGGGTCGCGAACAATTATAATATTTGAAATGCTTTGTTTTTCCTGGTGGTCTTCCAGTTTAAAAACCATTCGTACGCCGTCTTCATTTTTTGAATAGTAGTCAGGCAGCTCTTCTGTTATTGTGAATCCTGTATTTTTATAAAATTCAATTAATTTTTTATCTGCCTTTCTTGCTTCCAGTGAAATTCGTTCAAATTTTCCTGTGTTTGCAAAGTTCAGTATATATTCAAGAATTTGTTTTCCAATTCCTATCCCTTGGTATTCGGGAAAAACAGCTACTGAAAAAAGCCGTAAAGTTTTCGGGTACAGAAACAGCGTAGCGGAACCAACCGCTTTAGTTATTTTGTTTTGAGTTATTTCTGCAACAATTACATTTTGAAATGGGCTTGACAAGCTGTAGCGTATAGCCCGCCGGTTGCTTTGCTGAAAAAGAGGGAAACATTTTTTTTCCAATTCTTCAAGAAAATCAATGTCGCTGGACACCGATTTTCGAATCGTAATCTTCATGTGTGTTATCTAAACGATATAAAAATTAAAACTCATTTTGCTTTGAAAACTGAACCAAATGTAAACCATTTTTTTATTAATTGTTCTTTTGGTGAATAAAAATTAAAAAGTTGTGAAGTGTTTGCAAATCAGATGCTTACAAGGTAATTTTTGAAAGGATTTGGAGATTAACATTTATATCATCTTGAATAGGCCTGAATTTCATCGATCAATCCCAATTGAAAGGCTTTTTTTACAACAGGCCAGTCACCCCGACGATTAAAAAATAGCGAGCAATAATTTCGTTGTATCAAACTCCCGTGGAAAAGATAAAATTCCAATTGCCGGATTCCGGCTTCATTTTTAACCAAACTCAGTGCAAAGTCAATATAGCGCGTCATCGGCAATGAAGATTTGGATGTTAAATGTTTCATTATAAAATCAATATCATGACTATTCCCGTTATTTGCTTTGTTTATGAATTCCTGTAAAATTCCACTGAATTCAGGCCTTTTCATTTTCGTAACTTTTAAAGAATTTGAGTATCTGTTTCTCCGTAGTTGTAATTACATGTCCTGTATTTTCAAGTATTTTGCATTCAACTTGTTTGATGTTTCTTTTTAAACGGCTTGCCGTTTTTACGGAATCAAAAAAACAATCGTTTTTACCACCCACAAAAAATACCGGTATTTTAATTTTTTGCAATTCGTCGTCTGTAAATAAAGGAAGTGTATCGGTTCGCGGAATAAAATGTTGTTTTACTAATTTTGTAAATTGTATGGTTTGTTCATCAAGGTCTATATTGTTGTAAACAATTTTGTTCATTTTATTAAATCCCCATTTTCCGGAAACAGAAGCTACCAGCATCCAAAAAATTATTGACGGTTTTATTTGAGAAATTCCGGATGTTGCAATCAGCGCCAGTTTTTTTACTTTTTCCGGGTGCTGAGTAGTAAATTTTATTGCGGTCCAGCCGCCTAATGAACAACCTACTATACTTGCGTTTTCCAATTGAAAAGCTTCAAAAATATCGAGTACCCAGTTGGAATAATGTGAACTTTTGTAATCAGGCCTGTTCTCAGCACTTTTACCACATTCACCAATAATATCAACAGCAAATACCCTGTGTTTTTTTGAGTATTCAACTAAATCGGCACTCCACATTGCCGAGTTAGAGCCTGCTCCATGTAGTAAAATCAGGGGTGGTGCCGAGATTTCTCCGCACTCGATTACAAACGTAAAACCATAACGGGTTTTTATAAACTGTGTTTTACAGCTTTGTGGCCATCGACTTAATATTTGGTCGTAATAAATTAAGAGCTCTTTTCTTCCTGTATCTGTTTTGAAAACCTGGTTTTTTGCCATTATTTCTAATTTTCCGGCAAAGTTCAGAAGATGTACATGTAGTTTTTTTGATGTAGATCAAAAAATTACGCTTGTTTTCTGATCCGGCTCAGTGTCTCTTGTGTAACTCCCATTAAAGAAGCGATATGACCCAGTTTTGCACGTTTCATCATTTCCGGCGAAATTTGTTTCAGATAATCGTATTTTTCTTTTGCTGACATCATTCCAAACTCCCTGGAATTAGTATCAATTTTTACGAAATGTTCTCCCATTAAAACGTTTGTAAATGTTACAAACTGTGGAAACTGAGCTAACTTTTTACTATTTTCTCTGGAAATGCCAATGAGTTCGGTTTTTTCGCAGGCCTGTAAATATTCAATTGCCGGAGTTTGATGAAAATAACTGTGCAGCGACGTTATAATTTCATTTTCAACATGAATCCATGCGGTTATTTCTTTCCCTTCACGCAAATGGAATTTTCGAACCATTCCCGATTTAATGTGCCAGATTTTGTTACAGTATTCGCCTTGTTCAATAATGAATTCGTTTTTCGCGAATTTTTCAATTTCGGCTCTTAACTCCAACTCAAGTATGGCTGCGGTATCAAGCTTTGCATATTGGTTGATATAGTCAATTAGCTTTTGCATTCAATGTTTCAGAAGCTTTTGTTGAATGCAAATATAGCTAATTCAACTTTTGGAATTGGATTTAGGCATTTTCCAACGCTTCAATATCAAACTTTTTCATTTTCATAAAAGCCTCTACTACCTTTTCCGAACGAGACGGGTCACTCATTAATTTCTTTAATACTGAAGGAACAATTTGCCATGAAACTCCAAACTTATCTTTCAGCCAGCCACATTGTTCAGCCTCAGGAACAGCCGATAGTTTTTCCCATAAATAATCAATCTGCTCCTGAGTGTCACATTCCACGACCAACGAAACTGCCTCGTTAAAACTGAAATTATGCGAAAGCGAACTGTCCATGCACATAAATAGCTGGTTATTAAGTTTGAACTGTGCATGTTTAATGGTTCCTTCTGTATCGGGATCTTCTTTGGAATATCTCAAAATTCCACCCACCGAAGAATGATCAAAAATTGAAGTATAATGTTTTATTGCTTTTTCAGCGTTCCCAGCTTTTTCTTTTGTGAACATTAAAACAGGTGTAAATTCTTGACCTACTTCTTCCATTTTCCCCAATGCCAGTTGCCAGTTAACGCCAAATTTATCCTGAAGCCAACCGTATTTCTCGCTCCATTCATATTTGTTGTAAGGCATTAAAACCTGGCCGCCTTCGCTCAATTTTTCCCATGCAGCATCAATTTCACTTTCAGATTCGTAAAGCACATAAAATGAAATGGATGGATTGATCGTAAAATGTGGTCCGCCATTTAAACACATAAATTGCTGACCGGCAGATTCAAACGTTACAACCATTGGATTTTCAGCCGTAATTTTAGTATCCTTAAAAACTTCGCAGTAGAAATCTGCAGCTTCTTTTGCCTGTCCGTCGAACCAGAGACACGGATATATTTGATTTTTCATGACTATTAAAATTGGTTATTTAATGCAACATTCTTTAGTTCTTTTTCCAGCCTGTCCATATTTTCCTCATTTTTCCCTTCAGCGTAAACTTTTACAGCATTACATTCTTCCGGCGAATTAAAAAGCATTCTGAAAATTACATTTGTTTTTGTTGGTGAAAGTTTTTCGAAAATGGCAACAATTTGAAAATAGGGCATTACAATATGATTAAACACAATCATTGAAGGTTTTTCAATTTTTACAAAAACCGATTCGTTTGGATAATCGGTTCCATCGGGGCCATGCATAATAAAACTCCATTTACCCTCCGGGCGAAAATCAAATTCGTGAAATGTATTTTTAAATCCATTTGGTCCCCACCAATTTTTCAGGTGGTTGGGATTACTCCACGCTTCAAAAACCTGTTCCTGTGAAAAGTTAACGATGCGAATTGTTAAGATTTCGCAATCAGGTGAAACTTTTAAAATCCCGTTAGGTAAATTATGTTCTTTTGTATTCATTTTCTGTTGGTTTTAAATTGAAGATTTTCTTGCTGCATTGCTTCCTTTAATTGTAAAACAGCGTTTTTCCCAATGCCATGCAATTCCAGTATTTCATTTTCAGTGAAATGTGTTAAGTCTTTTAATTTCAATATGTTATTGTTCTCCAGCGCACGGCGGGCAGGAGCGGAAAGCAGCGAAAGGAATCCCGTTTCCGGTTTGCGTTCGCTTTCGCATTGCGGACAGGTTGGGCAATCGCTGCTTTTATAGTAACGATGACCCTTTTCACAAATCCGTAAAGTACCGCCTTTGTTGTTCATTATTCCTTTTCAGCACAATTGAACATCCATTTTACTCCGAATTTATCCGTAAGCGCTCCATAATAATCGCCCCAAAACATGTCCTGAAGTTCCTGTTCCACAGCACCACCTTCAGAAAGTGCTTTAAACAAGTTTCGGGTTTCTTCGCGGGTATCTGGTTGAAGATTGATGTAAATATTATTTCCCATGGTTACACTAAATCCCATTTGGCTGGGAGCATCTGACCCCATTAAAATATTTCCGCCCAAAATGGGTAATCCAACATGCATTACCATATTTTCAACACCTTCCGGCATTGGTGGCATACCTTCCATTGGAGGGACATCTTTAAAACGCATTATTCCATCTCTGTAAAAATCGCCTCCAAATACTGATTTGTAAAAAAGAAAAGCTTCCTCGGTGTTGCCGGGAAAATTAAGATAAACATTTACTGATGCCATAATTTTAAATTTTTATGTGAATAATTTAATCAAATAATCTCCCCTGGCTTTGCCAAGGGGTTCTGCTTTTTCTCCCCTCAAGAGGGGAGATGTCAGCCTTTGTGGCTGACAGATGGGTGAAATAAAGAAATTCCTAATTTTCTTTAATCCTGTTCGCAAATTTTCTTTAACTGTTCCAGCGCTTTTGGCCAGGTCTCAGCAAAATAAGAACGCATATTTTCATCCAGTTTGGTTTTGGTTGTCATATCAACTTCCAGAAGCGTTTTCCCATTTTGTTCAGTGAAAGTATAATTTTTCAAGTCCGCCGCTCCATGGCTCCACTTCCGGTCCTGACGTTTTTTTTACACCGTTTTCCAACAACCCAATGTGTTCAATACTTATAAACCTGTTTGGAATGTTTTCTTTTATCCGGCTTACCATCCCACCTTCTTTTCCATGTTCATCAGTTCCGATAAAAAGTATTTTTGAATCTTTTTCCCACGAACCGTTAAAATGGGAAGTTTGGTTGAATATTTTAGTCCATTCACAGTAAGTTTTATCAGCCAGCATAATTTTGTAAACCTCTTCAGGCTTGGCTTCAATTAATATTTCGAAATGCATATTTTCCATTTATTTTGCGGTTTCCACGTGTTTTTTGAAGTTATTCAGAATAGCCTGCCAGCCACTTTTTTGTAATTCAATTGGGTTTTCAGTTTCGGCTTCAAAGATTTCAATTACCTGGGTTTGATTACCGTTTTCTTTAAATGATATTTTTACGGTACGGCCATCATCAAGCGTTTCTTCAATTAATTCATTCGGAATTACTTTGATGAACGTTCCACTAAAATCAAATCCAAAACTTCCGTCTTTGGCTTCCATTCGCCAAACAAATTTACCTCCCTCACGGGCATCATTTTTTGCCCAGGGACAACACCAGTCGTCAGATGCAAAATTCCATTGCGTTATGTGTTCCGGTTGCGTCCAGTAATTCCATACTTTTTCAATGGGGGCATTAGTATTTGTCTCAACAGTAATTAATATTTTTTCTTCTGCTTTCATTTTTAAACTTTTAATTGTCTTTATCGTTTTTATCTTAGTTGTAAAATTACAGTTGAAAGAAGAGAATTTTAAAGTGTAAAAACGACAAATCCAAGGTAATTTACGACAAAATTGTCTTTAATTTATTCTGATGAAAAAAATTTCTATTCTTACTGCTGAAAATTCAGTTATTCAGTCAATTGCCGACCCGCAATATTGTTTTGAAACCGTGAACCGTTTTTTGAATGTAAATGGAAAACCAACGATGTTTAAAGTTGAGTTGGTGGGAGCGGAGAGAGACGTAAAATTAAATAACGGCCTTTATACCGTTCATGCTAATAAATTAATTACCGAAGTTGAAAAGACGGATTTAATAATAATCCCGGCCATGTTTGGCGATTTACCAACTGCTTTAGATTCAAATAAAAGACTCATTCCATGGATTGTTAAACAATATGAATCAGGTGCTGAAGTTGCTTCGTTATGTGTCGGAGCTTTTTTACTTGCTTCAACCGGTTTGCTGAATGGAAAAAAGTGTTCAACGCACTGGGGATTCATTGATGATTTTCAGGAGATGTTTCCGGAAGTGGATGTTCAGCACGGAAGTATAATTACGGAAGAAAATGGAATTTATTCCAGCGGCGGCGCAAATTCATATTGGAATCTGTTGTTGTATTTGGTTGAAAAATATACCAATCGTGAAACGGCGATTTTGGTTTCAAAATATTTTGCCATTGATATTGGAAGGAGCAGCCAATCGTTTTTTGCCATGTTTAAAGGGCAAAAACAGCACAATGATGAAAAAATTAAAAAGGCACAGGAATTTATTGAAAGGAACATCGAGGAGAAGATAACTGTGGAAGAATTAGCGGAAAAAGTAGCTGTTGGTCGCCGCAGTTTTGAGCGTCGTTTTAAACAGGCAACCAATAATTCGGTGCTGGAATATATTCAACGCGTTAAAATTGAAGCAGCCAAACGTAACATTGAAAACAGCAGAAAAAACATTAATGAAGTAATGTTTGAAGTTGGATACACTGATACGAAAGCATTTCGAACCACTTTCAAAAAAATTACCGGGTTAACACCTGTGGAATATAGAAACCGGTATCATAAAACTGAAATGGATGGAAATCTTCACGTGTAAAGTTTCGAATTTGAATTTAATCGTAAAATTTTAGGTTTTGTTGAAGTCGTTCTATCATTGTTACAATTCGCTGTGTTTTGGTTTTTTGAGTCTTTGCTTCGTAAATCCAGTTGATGTAAGACTTTTGTTCTCCTTCTGAAAAGTTGAAAAAAACTTCACTGATTTCATTGTGTTCGTTCTGAAAGCATTCCAGAATTTCATTTGGTATTTCATAAAGAGAATCATCAGCAAATAAAATAATATTTACAAAGTCGCCTGCTTCCTTGTTTATTTTTTTCCTGATTTCTGCTTTTACCGGTAAAAAAAGTTTTCCGTTTCCCATGGGCATTAGTTTGTAGTTTTTAAGTTCAAATCCATCAATTGAACCTTTTACTTTTACCCAACCAAACGGATTGTTTTTGTTTTGGAGTATTTCCGGAATCTCGGCGTATGTCCAACCTCCTTTTCCTGGATATTTTTGCAGTATATATTTTTTATTAACCAGTGGCTTTTCTTCTGAATTCATAAAAATATGACCAACCTTTATTTGGTTTTGTTCTCCTCAACTCTGAATCCAACGATTCTGGCTATTAGTTCAAATGGTATTGGCTTATTTAAAGGGAATTGGACCGAGCCTTTTCCTTGTTTGTACTGAGAAAGCTCATTAGTAAATTTCGCATGTCCGGTTGGCAGAGCGTAAAAGCCTACATGATTTTTATAACCGGCAAAATAAACAAGCGGTTTGCCAGATGTTTTGTAAGCTGGCATTCCGTAGCTTATACTTTCCTTTGCATCCGGTGCATTTTTAAGTATTGTTTTCCGTAACTGAATAAGGATTTTTTGAACATCTTCAGGGAATTCCAAGATGTATTCATCAACTGTTTTTAAAGCCCGCATTTATTATTTACTTTTTATTTCTTCTATTTTTCTTACGCTGGAAAATATAAATGATAATTAATAAAACAGGTAAAACTATTAACAAGATAATATTAAACAAGTCAAAATCAACCGGTTCCGGCTTTCCATAAGGAACGTGCCCCGGAGCCTGAGAAAAAATGTACAAAAACAGAATCAAAAAATTTATGGTTAGAAGTACTTTCTTTATCATGTTAAATCGTTTTAATGCGCTTTTAAATAGAAGCGACAATCAGGGGGTTTTGTTCAAAATGAAAGAAAGCGAAAAATTAGAGTTTGAAAAATAGGATTAATATAACATCCTGGCTTTTATAGTGTTGGGGATTCTTTTGAGTTCTTTTATTATAGTGTCGCTTATTTCACTTTCTGTATCAATAATTACATAACCGATTTCGGGATCAGTTTGTAAGTATTGGGATGCAATGTTTATTCCTTTTAATGTAAAGACGTCATTTATTTCTTTTAAAATTCCAGGCACATTTTTGTGAATGTGAAGGAACCGTTGTTTTTCGCGGTTGGGAAGCAAAGAAAGCTGGGGAAAATTAACCGCACCAATAGTTGAGCCGTTGTCGCTGTATCTTATCAGTTTTTCGGTAACTTCCATTCCGATATTTTCCTGGGCTTCAGAAGTGCTACCCCCAATGTGTGGCGTAAGAATTACGTTATCGAATTCCTGCAATTCAGAGATAAATTTTTCTTCGTTAGAAGCTGGCTCTTTTGGAAAAACATCGGCAGCTGCACCCGAAATTTGGCCTGTTTTAAGTGCATTGGCCAGGGCCGGATAATCTACAACCGTACCTCGTGAAGCATTGATAAGCAAAGAACCTTTTTTCATTTTTGAAAGCTCATTTTCAGAAATCATTTTTCGGGTATTTACAGTATCAGGAACATGAAGAGTAACGACATCCGAAATTTTCAGAAGTTCATTTAAACTTGAGCAGGCAACCGCTTTTCCGAGGCTAAGTTTTTTTTCAATGTCGTAATAGTATACATTCATTCCTAATGATTCGGCCAGAATGGAAACTTGTGAACCAATATGTCCGTAGCCCACAATCCCCAGATTTTTATCGCGGACTTCATAGGAGTTTTTTGCTGTTTTTAACCATTCTCCACGATGTGCTGCTGCATTTTTTGCAGGTATGCCGCGCATCAGTAAAATAGTTTCGGCAATGACAAGTTCTGCTACCGAACGTGTATTTGAAAAAGGAGCGTTAAACACCGGGATACCCATTTGTTTGGCAAAATGCAGGTCCACCTGGTTTGTTCCAATGCTAAAACAACCAACAGCAAAAAGTTTTTTGGCTTTTTTTAGAATTTTTTCTGAAAGCTGCGTTCTCGAACGAATTCCAATCATATGAACATCTTTGATTTTTTGAGCAAGTTCTTCTTCATCAAGTGCTGTTTTTGAATACTCAATGTTGGAATAACCTGATGCTTTTAAACTCTCAACAGATGAATTATGAAGCCCTTCCAGTAAAAGAATTTTAATGTATTTTTTGTCGAGTGAAAACTTTTTAACCATGGTTTGATTTTTTCTCAAAAATACAATTGTAGAAATGTATTTCAACAGAAATAGTAATTTAATTTACCAATTTTTTCGATAAAATAGAACGGAATTTCATTATAGAATTTTAAAGGGAGACACAATTAAATTAGTTTTCATTTTACCATGCAAATAGTATATTTACAAAAGCCAAGTAATTAAGAAACCATTGTAATATTTAAACTTATGAAGTATCTGATTTATCTGTTTGCTTTTTTTGCACTGATCTCATGTAATAAAAAACCGGACCATGAAATTAAAATTAGTGGAGAATTTAAACAGTGGCATAAAATTACACTAACTATACCAGGACCGGAAATATCAGAGTGGGATAAGGAAAATCCCTTTTTGGATTATAAGCTGGAAGTGGCATTTTCAAACGGTTCTGATAATTATATTGTTCCCGGGTTTTATGCGGCTGATGGAAATGCTGCTGAAACCTCTGCAGATTTCGGTAATATCTGGAAAGTACATTTCAGACCCGACAATATAGGTGAGTGGAGCTATAAGGTATTATTCAGAAAAGCCAAAAACAGTGCAATTATAGATGATGCTTCGCTAGCTCAGCCAATTATTCCCATTGACGGTTTACAGGGCACATTTACAGTGGCTGAATCGGATAAAACCGGAAGTGATTTTCGAGGAAATGGTAGAATTGTAAATGGCGGAAACGGATATTTCAAATTTCAGGGAACAGACGAAATTTGGATTAAAAACGGGGCCGACAGTCCTGAAAATTTTTTAGCTTATACGGATTTTGATCAAACTTATCGTTTCAGTTTAAATACAGAAGTTCGTGAGGGTGAAGCCGATCCTCAAAAAGATCTACATAAATACGAAGCCCATGAAAAAGATTGGAAAGATGGAGATCCGCTTTGGCAGGGCAGTAAAGGAAAAGGAATTATCGGGGCGTTAAACTATTTGCATTCCAGGGGAGTAAATTCTGTTTATATGCTTACAATGAATATTTTAGGTGATGGGAAAGATGTATGGCCTTATAACGATTATAATGAACGTTACCGCTTTGATTGCAGTAAGCTTGATCAGTGGGAAATTGTATTTGATCATATGGACAGTCTAGGAATGATGATGCATTTTGTACTTCAGGAAACAGAAAATGAATGTCTTTTGGATAATGGATATACCGATGTACAGCGTAAACTGTATCTAAGGGAATTAATTGCGCGGTTTGGACACCATTTAGGGGTAACCTGGAATATAGGAGAAGAGAACGGCCCAATTGATTTTTCACCTATCGGGCAAACCGATGCGCAAAAGAAGGATATGGCAAATTTTTTAAAAAATACAAACCCGTATTCTTCAATTGTTGTGGTACACACACATGCCATTAATGAAAAACAGGACGAATATTTGACACCAATGCTTGGGTTTGAAAATCTGGACGGACCTTCAATGCAAATTGGAAATCCGCTTCGTGTTCACGAACGAATTCAGAAATGGGTTGAAGAGTCAGAAAAATCGGGTAAATGCTGGTTGGTTAATCTCGATGAAATAGGGCCACATTGGAAAGGTGTATTACCTGACTCTTTTGATTTTGAACATGATACAATCAGGCAAAATTGTTTATGGGGAGCTTTACTGGCGGGTGGCAGTGGGGTAGAGTGGTATTTTGGCTATCGATATCCGCATACCGACTTGAACTGCGAAGATTTTAGAAGTCGCGATAATTGGTGGAAACAGTCAACTATTGCCACAGAATTTATGAAACAATTTCCGCTGGAAAATATGATTGCAAACAATAACTTAGTAAATATTGAAGGTGCTTATTGTTATGCTAAAAGCGGTGAATTGTATGTCGTTTATTTACCTGCAGGGACAAAAAATCCGAAAATTAGAAAAGACGATTCTCAGAATTATTCGGTTCTGTGGTTTAATCCTCGTGAAGGAGGGGAGTTTGAAAAAGGAAGTATTGAGAATATATCAGGGAATGGTATCACTGAGTTGGGAAATCCTCCCAACGATACAGATAAAGATTGGGTGGTGGTAATCAGGAGTGAAATTGAATAGTAATTCCGACAATTTTATAAATAAAAAGGCAGTGTTTAACTGCCTTAGTCTATAAAATTTTTTTTATTCTTAGTCGGTTGCTGGCATGGTGAAGGATCCAAGGTTCGTGATCTGATAATTATCCATTGAGAAAGAAATATTTGAATTATCATCTACATCAGTAATCTGCATTATGGTTTTTTCACCATTCTCAAGATTTTCAGTAGTCGCTTCCATCATATATCCCCAGCCCATCCCATGTGAGTATAAGCTGGTTTTAAAAATGGTGCTAAAAAAGTCCTGAGTGTTCATTTTTAAATCTTTGGTAATCCAGATATTTGACTTTGTTTTATTCTCTTCATCGGTGTATACATATTCTTCGCATTTATAACCCGCAATATTTTTTGTTTTTCCAGTTTTTTTCACGTTTGGATTAGCCAAATACATTTCAGGAGTATCTTCCAATTCTTCATCGGAATAGGATTCTCCAATTGATTGCATAAATGACCCCATACCATAAACCATCCCTGTTTTTTCATCGTCTTCATCATTCAAAATTATCATGGCATCATTTTCGGCATCAATAATAAACAGTCCCTGACCTTCTTGCGCCATGTCTCCGGAGACGAATTCGTATGCCATTGAGTTGTTTTTAGGGTTCAGGTGGGTTATAAATTCACCGGTACTTTCCTGCTTACCATTTTTATCATACGATTCAATATGCATTTGAATTTTGTAGTCGAAACTATAATTATCTTCAATTGGTACTGGCTCACCCGACATACCCATACTTTGCATTAAACCTTGCATCCTGTTTTCTGCTCTGTTTTGATTGTCGCTATCCGATTCATCAGAAATTTCTTCATTATCTTTTTCTAATGAGTCTTCAATTTTATCAAGGCTTTCATCTATTTTTTCATCCATTTTTTCTTCTGCCCGTTCTTCAATTTTTTGTTCAACTTTCTCCTGGGCCTTTTGTTTAAGGCGGTTTAGAAGATTTTGACCCTGAACTGGATGTAGCAAGAAGAAAGATAGGATAAAAAGTAAAGTAACTTTTGCATATGTTTTCATAATTCAATTGTTATTTGGTTTCGAGTAAATTTGAGAATTAGTAAATATCTTATTTTTATTTATTACAAATTTAAATTATTGAATTAAAAACAAAAATACTATTGGAGATTTAGTTTCTTTTTATTTAGAAGCCAGATGAAAGCTTTTCTATTAAGTGAAGATTTAACGGAAACTATATATTTTTTATTTTAGGATTAATTTAAGCTATAAAGTACGGAGAAAAAATGCATTATGCTTCCTGCCAGAACAAATAGGTGCCAAATTCCATGTCCATATTTTAATTTACGCCACGAATAAAATATTACTCCCAGGGAATAACATCCACCGCCAATAAATAGGAAAGCAATACTTGAGGCAGGAAGATTACGAACCATTGGAACAATAGCCATTAAAAATAACCAGCCCATTGCCAAATAAATGCCGACCATAAGTTTTCTGAAACGGGTAAGATATATTGACCGTATCACTACACCGGTTATAGCAAGTCCCCAGATAATTCCAAAAAGTGTCCATCCGAGCGGGCCACGAATAGTTGTCAGTACAAATGGCGTATAGGTTCCGGCAATTAAGAGAAAAATCGCAGCGTGGTCGAAGCGGGCAAAAATATTTTTTATTTTTTCCCTTGTAAAACTGTGATATAATGTAGATGAAAGATATAATAATACAAGGCTGCTTCCAAAAATTGAGAAACTAACTATATGCCAGGCATTTCCTTTAATTGCTGCAAAAACGACAAGTAAAACCAACGCGGCAATACTCAATAAAATTCCAATTCCGTGAGTAATACTATTAAAAATTTCTTCACCAAGTGAAAGAGTTCGGTAACCTGATTCTTTCCTATTTCTTCTTCCCATAATTTAAATAGTCTTTTTCGAACAGAAATTAATAAAGTTCGAAAATAATAAAAAATACGTTCTAAATTCAGAAAAGGAAGTAAATTAATAAATAAAAATTTACTTCATTTTTGGGAATTTTTATTCAGGACCGATTATTTCAATAAAAGTTCCATCTGGATCTTGTATTAAGATAAATTTTCTTTCTTCATCAAGTATAGAAGGCGTTCCGCTTAATATTTTGATATTATTTTCCTGAACTCTTTTCATTACTGGTATCAAATGGTTTACTAAAATGGTAGCGTACTGTATCCCGGTGTCATCGCTAATATATTTTTGTTTTGGGTGCTTTGCTTTTGTTCCAAAACTCATTAATTTCCACTCGTTCGAACGATCACTGTTTTCCAGTTTTAAAACAGTTACATCCAGTTGATAACTTTTCGTTAAACCCAGTTCCCTGCTTTTTTCAACCGGAACAGAAAACTCGCTGGTTTTTGTCATTCCAACAATATTTGTGTAAAACTCAACCGACTTTTCAAGATCTTCAACAACCATCCCGATGCCGATAGTTGGACTTGAAAATTCACTTTGAGCTGAACTGTTTTTTACCTGAAAAGAAGAAATTAGCAGAGTAAATAGAATAATAATGGTGCTTTTCATATTGATTGATTTAATTTGAATAATTTACATAAAAATAAATCTTTATTTTAATTTTTGAGGTTTGTTAAACATTTGAAACGTTCGTGATAGTAATCTGTTTTATTCAACATTATAAAAGCAAATTCGACCGAAAAATTCAATTTTCAGGTTTCTATTCTGTAAAATAATTGGAATTAAAAACACGTTATTTATTTCAATGTGTGTTTTGCTTTACTTAGCTTTTGTGCAATCTTAGCTATGTGAATTTAATTTCTCCGTAAGATGTTTTTATGTGTAAAAACTAATTGAACCGTTTACTATATTTAAAATTGAATGATACTTTTGTTAAAAATATACCAAAGAAATTATTTTCCAGTTTTAACATTAAATTATCATCTAAAGATTGGATATGATTCACAAACCGGAATATTTATCTTGTTGAAAGTAAAAAATAAGTAATACTTTCAATTGTTTTTATCTGCTCTGATCTATCATAGTAAGAAAAGATGAAAGTATAATTCGATTAATTGTTTGACCGATGCAAAATACAAAATACTTCGCACATGAAACGGCTGTAATAGATTCAGGGTGCATTATTGGAGAAGGAACAAAGATTTGGCATTTTACGCATATTATGCCAGGTTGTCAAATCGGTGAAAATTGTAACATAGGCCAAAATGTAGTTATTTTTCCCGAAGTGATCCTGGGAAATAATGTTAAAGTCCAGAATAATGTTTCAGTTTATACAGGAGTAATCTGCGATGATGATGTATTTTTGGGCCCATCTATGGTTTTTACGAATGTAATAAATCCGCGTTCTGCAGTGATACGGAGGGGTAATTATTCTAAAACGCATGTTGGCAAAGGTGCTACCATTGGAGCAAATGCTACAATTATTTGTGGTATAAACATTGGCAAATACGCTTTTATTGGTGCAGGTGCTGTTGTTACCAAAAGTGTTCCGGATTATTCTCTTTTAGTTGGTAATCCTGCTCGTCAGATAGGTTGGATGAGTGAATATGGGCATAAGCTTTTATTTAATGAGGAAGGGATTGCCCAATGTCCTGAAAGCAAAGAATTATATAATCTTAGAAACAATCAAGTGGTTAAAGTTTAAAGGCCTCATAATCAGATGGAAAAGAAATAATTTTAATGAAGAATTTTATACTCATCGGTGCTGCAGGTTATATCGCGCCTCGTCACTTGAAAGCGATAAAGGATACGGGAAATAATCTCGTTGCTGCATTTGATCCGTATGACGGTGTCGGTATTATGGACAGCTATTTTCCTGAAGTGGATTTTTTCACTGATTTTGAAAGGTTTTGTCATTTTGTGGATGGAATTAGGAGTGAGGGAACAAAAATAGATTATGTAAGTATTTGTTCACCTAACCATCTACATGATTCGCATATACGGTTTGGACTTAGTATAGGGGCTGATGTAATTTGTGAAAAACCAATTGTATTGTATCCAAAGAATGTAGAAGAGCTTAAAAAAATAGAACAGGAAACAGATAGACACATTTATAATATTTTGCAATTGCGTCTTCATCCCAGCGTGATTAGCCTAAAAAATAAATTGATAATGAGGACCCTGGTAAAATTTACGAGGTTGACTTGAGTTATATTACTTCACGTGGGAAATGGTATTATTCCAGTTGGAAAGCGGATGTAACAAAATCAGGGGGAATAGCTACCAATATCGGTGTCCATTTTTTTGATATGTTAACCTGGATTTTTGGCAACGTTAAAAATAATATAGTACACATTCATGAACACGACCGGGCAGCCGGACTCCTGCAACTTGAGAAGGCTAATGTACGCTGGTTTCTTAGTATCAGTTATGATACTATTCCTGATAAAATAAAACAAAAAGGAATGCGCACTTTTCGTTCGATTACTATTGACGGTAATGAATTTGAATTTAGTAGTGGATTTGACGAACTGCACACAAAAAGTTATGAAAATATAATTTCAGGAAATGGGTTTCGTATCTCAGAAGCGGAAAATGCAATAAAATTGGTTGACAATATTCGAAATCAGGATTCAATTGGTCTGACAGGGAGTTACCATCCTTTGGCAAGGATAAATACAACAAAAACAAATTAACTTTTTTATAATGACTCTACCTAATATACATCATAATAATGTTTCTGAATTTTTAGACAGAGCTGAAATAGTTAGAGAAACTGCTGAACAAATAATGAAGGATTTTGGCATGTTTGGAGTTGAGATCACGTTTTCGGGTGATACTAATCATGCTTATGATGAGTTACATCAGCAATTAATTATACAGGTTTCCAAACTTATTGAAAGAAATTATGATTTATTGCTTTCAGTTTTATATCAGGTTGATATTACTGATAGTGAAATAGCGGGTGCAGAAAGAGAATTACCACATTACAATCATATCGAAATAATTGCTCATCAGATAATTGTGAGAGATTTAAAGAAGGTTTTATTGAGAAGGTATTTTAAGACAAAGAATGCAGATAATGAATGATTTGTTTGATTTCCAGAACAAAGGATTTAACAAAATGTTATTTTTTAATTAAAGATTTTAAACAGAATAGATGAGCATAATTCCGGTAATTTTTATACTCCTTTTAATAGGTATATCGATTTATTTGTTTCTTAAAAGACCAGGATTTGGTAGAATTCCTCAAGGGAAAAGTTTAGCAAAAATTGAAGAGTCACCAAACTACAGAAATGGTAGTTTTCAAAATTTAAATCCGACTCCTCAACTGGCAAAGGAGGCTACTTTTTCAAAAATGTTACATGACTTTTTTTCATCGGAAAACAAAAGGCCGACAAACAAAATACCTTCACAAAAAACTAATTTATTTGATCTGTCCCCCGAAGAGAATGTACTTATTTGGTTTGGGCACTCTTCATACTTCTTGCAGATTGATGGTAAAAGGATATTGGTAGATCCGGTTTTTAGTGTGAATGCATCACCCTTTATTTTTATGATAAGGGCATTTAAGGGAACTAATGTTTATTCGGTTGAAGACATGCCTGAAATAGACTACCTTATAATTACTCACGACCATTGGGATCACCTGGACTACAAAACAATAAAAGGATTAGATTCAAAAATAAACAAAATAATAACCGGGCTTGGAACAGGAGAACATTTTAAGCGTTGGGGATTTGATGAAAAACAAATAATTGAAAAGGACTGGTATCAATCTGAAGAGTTGAATAATGGATTTAAAGTTACGATTACACCGGCACGCCATTTTTCGGGGCGTGGATTTAAATCAAAGCAGAGTCTTTGGGCGTCTTTTGTTTTGCAAACTCCAACATATCAGATATTTATTGGTGGAGATGGTGGCTATGATTCGCATTTTGAAGATATAGGGAAGAAGTTTGGAACTTTTGATTTGGCAATTCTTGAAAACGGACAGTACAATACAAGTTGGAAATATATTCATATGATGCCGGAGCAGGTTTTGCAGGCCGCGAAAGATTTAAAGGCCAAGCGTCTCTTACCTGTTCATAACTCTAAATTTGCTCTTGCCAACCATTCATGGGATGAACCTTTGAAAAAGATAACGGAATTAAACAGGGATAATTCTGTGTCGATAATTACACCAATGATTGGAGAAAAAGTGAATTTAAAAGATGAAAGTCAGGAATTTTCTAAATGGTGGGAAAATATTATCTGATATCCGAATTTTATGTATTTATCATCAGTTTAGATTTCCGGAATCAGAATCGAAAATAGCGAATCAGTTTAGCTTTTTAGTGTATTATTAAAGCGGCCGCGCTACCATAATACCAGTAGCAGTTTTACTGTTTAAAAGATAATCCTCAAGCGTATTTTCAGAAATGACAACTTTTCCCGCGTCAGATGAAGCATGGAGGATATGAATTCTGTTGCCTTTTCTTACCAGAATAACAACATGAGATATATCCAGACCTTCAATATTAGTGGTAATACCTGCAATATCTCCTTCCTGTAATTTATCTTCCACATCTAATACTTTTTCCTTAGGAATGAAATACATAGTTCTTGAAGAAATTTCTTTTTCCTTTTTAGCCAGTTCTTCTGCAAAATTACTGTTATTTTGTAGCTGCTTGTAGCTATCCGGGTGAGTACTCATAAAATTTACATTCAAGTCGTATTTCATGCCAATTTCCCTTGATATATCTTTTATATATCCTTTTTGCTCATTGGTATAAATCCAGTCACTAAAATAATGGATTCTTGAAGGATAGTTTTCAATTTTGCCATTTCTGTATCTTATTTCCTGAAGTGTTTTAGAGAACTGTTCAAATCCCGGATTTTTACTTTTTATTGTTTTTGAAATAGCAAGGCAATTTTCAGCAAATGTTGTGCAGTCGAATTCACGAAGATTTATAACAAGCTGTTCCGGCTCAATTTCAAGTGTATGATCAACGTATGGAGCTTCTAAAAAGAACTCACCAACTTTAATTATTAAATCTGCCGCCAAGACTTCTTTTTGGTTTGAATAAAGTTTAATGATTTCATTAAAGATCTCACGGTCTTTTTGAAAATATATAATTTTTCCTTGAATGATATTAATCCCTTTTAAGGCAATACCGCTCAATACCGAGAGAATAATAACCAGAATCAATATATATTTTATTCTATTCTCCATTTTAATTCAAAAGTATAAAAGAAATATTAGAATCAATTGTTCAAAGTGCTTATTAGATTTATGTAAAAAATTGGATAAATATAATTTGGATACTTTTCTATCTCGTCCTATTTTCCTAATTTTAGCCAAACTGAAAAACAAAAAGTCATGTTAAAGGAAAAAATGCTAAATGCGTTGAATGAACAGATTAACGCAGAACAATATTCAGCTTTATTATATTTGTCAATGTCTGCCTGGTTTGAGGATAAAGGATTATCTGGCTTTGCCAACTGGATGTATGTTCAGTATCAGGAAGAGTTAACTCATGCTAATAAATTATTTAAGTATGTAACTGAACGAAGTGGAAAGGCAGTAATTAAAGCTATCGAACAGGTTGATACAGAATTTGACGGAATAATAGATGTTGTTGAAAAAACACTGGTACACGAACAGAAAGTAACAGGTTTAATTAATGACTTAGTTGACATCGCTACTGAAGAACGTGATCATGCCACGCAGAGTTTTTTGCAATGGTTTGTTGATGAGCAGGTTGAGGAAGAAGCAAATGTGCAGGATATTTTAGATACACTTAAGTTAATTAATGGTCAGGGCAATGGAATTTTTATGCTTGACCGTGAATTGCGCCAACGTACATTTGTTGACGAAACACAAGCAGCAGAATAATATCATTTAAATATTATATATTGTGAAGGCTGCTGAATGGCAGCCTTTTTTATTAATCATGGAAGTTGAAGAACATATATATACGCGATACATTTATTTGAAAGACTTTTTCAAAATTGGATGGGATGACGAAGCTTTACTAAAAATTGAAAAAGCTTTTCATTTTGCTAAATCCATAATTGGTGAGCAAAGATTTAGTACAGGTGAGGTAATTCTAAACCATTCGCTCGATGTAGCTACCATTGTTGCAACGGAAATTGGTATGGGTATTGATTCTGTGATAACAGGGTTGTTACATAATGTTATGTATGCCGGACTGGATAAAAAAGCCACCAAAGAAGAAATAGAGGAGAATTTTGGTGAGTCTGTTTATGCCATTTTGAACGGTATGTCAAAAATAAATGCCCTTGGTACAGATACGGTCGATTTACACTCTGAAAATTACAGAAAGTTACTTTTAGCTCTTGCCGGCGATGTACGAGTCATAATAATTAAAATTGCCGACCGCCTTCAGGTAATGAGAAACCTGGATTTTTATGATATTGAAAGCCGGGATCGTTTGGTTACCGAAACTTCTCATTTGTATGCGCCTCTGGCTCACAGGTTAGGTTTATATGTCATTAATTCCGAGTTACAGGATTTATGTTTGAAATATCAAAAACCTGAAGCATACAATTATGTTGTTACCCGCTTGAAAGAGACGGAAAATGAGCGGGCGAATTTTGTAGCGGAGTTTGTAAAACCTGTTGAAAAGAAACTGCAACGAAGAGGTTTAAAGTTCTCAATGAAGGCCCGTACAAAATCAATATTTTCCATTTGGAATAAAATGCAAAAGAAAAATGTTTCTTTTGATGAGGTGATGGATTTATTTGCTATTCGAATTATTTTAGATTCAAAGCCTGAAGATGAAAAATCCGATTGCTGGACAGCTTATTCCTTTGTTACAGAAGAATATCAGGCTAATACCGAAAGATTACGTGACTGGATAACGATACCCAAATCAAATGGTTATGAGTCGTTGCACACAACTGTGATGGGGCCACAGGGTAAATGGGTCGAGATTCAGATTCGTACAAAAAGAATGGATGAAATTGCAGAAAAAGGTCTGGCGGCACACTGGCGATATAAAGGTGGAAAAGACAGTGCGAATTTTGATGGCTGGCTGGCTGGAATTCGTGATATTCTTGAAAACCCGGAACTTAACGTTGTAGATTTTATTGATCAGTTCAGAATTGATATTTACAGCGATGAAATATTTGTTTTTACACCTAAAGGCGATTTGAGAAAATTACCTAAAGGTGCAACTATGCTTGATTTTGCCTACGAGATACATTCCGAGTTGGGAGATCACTGTGTTGGCGGAAAAGTGAATGGTAAAAAAGTAACGTTGAAGTATAAATTGAAGAATGGGGATCAGATATCAATTGATACTTCAAATAATCAAAATCCAAAAATGGACTGGCTTGATTTTTTAGTTACTACAAAAGCTAAAAACAGGGTAAAAGCAAGTCTGAACGAAGAACGTAACCGGCAGGCAGCATTAGGCAAGGAAATTTTGTCGCGTAAATTTAAAAACTGGAAGATTGAATTAAGCGATGATGCAATTCGGAAAATGCTTAAAAAATATGGTTTTAAGCTCGCTGCCGATTTGTATTTTGATATTGCAGCAGAAAAAATTGATCCTCTGGATATAAAATCACTTTTTGCCGAAAAAGCTGAAGAAGAAGAGAATGCAAAGAGAACATTAGAAGAGTTGCTGCCCAAAAAAGAAATAAAAGATTTAACTTTTGAAGGTGGCGACGATTTTTTAGTTATCGATAATAATTTAAAAAACCTGAATTATAAATTGGCTCCTTGCTGTAATCCTGTCTTTGGTGATCCGATATTTGGTTTTGTCAGTATTAAAGAAGGTATTAAAATACACAGGAAAAATTGTCCCAATGCGTCGCAAATGAAAGAGCGATATCCTTATCGTATTATAAAAACCATGTGGAAGGATGAGGCAAATGCCAACAGAGGTTCTTTCTTAGCCACTTTGTATGTTTCAGGTACCGATGAATTGGGAATTGTCTCAGAGGTTTCTCATATAATTGCTAAGGACATTGGAACTCAAATGCGTTCAATAAATATTGAATCAGAAAGAGGAAAATTTGAAGGCATCTTAAAAGTATTGGTTTATAATCTTGATCATCTTGAATTTTTAATTCATAAGTTGAAAAAAGTTAAAGGAGTAATTTCTGTAAGTCGGGGGGAAATGTAAGTCTAGAAAATTATATAATAATGTTTTTGAAAATTTTAAACACAACTTGTCAGGAAATATAATCTTGTGAGATTGCCAAATATTAATTGTAGTTTACACGAATGAAAATACTTGTCGCACCAAATTCAATGAAAGGTAGTTTGAATGCATTTGATTTTGCTGATGTAATTGAAAAAGCATTTCTTGATTGCTCTGACAGTTTTGAAATTAGAAAAATACCTGTTGCTGACGGAGGTGATTTCACAGGCGAAGTTTTAAAGCAAAATTTGGATGCCAGGCAAATTGATCTTGAGGTTGAAGGGCCTCTGAGAGAAAAGGTTCCTTCGAAATATTTTATTTCCGGAGAAACAGCTATTATAGAAATGGCTGAAGCTTCAGGTATGAAGTTGGTTCACAGCAGTAAATTAAATCCTTTAAAAGCTTCAACTTTTGGAACCGGAGAATTAATAGCAAATGCCATTTTAAAAGGATGTAAACAAATTTTTATAGCGATTGGCGGCAGCGCAACAGTCGACGGTGGAGCAGGAATGATGGAGGCCTTAGGTTTTAAGTTTTTCGATAAAGAGGGAAATAAACTCGAAGGTAACGGAAAAAATCTGGCATTTATTCAAAAAATTGTTATTCCTGAAATTCCAACAAATCTGTCCATAAAAATAATTTGTGATGTTGATAATCCACTGTTGGGTAAAAACGGAGCTGCCACAGTTTTTGCTCCGCAGAAAGGGGCTACGGAAGAAATGGTGGAGCAACTGGAAAAAGGATTGAAGAATTGGTCAGAAGTCATCCAGGAATTAACAGGTAAAAATTATTCAAATATCAAAGGTGCAGGCGCCGCAGGAGGAATGGCGGTCCCATTAATGGCATTTTTGAATGCTGAAATTGTTCCGGGAGCTGAATTTGTTTTATCGCAATTAAATTTTGAAGAACACGTAAAATGGGCAGATATTGTTATTACAGGCGAAGGGAAAATTGATAATCAAACTTTAAATAATAAAGCCCCTTTGGTTGTATCTAAGTTGGCTCGAAAATATAATAAACCGGTTTTCGCGATAGCCGGAAAAACTGAAAAAGAAGCATCTTCGGCATTTGACGGGATTTTTAGCCTCGTTAACGGGCCAATGACGCTTGATTATGCCATGAAAAATGCCAGGCATTTGGTTTATAATTTTTCATTTGAGATGGCAAAGCTGATTCATAAGTTGAATTTGTAAAATTTATTTAATGAAGGATAAATTCCATTTGGTTATTAATTTTATTGAACAGGGAAAGGAAGAAAATGCCCGCGAAGAATTTCAAAAGATTGCCTCCGAAAATACTGTTGAGTACTGGATGACCAAAGGAAAGCTGGAACAAAAATTTCAAAATTGGGGAGAAGCATTAAACGCATTTCAAAAAATTTTGGAGCTGGATTCAGAAAACAGGGAAGCAGAAAATAACATTCGCATAATACAAAATATCATAAACTTTTGGAATCCCGAAATGTTTAATCCTTAGAGGGTTATCATTTTAAAATATGGGATTACCGGATTGACATACGATTTGTGTGGCAGGATTACAGTTTTTACAACATCGTGTCAATCAAATCATTAATCTTGTAAATAAGTTTTAGGATTTTAATTCATTATTATTATTTTTGGATGCTTTACTGAAAGTTTGAAGAAAAATAAATTGAAATAGTATAAATTAAAAGCGAATTTGAAAGATGAAACGAGTAGTGTTATTAATTGTCGGAATTTGTTTTACCGTATTTTCTTTTGCTCAGGATGCGGCAGAAATAGTTGAACAGGCAAATACGGCTGTGGAAAATAAAGATTATGCAAAAGCTGTCGAATTATTTGAATCCGTATTAACCATGCCAGATCATGGACAGGATGAAGATAATATTAATAAGGTTCTTAATCAGTTAAGACCAGTTGTGGCGAAGGATAAAGCGAATGATGCTATTGATGCAAAAGAGTATGATAAAGCTGTAGACCTTTATAAAGCAGCTATGAAAGATTACCCTGATGATGCAAGTATTGTTGAGCAGGCAGGAATAAAATTTTATAATGCTGGCATTGCAAGCTATAAAGGTGAAGAGTACCTAGAAGCAGCGAAATGCTTTTCAATAGCGGAAAATGAATTTAAGTATGAAAAAGCTGAGAAATATAAGATTGCTTCCTTGAGCAAGATTGCGGAGGGCTTGGCTTCAGAAAATAAAACCTCTGTTGAGGAGATAAATCTTAGCGATGAGAATAAAGAACTTCTTGTAAAGAGTCTGGCCAAGGAATATTTTGACGAAGGTTATGATTTGTATAAACAAGGAGCCGATATAATTAAACAGGCAACTGACAAAGTTAATGCAGGCAGTATAACAACTTTGGATGATGAATATAAGAATGCTATTGCAGAAGGGAAAAAGGTATTTGAGAATGCAAAGTCGATTATAGAAAAGACATTATCAATTGATTCCGAGAATGGAAATGCAAAAACTGTTTTGGATGCTTGTGTAAAACAATTAGCGCAATTATAAATTTAAAATATTCGACTTAAAAAAACCGGACTTAGTCCGGTTTTTTTATAGTTATATGCTAAAATGAATTTTTAGCCTTAACCTGATTATCATATTCATATTTAACCATTTCCCAATCACAATGTAATGACATTAATTGTTCTAATCCGAATATTTCAAGATTTTTAAACTTTTCAATGTTGAAATTTTCATATCCTTCAAAACTCCATTTCTGAATTGCTCTAAAAGCAATATTCGTATTTTCACTTTTAAACTCTTTTATCAATTCAAATAGAGCATCAGACTGATTATTAATCATGTAAACAATCATTTCATAATCAGTCTCCCATTTTTCTATTGCATGTTTTCTAATGGTTTGTTCATATTCCGTTGGAAATTTTTCCTTGATATAACTTGCATTAGAATTTAATCCTTCTGCAAAGCCATTGGTTATCGAAAAAAGTAAAATAAAAAAAATAATAGCTGTTTTCATTTTGATAAGATTTGTGTGTTTTAAATTAAAATTTGTTTCTTTTAAGAAGTGTAGCATGTAGAACAATCAAATTTAAAAATAGTAAATAAAATTTCCTAGGCAGAAACATAAAAACTATTAAACAAAAGGAGCAGCTATTATAAGTGCTGCAAACCAAAAAGTTAACGACGGAGCAATAACAACTGCAGATGATGCTTACACAGCAGAAGTGAATAAAGCTAAAACTGAATTTCAGGCAGCTGCAGAAATACTGGAAAAAGCA
The DNA here is from genome assembly GCA_963676775.2 of uncultured Draconibacterium sp. GTDB lineage: Bacteria > Bacteroidota > Bacteroidia > Bacteroidales > Prolixibacteraceae > Draconibacterium. The sequence continues at coordinate 171,277 of CAXXDA010000015.1, forward strand.
AAAAGTCTTGATGCTTCTAATGCGAATGCACAAAAATTACTTGATGCCTGTAATGCGCAATTGTAATATTAGATAAGATATTTTAGAAAACCGTTTCCATTCGAAGCGGTTTTTTTGTTTTTATACAATTAACTCCCGGAAAAAGTACCAGCTCATCATCCCCGATGTAATTAATTTTAGAAGGGTACCGAGTAAAAATCCGAGGAAAGAACCAAATCCTGATTTTAATGCCACACCGGAGTCTTTTCCTGCCGTTAGTTCTCCAACTACAGCTCCAATAAATGGTCCTATAATTATTCCAAATGGCGGGAAAAAGAAAAGCCCGATAACCAGGCCGATAATACTGCCCCAAACCCCTCGTTTGCTTCCTCCAAATTTTTTAGTTCCCCATGCAGGAATAAGATAATCCAGAGCATACACAATTGCTGTAATTGCAGCCCAGATTATCAAAAAACGTGACGAAAACTGGTAACGCTCCGTAAAATGAAGTAAAAGTAATCCAATATAACTAAGTGGAGGACCTGGTATTATAGGAAGGACACATCCCAAAATTCCACTTATAATAAAAATAATTCCAAATCCAATTAAAAGATAATCCATAACTGTACGAATGAAATTTCAGCTAAAATATTTGTTTTCGTTAGTACGACATATTTATTTCGGTGAACGAAGGGTTATTTTCGGTTACCTCGTTTCCATTTCATGCTGAACAGAAAAATAAGTACTACTGAGAAAATAATAACTAAGGCGCTTAAATACATGAATTGTTGTTTTTCGAGCAGGTATATCGCATTCGAACTTATCTTTTCCCAATAAGTAATACTAATCAGAACAAGAAAGTTGTTTATAGAGTGCCCTAAAATGGACAAAATAATGTTATTTGTTCGAACCATAATCCATCCCAAAAGCAGGCCGAGAACAAAAGTTGCAGGCATTTGCCATGGATTTAAGTGGAAAAGTGAAAATAACAGGGCCGACATAAAAACAGCTACAAAAGCATTGTAGTTGCGACGTAATCCCTGCAAAATTATTCCTCTGAAAATAAGTTCCTCAACGATTGGTGCAGTTACGGCAACTTTTAAAAATGCGCCCCACCAGCCATAGTCGCTGTCCAGAATTTTATCAAACATTTCCCAGAACCAAACCGGTGCCGGTAATACTTTTTCCACCCAGGCATTTGCTCTGTCCAGTAAATTTTGTGCTCCCCAAAAGAAAGTGATTATGGGGATTATAATTAGTGGGTTAAACATTTTTAAAGGAAATACCTTCAATAACGGAGCTTTTGATTTTTTAAAACCGTAAATCAAAATAAACAAAGTAGAGCCAACGCCAAGTATAATTTTTTTTATCGGGTTATAGAGGTATTCCGTATCCTTGTAATAATCAATTAAAGCGAGCGGAAAATCAATAATGGTTTGTATAAAAATATAAAGAATGAGCAGGTGTATGGCCTGTAAAATGGTTGGATAATATTTTTGTCTTGGTTCATTCATTCAAACGTGTACGTGTTCATTTGTATTGACAACAATTCGCAAATAAATATGTCAGGATTAAAAATAGTAAAAATGTTAATCCGGCACATTTTCAGGAATGAGAATATTATGGGTTTTAAAGGAAAAGTACCGTTGAAGTATGTAACTGTAGATAACAACAATTATAGTTGTGAATAATTTTGCCAATGTCGCATATACTCCTGCAATTTCAACAAAGAATTTTAGGAATACATAATTCAGGAAAATGGCTCCTGCTACAGTAACTCCGTAACGAAAAAGCTGTATTTTTCCCCGTAATTCTGATGCTGTGAAGGTTACATATTTTGCCAGTAAAAAACCGCTGGTAAAAGTAATGGGAAAAACAATAAGAAATGCTGCAATATGCGGGCTAATAGCTATAAAGCCTATTTCTATTACCTGTACCTTTAATACATAGTGGTAAAAAATAAAATACAGGACAAGATCAAACATCGTGTTGACGCCTCCAGTTGCTCCGTACCTGAAAATTTCGATGGGGATAAATCGTAAAAAAGGGAAATAAAACCAATCAATAATACGGATAATTAAATCCCTTATACTTCTGAGTAATTGAATCATAAGTTGTAACTGCCCCGTTTTATTATTGTAAAGAAACCAAATTCTTTGAAAAAAATAAAACAATAGATAAAGTTTATACCTCAGGGGATTTCCTCAAATGTTTTTTTTGAGCAATTATTTTTTTCTTTTCCAATCGTTTTTGTTTTGAGCTTTCGGTAGGGCGTGTTTTTATTCTTCTCTTTTTGGGCGTAAGTACTTTTTCAACTAATGAAATAAAACGCTCAAATACTTTTTGTTTATTGGCTAGTTGTGTACGTTCCGATTCTGAATAAAGTATTAGTTCACCTTCCGAATTTATCCGGTTAACTAATTTGGAATGAATAAGTTTTTTCTCTCTTTCTGAAAATAAGACAGAACCATCAACCGAAAAACGAAGTTCAACGCGGGTGTTAACCTTGTTTACATTTTGTCCTCCGGGCCCACTGCTTCTTGTAGCTGAGAAAGTACATTCCTTTTCAAGTTTTTTCCGTATTTCTTCTGAAAGAATCATTTTATCCGTTTTTACTAATCGATTCCAGTTTTTCGAGGTTGGTAATCGTAATGTCCTTTCCTTTTAGTTTTATGATTTTTTCTTTCTCAAATTCCTTCAAAAATTTTATGGCACTTTCAGTGGAAATGGAAGCAAAATCGGCAATATCCTGCCGGGTGAGGAATTTAAATACATTTTCTTTCAGAAATTCTTCCTGTGAAAGATAGAGTAGAGATGACGCCAGTTTTCCCCGCATTTGTTTATAGGAAACATTTTTTATTATTTCAAAAAGATGCCGTTCATTCCGATAGTTTTTTGAAGTAATGTCTAGTGCAAATTCCGGATTTTTTAATAACAGATTTTTGAGTGTCTCTTTTTCTATCATACAAATTTCACAGTTGGTTAAAGCTTGTGTGGAATAAGTATGAATGTTTTCACCAAAAATGGATGAAAAAGCAAGGAAATCGCCTGTTTTTGCTATACTAATATTAATTTGTTTATCAACACCGGTTTGGAGGTATACTTTTACCAACCCCTCTACAACATATATTACATAAGGTGCAAAAGCTCCCTGTTTGAAAATATTTTCTCCTTTAAGATAAGAAACCCTTGTTTTGTTTTCGTTCAAAACCTCCATTTGAACCAAATTCATTTTTTCAAGTGGATTCAGTGTCGAGTTATTTTCCGAATCTGTCATATTGTGGGTTTCGTTTATCTCATGCAAAATTATCAAAACCTTTGAGATATTGACACAATTGCCTTTGATTTAAACAGCCGCTGCTTTATCAAAGCCAACCGTTTCTCTGTAGGTTTGTGGCGATACAGATGCATTTTTTTTGAAAAAGCGGCTAAAATAGTATTCATCATCATACCCTAACTCAAAGGCAATTTCTTTAACCGTTTTATTGGTAAGGTACAATTCTCTTTTTGCTTCAATAATTATTCTTTCTGAAATTAATTCCGTTAAGGTTTTATTAAAATGTTTTTTTGTGATGGTTGCCAGGGCTTTGGGACTGATGGTTAGTATTTCTGCATAATCGCTCGGACTATGTTTGGTTTTGTAATATTCCTCGATACTGTTTTTGAGGCTTTGTAATACAAAAGGTTCGCTGGTTTGTGTATCTTCATTTTTATTTAGTTCAGGGAACTGATTGGCTTTGTGCCGGGAGGCTGTGATAAGAAAAATTTTCAAGTAAGAAACAAGTAATTCATACTGTGCCAGTTCTGTTTGTTGTAATTCTTCTTTTATTTGGTCAACCAGTATTTCCAGTTTATTTTTTGTTTCTTCATGAATCTCCACAAAAGGCGGGTCATAAATGTTATTGAACAAAACACCATGGCAGGCTACTTCTTTATGGTGCTTATGAATACAGAAAAAATCGGAATGAAAATGGACAATTGTAGCAGTTATTTCTTTTTTGGCCGATAACAAAAATGGTTGATAAGGAGAAAAAGCCAGTAATAAATTTTCCTTGATTTTGTATTCATTAAAGTCGGCATGCAATGTACCTTCTCCACGATGTATCCATATCAGCGAATAATAGTTTAAACGTTGGATATCGTTAAATGGATTGGAGCCATTAACACTGTAAAGTTTAAAAGCAAGATTTCCGGTTTGGGGGTTAATTAGCGTGTGATTACTTTTATGCATCATCGTTTTCAGATTACAGGTACCTTTCGTTTTTGTTTATTTCTAAATCATTAATACTGGCATAACGTTTTCTCATTAATCCCTGTTCATTAAACTCCCACATTTCGTTTCCATAGGCCCTGAACCATTTTCCTTGTTCATTTTCATATTCGTATTCAAAGCGAACCGCAATCCGGTTGTTTCGAAAGCCCCACAGTTCTTTCTTTAATTTGTAATGTTTTTCTTTGTTCCATTTTTCCGTAAGAAACCGAATTATTTCTTTCCGGCCTTTGATAAAATGCGTTCGGTTGCGCCATTCTGAATCAACAGTATAAGCCGCTGCAACTTTTTCCGGGTTTCTTGTATTCCATGCGGCTTCAGCCATTTGAACTTTTTGAAGTGCTGTTTCTTCTGTAAATGGAGGTATCGGATGTTTTAATTCCATAATTTTTGATGTTATTTTATATAGATGAAAAGAAAGGCAGTCTTATCTGCCCTTCCTAATAATTATTAAGCTGCAGCTGTTTCTACCAGCGACGATTCAGGAAAGTCTACTTCGACTCCAATTGCGTTATTAAAATAGTTGGTAAAAATGTTCAAGGCGGTGTGTGCAATAATTTCTGTTATTGCGGCATCAGAATATCCTGCATTTTTAACTTCGATAATATCTTCATTGCTTACACGACCTTTTTGGATCAGCAATTTTCTGGCAAATCGAAGGGCTGCCTCTGTTTTTGGATCTGCTGATTTGCCTTCTTTTGCCAATTCCAGCGTGTTCTTTTCGATGCCAACCAGTTTCTCCCCAATAAATGAATGAGCTGCATTACAATATTCGCAGCCATTTGCATTTGCCACTGAAACGGCGATAAGTTCACCCAGCCTGGTACCGAGAGAACTTTTGCCAAGTTGGTCACTAAAGTTTAAATAAGCGCCTAATACAGCGGGAGAGTTTCCCATGGTTCGCATCATATTGGGAACCATACCCAGTTTGGCTTCAATTCCGTCAAATAAATCTTTTGATTTTCCTGTCGTTGTTTTAGGATTTAGTGCCTTAATTTTTTGCATTTTGTACGTTTTTAAATTTTGGTCAAAATTGACATTGCAAAGATTTATAATTGTTATGCACAGAGAAATGGATGATTTTCGCTGAATAATGGACAATTTTTGAATTTTGCAAACCTTAGTAGCCCAAGCTATTCTTTCAAAAAGCTATCATTTAACAGAAAAAAAACAGTGGAATTTCAGTTTTTAATCCGTTTTCTTCCATGGCATTTTTCTCGGTTTTTGTTTGGAGGCAAATTATTTTTGTCGTAAGAATTTTAAAGAAATGAAACGAGTAGCCATACCAGTAACAAATAATCAGTTAAGCGAATTTTTCGGAACGTGCAGTCATTACGAAATTTTTGAGATTGGGAAAAATGTTTTGAAAAGTTATGTTTTACAGATTCCTGCTGAAACTGATATTATGGAGTTGCCTGGTTGGCTTGAAAAAAACGGTGTAACTGATGTAATTGCATTCCGGGTGAACCGGAAAATTATATCACTCTTCGCTTCCAGAAAAGTAAATTTATTTGTGGGAGTTCCACTGGATAATCCGCAACAATTAATTGATAAGTACCTGGAGGGAAGACTTGAATCGGATAAAAAAATTATCGCTGAGATAACACAAAATGAAGTTTAATATTTAAAGATTTAAAACATGAAATTATTACAAACAGGTTTACAGGAAATTGAAACCGCAGCAGAGCTGGAAAAATTTATCAATGAAAATGAAAACGTAATGGTATGCTGTGGCCGTATGGGACCTATGTGTATGCCGGTTTACGATATTATGGAAGAATTGGAAGATGAGCGTGAAAACGTGAAATTTGCCGTTATGGCTTTTGATAATCCGGAAGCTGCAGTTATTCGAAATGCACCTGAGTGTCGCGGATTTATGGGACTGCCATTTACCATGTATTATAAAAATGGTGAGGTAGCACATGCAACCAGCAGCATTCAGAATATGCAGCAGGTGACTGGAATTCTTGACGCAAAATTTGGTAATTAAATAATATTCAAAAGGCTGTTCTGTTTTCATTTGGGGGAATGAAAAAACTTTGAAGTTTTATGGTTTAGTTTAGTTTTGTTTTAGTTGTTTTTTGATGCTGTTTATTTAGGGTAGAGAGACAAAGTTTAAGAACAGCCTTTTTCTAATTTTTTTGCAATGGACGAAGTTTTTGATGTTATTATAATCGGGGCTGGTGCAGCAGGTTTAACTGCAGGCATTTATTCTTCACGCGCCAAACTTTCAACGTTAATTTTAAATGAAGGCGCTGTTGGCGGACAAATGGTATTAACCGAAGAAATTGCCAATTATCCGGGTGTGCCAGCAACCAAAGGCTATATGCTTGCCAATACCATGAAACAGCAGGCAAAAAGTTTTGGATGTAAAATTAAATCGAATATCAAAATTTCGAAATATAAACTTGAAGGTGAAATAAAGGAAGTTGAATTGGAAGACGGCAGGATCTTCAAAGGTAAATCAGTGATTTTGACTCCCGGAGGCAGACCGCGTGCTTTAAATATAGAAGGTGAAAACGAATTTAAAGGGAAAGGAATTTCTTACTGCGCAACCTGTGATGGTGATTTTTTTACAGGAAAAGAAGTTGTGGTTGTAGGGGGTGGAAATTCTGCGCTGGAGGAAGCTGTGGCGTTAACAACATATGCAACAAAAGTTACAATAGTACATCAATTTGATCATTTCCAGGCTTTTGAACATGCTGTTCAGGAGGCCAAAAAGAATTCGAAAATTGAGTTTATTATGGAGTCTGAACTGCGAGGGTTTTACGGAAACGGGCAGTTGCAAAAAGTATCCATCGAACATTTACCTAGTGGCAAAATTTCAGAATTAGAAACGGATGGCACATTTATTTTCGTGGGCTATCAACCAAATACTGAAAGTATAAAGGGCCTGGTTGATCTCAATGAGCGTGGTGAAATTGTTGTTGATTCTTCAATGAAAACCAATGTTGATGGTGTTTTTGCAGCCGGCGATTGTATTACCAAACGTTACCGCCAGGTAACCACGGCGGTTGCCGATGGCACCATTGCAGCACTGAGTGTAGCCGAATATTTAAGAAATTAATAACTGTACAAATTTTATTGTTAAAAAGAACCGTGTACTTTTGTGCGCAAAAAAAACAAAGTTAAGATATGGCGAAACAGGAAATTAAAATAAACTGGCTGGAGAATATGGCTTTTGAAGCTGATGTGATGGGACATAAAATTACCATGGATGCTGCCGAACAAGTGGGAGGAGAAAATCGTGGCCCTCGTCCGAAACCCTTGTTGATGGTGGGTTTGGCTGGCTGCACCGGAATGGATGTTGTTTCAATATTAAAAAAGATGAGGGTTGAACTCGATGAATTTAATGTACGTGTTGAAGGTGAACTAACGGATGAACATCCCAAACAGTACACAAAAATGAAAGTAATCTACGAATTCAAAGGAAATGACCTTCCCATGGACAAACTGGAAAAAGCAGTTAGTTTATCAGAACAAAAATATTGTGGTGTTAGCGCCATGTTTAAAAAGGCAATAGAAATCACGTCAGAAATAAAAATTCTGAACTAAAATAAAAGATATGTCAACAACACTAATCATTGTCATCGCTGTATTAGCTGTACTTATCGGGCTGATTACCTTTAATTATTACCGGATGAAAAATGCAAAACCGGTAGAAAACAGCAAGAAAATTAAAGTTCTGGGGAACAAGAATTTTAAAACGATAACCCGCAGGGGAGTAGTGTTGGTTGATTTCTGGGCACCCTGGTGCGGACCGTGTAAAATAATCGCGCCGGTTTTGAACGATATTGCCGAAACCGAAGATGATATTACCGTTGCTAAAGTTAATGTTGACCAGCAGCAACCGTTGGCCAAAAAATTTAAAGTGCGAAACATTCCTACATTAGTGGTTTTAAAAGATGGTATTGAAGTACATCGATTTGTGGGTGTAAAAACCAAACGGGCTATTATGAAAGAGGTTGGTGTTCATCTGGCAAGCTAGAAAACAAAAATCAATTAATCTTTATATAAAACAACGCTCTTCTGTCTCAGGAGGGTGTTTTTTTTATTAATATTTTTGTTTTATTTATATTAAAATTATGTTTACTTTTGCCGCCTGATGATTAAGATCAAATTAAACCAAACCTATAAACAAAAATAGCAATCAGAAATTGTATATAACCAAACATCTAAATTTCTTTTACGAATGATCGTTCAGTATTAAAGGCGTTTTAGTTTATGATTTATAATTTATTGTTGTCAGATTATATTATATGAAATGAGATAGAATATCCCTTGAAGCATATTTTTTATTAAAAAGCTAATAATTATTAAACCTTAAAATTACATATTATGAAAAGTAGCCAACTAATTTTATCTGTAATTTTTGTATTTTCATTAATATCGTCGTGTAGTGATGATGAACCCAGCGAAACCTTAAAAAAAGAAACAATAAGTGCCAAATGGTTAACAGATGGTTCAAGTGTATATAAATCGTTTGAATTCAATGAGAGTGGTAACTATATTGTTGTTAAAGACGCAGAAACAAAATCAACAAACGACGAAGTAATTCTTTTTGGAACGTATGAAATTATAGATAATAAAACAATTACTTTATCTGATTTAGGTACTATCTCAATATCAAACATCGATGACAATTCAATTAGTTTTTCGATAAAGCTTGCCAACGATCCAAATAATGAAATCTTAATAAGTGCTACAAAAGGAGCTGAAATGGAGAACACCACAAGAACAGATTTATTTTGCAGGACATGGGAAATGGTTTCTGTAAATGGAGTGGATGTTACAGGTACAAGTTACGAACTATCTGTATTGTTTTCCAAAGCAGGTACTTATTTTGTAGAGTATGTAGATTCGGAGTATGAAGATGATGGAAATCTTTCATACTGGAAATGGAAAGACAACACGGAATCAGAATTTTTATATTCCAGAGAAACTCCTCCGGTTTGGGAAGATGATAATGTTGTGGAAGTTATTGAACTAACCAATTCAACACTAAAGTTACTGGAAAGATTTGACGATGATGAAGATGAACTTTATGTACTTAAACCTGTAATCACTACAAAATCTGGTAGAATTGAGGAGAGTATAAATCAAGCTGATGTGAAAATAAAAACAGGTTTTCTCAGATAATGTCGTTTTATCTGAATAAAACTGAGGTTTTAATTTCATAAGTTTTATGACATTATTTTCAATATCGCGTGTTCTTTTTTAAAACTAGAAGGCCTTTCTAGTTGATTTCTATACATATTATGGAAGAGAAAATATACAAATAATTTAAGATTCATAGCGTAGCTTTTATTGTTAAAGCTGAGTTCCACGCTTTCTTTAAAATAAATTTAATTGCCTTGGAACCAGGCGAAATAAAAAAAATATTTTATGAAAAAATTGACTATTTTATTAATGAGTTTTGTCTTTTGTTCTTTGTTGCAAACAAATGCTCAGGTGTCTTTTGCACCAAAAATTGGTTTGAATTTTTCCAACGTAGGTGGTGATGTAACTGATAATCAAATTAGATTCCGGCCACAGTTAGGAGGTATATTAAATTATGACCTAAATGAAATGTTTTCAGTTCAACCGGGTTTAATGTATTCAGGTAAAGGAACAACAATTGATTACGGAGATGGCGATAAAGATGCACTTACATTAGAATACCTTGAAGTACCTTTAAATGGTGTTATGAGTGTTGATGTTGGCACAGGTAAATTGCAAATATTTGCAGGCCCATATCTGGGATATTGTATTAATGCCAAATATAAATATTTGTCTGATGAAGATAATGAAACTGAATCAATTGACATTGGAACTTCGGATGAAGATGATATTAAACCAATTGATCTGGGATTTAATATTGGGTTAGGTTTTAGATTAGAAAACATACAAATACAAGGAGGTTATAGCGGGTCATTTTCATCAATTTCAAATTACGAAGACGGCAAAATTTTGAATAATGTTGTTTCATTGTCTTTAGCATATTTTATTAATTTATAAATTAAACATAATGAAACACGCAGTTTTAGTTATATTATCAATGGTATTGTTTTTGGCGTGTAGTAAAGATGATGATACAGATATAAAGGACAAAAAAAGTAATTTTTCTGAACCAGAAGAGTACATTGAAAATCCTTCTGTAGCTGCTGCCATAAATGAATCAGGAATTAATATAAATGAAGGAGATGATCCTCCTCCTTTAGCGGGTACTTACCTAACAGATGGAGAGATTGAGGATGCATCATATATCCTTAATTCTTTAATTGGAATACCTATAAATTCGGAAATAAAATTATATAATCAAACTGCTTCGGGAAAAATAGATTTTCAGGAAAAAGTTGGAGGTTTGACTGCTTGGGGCAGTGGGGGATATGTTACCGGTGAAAATGGAAGGTTTACTATTTGGCAGGAATCAAGGCAGAGTGGAAGTGAAGCAGGATTACCTGATGATATAACAATTAATGTTGCATTATTAATGTCCGGCACAAAACTTAATAGCGGAGACTTAACTGCTAAAGGCATATCAATTATAACAGAAGTAATTACGTCTAATGATGAATATGACATCGAATCTGTTGAAGGAATTTGGTGGATGTGGGAAGCCGATTTTGATTTACAGGCAGAAAATAATAAATCAGTAACGATTGAATCTAAAAACCAAATTGATGGTTTTACAACACAGAAAGTATTACAAATTATAATTGAAAATAGTTTTGGAACTAAATAAATTTTTTAGGAAGGCAGTTATACTGCCTTCCTAAAACTTTACGGAACAAAAACATAATTAAAGATTAGAGCATATTTAGAAAGCAGTCACTACATTATTTTAAAATTTAACTTTGACTTGAACAGGATTAATTAACTTCTCATACAAAACGCAACCAAAAGCTATTTTTTTGTATCTATTCAGAAAATATGCTTGTGAAAACGTTACAATTCATACCTATAATTGTCTTCGGCTTAGTTTTTACTTTTTGCAGTAAAAACGATGATAATGATTTTTCACTGTGTGGAGATCAGGTGATAGTCAGCGCTGTTGAATATGTATCTGCTCCTGACGACCTACTTACCATAATAAGTGCGGAAATAACCGGCGACTGTCTGAAAATAAAATACAGCTCCAGTGGTTGCGACGGCAGTACATGGGAACTAAAATTAATAGATTCAGGAATGATTCTTGAAAGCAATCCTCCACAAAGAAATTTACGTTTATCGATGAAAAACGATGAACTTTGCGATGCCTATTTTGAAAAAGAAATCAGTTTTGATATTTCAAATTTGCAGGTTTCGGGAAATCAGGTTTTGCTGAATCTTACCAATTCGGGGGATCAGCTTACTTATAATTACTAACCAAGTTCAATTCCCACCGGGCAATGGTCAGAGCCCATGATTTCATTTAAAATAAAGGCTTTTTTTACCGAGGGCAGGAAAGATTCACTTACAAGAAAATAATCGATTCTCCAGCCTACATTCTTGCCACGCGCACCGGCACGGTAACTCCACCATGAGTATATATTAGTTTTATCAGGGTAAAAATAACGGAAAGTATCTGCCAATCCACTTTGAGTATAACGGTCCATACCGTCAATTTCCTCCTGCATATAACCTGCCGATTTGTTGTAATTTGCGTTTGGTCGGGCCAAATCGATAGGTTTGTGCGCCACATTAAAATCGCCGCAGACCACGACAGGCTTTGTTTTTTCTAAATTTTTCAAATAATTTAAAAATGCTTTGTCCCAGGTTTGACGATATTCTAATCGTTTTAGTTCACTGCCCGAATTTGGAACATACACATTTACAAGGTAAAAATTTTCATATTCAAGACAAATTACGCGGCCTTCGGAATCGTGTTCAGCAATTCCAATATCAGAAAATACTTCTAAAGGTTTTGTTTTTGAAAGAACTGCAACTCCCGAATATCCCTTTTTTACGGCCGAATTGGAATAAATATGAAATCCGTTTAATGAAGATAAGGTTTCAGCTACCTGATCATCCTGTGCTTTTGTTTCCTGCACACACAGGATGTCCGGATTCATTTGTTCCAAACTTTCTGAAAAATTTTTATTGGCAACAGCCCGAATTCCGTTTACATTCCACGATATAATTTTCATTTTTTACTGATAATTTATTTAAATACAATTTACTGTTGTATTATGTTTATTTCGAATGCATTTAAGTGTAACACTAAATATAACTGAATATAATAAATGTCCTATCTTTAAATAAAATTAATACCATCAAAAATGAAAAAGTTTTTCTCTTTTTGCCTCCTGACTATTTTTGTTTTGCCGTTTTCTTTTGGGCAAAACAGTGTAGAAAATTCACAACCTGCCTCAACCAATATTGGAAATGGAAAGTATCCGCTTGTCACTTCTGACCTTAGGGTTATTTTCAAAATCAATGCGCCTGACGCGGAGAAAGTCCAGATTGATTTAGGAAAACTTTATGATTTAACCCGCGATGAGGAAGGACTCTGGACGGTAACCACCGAACCGCAGGATCCTGGTTTTCATTACTATGATTTGGTTATTCACGGTGTTGCAGTGGCCGATCCATCAAGTGATTCTTTTTTTGGCGTTAATAAAATGTCGAGTGGAATTGAAATCCCGGAAAAAGGTGTTGATTTTTACACCGTAAAGGAGGTTCCTCACGGAGACGTTAGCGCCAAATGGTATTATTCAAACACAACAGGCAAATGGAGAAAATTTTATATCTATTGTCCACCGGGTTATGATAATGATACAGACAAAAATTACCCCGTTTTATATTTGCAGCATGGAGGTGGCGAGGATGAAACCGGCTGGGTCCGACAGGGGAGAGTAGACATTATTCTGGATAACCTAATTGCAACGGGCAAAGCTGTTCCAATGTTGATTGTAATGGAAAACAGCAACGCCGTAAAACCGGGCGAAACCGGAAGAGGCATGATGATGGGTGGAGCGCCGGGCTCAAATGAATGGATGTCGGGTCCTTCAACTTTTAAAGAAGTACTAATAAATGATCTGATACCTTTTGTCGATAAAACTTACCGTACAATTTCTGATCGCGATCACAGGGCTATGGCCGGATTGTCGATGGGAGGATTTTTAACCGTTAACACCGTTTTTGAATACCCGGAAACTTTTTCGTATTTGGGAGCTTTTAGCGGTGGCATGAGAGTTACAGCGGAAGATAATTTTGAAACTTTGTACAATGGAACCCTAAATGACGCCGATGATTTTAACGAAAAGTTTAAGGTGTTTTTTCAGAGTATCGGGACAGATGAAGGGCCCTGGCCCAGGGTAAAGCAAAATTATGAAGTTCTTCTGGAAAGAGGCATTAACAATGTGTATTTTGAATCTCCCGGAACAGCGCATGAATGGCTGACATGGAGGAGATCTCTACATGCCTTTGCCCCGCTTTTGTTTAAATAATATATAACTTTTAGAAGAATAACTTACTGTTTGGTAGTGAATTAGTTGCATTCGATATTGATTTATCTTTTGAATAAAAAATGCCGATATTATAAGTGGTACTATCAGTAATTTTATATTGAATATGAATATCAGATAAATTTGGTGTATCTTGTGCGCAACAAATTTTAATAATATTATGAATAAAGGAACAGTTAAGTTTTTTAATGACCAAAAAGGATTCGGTTTCATTAAAGATTCTGAAACATCAAAAGAGTATTTTGTACACTCAAGCGGGTTGAAAGACAATATTGGCGAAGGTGACGAAGTAACTTTTGATCTGGAAGAAGGAAGAAAAGGATTAAATGCGGTAAATGTTAAACTGGCTTAGTTTAAAATAACGATACATTTAAGAATTTCAGGTCTCGTTTTGCGAGACCTTTTTTTTGCTTTTTTAGGGTATTTATAATCCAATTTAATCCCGAAAACGTTTGAGTATTTGGGTATACTCATCGATTCTGCGATCACGAAGGAAAGGCCATATTCTTCGCACTTCTTCAGAGCGCGATAAATTAATTTCCACCACTTCCGATTGTTCATATTCTGATGAAAACTGGAAGATAATTTCACCTTGCGGGCCTGCAACAAATGAATTGCCCCAAAATGTAATTCCATTTCCTGCACCTGAAGGGTTGCCTTCAAAACCTGTGCGGTTAACACTTATTACCGGTAGTCCGTTTGCTACCGCATGTCCTCGCTGTGAAATCATCCATGCATCCAGCTGTCGGGCTTTTTCTCTCTGACTGTCAGAAGGTTCCCAGCCTATAGCAGTAGGATAAATCAATATTTCAGCTCCTGCCAGTGCCATTAAACGTGCTGCCTCCGGATACCACTGGTCCCAGCAAACCAACACGCCAAGATTTCCAACAGATGTTTTTATTGGATTAAATCCTAAATCGCCGGGAGTAAAATAAAATTTTTCATAATAGGACGGATCATCAGGAATATGCATTTTTCTGTATTTCCCGGCAATGGAGCCGTCTTTTTCAAACACCACAGCCGTATTGTGGTATAGGCCGACTGCACGTTTTTCAAAAAGTGAGGTAACTAAAACTACACCTGTTTTTTTTGCTATTTTAGAAAAAGCTTCGGTTGCGGGTCCGGGTATGGATTCTGCCAGATCAAACATATTTGTATCTTCAGTCTGACAAAAATAAAGACTACTGTGAAGTTCCTGTAAAACGACAAGTTCAGCTCCTTCTTCAGCGCATTTTTGAATTTCTTTTATACTTTTCGAAATATTATTAGCCTTATTTCCGGTACATTTTTGTTGTACCAATCCTATTTTTATTTTTTTCATTTTTTCAACATTTCCTTATTAAGTTTTACCGTCTCAGGATATTGCATGGTTATGCAATGCAAAGAACCGTGTTGTTCTATTAATACCCTGCAATTTACCGGAATTATTTCTCTTTTCGGAAAACATTTTTTTAATATTTCAACCGCAATTTTATCCTCCGGAGCACCGTAAACCGGAACCAGAACAGCCCCGTTTATTATGGTGAAATTTGCATAGGTTGCAGGCAATCGGTTTCCGTCATTGTCATAACATGCATTAGGTAAGGGGAGTTCAATCAAGTTATAGGGCTGACCATTTGCTGTGGAAAACTTTTGTAATTCTGCTTTCATTTTTTGAAGTGAATCAAAATGTTCGTCATTTGGATTATTGCAGCCTACGTAAACTATTGTGTTCTCATTACAAAACCGGGCAAGCGTATCGATATGAGAATCAGTGTCGTCGCCGGACAAATAACCATGATTTAGCCATAAAATTCTTTTGGCTCCAAAATTTTGTTTCAGAATGCCTTCAACCTCCTGTTTTGAAAACTTCTCATTCCGGTTTTTTGAAAGCAAACATTCAGCCGTTGTGAGAATAGTTCCTTTTCCGTCACTTTCAATTGAGCCGCCTTCCAAAACAAAATCAAAATTTTTTAGGGTGCAGTTAATGAAAATACCTTTTTCAAAACATTTTTTTGTGATTTGGTTGTCTAACCCAGCGTCAAATTTATTACCCCAACCGTTAAAAATATAATCGTGGATTACCGCCTTATTATTTTCGAAGACTGTTATCCCCCCATGGTCACGTGCCCAGGTATCATTCGATTCAAGTTGAATAAAATATATATTTTCAGAATTTTTTAAATGGGATTTTACAATCGAAATATCGTCGCATATTACCAATATGTCTTGATAGTCCGATGCTTTCTCAATGATTTGGGCAAAAACGTCAGAAACCTCTTCCAGTAAGTATGCCCAGTCACTTTTTTTATGTGGAAATGTGAATTGCAGAAATGATTGTTTTTCCCATTCTGCAGGGAGATTTTTTTTATTTTGACTTTGCATTTTTTATTCACTTAAAACTTTTTCAAAAGTACAGGAAATTCTTCAAAATTATATTCAGGGAATCCTTGATATCACATTGCTTTTCCAATATTGTGAGACTGATTATGTTTTTTGTATAAAATACGGTACATCAATGACTTGATTGCGATAGCAATATTTTGTACCTTATATAGAAACTCAGAAATTATACATAAGTATAAGTATTAGTTATGAGTGTATAAAATTTATAAATATGAGTTATTTTATATTTGGTAATAACATCTAAAACAGAAAAAATGGAAAATAATTCAGATCAAAACAAAACACACAACTCAAACGGTGAAGGCAAATGCCCTGTAATGCACGGCGGTATTACTGCAACAGGCACTTCAGTTATGGACTGGTGGCCAAAATCTTTAAATCTTGATATTTTGCATCAGCATGATACCAAAACTGATCCATTTGGAAAGAAATTTAATTATCGGGATGAACTTAAGAAATTAGATGTTGAGGCATTAAAAAAAGATTTGCATGATTTAATGACCGATAGTCAGGATTGGTGGCCGGCTGATTGGGGCCATTACGGAGGATTGATGATTCGTATGGCGTGGCATGCAGCAGGCTCGTACCGAATTGCTGATGGTCGAGGCGGAGGCGGAACAGGAAATCAACGTTTTGCTCCGTTAAACTCCTGGCCAGATAATGTGAGTCTCGATAAGGCAAGACGTTTGTTATGGCCTGTTAAGAAAAAATTTGGTAATAAAGTAAGCTGGGCCGATTTAATCATATTGGCAGGAACCATAGCCTACGAAAGCATGGGACTAAAAACTTTCGGTTTTTCATTTGGACGGGAAGATATTTGGCACCCGGAAAAAGATACCTATTGGGGTGCGGAAAAAGAATGGCTGGCGCCCAGTGATGAAAGGTATGAAAATGTAAATGAACCGGCTACAATGGAAAATCCTTTGGCTGCAGTTCAGATGGGTTTGATTTATGTAAATCCGGAGGGAGTTAATGGGGTTCCTGACCCGTTAAAAACAGCGGCTCAGGTTCGTGAAACATTTGCACGTATGGCGATGAACGATGAAGAGACTGTTGCTTTAACCGCAGGTGGACATACAGTAGGTAAAACACACGGAAACGGCGATGCTACTTTGTTAGGTCCTGATCCGGAATCGGCTGATGTACACGAGCAGGGACTTGGCTGGACAAATCCTCATAAAACAGGAAAAGGGCGATATACTGTAACCAGCGGTTTGGAAGGTGCATGGACAACGAATCCCACCAGATGGGATAACGGGTATTTTGAAATGTTGTTTGGGCACGAATGGAAAAATGTAAAGAGTCCGGCCGGAGCGCATCAATGGGAACCAGTGGATATAAAAGAAGAAGATAAACCTGTTGATGTGGAAGATCTTTCTACCCGTCAGAATCCTATGATGACAGATGCAGATATGGCTATGCGGGAAGATCCGATTTATCGGGAAATTTCTTTAAGATTCAAAGATGATTTTGAAGCTTTCTCTGATGCTTTCGCCAGGGCTTGGTTCAAACTAACTCATCGTGATATGGGGCCGAAAGCAAGGTACTTTGGGCCAGATGTTCCTGAAGAGGATTTAATTTGGCAGGATCCTATTCCAAAAGGGAAAAAAGATTATGATGTAAATGCAGTGAAAGAAAAGATAGCCGGTTCAGGTCTTACCATTGCTGAAATGGTATCAACAGCATGGGACAGTGCAAGAACATTCAGAGGTTCTGATTTCAGAGGTGGCGCCAATGGCGCGCGGATACGTCTTGCTCCACAAAAAGACTGGGAAGGCAACGAGCCGAAAAGATTATCAAAAGTATTGTCGGTGCTGGAGCCGATTGCAGCAGAATTTGGAATTAGCATAGCGGATACCATTGTTTTGGCAGGAAATGTTGGCGTTGAAAAAGCAGCTAAAAATGCCGGAGTTGATGTTGTAGTTCCTTTTACTTCGGGGCGTGGTGACGCTACCGATGAGATGACCGATGCAGAATCATTTGCGCCTCTTGAACCTTTGGCCGATGGTTACAGAAACTGGATGAAGAAAGATTATGTAGTAAGTCCTGAAGAATTAATGCTCGATCACACTCAACTGATGCGCTTAACAGCTGTTGAAATGACTGTTCTGGTTGGTGGAATGCGTGTTATGGGCACTAATTACGGAGAAACTAAACATGGAGTATTTACAGAAAATGAAGGTGCATTAACAAACGACTTTTTTGTAAATCTTACCGATATGGCTTACGTATGGGAACCAACAGGAAAAGGACTTTACAATATACGACATCAGAAAACCGGGCAAGTGAAATGGACTGCTACAAGAATGGATTTGGTGTTTGGGTCTAATTCTATCTTACGCTCTTATTCAGAAGTTTACGCACAAGACGACAATAGAGATAAGTTTATTAATGATTTTGTTGCAGCGTGGGCCAAAGTGATGAATCTGGATCGTTTCGACCTCGATTAATTGAATTGGTACAAAAAAATAGGAGGTGATCAAATTTTTGACCACCTCTTTTTTGTATAATAAATTAGTTGTTGGGTGCAACTTAATCGCTCATTTTCGTACCGATAAATACGACATTCCGAGTTTCCGGTTGCTGCATTCCGGGAGGTCCCATACGACGCCCTGTGGGTGCAACAATTTCCATCTTCAGTTTGTTTCCTTCAAAGTTAAACCGGATAGTTTCCTCTGAGCCAGGATTAAACATAGAAAGATAAAAAACAGAAAGTTGATTTTCTTCGGTCCATGAGCAAATTCCTGCGGTATTTACGGGCGTAACTCCCATGGGATTTGGATAAACAGTGCCTCCAAAAGTCAGGTTACGGTCGGTCATACCGTGCATCCAGTTATCCAATCCAAAAGGTATGTTATGGATTGCCCCTGCGGTGACGAATGTTAGGTAACAATTTCCGGAAGAATCAAAACGAAATAAAACCGATTCAAGTCCTTGTTCATTTTTCTCCATTTGGTAGCGACGGGTACTTGTTGTCACTTTATTGACACCTGCTCCTTCAAACGGTTTTTCTATTTCGTAATCTGCAATCTTAGCTTTCAGGTTAAATGATTCATTAGCCTCAATTTTTGAGTCACTCATTGAAGATAGCATATCATATATGAGACTATTGAATCCTGCCTCGTCACCTATCCGACTGTGGCAAACCAGAACAAAATCGTACTCGGGAATTACCATAATCAATTGATTCTGACCGCCAATTGCCCTGTAGGAGTTGTTACGTCCCATCCATATCTGGTAACCGTAGCCTTGCGCACCGTCGTCCTCGGCATTCGCTATCTGTTCCTGTGTCCATTCAGGATGCTGCATAATGTGCGGTCGTGTTGCGGTTTCAATCCATTCGGCATTCAACAGCTGTTCTCCATCCCAGTTTCCTTTGTTAATGAGGAATAGTCCCATTTTAGCCATATCTGAAGTTTTCATGTGTGTGCCTCCGTTACCCATATTAATGCCGTCGTTATCCATTTCCCAGACAACATCTTCAATTTCAAGGGGATCGAGAAGACGGGGTTTAAGAAATTCGTAAATGGTCATTCCACTTACTTTTGTAAGGATGTGTGACAACATATGAGAAGCAGTAATGTTATATGCAAAAGAAGTTCCCGGTTCGTATTCAAATGGCGCTGCAAGAAATGATTTTACCTGGCTCAATCCTGATCCGGCATAACGTGTTGATGCATGGCCAACCGACATACTCAGGAGGTGTTCAACAGAAAGTTCTGCCAACTCTGGAGAAATCGTTTCAGGCAATAAATCGGGGAAGAATGATATGACCTTGTCATCAACATTCAGTAATCCCTCCTGTACTGCAAAACCTATCGCTGTACCTGTGAAGGTTTTGGTTGCTGAATACATGGCATGCTGGTATTCAGGTCCATAGGGAGCCCACCAGTGTTCAGCAATTACTTTGTCGTGGCGAATCATCATCAAACCATGGACATCATAACCTTTTTCTTTCACCTGTTCAAAAAATTTTGCAATAGTTTCAGAAGGAACTCCCTGATCCTCCGGTGTGCTTCGTTCCAATCCATCAGGATAAATGACCTGATTTTGAACGGTTTTTGTACAGGATGTGAAAAACAAAAGTCCAAGGGAAATTAAAAAAAGTGTGGTAAAACGCCGGAATTTTATTTTCATAATAAATGCAGTTAAGTAGTTAATTTTCGACTGTATAATTTTTTAGAATAACCGATTTTAAGTATCGATATAATAAATTTCCGGTTAAGAAAAATTAAACCGGACTGTTGATACTGTTATACGGCCAAAGATAAGGAAAATATAGATGTGCAGGATGAGCAAAAGTTGATATGAACTATAACTTTCTTTCGCTAATAAATTCCAGAACAGTATATTTTTTTATTTCAGGTTCTGTTTCTAAAATGCTTCCTATTATTGTTTTAAGTCCATTGACGTATGGGCTATGTCCGAGAACTTTTGTTTGAATGCTCAACACTTCTTCTTCACCGTTTTTTATTTCAATTTTATGATGTGCATGTTGATTTAGAAATTTTTCACTTATCCCGATTTGATTTTTTTGAATTTCCGGGTCTCTAACTGATATTATTTGGCTTTGAGGCATTTGTAAGGTAGTCGCAAAAGCTATAGTTCCTGCTTCCGTTTTTTTTGTTGATTGATGTGATTCGGTAATGGAGATTTGGTAATCCTGGAGTTCCTTTCCAAAAGTTTTTAAAAATTGAATCATTTTCAATACTAAAATTGAAGTGTTTGGGCAAATAATAAGCGGAAAATCGGGAGAGATTTTTTCGGTTTCCATTCCCGTGGAAAGTTCTATAAATACTGATTTGGTGCGTGAGCAGAATTTAAGACATTCATTTAATTGTCTTCCTGACCCGGCATGTACAAGGATAGATTTTCCTTTTAAATTTAAGTACTTTTTTTCCCATTTTAACATTTCACAGGATTGAAATGATAGTTTGGAATTTAATATTGCGTTTGCCAGTTTTCCTGAACCGACAATAAATATCTTCATAATTTTGATTTATAAATATTTATAAGAACAGTTCAGGCTCTTTACGTTCCTTGTAAAGGGTATTCAGTCGTTTTGCCGCATCCCAAACAGGACCGGGTTTAATGCTCCTTGCATTTTCAGGGCAAGATTTTATACAGGCACAGCAGCTTATACATTTGAATTTATCTATCAGACTACTATTATTTGAGTCGATAGCACCTACCGGGCATTTTTCTGCACAAATTCCACAATCGCTGCAATTACTATTGACTTCTATAAAATCAACATCCCAAAGTTTTGTAACTCCTTCGTAAAGGTAGGTTCCCGGAATATCTATGTTTGTATTTTGAATAGGGTAGGGAACAGCCAATATCTTATCATTAATTTTTTCCCCAAATAGTTTCAATTTATTAAAATCATTTGAGTCAGGCCGACCTGCCGCGGTTGGCAATTCCGGGTTTGAAAAGGAATGTTCCCCAATAAAGGCCCCGGCTGCAATAGGGACCCCTCCCTGTTTGATTACGATATCTTTTAGTTCCAGCAAAGCGTTATCATAAGCCCGGTTACCGTAAACCACTACACATACAGTTGGAGTATTCTGAGCTTGCAGTAGAGTTAACCATTCAGTCACCAGTGCCGGTACTCTGCCCATATATACTGGTACACCAATAACAAGCAACTCTTTTTCAGAAACAACCAATGGTCGTTTTCTTGTTTCTGGATCTGTGATATCAATAAATTCAGCAATGTTTAGATCTATTCCTGCAGCAATTCCGCGAATAACTGATTTTGTAGTTCCTGTTGGTGAAAAACAAACTAGTTTTATTGATTGTACTATCATGCCTTTGGTATTTTAAGATAAATACTCTGCTAGCTATTCACTCCAATTTCCAAGTTGTTCGTAAAATGTTACTTCCATTGTTTCTGGTAAAATCAACTCTGTAAAACTCTTTATTACAGGGCTATGTGGGATATTGTTTTTTATCTTTTCAATGTCGTTCATTGACTGGTAGTGGACAATCATTTGCCACAATTGACTTGAATTGTTACAAATTAACTCCATGTTATAATATCCTTCCTGTTTTTTATGAAATTCACTTACTACTTTGTCTGCCTGCCTTACTAATTGGTCGACGGAAGTTTCTTCTCTTTTTTTGAATGTAATAATTTCTGTAATCATTTTTAATTGTTTTTAGTGAGTAAATTTTTATTTCGAATATCTGTTTACAAAGTTTTTTTGCAGTTTATCTACGCTGTCAAGAATTTTTTGCAGTTCATTTTTCTCCAGACCGTCAAACCATTCTTTGTTCCATTTCTGAAAAACCGTTCTGCATTCATCGACAAGTTTTTGTCCTTTTTCAGTAGGCGAAAGAAAAGCAGATCTTTTGTCCTCTTGTGCCGGCTCTATTTTTATTAATCCCATGGTTTGTAATTTCTTAACGACTTTTGAAACATGAGCCTTCTCCAAAAGCAAACGGTTTACCATATTTTTTTGCTGTACTTTTTGGGCTTTGGCAATTTCAAATAGAATAGAAAACTGTTGCTGGTTTAATTGGTAAGGTAGAAGTAACCTGTTCCCTTCCCGCTGAAGAATTCCACTGATATGCATCAATTTCCCAATTATTATTGAGGGATATTCTTTTTCGTTGAATGTGTTTTTAGTTTCCATGGATACAAATATATGATGTTTTTAGTTTCCATGGAAACTTTTTGAAATTATTTTACAAAAAATGTTTTTAATTCCTTTTTAAATTTGAAATTAATGATGATTTTGAGACGAGTTGATTTGATATTTAGTGAGTTGGAGATTCATCTGTAGAATTTTATAAAATGACATGATGTGTAAAAATTTAGCCCGCCTCATTATTGCTTGATAATCAGACGGGCTAAAAAAATGAAATAACTTTAGCTTATTGCCAAAGCTGTTTATTTAATTATAGTCAAAAGTAACTACAATTTTTCCACTTTCTTTTCCTGGAATAACTTTAAGATTCATTACACCCTGGACTTCAGTTCCGTTACCCAATTCGGTTAGTTTGGCAGTAACTGTAGGTACATCTCCTGAACCAATTAACTCTGCTTCAGTCAACTCTCCACTCCAGAGTACAGGTCCGAATGTATGTCTTAATGTATAGGTATCCGGTGTAATGTTATCGAATACATATTCATTTACACCTTCATAGGTCATTTTTCTTACCGTATTTCCACCACCTCTGTAACCTCCGGAATTACCTTTTGAAAGTTCAATTTCAGCACCTCTACCCATGGTTGCTTCTGTTCTTTCACGATAGTAGTCAGTACCACTGTCAAATGCCTCAACTTCAAAGAAATACTCTTCACTTCTGTTAAGACTATGAATGGTTATCGTGTAATCGTCATAAATCATATAATTGTTGTACAACTTATTTGGTTCAATGCCATAACGAACAACATAACCGTCAGCTCCTGCAACAGGTTGCCATGTTAAAGTAACATCGCGCATATCTTCAGGATTACGGGCTATAAATACATCATTTACTTTCGTGAATTTTGCCACATCAGGATTACCAAAAATGCGGAAATCCATAACTGCAAATTTACCACCATCATGGGTAAATACATTTGTCAATTTCACATACCGAGCTTTAACCGGTTCATCAAGCTCTGTATAATCGTGTCTTAAATCCTGTGTAATATTGCTTTTGTCGAGTAACATAGACCAGTTTTGATTGTCATTTGAAACCTGAACAGTGTAAGACTGGTATTGGTCGAGGCCGCCACCGCCTCCTCCAAAACCTCCAAATCCACCAGCTGCGCGTTCAACGTCTTGCTGAGTGAAGTTAACTTGCATAGCATAAATATTACATTCTTTTCCAAGGTCTACTGTCATATACTCACCCGGGTCTCCTGTTTCAGCACACCAATGAGTCATGAAATTTTCATCAACAGCATTTGCTGCTCTGTACCCTTCGAGTGTAGAAGAAACTTCCACGTATTTTTTCTGCGATAAAAGCATCCAACCTGTGAAATTATTATCAACGGCATCTTCTTTTACACCCGGATAATACTGTGGGTAATCGCCAAAAGCAGTATTGGAATGCATTACACCTTCAGCATCTACTGCAGTTGGGAACAATGACATTTCAGCACCACCTCTTCCTCCATAGTAGGAAGGAATCATACAAATGGTCCACAATTGTCCGTTTTTATCGTGGAATGTACTTCCGTGACCTGCTCCAGGAGCAAAACCAGTTGTTTTAAAAGTTAATGGATTATGAGGAGAATATTCAAATGGTCCCATCGGATTGTCGGCAACATAAACACCATGAGAATAAGATAAAAACTCAAGACCTATAGCGGCATATTGTAAATAATATTTGCCGTTATGTTTTAACATCCATGGGCCTTCTATCCAAGGATATTCTTCCGGGTAATAAGGCCTGTGATCAAAAAACGGAAATATTACATCGTCAGCTCTTCTTCTTTCAAAACCGTGTTCATCATGATTTCCAAAGAAACAAATTTTAGGTTCTCCAATTTCTTTGAAAGTTTTAGGATCCAACTCCACAACTTTAAAAGACATGATTTGAGACCAGCCATAATACATATATAAACGGCCATCGTCATCGAGGTACATGTTAGCATCACCGTATCTGTCGCTGTCAAATGTTCCTGCTTGTGTCCATTCACCTGATTTTGGATCGGAAGAAGAGAATACATTGACATTGTTCATTGAACAAGCGTATAATACATCGTTAATATTTACTACTGATACAACTCCGCCCGGAAAGTTTGGAGCATTCACATAATTCCAGTCACGCATGTTATCAGAAATCCAATATCCCCTGCTACCAGTAACAAACAAGTAATATTCATCCCTGAAAATAAGTACAACAGGTTCACCACCTCTGCGTGCTCTTTCGGAGCCCACAACCAAATTGAGAGGATTGCAGTACGTTAGTGGCTTATCAGTAATTTGAACGGTAAAATTTTCCGATTGAACTGAGCTTTCTGTATTCTCAGAAACCGGAGTACATGATGTAATTGCAAGTACCGCGGCAATTACATACAGAAATACTGTTTTAATTTTGGACATGATTTGTTTAATTTAAGTTGTTAATTTATGTCGTTTATAGTAATTCAGGCAGCTAAAATTATGCTAATAATCAATAAATACCAAGTCAATTGGACAGACATAAGGTTTTGTTCAAAGTCGTAACAAATTATTAAGATTCATTGTCATTAGAACAATCTTATCCAATAGTAGCATTCACTTGAATTGCCAGAATTTTGCAAATATCAAAAAAAGCCCGCTTCGTTTCCGTAAATAAACGGGCTTAATATTTAAATTTTCGGTTGTTTGTCTTGTTAATGTCTAATAATAATCGAATGTAATCACAATTTTACCACTTTTTTCTCCCGGAATAACTTTAAGATTCATTTCGCCCAAAACCTCCAGACCTCTACCCAATTCAGTAAGATTGTTAACGATAACTGTTGGTTCATTTCCCGAACCAATAAGTTCAGCTTCTGTTAAATCTCCACTCCAAAGCACCGGACCAAATGTATGTCTGAATGTATATGTGTCAGGTGTTATATTATCAAAAACATATTCAGTTTTACCTTCGTAGGTCATTTTTCTTACTACAGTTCCGCCACCTCGCATTCCACTATTTCTACCTTTTGATAGTTCAATCTCCGCACCTCTTCCAAGTGTTTCTTCTGTTCTTTCTTTGTAGTAATCCGTTCCGCTGTCAAATGCCTCAACTTCAAAATAGTATTCTTCATTTTTGTTAAGACTATGAATGGTTATGGTATATTCATTGTACAGCATATAGTTGTTGTATAATTTATCAGGTTCAATGCCGTAGCGAACAACATATCCGTCAGCTCCGTCTACTGGATCCCATAAAAGTGTAACATCTCGTGTGTCTTCCGGATCACGTACAACTTTTACATTGTTAACTTTTGTAAATGTTGCTTCATCAGGATTGCCAAAAATACGTAAATCTTTTACTGCAAATTTTCCTCCGTCATGCGTGAAAACATTGGTCAGTTTCACATATCTGGCCTTTACAGGTTCATCAAGCTCTTTGTAATCGTGTCTTCTGTCTTCAGCATTATTACTTTTGTCGATTAACATTGACCAGTTTTGATTGTCATTTGAAACTTCAATAGTATAAGATTGATACCTGTCTAAATTGGCGGCAGCTGCAAAGCCTCTTCCAACTTGCACTTCTGTGTCATGACGATCCCAGTTAACCTGTAATGCATAAATATCACATTCCTTACCGAGGTCTACTGTCATATATTCTCCGGGATCTCCTGTTTCAGCACACCAGAAAGTCATAAAATCTTCATCAACTGCATTTCCTGGTCTGTAGTATTCAAGCGTTGAAGAAACCTCCACGTATTTTTTATGAGATAAAAGCATCCAATTTGTAAAGTTATTATCGACTGCGTTTTCCTTAATTCCTGGATAATACTGAGGATAATCGCCAAAAGCAGTATTTGAGTGCATATTACCTTCCTCATCAATTGCTGTAGGGAACATCGCGATTTCAGAACCACCGCCCCCACCGTAATTGGCAGGTATCATACAAATGGTCCACAGCTGGCCGTTTTTATCGTGGAAAGTACTTCCGTGACCGGCACCTGGCGAAAAACCTGTTGTTTTGAACGTTAACGGATTATGTGGAGAATATTCAAAAGGCCCCATCGGACTGTCTGATACATAAATTCCATGTGAATATGATAAAAATTCAAGACCAATTGCCGCAT
The DNA here is from genome assembly GCA_963676775.2 of uncultured Draconibacterium sp. Taxonomy (GTDB): domain Bacteria; phylum Bacteroidota; class Bacteroidia; order Bacteroidales; family Prolixibacteraceae; genus Draconibacterium. The sequence goes on from CAXXDA010000015.1 coordinate 198,068, forward strand.
ATTGCAAATAATATTTACCGTTGTGTTTTAACATCCAGGGACCCTCTATCCACGGATATTCTTCCGGGAAATATGGTCTGTGATCGAAATATGGAAAAATCACATCATCTGCTCTTCTTCTTTCAAAACCGTGTTCATCATAATTGCCAAAGAAACAAATTACTGGTTCACCAATTTCTTTGAAGGTTTTCGGATCGAGTTCAACAACTTTAAATGGCATTATTTGAGACCATCCGTAATACATGTAAAGTCTTCCGTCATCATCAAAATACATATTTGCATCACCGTAGCGGTCACTGTCAAATTCACCAACCTGTTCCCAAACTCCGTCTTTTGGGTCACCTACACATTTATAAACTGCCTTTTGGTTCATCGAACAGGCGTATAAATTTTCTCCATCACTTGCGACAGATAAAACACCTCCCGGGAAATTTTCAGGGACATCGACATAGGTCCAGTCTCTGAAATTGTCGGAATACCAATATCCCCTTGTGCGGGTAACAAAAAGATAATAGTTATCTTCATAAATAAGAACAATTGGTTCGCCGCCTCTACGGGCTCGTTCAGAACCAACAATCACATCAAGGGGATTACAAAATGTTAATGGTTTATCTGTGATTTGAACCGTAAAATTCTCCGACTGAACTGAAGTTTCAGCACTTTCAGAATTTTCGGAAACCGGAGTACATGAAGCAATAGTCATTAAAATTCCTATTACCAAAAAAAATACTGTCTTTACATTCATTTTGTACATCATTTGTTTAGATTAAGTTATTTGATTTATAGTATAGTTCTTTTTAATAATTTTATTGTGATACCGCAATATTATAAAGAATATGGTTTTTACTCCCATCTTATAATCGATAGACAATGAAAATACATTATAATTTCAAAAACAGAGAAATCAAAATTCTTTTTGAATAATTATTATCAGTACCTAATTTAATATGCCGAAGTAATTTTTTGTATTTCCTGAACATATAATTGCGTCGTTGAAATAAACTTCCTTCTCCTCCTTATCTTATTTTTAAAAATTCAATTTAAATCTTTCATATTATACGTTTCCGGGTAAATTTTACTCAGTCGAATGTTGTTTAAATCCAATAAATCCAGCTTTAGTTACAAGTCAAAAATATAAAACGTTTATTAGTAAGATTGGGGGTAAACATTAATGATTTTTTATGAAATTGTTATTCTTTCCAGTGCTCTGGTTTATTCAAAGCATTGGCGCACAAAACTTTCCCTTTTTCAATTTCTAATTTATTATTATTTAAAGACTGTACCATCCAGGCATTTTTATATTCTTCTGGTATGAAATAAGGGGCAAAATATCCCAATTTTGCAGCATCAGGAATAAATCCAAATTTTGGATAATATTCCATGTGGCCCAACACAAAAACCATATTTGTTCCCATATCCATTAACCTTTTTAATCCCTGTTTAATTAGCATCCCACCGATTCCTTTATTTTGATGTTCAGGAATAATTGCTAAAGGAGCCAAAATATGAATCAACGGCTGATTTTTATCCATTATGTTCATGTAAACTCTGGTAAACAGAATATGTCCAATTGCTTTTTTATCCTGAAACGCCAACAATGATAAAACAGGTTTCGCTGTATTGTCATTTAATAGTTCAGCAGTGAGTATTGCTTCTTTAATATAACCGAATGCCTGTTCTTCAACTTTCATTATGTTTTCAAAATCGTAATTTGATGTTTCTCTTATTTGTATTTTTTTTGATTGCATGATGTTTAATTTATATATATTTCAGAAAGAGTAATTTGGAATAACACGGATCACTCTTGTTCTGAGAAATTAATAAATAAAAGATTATTTAAAGTCATAGAATGGATTGTATGACCATACAATCTTGTGACTTTAGCTTAAAAAATTTCGACAGGTGTGATAATTGCAGAAATTACAAAAGTTCACCTGCCTTATTATACCGAATACTTATTTCCTTTAAATTTCATGCACTGCAAAAATAATCTCTTTTATCGAGGGAAAGAATAAAATATTTAATAATTGCCCGTTTTAACGTTATTATAATTTTGTTCCTTTTATTAAATATACAGGTCTTTTAAAAAACAATCCGTTATCGGTTTCGAATAAAAAATGTCTGACTTTGGGATCGCTTTTTCCTTTTTCCAGCAGTTTCTGAATTTTTAACCGGCTGGATTCATCCTGCACTGCGTGATTTATATATTCATTAACATTTAAATCAACTTCAACTTTATAATCACCTGTTACCTCAATATTATTTTCATTATATAATGTGTTAAAATTATACTCACTGAGGGTTTTGTTGTGGCTGGGATCTATCAGTATATCAAAAGTTTCAAAAAAATTATTTACATCTTCATCGTCGTATGCTCTTATGTCTTGTATGCTAACTAATCCTCCCTTGTTGCAGCATCTTATCATTTCCCGGAAAACCTTATCATGATTAACAAAATGATGAAAAGCAGATTTACATAAAACTATTGAATATGAATTATTCTTATAAGGAAGACTTTCCACATCATGACAATCAAACCCGGTATTTTTAAATCCGAATTCTTTACTTCGCTTCGTCGCTATTTCAATTTCTTTATCTGAAATATCAACGCCTTGAGCCTTGAAGACTCTTTTTGCAACATAATTAATAAAATCACCAGGCCCGCAGGCAACGTCAAGTACTGAGTCAGTTTCTTTAATGTCACAAAATTCAACATAGGCTTCTAAATATTTTTCATGTTTACTTACCGACCAGTTGGCAAAATTTTCTGCCTGTTTATTGAATTGTTCTTTAACTATTTGATTTCCCATTATCCTTTATTAATTGCTGATTTCCGGATTTTAGTGAGCTTTTAAAATTAGATATAAATTTTTTATATATGTTGCATTCCTTGTTTTGTAATTTTTTTGGATTTTTATTTTAAATGTATAGGCTAAAGCAGGGGAAGAAACTCCGATCGCTTTCCACAAAATAAATTGGTATTTTCACAGTTTAGAAAAAAAAAGAATAGTATGAACAGAGCCATAATTTTTTTATTGGTTTGTTTGCCTTTTGTTTCGCAATCACAGATCAACCAAACAGACGCAAATGGGTTGCGGCAGGGATTGTGGAAGAAAGAACAACCTAATGGGCGATTGCTTTACGAAGGACGATTTCAAAACGATAAACCTGTTGGTGAGTGGAAACGTTATCACGAAGGCGGACAGATAAAAGCCATTATTCAATATCAGGAAAATAATGATTCTGCGTATGCTCAATTGTTTGATGTATGGGGTAAGAAAGTTGCAGAAGGTAGATATGTTAATGAAAAAAGATCCGGTAAATGGACTCTGTATTCAAATGGATTAAAAGTAGCAGAGGAACAATATAAGGACGGATTGAAAAGTGGCGAATGTCTAAAATTCTACAATACCGGCGAATTGCTTGAACAATCGGATTGGGTAGACGGGAAACAGGAAGGGAACTACCGGTTGTTTTTTAAAAACGGGCAACCTTTTTTACAGTGCAAGTTCAGTAATAATTTGAGAAATGGGCTTTTTTTGTCGTATTTTCAAAACGGACTTGTTGAAATGGAAGCAGAATATAAAAATAGTTTACGACATGGAGAGTGGAAGTATTATAACCAGGAAGGCGATTATTTGTACTCTTTGTTTTATAATGAAGGCAATTTATTAAATCCGGCAGTAAGGGACAGTATCGCAAATCTAAATCTCCAAAATATGGAAAAAGGAAAGGACGCAATAATTGATCCGGAACAGTATATTAATAATCCTTCGGAATATATGATGAGGATGGAGATCTACCGGTAATCCCGGATAATTTTGTAATTTGGCTCCGTTTTACAAATAAAACCCGGAATGAAACTTAAAATAATTCTTGTCTTTAATTTCGCCTTCGTTTTGCTGACAATGTTTGCGAATGCGCAGGATTATTACTGGGTCGCATTCTCCGATAAAAACCATACTACGTATTGTTTATCAAATCCCGAGGAATTTTTGTCTGAAAGGGCAATCCAACGCCGGATAAAGCAAAATATTAAAATTGACTCGCTTGATTTGCCCATAAATCAGGAATATATTTCACAGGTTATCAGACCCGGTATTACGTTGGTTCATTCATCTAAATGGTTAAATGGAATAACAGTTAAAGTTGAAATCGACAGTTTTGAACAGAAGATATCCAGTCTTCCTTTTGTGAAGGAAATTCAACTTACAAAACCTGGATTAACTTCTAAAAGTGCAAAAAATAAATTTGATGAATCCGATGTCTGGCGCGATAATTTACCGATTGATACTTCCTGGTATGGGCCGTCAGTATACCAAACTGGTCTGTTAAACGGGCAATATTTACATCAGCATAATTATTTTGGTGAAGGAATCCAAATAGCTGTTCTTGATGCAGGTTTTTTAAACGCTGATATTTATCCGGCATTTGATAGTCTGTGGATGAATAACCGTATTTTGGGAACAAAGGATTTTGTCGATTCTGATGAAAGTTTTTTTCAAACCGACTACCACGGAATGAGCGTTTTATCGTGTATGGGAGCGTTTGTTCCCGGAGAATTAATTGGCACGGCTCCTGAAGCGTCCTATTGGTTAATTCGCTCGGAAAAAACAGGTTCAGAATTCATTGTCGAAGAGGATAACTGGGTGGCTGCAGCAGAATTTGCTGATAGTGTGGGGGTTGATATTATTAATTCTTCACTTGGTTATTTCTTATTCGATGATTCCACAACAAACCACACTTATGCAGATATGGACGGGAAAACCACGCGTGTCACAAAGGCAGCAAACATTGCGGCATCACGTGGAATATTGGTATTTAACAGTGCAGGAAATGAAGGGAATGACCCCTGGAAATATATTATTGCACCCGCTGATGGCGACGATGTGATTGCGGTTGGAGCGGTTAATAAATTTGGATTTCCGCCGGATTTTACGTCTTACGGGCCAGCATCCGATGGTGATATTAAACCGAATATGGCAGCTACAGGGTGGAATACTTACCTGGTAAGCAGTAGCGGAGATTTGGGTTATAAAAGCGGAACTTCATTTGCATCCCCGGTAATGGCAGGAATGGCAGCTTGTCTCTGGCAAGCTAATCCGGATAAAACTGCCAAGGAAGTTAAAGAAGCACTTGAGAGAAGCTGTCACCTTTACGACATGCCGGACTCCGTGATGGGTTACGGTATTCCGGATATGAAATTTGCACATTATTATCTCGATCCTTCTTCTGTGGAAATGATTACGGAGAATCATAGCTGGCTTGCATTTCCAAACCCTTTTTACGACAGACTCACAATAAAGAATGATAAATACCACCTGAATAACAATCTGTTACTTTCTGTTTATTCCATAGATGGGCGTTTGTTGCTAAGAGAAGAACGGCCGGCAAACCCGCAAATTTTAATTAATAATCTACAGACGCTTCCAACAGGTTTATTAATTTTAAGAATTGATTCTGAATTCGGTTCAGAATCATTAAAATTGAATAAAATCCGTTAAGATGGAACAAAAGCTTTCGCTTTCTGAACTTAATGAGCTTATAAAAGATACTTTGCAGGAAGCTTTCCCTTCACTGGTTTGGGTTGTTGCTGAGGTAAGTGAAATAAAAGAAAATAGGAGCGGGCATTGCTATCTGGAATTAATTGAGAAACAGGAAAATGAAATAGTCGCCCGGTCGAGGGCTACCATATGGTCGTATACCTACCGAATGCTAAAACCCTATTTTGAAACCACCACCGGGCAATTATTCACCCAAGGTATAAAAATTCTTGTTCAGGCAATGGTGGAATATCATCCCTCGTATGGATTAAGCCTTAACATAAAAGATATTGATCCAACATATACAGTCGGCGATCTGGCTTTACAGCGAAAGGAAATTATTGAAAGACTTCAGAATGAAGGTGTTTACGATATGAACAAAGAATTGGAATTACCGCTTGTTCCCCAGAAAATAGCAGTTATTTCATCGGCGACAGCAGCAGGCTATCAGGACTTTGTAAATCAGCTGGAAGATAATGAACACGGTTTCAAATTTTACACTCGTCTTTTTGAAGCTTACATGCAGGGATCGGAGGCTGTGTCATCCATCATACATGCGCTGGAGCGGATTTTTCAGTATGAGGACTTTTTTGATGCAGTTGTAATTTTACGGGGTGGTGGAGCAACAGCCGATCTGAGCAGTTTTGATAATTATGATCTTGCTTTGAATATTACCCAATTCCCCTTGCCTGTAATCACTGGCATCGGTCATGAGAAAGACGATACGATAATTGATTTGGTGGCACATACTCGTTTAAAAACGCCAACGGCTGCCGCTGAGTTTTTTATTTCCGGAATGGAACGTTTTTATGAAAAGCTCCTTCATTTGGAAAACGAAATTGTGAGTCTAGCTCGTGAGACTATTGATTTTGAGAGAGTTAGTCTTGAGCGAAAAGCTGAAAAATTACACCATTCTGTTTCTGCCTTTATTCATGATAAAAGTGTCGGGCTTATCCGTACGGGAAATGAATTTCATCAAATTATTAATCGATTCTCATTTTGTAGGAATGCGGAATTGAGTAACTTTAAACACGACCTGAAATCGGCTTTTTCTTTGTGGGGAGTAAAAACGGAGAATGTACTTTATCAGAAACGGAGAATGTTAAAAAGAGTAGCCGGAGAAGTTCTTTTTGAGGAAAAGACAAAATTTCATTTTCTACAGGAATCATTGGGAAAGGAAACACGGAATTTTGTTCAAAGAGAAAAAGAGCGTATTCATTTGAATGATAATGCTATTCGCTTATTGGATCCGGAAAATGTTTTGAAAAGAGGATATACACTGACATTGAAAGAGGGGAAAATAGTAAAATCGGTTGAAGATTTGCAGGTAAACGACAATATTGAAACCAGGTTCCCTGATGGAGAAATAAAAAGTAAAATCACTAAAAAAGAGAATAATGGCAGTAAAAAAAATAAGTTATAACGAAGCCATCACCGAAATTGAAGAAATTTTGGAAAAAATTGAAAATGAAGAGCTTGATGTTGATGAGCTGGCTGAAAAAGTGAAAAGGGTGTCTGCGTTGCTGAAAATTTGTAAAGATAAATTGCAGAAAACCAATGACCAGGTGGAACAGATATTAAATGAAATGGAAGATTAATCCTAAAAATACATAATATGAAAAGTGAAAGTAAAACAGTATTGATTTATACCGGAGATTTGGTTACTGTTGAACATATTAAAACAGAACTGGAATCTCAGGGCATATCATGTTTGGTGAAAAACAGTTTTCAGCAGGGGCTGGAGGCAGGCTTTGTAGCAGGAGTTCCCAACGCGATTGAAATTTACGTTGTAAGTGAAGATGAAGTGAAAGCTGTGGAAATTGTGAGTTCAATCATTGAAAAATAGAAGGACAAAGAGATGTATACAAAAGAACAGGTAGCAAAAACCATCGATCATGCCGTATTAAAACCCGAATCTAATGATGTCGATTTGATTGAAAACGCCCAAATGTGTAAAAAATATGGGGTGTTCAGCATGTGTGTAAAACCCTGCGATATAAGGCGGGCAAAAGAATTGCTTGAAGGCAGTGAGGTAAAAGTATCCTGCGTTTTGAGTTTTCCCCATGGAGCAGATGCAATTCCAGTAAAAGCTTTTCAGGCGAAGCAGGCAATTGAAGATGGCACCGATGAAATAGATATGGTGATGAATATTGGTAAGTTTTTGGAAGGAGATTATCACTATGTGGTTGAAGACATTGAAGCTGTGGTAAAAGTAGCCCATGCCAAAGGAATATTGGTTAAGGTTATCCAGGAAAGCGGATTTTTATCGCCGGAACAAATCGAAAAGGCCTGTGAATTATCGTTTATGGCCGGCGCCGATTTTGTAAAAACATCAACAGGTTTTGGACCAGGGGGAGCAAAACCGGAATATATTGATATAATGCTAAAAACGCTTGGAGGTAAAATGAAAGTAAAAGCTTCCGGCGGTATACGAACCTGGGAAGATGCTGTTGCATATCTGGAACAGGGAGCCGACCGTCTGGGAATAGGTTCAACTGAAGCGGTTTTAAACGGTGCAAAGGCAGAAGGAGATTATTAGCATTAGTTTGTAAGGAAGAAATAAAAACTGTCATTTCGACCAAAGGGAGAAATTTGCTCCGGGCAGAATTTAAGGTCGTCCCTCGTTTGAAATGACAGTTTTTTATTTAATAATTTTAGAATTTGAAATCAACACCAGCCATAAAGTTGGTTCCGGCCTGTGGAAAATACCCGTCCATTTTATAACGTTCTCCGTCTAAAAAGTAGGAATAGACCCATGCGTTAGATTCATATTCTTCGTCGAAAATATTATTTATCATAAAATGTAAAACAATCTCCTCGAAGAAATTGGTTTTAAATGCGTAATCGAGTTTCAGATTATTTACAAAATAGGCATTTAAAGTCCGATCATCACTTGAAGTATTATCAATAAATTGTTTGCCCACGTATGACGAAATCAAACTAATATTAAGATTTTTTGCCGGTGTCAGAATGATCTGACTGTTTGCCAGTAATCCCGGAGAAAAAGCCAGGTCTGTCGTTCCAAGATCAAAGGCTTCCTGTCCCCAGGTATCCCAGTTGTCTACATATTCCATAAAATTCAATATTTTATTTTGGCTGAAAGTAGCATTGGCGTTCCATTGTAACTTTCGCGTTAATTTCCAGCCGGTCTGTAACTCAATTCCTCTACGGTAACTCTTATCCACATTTACCATTATTCCTGCTCCAACGTCATTGATTTCTCCGGTCAAAACTAGTTGATCCCGGTAATTCATGTAATATAAATTTACACTTGCAGTAAAGTTGGAAGCCTGGTAAGAGTATCCTGCCTCCCAATCGTATAATGTTTCGTAGACCGGTTTTTCACCCGAAGGATCTGCGTCAACATAGTTTGCACGGTTGGGCTCACGGTTTGCTACTGCAAAAGAAAGGTAAAACTTCTGGTTCGCTTCCGGCTGTATAAAGAAGCCAAATTTTGGATTGAAAAAATTGAAATGATGTTCCTGAGTAATATTTCTTAAATCGTCATCAATTCCATCGATGCTGTAATCGATTCTTCTGTACTGCAGATCAGCAAAAAGATTAAGCATTTCACTTACCTGGATGTTGTATTTGGCATAAATATTAAGGTCGGTTTTAACACCTTTGTTTCTGTACCACTCATGATTTGTTTTGAGTTGATAATTATTCCCTTTGTTCAAAAGATCCTGTTCCTGTTTCGTTTCGATGCTACCTAAATATTCGCCCCAGATAACATTTCCAAAATGATTGCCATCGTATTTATTCCAGCCACCTCCAATGGTGAGATCACTAATTAATCCTTTGTAGTTAAGCGCATACACAAAGCCATAAAAATGGTTGTCAAGCCATTTGCGATTAACGAGGTCTGTTGAAAAGATGGTATCATTTCCTATAACCGGGTATGGCAATTGATAATCTTCAAAATCTTCATCATTCTCATAATTTTCATAATATCCTCTTCCGTACCTATAATGTAAGCCCGCATTTAAGTTTAACGACTCATTAAACTGATGGGAGAAATGCAGATGATAATAATCTTGCTGATAATGGTCTATCTGATTTTCATAGGTATAATAATTATAAGTTTTTGCATCAGAATTTAAAATATGATCATATTGCATTTGGTTAGCACGTTCTGAATGTGAATTCCATAACCAATGATCCCGATAACGTTGCATCCCCTCAATATCATTATTAAGTTTTACTGATGGTACTCCATACCACGACTGGTAGGTTTCTTCCAATCCTGAAAACACATTAATTTTAAGAATAGTATTTTCAGAATAATACCCTCCTGAAGCAAAAAATGATTTTAAATCAGAAAAGGCACGATCAACAAAACCGTCGGACGATATTTTCGAAAGTCGGGCATCAAACGTAAATTTTCCATTTAGCAAACCTGTTCCGACAGAGACAGTATTTTTGAGCGTATTGAACGAGCCAAAAGCTGTTTTATATTCTGCGTAGGCATCTTTTTGAAGCGTATTGGTTTGCAGGTCGATCGTAGCTCCAAACGCTGCAGCACCATTGGCCGATGTTCCGACTCCACGCTGTATTTGCACATTTTCCAGGGATGATGCCAAATCTGGTATATCGACAAACCATGTACCGTGTGATTCAGCTTCAGAAATCGGAATTCCATCGATACTGACATTAACACGATTTAGATCTGTTCCTCTGATTCGAAAATTGGTGTATCCAACTCCTGCACCTGCGTCAGATGTAGCCACGAAAGAAGGCGTCAATTGTAGGAGGTAGGGGATATCCTGACCAAAGTTTTTACTTTCAATTTCATCTTGCGTAATGTTGGAGTAAGCCATGGGTGTTTTTTCCTTCGCTCTTGTCGCAGAAACCAGGATTTCATCGGTAAGTATCATATCAGCTTGTAATTCAACTGTAATATCTTTGTTTGAATCAAGGCTGACCTGAACCTCTTCTGTTTCAAACCCGATAAAAGAAATTTTCAGGAGATAATCTCCCGGTTTTAGATTTCTGAATAAAAAACTACCGTCATAATTTGTTGATACTCCGTAAAAAGTATTTTCAACTACCACGCTGGCCCCGGCTAACGTTTCACCATTTCCCTTTACAACACCGTGCAAACTGTATTGCGCAAATGTTGCACACACAATTAGCTGCAAAATCAGCAGTAAACTTAATCTTCTCATTTTAATAACTTAATTTGGTTAAAAACTAACCAATGGAGTGGGACGAATCCCTTTTTGCCCTCCCTCCGCCGGTACTAACCGGATCAGGTTCTGTGGGTATGATCTCAGCCCTAATTTTATTAGGCACCCCATTGCATAAATATCACTACAAAATTATAAAGCTTTTTTGAAACTGGCAAAATTGAGTTTCAAACATTAACTTTTTGAGAATTTATTTACAATTACGAGATTAGGTATTTTTCAAAAGCTTCACGGTGTTTTTCAGATAAACGTGATGGTCGCATGGTTTTTCGGTTGATAAATAAACCTTTTTGCCATCCTGTTGCGCAGAGTTCATTTTTTTCATTATAAAACCGGAATTCCAATATGGCTGAAGCGTTATTTAGTTTTGAAACCCAGGTTTCAATTCGGACCAAATTATTCAGAAAGATCGGTTTTTTATAGGAAATGTTTGTCTCTGTTAATATTGGAACAATTCCTTCGCCATGTGCAAGTTCGGTTACCGGCATACCAATTGCTTCAAGCAGTTTTACCCTGCCGTTTTCCATCCATTGTATGTAAATGATATTATTTACATGACCCACAAAATCAATTTGATAGGTGTATATTCTTTCTTCGAATATTAATTTGTTCATTTCTGAATTTGTTCAGTTACAATTGTATGATTTTCGTTTCTTCTTTAGCGGCTTTCAATCTCGATTCAAACTCCAATTCTGAAAATTTTCTCCTTCGTTGAATAAAAAACTTCCACATAATGTTTTTATCGTAAATTTCATCGTGGTCCTTTACGATTATCTGTTGTTGAACCAATTTTCTTTTTCGCCTTAGTTTTGAAAGATTTTTATAAAAAGCCACGTGGGCGTTAGCAACTGCCAGAAATTCACGAAAGTTAAATCCGGCAATAAATTTTATTGATGCCACACCGTCGAGAGCCATACGGGTAAAGAAGATACGTTTAAATTTATATTTTGGTAAATTTTTGAACAGCATCCACAGGTTATTTCTAAAATTTAGGTATATTTTTTTCGGACTTCCATAGGAAAGCGTACCTCCACCCAAATGGAAGACCACACTTTCTGGCTGATACCAAACTTCGTAGCCGAGGTTTTTCATTCGCCAACATAAATCTATTTCTTCCATATGTGCCCAAAAATCACTATCGAATCCTCCAGCCTTTTTAAATGCTTCAGCCCGCAAAAACATACATGCACCACTTGCCCAGAATATTGGGGTAGAAGTATTATACTGTCCAATATCCGGCTCTATTTTATTCAACATTCTTCCACGGCAAAACGGATAGCCGTATTTATCTATAAATCCACCACCTGCCCCGGCATATTCAAATAAATGTGGCTTTTCAAAACTTAAAATTTTGGGCTGAACGGCTGCAATTTTTGCATTAGCTTCAAAAAGTTTTAAACATTTTGAAATCCAGCCCGGAGTTACTTCCACATCTGAATTCAGCAACACAAAAATATCAGCTTCTACTTTTTGAAGAGCGCGGTTATATCCTTCGGCAAAACCATAATTATCCTCTTGTTTGATAATTTTCACCAACGGATAATTTTTTTTCAAAAAGGCAACAGAATCATCCGATGAATTATTGTCAGCTACATATAATTCAACATTCTTTTCTGAAGAGTTTTTAATTACGGAAGGAAGATATTTTTCGAGAAGTTTAACTCCGTTCCAGTTTAAAATTACAATTGCAATCTTTTTTATTTGAGTCATGAGATTTGTCAGGTGGTAAGGAGTTTAGCAATTATTGACGTGAGATTTTCCTTCTCCAGGTTTTCAAGTATGCGGGTTACTTTTTCTGTTTTTTCTTTGTCTTCTGATTTTACCAAAGCAGTAATTTCTTTTACCTGTTTTCCTGTTAATTCATCTTCAAGAAGTTCCCAGATTCTCTCCAGTTCTTTTTTATTTTCTGGTAATCCCAGGCTTTCTAATTCTGCAATTGTTGCTCTTAAGATTTCATCGGCCTGCAACCTGACTGGATCTTTATCTTTGGTTTTTCCGGCAGCAGCTGTATCACGTAAACTCCAGCTCGAATAATCATAACGAAGATCTTTTATCATCTTAATTTTAGAACTGTCTTTTCCAAAAATGCGTTCCAAAAAAATAATGGTATGGTTTTTCCATGCTTCCAGATCAAATTTTTTTTCATCCAGACGGGCTATTTGTTCCTTTAACAGGGCAATTTCTTTTTCAGCCATGACGATTTTAATTACAATGCCAATTTACAAGTAAAAACCTGATGTTGCAAGTATATAGTCCCATTTTGGATAAAACTGTTTAGAGTAACTTATCGATTTATTCTGTCAAGTTGATTTTTTATTAAATAAGTTTTTAGAGGAGATGGCTTGTTTTGTTGTGCCCAATTTTTTGTTACCCGGTATTGTTCCGAAAGTGTACTAAAATCGAGCAAAAGAAATTTTTCTTTAAAATCAGGGACATAAACTTCAGTTTTTTCGGCAAGACCAGGGTATTGTTTTTGAAATTCGTTCATGCTCCGTATAAAACCCTTGTATAGTATTTCATCCAGGGAGATTCCTGTTCTATCAAAAAATCCGTTATCTGAAATTCCCATGGTTTTTAATTCTTCGCTCAAATCAGCTTCCAAATCTGATTTTCGGCTAACGATAATTATTTTTTTTACGCCTTTCCCACTATAATTTATAAAATCAATCAATCCTCTATAGGGAATATGGTCTTCACCAAGCCCGCCATCTACAAAATAATGGTCGGGGAGGGTTTTGGCATTATTAATTTTTTCTTCGGGGAAAACAATTGGGAAAGCCGTAGAGGCCATCAATATCTCTACCAAATCGAGATTTGGGTCACTTTCATTGTTTATGATTTTATTGCTCAGTCGATAATTTCTTTTTGGTAATCTTAATAAGTTTAAATCGGTAATTGAAACTGCACTTGTTATTGGTAAATCCCCAATTTTATGATATCCTAGTGAGTCGTTCACAATCCGTTTGAGATAATTTTTCAGGGGAGATACATCAACAGGGAGCTTTTTGTTTTCCATCATATAAACACTGGTCGTAGCAATATTTTCCAGCCATCCGATGTATTGTTCCCATGTAATTTTTTTGGTTAGGATGGCGTTAAGCATAACGGTGTTTAATGCTCCTGAACTGGCCCCGGCAATAAAAACCACATCATCTAATTGTCCGGTTTTATACAATTGTTCAAGCAACGCTGCTTCCTGTGGAATGCGGGCTGCAGCCCCGGTAATGATAACAGCAGTTCCCTCAGGATCGTTTTTTTCTTTCTGAGTGGGTTCACTTTTTGCCATGCATCCAAACAGAATAACAAAACAAAAACTTAATAAAATTGGAGAAAATATAATGTTATTAATCTTAACTCTTTTCACCCAGATATTTGTTGATTATACTATAAAATTCAGGATAAAAATTAGTACTAGAAGCAACCAGTTCTCCACCAAAAAGCCAGTTGTCACCTCCGTTAAAGTCACTGATTTTCCCGCCTGCCTGTTGCACAATAAATACTCCGGCAGCCAAATCCCAAGCGTGAAGCGCATGTTCAAAAAATGCGTCAAAACGGCCTGCTGCCACATAAGCCAGATCAATTGCAGCTGAACCTAAACGGCGTATTCCACGTGTTTTCTCCATCAGTTCTTTCATCGCTTCAATGTATAACTCTGTTTTCTCCAGGTTATAGTAAGGAAATCCGGTGCCAATTAAAGTGTCTTCCGGTTTATCTGCTGTTGCCACCTTTATTTCTTTCCCGTTGACATATGCGGGACTGTCCTTCCATGCATAGAACATTTCGTCGCGATCTATATCATAAACCACACCTAAAACCAAAACTTCATTTTCGGTAAGACCAATGCTGACAGAGTAGGGGGTTATACCATGTATATAATTTGTTGTTCCATCCAACGGATCTACAAACCATTTGTATTTTTCATCGTTTGATGTCGCAGTGCCTTCTTCTGCAATAAACCCGGAATCAGGTATTAATTTCCGAAGAGCATCCACAATTTGCTTTTCGGCATTCTTGTCCACATAGGTAACCAAACTGGAAACGCTTTTAATTTCCACATTATCCGAAGTAATTTTTTCACGTTCTTCACGGATAAATTTTCCTACTTCCTTTGATATTTTCTGAACCTGAAAGCAAAGTTCTTTGTAATCCATAATTTCTTTGGTTTAACACAAAATTAGTGAAAAATTGTACTACAATTCCATCGAAACATGGCCGTTGGGAAGAATTGATTTTAATTTTACCTTTTTAAGTTCATTTACCAATTCTGATTGAAAGGGCGTTTCTACTTTGATATAGTTTTCTGTAAAACCCGACATATTTTCTCCATTTTTCTGCGCTTCAAAAAGTACTGTTTGTTCCGAATTCAGGTGTTTTTGGTAAAATGCTCTCAACTTTTTCTCTGAAAGGTTCATGTACATTTGTGTACGTCGTTTTCTGTCTTCTACTTCCACAATCCAGGGTATTTTCAAGGCTTGTGTGCCGTTTCTTTCAGAATAAGTAAAAGCATGGAGTTGTGAAATTTCAAGCGAGTTGATAAAATCATATGATTCCATGAACAGTTCTTCCGTTTCACCATTGGTCCCTGCAATTATATCCACACCTACAAAAGCATGCGGTACTGTTGTCCGGATTTTATGAATGCGTTTGGCAAATAAGTCAGTCGAGTACTTTCTTTTCATTAACGACAATATTTCATCAGAGCCTGACTGAAGGGGAATATGAAAATGGGGCATAATCACATCCGATTGTGCAACTAAATCAATGATGTCGTCTTTCAAAAGATTGGGTTCAATGGAGCCCAGTCTCAATCTTTTCAAACCTTCTACTTTTTCAAGGGCTTTTAGAAGATCAAGAAAATTTTCTCCTGTAGATTTACCAAAATCGCCAATATTTACTCCGGTTAAAATAATTTCATTGAATCCTTTTTCTACTGATTTTTTTGCTTCAGCAATTGTGTTTTCAATTGTATCATTTCGGCTGCGACCTCGTGCAAAAGGAATGGTGCAAAATGAACAGTAATAATCGCAGCCATCCTGTATTTTTAAAAAGCTACGTGTTCGATCTCCCCAGGAAAATGCTTTGTGATAACTTTTGATATCTGCAAGCCTGGTAGTTTTTATTTCAGTTTTTTCTTTTTTTTCCAGATTTCCAAGGTAAGCAGGGACGTGAAATTTTTCCTGTGTTCCAAGCACCAAATCAACTCCATCGATGTGACCAATTTCTTCAGGTTTTAGCTGGGCATAGCAGCCCACAACAATCACCATTGCATTTGGATTATTCTTCACGGCCCTTCGGATAATATTACGACTTTCCTTGTCGCCCTGGTTGGTAACAGAACAGGTGTTTATAACATACACGTCTGCTTTTTCCTTAAAATCAACGCGTTCGAATCCTACTTCTTTGAAACCTCCTGCAATAGTTGAGGTTTCAGAGAAATTGAGTTTACAACCCAAAGTATAAAAAGCAGCTTTCTTCCCCTTGTATTCCATCCCTTTAAAATTGAATCATTCTAAATAGAGTGCAAAGGTAGAAAAAAGCTGCTTATGGCAAAGTTGTTATAATAAGTTGCTTGCTAATTCAGCCAGATAACTGCGTTCTCCTTTTAACAGGTTTATATGGGCAAAAATTTCCTGGTTTTTAAGGCGGTCGGTCATGTAGGCTAAACCGTTTGATTTCATATCCAGATAGGGTGAATCGATTTGTTGCAAATCGCCCGTAAATATCATTTTGGTTCCTTCCCCGGCACGGGTAATAATAGTTTTTATTTCGTGCGGTGTGAGATTTTGAGCTTCATCGATTATGAAATAGGAGTTTGACAAACTTCGTCCGCGTATGTAAGCCAAAGGGGTTATGACTAATTTTTCTTCTTTTTGAAGTTCCTCAATTTTCTGGTATTCCTGACTGCGCGGATTGAAAACATGTTTTATTACACCCAAATTGTCGAAAAGCGGCTGCATGTAGGGATTTATTTTTTCGGAAGCGTCGCCAGGCAAAAATCCCAGATCGCGGTTGCTTAACGCTACAATAGGACGAGCGAGCAGAATTTGGTCAAAACTTTTATGCATTTCAATCGCTGCTGCCAGTGCAAGTAAAGTTTTCCCGGTTCCTGCTTTTCCTGTTAGGGCAATAAGTTTTATATCCGGGTCCATCAGCACATTCAAACTAAAAGTTTGTTCTGCATTACGCGGTTTTATTCCGTAAGCAGTTTTCTTTTCAACACGGAAAATTCTGTCGGCTTTTGCATCAAAGCGAGCCAAAACACTGGAATTATTTCCTTTAAAAATAAAACATTCGTTGGCTTCAGGTTTAAAATCATTTTTGATTTCTTCCAAAGCAAATGAACCTTGTTCGTATAACAATTCGATGAGCCGGTCATCAAAATTTTCGAGCGTTGTAATGGTCTTGTCAAGTACGTTCTCATCTGTAACCTGGTCGGTTTTATAATCTTCCGCCTGAATACCAAGCGACTTGGCTTTCATTCGCAGGTTTATATCTTTACTCACTAAAATGGTTTTCCTGTCGGGATAGTTTTTCGAAGCATATTCTGCAATTGCCAGAATTCGGTGATCGGGAATATCTTCACGAAATGAAGCTTTTAGTTCATCAGAAAAAGGTTTTCCCGTTTCAATACGTAACTTTCCTTTGCCTTTTCCAAGTGATTTTCCGCCGTTAAATAATTCATCGCCGACAATTTCGTCCAGCAGACGTGTGAATTCTCTCGCCTGAAAATTAATAAGGTCATTGCCACGTTTAAATTTATCGAGTTCTTCCAGAACGGTTATTGGCAATAAAATATCGTTGTCCTGAAACTGATAAATGCATGTGTGGTCATGTAAAATAACATTTGTATCTAAAATGAAGATTTTACTCTTGCTATTTGCGTTCAACATACTTCGTTTTATGAATTTTTTAAATGTAGAAAAATTCACAACATTTGTGTTTGTTCCTTCTTATTTTTAATAAACTTGTAACGGTTAATAAATATATTTTAACGTTGAAATATTCAGAAACACTTGATTATTTATATACCATGCTGCCCATGTATCAGCGAACTGGTACTGCGGCATATAAGGCGAATTTAGACAACACCATATTGCTCGATGATTACTATGGAAATCCACACAGGCAATTTAAAACAATTCATGTTGCGGGTACCAATGGCAAGGGTTCTGTGTCGCACATGTTGGCAGCAGTTTTTCAACAGGCGGGTTATAAAACAGGATTGTACACCTCGCCACATCTTAAAGATTTTAGAGAACGCATTCGCGTAAACGGTGAAATGATCCCGGAAAAAGAGATTGTTTGTTGGGTAGACGAATTCCGAATCAACAACAAATTGTGGAAAATTGAACCTTCTTTTTTTGAATTAACCGTTGCTTTGGCATTTAACTATTTTGCGGAACAGAAAGTTGATATCGCAATTATTGAAGTTGGCCTTGGCGGGCGCCTGGATTCAACGAATATTATTACGCCTGAATTATCAATTATAACTAATATTGGTCTTGATCACGTTGCGCTGCTTGGCGATACCCTGGAAAAGATAGCTTATGAAAAGGCTGGAATTATTAAACCCGAAGTTCCTGTAATTATTGGAACAACCCAGATAGAAACCAAAAATATTTTTCAACAAGTTGCCGAAAAATTGGAAGCACCAATCTTTTTTGCCGATAAGGAATTCAACATTCCATATTCGATGTTGGATATTAGTGGCAAGCAGGTATTCTCAGTGGAAAAGACAGAGAAGAAAATTTATCCTGACCTAAAATTGGATCTTGCTGGTATTTATCAGCGAAAGAATTTACCAGCAGTTTTAAAATCGATTGAAATTCTGCGAGAAATTGGCTGGAATATTTCAGAGGAAAATTTGTATGCTGGGCTTGAGAATGTAGTGAATTTAACCAGTTTGATGGGACGTTGGCAAATAATTGGGCATAACCCGAAAATTGTATGTGATACGGCCCATAATGCTGATGGCATTGCCCAGGTTGTGTTACAGTTAAATCAAACAGCCTATAAAAATTTGCACATTGTTTTCGGCATAGTAAATGATAAAGATGCAGATAAAGTGTTGGGAATTTTACCTAAAAATGCCAGATATTATTTCAGCAAAGCCGATATTCCGAGGGCATTAAATGAAAAAATACTTTTTGACAGAGCGCAGCATTTCGGATTAAATGGAATTGCTTTTTCTTCTGTTGCAGAGGCATTTGAACAGGCCAGAATAAGTGCCGGGAAAGAAGACTTAATATTTATAGGTGGCAGCATTTTTACGGTTGCTGAAATTTTATAACCAAAATTTTATTTTTTTTTTGCAGAACTGAAAATAGGTTTTATATTTGCAACGCTTTTCCGAAAGGGGGGCGAGTTCAGAAACAGACAATATAATGGGAGCTTAGCTCAGCTGGTTCAGAGCACCTGCCTTACAAGCAGGGGGTCACTGGTTCGAATCCAGTAGTTCCCACTTAAAAACCAAGAAGTTACATATTAACTATCTTGGTTTTTTTGTTTTGATAACAATTCTACAATTTTGAATGTATTTAGCTTGTTGATGGTATTTTATTTTTAAATCCGTTCCAAAACTTGCAACATAGCTTTATATTTCGTTTTAGAACCCAGAAGTTTAAACGATTAGTTTTACATGAGTTTGAGTTAATAAATATTCCTTAAATACATTGAGCTGAGTAATTCTTATCCGGGTTACAAAAAATATATAGAAACTGAATTTCAGAAATTATTTTAATTTTAAATTGCGAGCTTTATAAGCCTAAATATTTTAAAAAATTGGATGATGAAAAAAAATATTCTTTTTTACTACAATTATACTTATTTCAGGTATTTGTTCTAATTCTTACGCACAATCAAACAAGACAATAGATGTAATAGAAGGTGAACAATTATTTTTGAGACATGCCGATGAATGCCTTACCCAAATCGAAAAAGCAGCTGAAAAAGAATCAATTACCGGAGTAGCCGTGATATCCTTTATTCCCGGTGATAGAACAGAATCCTGGATTTCAAGAATGAAGGTAGTGGGTAAATTAGCAGACGCTAAATCAAATTTATGTGCCATAGCCTATTCCAAAGCTTCTGAGATGGCAGTTACTTTAAAAGACAGTGGAGACAGTACTCGCAAAACTATAGATGGAGAACTGGGCTATCAGGGAGGAGCCATTGTAAAAGTAAAATACGGATTTCTTGTAGCAGCCTTTTCGGGTGCCAGTGGTCAGCAAGATTATGATGTATCAAAATTGGGCCTGGAATGGATTGCTGAAAAATTCAAATAAATCTAACTTCTCTGTAAAAATAGTCCTTTCAAGCAACTCTAATAAGTAGCATCAACAGATCGTACGTTGAACTTTTGCTCATTTTTAAAATATTCCTTGATTAGCCGGTGTCTAATCTACTAAGAATATGACTGTGTAGTATGCTTTTATGAATACAAGGCGACCAATTCTATATAATATTTTTCCCATCTAAACTTTCTAAAAATTCAAAATATTGTCCCAGATTGAAACACATGCATTTTGTTTATTTGTGTTAATTGTTTGATTTTTAAATAATTATAAAATTTGGATTAATCTTTGAATTTTAGAATCACATAACTTAGAGTAGGTATTGATTCAATTATCAGTTATATACTCAAAGTCAAAATTAAAGCACATTTTATTCACTAACTAATAATTTCAAAAATGGAAACTTTTTTATACATAACATTTGCGGTTTCATTTGCCGGATTTGTGATCTGCGTTATTCTTCTTGTCCAATACTTAAAAGAATATAAAAGGCAGAGAAAATCATCTTACCCAATAGGTAAATAAGGATTTAAGGAATACGCTATTCTGCAAAAGGTTGTAATTCTCAAAAACGTATTTTAAGAAAGAGTAAAGAATAAGGAGACATTTTAGCCTCCTTTTTTTGTATCCAAAATTATCTGTAAAATCTGTTGAAGGCTTAAGAGTGATAACTGAAATCTAATATCATATGCTCCGGTAGTCCAATTTTTTATTGATATACAGTACTTTTATTCGTAAATTGTGTTGAGTCAAAAATCAAAAAAGCTATGAAATATTTTCCATCCCTTACGCTACTTGTCTTTTTTCTGCTTTGTTCCTGTTCATCAATAAACAAAATGAGTAACGAGGCAATTCAATATGCAATCGTTGGTCAAACTAAAGCGACAGTTAGAAGCAGGCTGGGAATGCCTTCAAGCACGATGAAGACCCCCGACGGAGGAAAAAAGTTGATATACGAATTTTATAGCAAGGGCGCTCCAACCAACCTTAATAAATCAAAAGTCACTGTTGATGTCTCGGGTGATATGGCTAATCAGGAACCACATTTTAATTGGCAGTATTCCAGTATAGATACCAGAACAAATGCAAAAAAATATACTTCTTATCAGATGGATAAATCGATATTAGAAGTGTTTTTTAACCCGGAAGGAGAATGTGTTAGTTTTCACCAAAATATGACGAAAAATCAACTTGAACAAATCTATGAAGGTTTTAAAAAATATATTCCGAAAAAGTAATTGAGGTTTTCGAGAAAGTCCTGAATTTTCCTGGGATCAATACAGATGTAATCTGATTTTTGTTCTGATCATCTCTGTTTTATACATGAATTGGATTCCTACAATAAAAAATGGATAGATTCTTTTGGACGCTTTAAAGAAGATTGGTGAATATACAAACCCTTACACAAAACCAATCAATAATACAGATAATCTACCCATTTTTTTTAAATTAAACCTGTCAACACAGATTTTATATAAAGGTACGAAAAATAAAAGACAATACAATCTTTTATTGTTAAAGAATTGTTAATAAATATGATAAAGTTTTTTTATCAAATATGTCTTTCCTGAAATCCAATAATAAAAATCTGGCAGATTAGACTTCATAAATTTTTATTTAAAAACAAAGAAATGTGCTATCTAACAGGAAAATTCTAATTTTATAAAATATATTTTAATGAATCGAATTTTAATAAAACCTAAAATAAACCAAAATGAAAAAAATATGTATTAGTGGACTCTTTACAACTATTTTAATCCTGGTTTTGGCTATTCAGATGAGTGCCCAGTTTCAAACAAGTCCTCGTATTATATCTCCGGAAATAAATGAAAATAATACAATAACCTTTCGTTTGCCGGGTGGAGAAGCAAATGAAGTTTTAATATTTGGTAACTGGATGACTGATAACGAAAATCAGCACGAGATGAAAAAAGATGATTCCGGAGTATGGACTTATACAACGCAAGTTTTACCGGCAGAATTTTATACATATTCATTTACCGTAGATGGAATAAAGACACTTGATCCGAATAATGTATTGATTGTTCGTGACGGTACACGATTTGAAAACTATGTAATTGTTCCCGGCAAAGCTTCTAATGTTTACACAGTGAAAGATTTACCTCATGGCACTCTTTCAAAAGTTTGGTACGCCTCTCCAACTTTAGGGAAAACAAGGCGATTGTATGTTTATACTCCTCCGGGTTATAATGAAAGCAATAAAGAATATCCCGTATTTTATCTTCTTCATGGTGCAGGGGGTGACGAAGATGCATGGACTACGTTAGGACGTACACCCTACATAATGGATAATTTAATTGCAGCAGGAAAAGCAGAACCGATGATCGTGGTAATGACGAATGGAAACGCCAGATCATCAGCTGCACCGGGTGAGGAACCATCACTGGTTAATGTAGGTTCTGCACCATCACGCCAACCGGGAGGAAGCTTTGAACAAAGCCTGGTTGATGATATAATTCCTTTTATTGAAAAAAATTATAGAACATTAAACGACAAAAATAACCGTGCAATAGCAGGCTTATCCATGGGAGGAATGCATACCCAGAATATTACAAATACTAATCCCGATAAATTTAGTTACATAGGTATAATGAGTATGGGGTTAATGAATAATTCTCGTATGGGCAATAATTATGATGCAGATACACATAAGAATCAAATTGAATTATTAAAAAACTCAGGTGTTAAGTTATATTGGATAGCTTGTGGTGAAGATGATTTCCTGTACGAGGGTGTTACCAATCTCCGCAAATTTTATGATGATTTGGGATTCAAATATGAATATTTGGAAACACCAGGTGGACATACATGGACAAACTGGAGAATTTATCTTGCTGAACTGGCACCTAAACTTTTTAAATATATAGATCAAAAATAGGCTAAAATGAAACTAACAAAAGTTATAGGATTTGCAGTTCTTTTAGTTGCTGCAATGAGTTGTAAGAAAGAAAAAGTACATGAATCTGCTTTACTTCAGTATGATAAACAGATTGATGGAATTATTGAACAGATGACATTGGATGAAAAAATAAATATGCTTCATGCAAAGCACATGTTTGTTTCTGCAGGAATAGAAAGACTGGGAGTGGCAGATATTAATTATGTGGATGGACCTTTTGGTATCCGTGAAGAAATGGAGCCGGATAGTTGGTCGCCTTTAGGGTGGGAAACCGACAGGGCAACATTTTTCCCAACAGGCTCTGCATTGGCTGCTACCTGGAGTCCTGAGTTGGCTTATAACTATGGAACAGGAATGGCACGTGAGGCAAGATTACGCGGAAAAGATATGCTTTTGGGGCCGGCAATCAATATTCAACGTGTACCTACTGGAGGACGTACCTATGAATATTTGAGTGAAGATCCGTTTTTGAGTTCGCGTCTATCTGTTGGCTATACAAAGGGAGTGCAGGATAATGGGGTGGCAGTCTGTTTGAAGCACTATGCCCTGAATAATCAGGAAAATAATCGCGGAACAGTTAACGTAATAGTAGGTGAGAGAGCCATGCGTGAAATTTACCTGCCTCCTTTCAAGGCAGCCGTGGTTGAAGCTGATGCTTATGGAGTGATGGCTGCTTATAACAAAGTAAATGGTTGGTGGTGTTCGGAGAATGATATGCTACTTAACAAAATTCTCCGCGATGACTGGGGCTTTGCTGGTATGGTTATTTCTGATTGGAGTGGAACACACAGTACTGTGGATGCTGTAACTAATGGTCTTAATGTGGAAATGCCAGGTGAAAGATATCTGGGAGAGGCTTTACTTGATTCTGTGAAAGCTGGTTTGGTTTCTGAAGAAATTATTGATCAACGCGTTCGTGAAATTTTGAGGGTGCGGTTAGCGATTAAACCGGTTCCGGAAGAAGAAGCAAATAAAGATGTTACTTCTCAACCTGCTCAACAAAAAATTGCCTACGATGTCGCGTGTAAGTCTATCGTTTTATTGAAAAATGAAAATGTGTTGCCACTTGATCTTTCTGAGAAGCCTGTAATTGCTGTTATTGGAGCTAATGCTGTGCAAACTCTTGGACTTGGTGGAATGGGAGCCGGAGTTAAAACATTGTATGAGGTTACACCTTTGGAGGGATTAAAAAATAAAATAGGAGATAAAGCCGAAATTGTCTATGCAAAAGGATACGAACCTGTTATTTATGGTTCTTTTAACAGGTTCAGAAGAAGAACTCCTGAGGAACTGGAAAAAGAGGCACGCGGAGAAGGAAGAAAATGCAAAAAAACTCATAAATGAAGCCGTTGAGGTTGCAGCTAAAGCAGATATTGTTTTATTTATTGGTGGAAATAACCGGGCTGTGGAAACCGAGGGAAGTGACAGAACCGATATCAAATTACCATCGGGTCAGGACGAACTGATTCAAAAAATTGCGGAAGTAAATCCAAATGTAATATCTGTTCTGGTGAGTGGCGCGCCAAATGATCTGAACGTGATCAACCCGGTTTCCAAAGCACTTCTTATTTCCTGGTTTAATGGTACAGAAGGAGGAAATGCACTGGCGGATGTCCTTGTTGGAAATATATCACCAAGTGGGCGTTTACCTTTTACTCTTCCTGTTAAACTTGAAGATTCGCCAGCTTACGCTTTGGGCAACTATCCTCAGGGAAGAGCAGGTGCAGATATTTTTGCCGACCTTGTATCGGAAACGGATTCAATTAATAAAATTCAAAATAATTCTGGTGTAGAAATAATTAACAATGATCCAAATACTGCATATTATTCCGAAGAATCACTTGTTGGCTATCGTTGGTTTGAAACAAAAGACAAACCTGTAATGTATTCCTTTGGATACGGGCTTACGTATGCTGAATTTCAATATTCAAATTTGAGAACAAGCAAAGAGAAATACGACTCAAAAGATGTAATTAACTTGTCTTTTGAGTTGGAAAATACTGGAACAATGATAGCGGATGAAGTGGTTCAGGTTTATGTGCATCGAATAAATTCCTCGGTGGAATGGCCGGAAAAGGAATTGAAAGCTTTCTCGAGAGTAACTCTTTCCCCCGGGGAAAATAAAATGGTAACACTCGAAATTCCTGTAGAAAGTCTTCAATACTGGAATGAGAGTCTTCAGGTGTGGGATGATGATTTATGTACGCTCGAATTGCAGATAGGTGCGTCTGTTCAGGATATCAAGCTGAAAAAAGAGGTTTCACTAATGTAGTTATTTGGGCTAGTACAATTAATTGATTTTTTTTTAAGCTAACTTTTCTTTTTGTCTTAAAGATGATTCCCGAACAACGAGTTTTGTTTTTAAAATTACCTGGTTTGTTACTTGATTGTTATTGAGCCTTTCAAAAAACAAAGAAGCTGCCATTTTCCCTATTTCTTTGGTCGGGTGAATTACTGAAGTTAGCGGAGGGTCAACGACTGTAGCATGAAAATCATCGGTAAATCCAACGACAGCTATATCTTTAGGGATACTCAAATTTTGCCTTTTTATTTCTTTCATTACCGCAAATGCCACAGTATCATTGATTCCGTATATGGCATCCGGTATTTTTTGCAAGCTTAAAAGTTTTCTTGTGGCTAAAGTTGCATCATCTGCATTCAGGTTTGTTTTAATGAGTAAATCCTTATCAAATTCAAGGCCGCATTCTTTTAAGCCCGTCAAATATCCTTCTTCCCTGTGTTTGGAAATATTCAAATGTTCGGGGCCGGAAATATATGCAATTCTCCTGCAACCATTATTATACAAGTGTTGTGTAATCTTTTTGGAGGCATCTACTCCATCTACAATAACGGATGGGACAGACAGCGATTCTATAACCCGATCGAAAAAAACCAGTGGTATGTCATTATCAATAAGTCGTTCAAAATGGTCATATCGGTCTGTCTCCTGGCTTATACATACGAGCAATCCTTCAACACGGGTTTTTAAAAGATTATTTACGGATTCGGTTTCTTTTTGGTATGATTCATACGAAGATGATATTATTATATAGTATCCATGTTCTTTTGCTACTTCCTCTATTCCGGATATAATGGATGAATAAAAATGGGTTACTATATCAGGAATAATTACGCCAATCATTTTCGTTTCCTGTTTTAACAATCCCATGGCTAAAGGATTGGGGGTATAATTTCTGGCAATAGCAAGTTGCTGAACCTTCTGACGCATCTCTGGACTTATATCAGGATGATCCTTTAAGGCTCTTGATACCGTAGATATAGAGACTCCTAATTCCTTGGCTAAATCCTTTAAAGAAACGTGCTTATTTGTCATTCACAATTTTATTTCAAAGATAATGAATATAATAAATGTTTCACAACACATTTTTGATCATGCAAAGGTTATCGCAAAGCTTTGCATTTTGTGAGACATGAAAATCATTTATTTAACTCAATAATTAATAAAGGTTTGCTAACCATATTTCCATAACTTTACTAAATACAAGATATGGTAGTCATTCCATATTATTTTGTATACGAAATAATTTTTAAAATTACTCATGTGAAGTATTGTTTTTTCTTACTAAGAAATTTATAAAAACATTATTAATAATAATCTGTAACAGTTATGTGAAATTTTTTGCATTTAATAATGAGTAAAAATCAGAGGTGTTTTTGAAAATATTACATCCATGGTATTTTTTACAAAATGGAGTTAATTATTATCCATTATTTTAAAAAATTGTAAAAATCAGCTCATGTTTAATTTGAAAAGCCGCAAATTTTCAAAAAAATAATTTTAAATAAATTGAAATACTACCTTTGGAACTCTTTTTTTTGAGTTGAAAATTAAATCATAATTGTTGGAGTAGGTTTATGAGTTGGACAAAAAGTTTGGATTTAATGCAATTAACAAACAGGCATAAGAGATTGAATGAGTTAGACGGCAGAAAGCAATCTGATTATGTATTATACCCCCAAATAATATATGGGACCAGTTTTCTAGGCAATCTTTATCGGGAATTATCTGAAACAGAAAAGTTAAATATCATGCGGGAATGGTTTAATGTATCTGACGGAGCGGTAATGATTGACACAGCAGGTAAATACGGTGCAGGTCTGGCTTTGGAAGTAATAGGAAGTGGTTTAAAAAAACTAAATATTGAACCTTCACAAATAACAATAAGTAACAAATTAGGATGGTACCGGGTGGCACTAAAAACCGCTCAGCCAACTTTTGAACCGGGTGCCTGGGCAAATCTGAAAAACGATGCGGTTCAAAAAATAAGTTATTCAGGTATATTGGAATGCTGGCAGCAAGGTTGTGAATTATTGGGTGAAAAATACAAACCTGAAATTGTATCCGTGCACGATCCGGATGAATATCTTTCGGCTGCAGTTGATGCTAAAGATCGCAAAAAGAGAAAAGAAGATATATTGGACGCTTACCAGGCTTTATTTGAACTAAAAGAAAAAGGCGAGGTAAAGGCGGTGGGAATTGGTTCCAAAGATTGGTTGGTTATTAAAGAATTGTATGAAGATGTGATGTTTGATTGGGTGATGTTTGCCAATAAGTTTACGTTATACTATCATCCAAAACAAATTCTTGATTTTATGACTCAACTTAAAAAAGATGAGGTTTTTATCATTAATTCTGCCGTTTTTAATGCAGGCTTTTTAACCGGAGGTGAATATTTTGATTACCGAATCACTGATCCTAACGATCCGGATGATATACCTCTTTTTGAGTGGCGTAAGAAATTTTTTGCAATTTGTAATAGACATCAGGTTGAACCTGGTGATGCCTGTTTGAAATTCGCAGTGTCTGCACCACAGATTTCATCAGTAGCTTTGAATCCAAGTAAACCGCGCAGAATAGCAAATAATAAAATTGTTTTGCAAAAGAATTTTCCAAAGGCTTTCTGGGAAGAATTGAAAAAAGAAAATATTATTGATTCTGATTATTTGTATCTCTAAAGTCACAGAGTTTTGATTATTGACACACATCATCATTTATGGAATTATGATCCAGTTGAATTCGATTGGATTGATAATGAAATGAAAATAATCAGAAGGTCTTTTTTACCTGAAGATTTGATTTCCACATTGGCAAATACGGAAGTGTCTGGAGTAGTAACGGTTCAGGCCCGACAATCTTTAGAAGAAACAGAATGGCTTTTAAAACTGGCATCGAAAAATAGCTTCATGAAAGGTGTGGTAGGGTGGATGCCATTTGCAGATGAAAATATTCAGCAAATACTGGAAAGGTATTCTAAAAATAATTTATTGAAAGGCGTTCGGCATGTTGTTCAGGGAGAGCCTGACGGTTTTATTTTGGGAAAGGATTTTAACAGGGGAGTTTCTTTGCTTAAAGAATACAAACTGGTTTATGATATTCTGATTTTTGAACGTCAGTTAAAAGATACAATTTGCTTTGTTGATAACCATCCCAACCAGACATTTGTTTTGGATCATATTGCAAAACCAAAAATTAAGTTAGATGAATTTCAGCCATGGGCAAACAACATTAAGGAACTGGCAAAGAGAGAAAATGTTAGCTGCAAATTAAGTGGGATGGTTACTGAAGCTGATTATCAAACCTGGACAGAAAATCAACTAAAACCATATTTCGAAGTGGTGATTGAAGCTTTTGGTCCTTCCAGGTTGATGTTCGGTTCCGATTGGCCGGTTTGTTTAGTGGCAACATCTTATTTCCAATGGCTGGATTTAGTAAAAAAAATGATTTCAGAATTGACTATTGATGAACAAGAGATGATACTTTTTAAAAATGCTCAACAAGTTTATAAAATTTAATATTACTAACGCAGGATGAAAGCAGTTGAAATTACACAACCGGGTGAGATAAAAGTGGTTGAAAGAGAATTGCCTAAAATTAGTAGTGAAGAAGTTCTCCTTCAAATGAAATATGTGGGATTTTGTGGTTCAGATTTAAGTACTTTTTTAGGAAAAAACCCTTTGGTTCAATATCCCAGAATTCCTGGGCATGAAATATCGGCTGTAATCGAATCAGTGGGAGAGTCTGTTCCCGAATCGTTTAAGGTGGGGCAAAAAGTTACGGTAGTTCCCTATACAAATTGTGGGCATTGTACATCGTGTAAACAGAAACGTTTCAATGCATGCAGGTATAATCAAACTCTTGGAGTACAACGCGATGGTGCTATGGCTGAGTTCATTGCAGTTCCCTGGCAAAAAGTTCTTGTTGATGAAAGTTTAAGTGAGATTCAGTTTGCTTTGGTCGAGCCGATAACTGTTGGTTTTCATGCAGTAGATAACGGAAAAGTAACGGATCTGGATACAGTTCTGGTTTTTGGCTGTGGCATGATTGGTAGTGGTGCAATTATAAGATCTGCATTGCGCGGTGCAACGGTAATTGCTGTTGATATTGATGATTCTAAACTTGAGATTGCAAAGCAACTGGGAGCTGATTTTGTAATTAATTCGAAAGTTCAGAATTTACATGAAGAGCTCGAAAAAATTACGAATGGGAACGGTCCGACTGTTATAATTGAGGCGGCTGGGAATCCAATAACTTACAGATCGGCTATAGAGGAAGTTGCTTTTGCGGGACGAGTTGTATGTATAGGTTATGCAGGAAATGAAATTGCATTCCCAACCAAACTTTGGGTTCAAAAAGAACTGGAAATTATGGGGTCGCGTAATGCTAATCCTTCAGATTTTGAAGCGGTTATTAAATACCTGAAAAATTCGCAGCTGGATGAAAATCTTCTTATTTCAAAAGTGGTGAGTCCGTTAGAAGCACCAGAGGCAATGAAAGACTGGTCGGAGTCTCCCGGTAAAATTTTAAAAATTCTGGTTAAATTCTAATCTACCATTTAGTAAAGTAGGTATTAAATAAAGATTTCCAAAAGTGCAATAATTTTTCCAATTCTATTTGTTCGATAGATTTAAAATCTGCTCATTATGTAATTGGGTTATTCTTTAATTTTGTTTTTTGATCAAGAAAACCAGCTCTAAATCATATTTTCCAACATTAGAAATTACTTAGTCCAAAAATATTGATCACAGCGTTTTGAAAATTATTTCTATTCCTTTTTGAACGCTGATTTTATTTCTAATCTTTTCATTATTGGAAATTTTCACCGGGTTATATTCTTATAAAATGGCAATGATTATTACATTTTTATTTTCATGAGTTCGTAAAATAAAAATGTTGAGATGCCCCCAAGTTTTAATTGAAAAAAACAATAGTTTATTTACGTTTTCCAGGAATATATTTTAACGGAAATTTATAAATATGTTATTCAGCATATATTTTTTGATGCAAAGCTTTGCGAAAAGCTTTGCATCAAATTTTTAAGCAATCCGTTAAAATGATTCATTTGAAATCATACTTAAATTCAATAACTTAGGGTAAAAAATAAGGAACAAAAGCAGTGGGATTTCGTAATAAACAGACAGGAAAAATATATTATAAATTAAACTTAAGATATATAATGTTAGTTAGCTATAGAAAGTGGAGGGAATTTTTGGTTTAAGGTGATTTTTAGATAAGATAAGCTTTATTAATTATGGATTTTACTTAGGTGCAGGTTGAAAATCAACGAAAGTACCCGATGTTCATGGTTTACTTCCCTCCCTCTTTCTTTGCGATGAAGCTAAAATTGCACAGAAACTATAGCTCGATAGTAAATATTAAAGGAAAAAGTTTAATAGGATTGAAAATGCAGAATTAAAGTTTTGTAATTCAAAGGATAATATAAAATCACTAATATATGAAAACATAATGTAGCAAAGATTGATTAATCCCTGAATTTGTAGTTAATGTGTGAAAAGAATGTGTTGATTTAAAATCATTTATTTATTTAATTAAACTTAAACTCTATGGAAAAGAATCAAAAAAAATGGACTCAAACATTTCTATTTATACGGAATTTTTGTGTCTGTAGAAAATTTTTCAGAATTGTTTATTTGACTGTGTTCTGTTTCAGTATTTCCCTGATTCAGATAATAGCTGCAGAATCAGGTTCTGGTAATGATGCATTTAATACAGTTGAACAACAACAAAGTTCTGTTTCCGGTGTGGTTACAGAACAATCAGGGCTACGATTGCCTGGTGTAACCGTTTTGGTAATGGGTACAACGAATGGTACAATTACCAACGCCGATGGAGAGTACACCTTGAACAACGTTCCGGGTAATGCAACAATTCAATTCTCTTTTGTGGGGATGAGTACTCAGGAAATTGCCGTTGCCGGGCAACGTGTTATTAATGTTACTCTTATTGAGGAAACAATAGGTCTTGAGGAAGTAGTAGCTGTGGGATACGGTGTGCAAAGAAAGGAAACATTAACGGGTTCCATATCAAAAGTTGATGGTGAAGAAATTGTGCAGAACCCTTCTGTAAACGTTGCAACGTCTCTGGCGGGTAAACTTCCGGGCCTTGTCCTTAACCAGCGTACCGGGCAACCAGGGGCTGAAAGACTCGAGATATTAATTCGTGGGCAAGCTACTTTTAACGAAAATGGTCCTCTTATTGTCATTGATGGCGTGCCACGCGATAATACGCTACAAGATCTTAATCCGGAAGATATTGAAAGTATTACCGTATTGAAAGATGCTTCGGCAGCTATCTATGGTGCACGTGCTGCTAACGGGGTAATCCTGGTTACTACAAAACAGGGATCTCAGTCCAGTACAACGTTTAATCTGACATACAATTATGCGATTAACCAACCTACACAGAATCCCGAAATGATGGACGCAGTTACGTTTGCGAATGCGATAAACGAAGCAGCCTGGTATCTCGCAGGTAGGCCACCCATGAGTGAATTTACACCTACATATTCCGATGAAGCCATACAGAAATATCGTGACGGGTCAGACCCCATTCTGTATCCGAATACTAACTGGAGTGATGCATCGACCAGAGACTGGGCTACACAGCAGAATGTTAATCTGCAGGCAAGCGGAGGGTCAGAAAATGTGAGGTACCTGTTTTCTTTTGGAATGTCAGATCAGGGAGGTAATTATATAAATAAACCTGACAGTTACAAACGATATAATGCAAGGGTTAATGTTAGTGCAGATTTGACAGACAATATAACTGTAGGTGCAAACATCAGTGCAATTATTTCTAACAGGGAACAAGGTATCGGAACTGACTTTGCCAGTATATTGTTGTCGAACCCAACACTGGTTGCTGTATATCCAAATGGCTTGATTGCTCCCGGTCGGTTCCGTCAAAGTTCACTGCTATCAAATCGTAGGGGATTCGATCATGTGAAAAATTCACCAATACAATCAACATTTACAGCTACCTATAAAGTTCCGTTCGTAGAGGGACTTACATTGGATGCTTCTTATAATTACGATTTAAGAAACCAATTCCGGAAGCAATTCGGTACACCGGCATATTACCACGAATACAACGTTCAAACCGGGGAATATGATATGTACTATACACTTCAACCTATTGAGTTAACGGATACTTACAGCAGTTGGACAACTTCCCTGTTCAATATCAGGGCTGAGTACGAGACAACAATCAACGAGGATCATAATATTAAGGCTATGGTGGGTACTGAGCAACAGAAAGAAACCTATAGCTATGCAAATGCATACCGGAAGAATTTTGTCAGTCCGGCTATCCCTGAGATCAACGTGGGAAGTTCAGCTGCGGAAGATAAGGATAATGGAGGTAGCTCTTCTGAAAATGCCTACAATAACTTTTTTGGCCGTTTGAATTATAATTTCAAATCAAAGTACCTATTGGAATTTGTGTTCCGCTATGATGGTTCACCGAAGTTTCCGGAAGGTAAAAGGTATGGATTCTTCCCGGCAGTCTCGGCAGGTTGGAGAATCTCTGAAGAAAGTTTCATGGCTAACCTGAGTTTTCTGGATGAATTAAAGCTTAGAGGATCTTACGGTGAGTTAGGTAATGACCGCGTGTCGGCTTACCAATATCTGCAGGCTTTCCAATTTGGTAACAATTATGTATTTGGTGGTGCTGATGCACCGGGAATTTACTCAAGCGTAATGCCTAATCCGGATATTACCTGGGAGGTGAGTAAGAAACTCGATGTTGGACTGGAAGCTGTATTATGGAATAGATTGCTTACTGCTGAACTAACTGTATTCCATGAAAACAGGTCAAATATCTTGCTTGGACGGAACCTTTCTGTCGCTAACGTTTTTGGTTTCCCCGCATTACCCGACGAGAATATCGGGGAGGTGGATAATAATGGATTTGAACTTAATCTAGGTCATCGAAATACGGTTGGAGATATAACCTATACTGTTAATGGAAACATTGCGTATGCAAAGAGTAAGATTGTTTTTATGGACGAAGTACCACCGGCAGAAGATTATCAGGCAAACACTGGTATGCCACTTGGATCAGGACTTTATTATAAGTCAGATGGAATTTTTAATACTCCTGAAGAATTGGCTGGTTATCCGTATGCTGAGGGAACCCAAGTGGGCGATATTAAAATAATTGACCTGAATAAGGATGGTGTAATAAACGGAGATGACCGGTATCGTGTCAACAATTCACCAACACCTGAACTTGTATTTGGTTTGACTGCTGGTTTGGAATACAAAGGATTTGACATGACCTTGTTTTTCCAGGGACAAGCCAGAGCTTATACATATGATGGTACATTAACCGAATTTGGGGAGGCAGATCTTGACAATAATGTGACGTATAGGGCAGAGAATCGCTGGACCATTGATAATCAGGAAAATGCAACAATGCCCCGAGCAGACTCATGGGAGCCTGGAGATGTGGACTTCTTTTTGTACGATGCTACCTTTATCAGGCTTAAAAATGCTGAAATAGGATACAATCTGGGGAACGAGCTATCAAAAAAAGTTGGTCTCAATGATGTCCGTGTATTTGTAAGTGGTACCAACTTATTGACCTGGGCGAAAGAAATTACATGGAGAGATCCGGAAATTAGTGGTGGATTTGGACAATATCCTCCCCTGAGGATTATAAATTTTGGTATTAATGTCAAATTTTAAAATGGTTGTAATTATGAAAACGATAAAAAGAATAATACCTGTAATAATATATATACTCTTCAGCGTGTCATGTCAGAACGACATTCTGGATATTACCCCCCAGGATAGACTCGCTGAAAGTGCGGTGTGGAGTGATGCAAAACTTATTCATGCATATCATAACGAACTCTATACGGCTTTACCTCATGGTTTTAATATCATGATGTATTCAAAATACACAGATGAAGCTTTTAACAGCGCTCCCTGTTGCGGTGCAAACCTGTTTAAACTAAACACTTATAATAGTGACAATATAGCTCAGGCAGGTGGTGGAACAGGATTCTGGTCTTCAGGGGCCGGATATATGTATTACTGGGACCGTGCTTATACGTATATACGTAAAATAAATGTATTCCTGAAAAAAATGGAGGAAATAGATGTCCAAATGGATGACAAAGACCAGTTGATTGGAGAAGCCAAGTTTTTGAGGGCATTTATCTATTTCGACCTTATTGAAAGATTTGGTGGCGTCCCAATTGTCACAGAGGCTTATGAACTCGCACAAGCTGAAGAAGTGACATTTACACGAAGTTCCTTTGATGACTGTGTTTCATTTATTGAAACGGATATTAGTGCGGCTAAAGCAGTTTTGCCGGCTCGATACGCATCGACTGATTCCAACTATGGAAAGGCTACCGGAGATGCATGCCAGGCTTTGTTGTCACGGGTATATCTATATGCGGCTTCACCCCTGTTTAATCCAACCAACGATCAACAAAAGTGGGTAAAAGCTGCTAATGCAGCTGAAGCGCTTTTAAACAGCGGTTACGAATTGTATGCCGACTATAATAAGCTATTTCAAATGTCACAAGGGGATGAGCAGGATGAAGTTATATTTTCCAGGGGGTTTACTACTTCCAACGGACATCAGGCACCTATGCATAATTTTAACCGTCGTTATGAAGGTTATGGCGGATGGTGGGGTAGCAACGGGCCTTCCGCTAACCTTATTGATGATTATGACATGATTAACGGAGAACCGGCATTCCTGCCGGATGGCACTGTTAATCCGGCTTCAGGATACGATCCGCAAAACCCTTTCGCGAACCGCGATCCAAGGTTTGAAGCTACTATTCTTCATGACGATATGTATTTCAGGGGAGATCATTTTGAAATGTGGATTGCTGAAGATGGTTCTCAATGGGGATATGATTCCTATAAGAATACAGGTGACAATCCAAGAACAAATACAGTACTTCTGAAGTTTATGCCTGAAGAAGGTCCGTTTAACTGGCAAACGCAGTTCACAATACAATGGCCGTTTTTCCGACTTGCAGAAATATACCTGAATTATGCAGAAGCTAAATTTGAACTCGGAGAAGAGGGTATAGCAAGGGAATATTTGAATAAAGTAAGAAGTAGAGCCAGTGTGGACTTGCCAGATATACCGTCATCGGTTACTGGCGAGGATTTAAGAAGAAGAATTTATAACGAAAGGCGAGTTGAACTTGCATTTGAAGACCATCGGTTCTTCGATGTAAGGCGATGGAAAATAGCCACTGTTGTAGAGAATTCAAAAATTACAACATACGATATTTATAAAAATTTGACTACTGGTGTAAAAAGGTATGAAAAGGTGGTTTTACTGGACAAAACAGGAACATTCCAGGAATATAAGAGCCTTCTGCCAATTGCACAGGATGAGATTCTGCGTACTGGTTTAACGCAAAATCCTGGTTATAGTAACTAATACCGGGATATAGGCAAGTATTTGCCAATCTTAATAGAGTTAGGTATATGGCCAGATCTGGTTCTCTTTTAAAAATGGAAAACGAGTGCCAGACTGGCCAATATTTAAATACGTAAAAAGTTTCCTCTTTAATTACAGTTATGGAATTTGATAAAAAACTTAACTCTTGATGCTTGTTCTGATTGTGTAAATTTTACCCTCTAAAGTATTGATTGTATTGTTGTTAGGTCAGTGTTTTATTCTTGATATTATTGTTTTTATAGAAAGAAAACGGGATTCTATTATAGAATAATAAAATTTCCCGAAACTGAACAGGCTATAAAGACTGCATTTAATGTTTACCCAAAAGTTGAAGAATATGACCAATTCATTAATTACAAATATTTAACTATGAAAACAACAACCTTTCCAACTAAAACCTTAACATTTTTTGTGTTAGTATCGCTATCGATTTCAATGTTCCCCTTTTCAGCATCAGCGCAAGAATCTATTGAATCCAAAGAAATGGTAGTTTGGTATGATGAGCCTGCTGAAGATGTTTGGCTTGATGGTCTTTTTATTGGTAATGGATATATGGGAGGCAATGTGTTTGGAAGAGTCGAGAATGAAAGGATTGCGTTAAATGAATCTACGTTCTGGTCAGGCAGGCCTCACGATTATAATGATTATAATGCAGGTAATTATTTTGAGAAGATAAAGGAACTGGTATTTGCCGATAAGTTCAAAGAGGCAGAGAAAATGGTAAACGATCATTTCTACGGCGAACCCGGAGCGCAACAGGCCTACCAACCAATCGGCGACCTGTTATTAAACTTTTCTACTACTGGTAAAGCGATAAAAGACTACTATCGGGAGCTGGATATGGAAACCGGGGTAGTGAAAGTTAGTTACATGGATGGAGATGTAAAAATGACCCGTGAAGTTTTTATGTCTTATCCTGATCATGTAATGGTTATGAAAGTTTCAGCGGACAAACCAGGTAGCATATCTGTAGAGGCAAAGCTTGGAAGTTATTTTACAGAAGAGGTAAAAACACAAGGCGATAATCAACTTATTTTAAACGGGACATGGAAATATGTACCTGAAACTCAAATGTGGCTGATAGAGAAAGTTGAAGGGACAGGTCAGGATTTTCAGACATCATTGGTAGCTATTCCTGAAAGGGGAAATATGGAAACTACCGATTCAAGCATTGTTATTACTGATGCCAATTCAGTAACATTTGTACTTACTACAGCTACAAGTTATGTAAAATATAATGATATCAGCGGCGACCCGGCGGCTAAATGTGCAGAAATACTGGCAAAAGTCAAAGGGAAAGGCTATGATGAATTAAAGAAAACACATCTGGAAGATTTTAGCGGGTTAATGAGTAGGGTACACTTAAAAGTAGGAGACCCGGTAATGAATGAAACTCCAACAGATGAGAGAATTGCCGCAATAAAGCAAGGGGAAGCAGATCCGGAACTTTTAGCAAAGATTTTTCAGTTTGGACGATATATTTTGGCAACAAGTAGTCGTGAAGGAAGTGCCCCGGCTAACCTCCAGGGAAGGTGGAATGAAGACTTACTACCCAACTGGGGAAGTAAATACACGGTGAATATTAACACCGAAATGAACTACTGGCCGGCTGAAGTAACGAATCTTTCGGAGTGTCATCTTCCTTTATTTGACATGCTGGAGGATTTGGCAGAGAACGGCGCGAAAACAGCCAAGGCCTATTATGATGCCGATGGTTGGGTTTTGCATCATAATACGGATATTTGGCTAGGCACAGCGCCGGTTGATTCAGCCAAATGGGGATTTTGGCCGATGGGAGGTAGCTGGTTGTGTCAGCATATTTGGACGCATTATGAATATACAGGTGATATAGAATTTTTAAGAGAGTATTACCCTGTGATGAAAGGTTCTGCAGAGTTTCTTATGGATATAATGGATTATGAACCAAAACACAACTGGTTGGTTGTGCCATTTTCCATGTCGCCTGAACAGGGATATTATGTAGACGACAGCGGGGTTGAAATGTACCTGTCTCCCTCTGTCACAATAAATGAGGCAATAATCAGAGACCTTTTTAGTAATTGTATTGAAGCACAAAAAATACTGAATATAGATCAGAATTTCGGGTCAGGACTTGCTAAAGCTCTGGAAGAAATACCTCCGTATCGGATAGGGGAAGACGGTTTTTTGAATGTATGGATTGAAGATTGGGAAAGGGGGAATGAAGGACATAATGAGTCTCCAAACTGGGGATTCTATCCCGGCAATTCAATTACGCTGCGTGGAAATCCTGAATTAGCTGGGGCAATTGAAAAATGGCTTAAGCCAAGACGGGAAGGAACGGGTTGGGGAGCAGCCTGGGATTTAAGTGTTTGGGCGAGATTGGAGAACAGTGCAAGAATTGATACGTTTCTTACAGATTTTTTCCGTGCCAATAATACAAGAAGAGGAATTGGAAATAACTTTAATAATACAAGTAGCAACCAATCTGATGCCAATTATGGTTTTACAGCAGGAATCGCTGAATGCCTGTTGCAAAGCCATGCAGGTGAAATCTCCCTTCTTCCGGCATTACCAACTGGTTGGAAAGACGGTTCAGTAACCGGACTGAAAGCAAGGGGAGGATTTGAAGTTGATATGGAATGGAAAGACGGAAAATTAATAAATGCTGAAATCAAATCAATGCTTGGAAATCCCTGCGTTATCCGTTATGGCGAAAAAACGAAAACTTATGATATCAAGGCGGGAGCTTCGAAAAAAATTACCGGGGAAATTTAAAGTATTTGATGCATAAAGTGAGTAGCAACCAAAATTCAAAACTAAGTTGTTGTTCTACATAATTATAATTTAAAGTATGAAAAAAATAGTAGTTGGTATAGTAATCTTACTTGGCTTTAGTTTCGTTGCCGGATCACAGGTACTGAGCGGCAGAGATATCGCTGTTACAAATACAGAATCTGGTAAGGCTCGTGGTTATATAAGCAATGACATCTTTGTTTATAAAGGAATACCATATGCTGAAGCCAATCGTTTTGAGGCGGCTCAAAAAACAAAGCCTTGGGACGGGATTCGAGATTTTCTTATCTGGGGACCTGTAGCATACCTGGAAACCCCACTGGCAAACTTGAATCAGGAGTCTGAATTTCTTTATAATCACGATTTTGGATATCCCGGTGAAGATTGTTTGCGTTTAAATATCTGGACCCCTGGAATTAACGATGGAGAGAAGCGCCCTGTAATGTTTTGGCTGCATGGTGGTGGTTACACTGCAGGTTCTTCACAGGAAATCCCCTGTTATGATGGAGAAAACCTTGCAAAAAAAGGTGATGTGGTGGTTGTTACAATCAATCACAGGTTAAATGTTTTAGGATTTCTCGATCTTTCAGCTTATGGAGAAAAATATAAATATTCAGCGAATAATTGTATGCTCGACATTCGCGTTGCTTTGGAATGGGTAAAAAATAATATATCTAATTTTGGTGGTGATCCTGAAAATGTTACCATATTTGGCCAATCTGGCGGTGGTGGTAAAGTAAATACTTTAATGGCTATGCCATCGGCAAAGGGTTTATTTCATAAAGCAATTAATGAAAGTGGTGCTTTTCAGTCTACTTTGTTAGTAAAAAAACAAACTCAGGCAGTAACTGAAGAGCTTTTAAAAATTTTGGATATAAATCCTGCTAACGTTGATACCCTTCAAAAAATTCCGTTCCAGGTGTTATCTGATGCTGCCAGAAAAGCACAAAGGCAGGCAGGTGAAAAATTAAGGTCAGAAGGAACACCTGTTACCGGAAGGGGAATAGGATGGGGCCCCAGTGTAGATGGCGATTTGTTACCTTTTCAGGTTGCTTCAGAACAGGCTTTTGAACTTTCAAAAGATATTCCTTTAATAATAGGAACCGTAAAAAATGAATTTGTAGCTTCAGTATCCGCAGGGTTGTCATACGGAACAGAAGAACAAATAATGGAATACATCAAAAATCAATGGAACGATAAAGCGGATGAATATGTTGCTGCTGTAAAAAAAGCATATCCAAATGATACCAAACCTTCCGATTTAATAGATGTTGACACCAGATTCCGTCCTGGTGCTATAGCACAGGCTAATCAAAAATCCGCATTAATCGGTGGTGCACCTGTTTATATGTACCTGTTTGGATGGCAGTCTCCGGCTTTGGATGGCAGATATAAAGCCTGGCACTGTATGGAACTTCCTTTTGTTTTTAACAATATTGAAAAAAATCTCGCAATGACCGGTGGAGGAAAAGATGCATATAAGCTATCAGATAAAATGTGGCCGGCTTGGGTAAATTTCGCTAAAACCGGGAATCCAAATCATAAAGGATTACCAACTTGGGAACCATATACTGAAAGTAGAGGTACAACTATGTATTTCGATAATGTTTGTAAAATAACTTACAATCATGATAAGGAATTAATGGAATTGATTAACAACTAAGATATGTTGTTTTTCGTATTCAGATGAAATTTAAATCTATAATTCTAAATCAACTTAACTATAAACTATGAAACGAAGAGATTTTATAAAAAGCAGTTCGCTATCTGCCGGATTGGTAGGTTCGTCGCTGTTTTTAACGACAACTGAGGGATGCGCAAAAAATCCGTCCCAGCGTGCAGGCGTGGATCAAAAAGAGATTCGGTCTGCTGACTATCTTCGGCGGGTCCAGTCGGAGCCGTTATTATCA
The DNA here is from genome assembly GCA_963676775.2 of uncultured Draconibacterium sp. Taxonomy (GTDB): domain Bacteria; phylum Bacteroidota; class Bacteroidia; order Bacteroidales; family Prolixibacteraceae; genus Draconibacterium. Next base: position 238,455 of record CAXXDA010000015.1, read on the forward strand.
AAATTACCACAGGTTGCCAAGGGGCAATTTACCCCGATGCCAATTGAGGAACGTATTAGGCGTAAGATCATACCCCAAAAAGGATTTTGTAGTTTAGCACCCGGAGGTGATGTTTATCGTTCCGGCAATGGTGCTGTTACGGTTGAATTAGCAGGTCATCCCTACAGTGAAAGGATCCCTTTCAGCCACGAAAGCTTATTTGCACCCCGTAACAGGGCCGAGACAGCCAAAATTGCAAACGTTTTTCCGCAGGTGCGCAAAATGATGCTGGAAGGAAAATATCATGAGGCAGTGATGATTGGCTATAACGAATGGCAAAAAGATCCGGTAAACAGGTCAAGGGGTGGATTTGGCAGCGGTAGCTCTTCCATGCTTCTGGAGCTGCCTGAAAGCACATCCGTTAAGAATTATCTTCGCACTTTAGATTTTGAGAGTACAGAAGTTAAGGTATACTGGACGGATGAGCGCGGAGACTGGGTCCGCGAAACCTTTTCCTCAAGGCCCGACAATGTAGTTGTCCAGAGGTTAACAGCCCCGTCCGGGCAGTCTTTGAATGTCCGTATTACAATGAGTGAAGGCAGTGGAGCACCCCGTATGGGGGGCGGTGGCCAGGATTTTGCGGGCATACGAAGTCGCCAGGGTTCCCAGGGAGGAAGTGAAGAATCCAACAACACGCAGACTGAGTTTAACGAGCAGTGGCTTATTATCAAAGGACTTTCAGCTCCACAGGTTGATAACCGTGGCTATGCCAATATTACGCGTGTGGTTCAGGACGGAGGTTCAGCGACCATGGATGGGGATACCCTGGTTGTAGAGGACGCCGGGTCAGTAATTCTTCTTACCCGCATTGAATATTTTCCTGAATACAGTGATGAAAAAGCAGAATCTGTGCGTCAGTCTTTGGAAGAACTTACTCCTGATTATTCTGCTTTACTAGCAAGAGCCCGCAGCGTCCAGTCCGAGAGGCTGAACCGTGTTACCATAGATTTTGGAGACGATACTAAATACGGGCTGTCCTCGGAAGAGCTTATTTCTGATCAACAATCTAGCCCGGGGTATTCGGGTGCTTTTCTGAAGACATTTTTCGAGATGTGCCGTTACTGGTTTATTCTTTCCACAGGAAAATATTTGACTGTTTCGGCTCTGACCAATGTAAATATTAACCTGCAGATTGCGGGAATACCTTTTGGCAATTACCTCGAAAGTGAGATGGCTTATTTTGACTGGATTGAAAGTTTAATCCCGGATTGCCGAAACAACGCAAAGAATATTTACGGTTTTCGCGGTACGCATTACCCGATAGCTCCATCGAAGGATTCGGGAGTATTTAACATGTTTGACTATGCGGACAATACGGGTGAAACATGGCCTCATCCTTACTGGATCAGTGCGGGTGGCTGGGTTGTACGGCCGTTCTGGGATCATTACCTTGTAACGGGAGATTTGGAATTCCTTCGTAACCGTATGGTACCGATTTACAAAGACCTGGCCTTGTTTTATGAAGACTATTTGACAGAAATAGATAAAAACGGAAAATACATTTTTGTACCGTCGTTTTCCCCGGAGAACAACCCGAGGAACCTGAATCCTGGATGTATGGCGGTAATCAATGCCACGATGGATATCTCGGTATGCAAGGAAGTGCTGGTTAACCTGATAGAGTCATGCGAGCTTTTGGGCATAGAGTCAGATAATATACCCAAGTGGAAAGCGATGGTAGAGAAGCTACCGCCTTATCTTCACAACCCTGATGGTTCACTGAAGGAGTGGGCCTGGGAAGATTTGGAAGATCGTGATAACCACCGACACATATCTACAGGTTACGGAGCATGGCCGGGCGATGAGATTGATCCGGATCGTACGCCACAGCTGGCCAAGGCCACGGTCATGGCCGACCGGAAGCGTATGCCAGAGCGTTTGGCGGCACACAGCAGTTGCCAGCGTGCCTTGATTGGGGCAAGGCTTAAGGATAATTACATGGTAGACAGTGAGCTACGTCAATTGCTTGAACAAGGCTTTGTAGCTTCTACGCTTTTGGCTTCTCACGATCCATACACCCACAGACCCATGGGAGATCCACAGGGTGGCATACCAGCGATAATGATGGAGATGCTGGCGTATTCACGCCCGGGAGTAATTGAAGTACTACCGGCATTACCTCCCACGCTTAACAAAGGGTCTATCAACGGGATGCTGCTAAAAACCTTTGCCCAACTGGATAAATTAAGCTGGGACATGGAAGCCGGGACGGTTGATTTGACTGTCACCTCGCGGAAAGAACAGAAAGTGACCTTAATAGCTCGTTATGGTATTGAAGAAATCAGTGCTTCTTCAGGAGCGTTGGTTTCCGAACCTCAATCGGGAAGTGCCACCTGTGAATTGAACCTACCGGAAGGCGAGGCGGTGGAGATACATATGAAGATAGGAAACCGGGACACACTGGATTGGATAAAATGGGTATAATCAACAGCAAAAATCAAACAAATTATGAAACGCAGAAATTTTTTTAAATCAACCACGGCCGCAGCGGGCCTGATAGGAACTTTAAATATACCGCAAATTCTGGTTGCGGCAGAACAGGAATCTACTAAGTCAGAAGAGCTGTTGAGGGATAACCGACCTGCAGATTATCTAAACCGGGTAAAGGAAGTACCATTTTTGTCCCAGGCGCCGAAAGCGGGGAAGACCTATCCTATTACCCCGATGGCTTTGGAAGACAGAATAAGACAGAAAGTTGTACCGAAGAGAGGGTTTTGCAGTGTTGCTCCGGGGGAAGTGGTGAGTGAGACCTTAACCACGGGCAATGGTATAATGGACATTGAGTTAAAGGGTTACCCTTACACGGAAGAAGTACTTTTTCACCATGAAGAGTTGATGATGCCGTGGAAAAAACCAGTTGAGGCACCTGATGTAGCCGGTGTTTTTTCACAAGTGAGGCAAATGGCTTTAGATGGTAAAAACGACGAAGCGATTGCTCTTGTGCTTGAAAATTTGAATAAGAGTTCGATAAAAGCGGATACAGAGCCCCATTTGACCATCCCTGCCTTTTTGATGAAGCTTAATCTACCGGAAAGTACCTCTGCCGGAAATTATCTCCGCACAGTTAATTTTGAGAACAGCGAAATAAAGGTTATGTGGACGGATGCCCAGGGAGACTGGGTTCGCCGTACCTTTGCCTCGCGACCTGATAATGTGGTTGTTCAATGGCTCACGGCACCGGCAGGAAAGACGTTGAATGTACGTATATCACTGGAGAAATCTCCGGGATGGAGTATGACGTCGGGAATGGACTGGGGAGCCCGCCGGGGAATCGGCACAACTGATCCTGACCTGAAAGCATTTGTACAGTTGACAGAGGCCCAGGAGGAACATGCTCCTAAGGGAGTGGAGGCTAATGACGTAAAACAGGACAATAATGAGCAGCATTTGATATACAAATGTCGTTTGGATCCAACAATAGACAACAGCGGTTATGCGGGAGCAACCCGTGTTGTTGCAGACGGAGGGACATCCAGAATGAATGGCAATACTTTAGTTATAGAGAATGCTTCTTCGGTCATGCTTTTGACACGAATTGAGTATTTCCCTGACTACAGTGAGGAGAAGATACAAAGCCTTGTCCAGGCAGTTGATGGACTCGAAACCGACTATCCGGCCTTGCTAGAGCGGCACGAAAAAGTGCAGTCAGAGATTCTTAACCGTGTTACGATAGATTTTGGAGGAGACACGCAATATGGCATGTCGGTTGAAGAACTGCTGTCAGACCAGCATTCAAGGCCTGATTTTTCGCCTGCTTTACTGGAGAAGATATTTGAGATGGGCCGTCACTGGTTTATTCTTAACAGCGGTAAATATCCGAGTATTGCCGCCCGGGTCAACTCCACGATTGATTTGCAGACAGCCGGGGCTGTTCAGGGAGACCTGAAAGAAGGCATGGAGGCATATTTTAATTGGATGGAAGAGATTGCACCGGATTGCAGGAACAATGCGAAAAACATTTTTGGTTTTAGAGGCACATCTTATCCACTTTTCCCGGATAAGGGAATGGGAGTTAACTTTTATTATACAGGAAGTTCCGGTTTAGGAATCTGGCCATACTGGATATCAGCGGGAGGCTGGGTTATGCGGCAATTCTGGGATTATTATCTTGTTACCGGGGATTTGGATTTTCTAAAGAGCCGTGTTGTACCAGCCTATAAAGAATTGGCGCAGTTCTATGAGGATTTTCTGACGGTTACCGATGATAATGGGAACTATATATTTGTACCCTCCATATCTCCGGAGAACACGACACGTAATGCAGGCGAGACAGGAGTTGGGCTGAAAAATGCCAGTATGGATATTGCAGTCTGCAGGGAAGTACTGAGTAATTTAATCCAGGCGTGTGAGCTGTTGGGTACGGATTCAGAAGGAGTTTCCCAATGGAAATCGATGCTTGATAAATTGCCTCCTTATTTACTGGAGCTTGACGGCACATTAAAGGAATGGGCGTGGCCTGGGTCGGAAGAGCATTACAGCCACAGGCATATCTCTCATTTGTACGGAGCGTGGCCGGGAGATGAAATAGACCCGGATCGTACGCCACAGCTGGCCCGGAGTGCAGAGATAGCAAACAGGAAACGCACCTTTGACACGATGTCAACGGCAGTAGCCGGTGAAACCGTTGCTGCTTATACGCGTTGTCACCGTGCCTTGGTAGGGGCAAGATTAAAAGACAACATCATTGTAGATATCCATCTCCGGCAATTGATGGAACAGGGTTATATAAGTTCATCGTTGCGTTGTTCGCGGGAGACTTACAGCATACCGGTGCCTGATGCACATGGAGGATTCCCTGCCATCATGATGGAAATGCTGGCATATTCCCGTCCCGGGGTGATTGAGGTATTACCGGCATTACCTTCCTCGCTTGAAAAGGGAGCAATCAGCGGGATGCTGGCGCGTACCTTTGCAAGAATCGATAAGCTGGCGTGGGACATGCAGGCAAGAACGGTTGATATAACCATCACTTCTTCAAGAGCACAGGATATAACATTAATAGCACGTTATGGAATTGAAGATATCTCTGCCCCATCAGGAGTAGTGGGAGCGTTCAAAAAGGGCAATGCTGATTGTGAAATCCATTTGCCGGAGAATGAAGCTGTTGAGATACATCTTGAGTTGGGACAGCACAAACCTTTGAGTTGGGTGGCCCAGGTGACTTAGAAAGTAGTACCGCTGATTGAAAATAAGATTAGCATTGATTATAAAAAAACATCACCATGAAGCGGTGATGTTTTTTAAAACGATTAAACAACCTTAGTTATTACAAATCATCTTTCGAAAAACTTAAATGAAAAAAACACAATTTTTAATTGTAATCGTATTTTTTGTGTTGGCAGCTGGTTCAATACTATTTTCTGCCTGTTCAACCCCAAAAGAAAAAGCACCTGAAGAAAAGGGATTGGTAATTTGGTACAATACCCCATCCAGCAAAGATATTTGGCTTGATGGGTTGCTTATTGGTAATGGTTACATGGGGAGCAATGTATTTGGACAAGTTTATAACGAAAGGATCGCATTAAATGAATCCACTTTCTGGTCCGGCCGGCCTCATGATTATAACGATTACAATGCTTATCAATACTTCGACAAAATAAAAGAACTCGTATGGTCAGGTGTACATAATCAGGAAGCTGAGCGGTTAACCAGGGAACATTTCTTTAGTGTACCTGAATACCAGCAAGGATTTGCACCTGTTGGTGATTTACTTTTGAACTTTCCTGAAACAGGTGAATCGATAACTGATTATTACCGGGAGTTGGATATGCAAACCGGAATTGTAAAAATAAGTTACAATCAGGGTGATGTAAAAATGACCCGTGAGATATTTATGTCCTATCCCGACCATGTAATGGTTATGAAGATATCTGCTGATAAACCCGGTAATGTTTCACTGGAAGCAAAATTAAACAGCCCGTTTATTAAAAATACTGTTGCTGAAAATGGTTCATTAACAATGCTAGGTACCTGGAAATATTTATTTGACCCAAATGTTAATAATAATAGATTTGTTGCCCCGGTTGAAGGAGAAGGGATGGATTTTCAAACAACTCTTGTTGCTAATCCTGTAAAAGGTACAGTTCAGGAAACTGATTCCAGTCTTATAATATCTGATGCCAATTCCGTAACATTTGTTCTTACAACAGCTACCAGCTTTGTGAACTATAAAGATATTAGTGGTGATCCGGCAGCTTTGTGTGAAGAAATATTAACTTCAGTTGAAGGAAAAGATTTTACAGCTTTGAAAGCCGCTCATGTTGCAGATTTCAGTAATCTTATGGATCGGGTAGAGATTAAAATGGGCGATCCGATGAAAAATGCAATCCCAACTGATGAGCGGCTTGTAGAATTTAGAAAAGGCGTTCAGGACTTGGAACTCTGGTCGAAGATTTACCAGTTTGGACGTTACCTTTTGGTTTCAAGTAGCAGACTGGGTGGTCAACCTGCAAATCTGCAGGGCATCTGGAATGAAGATCTAATACCAATGTGGGGTAGTAAATATACCTTGAATATCAATTACGAAATGAATTACTGGCCAGCTGAGGTAGCAAATCTTTCTGAATGCCACATGCCCATGTTTACCATGCTTAAGGAATTGGCCGAAAGTGGTGAGCGCACAGCCAAAGCATATTACAATGCAGGGGGCTGGGTTGTCCATCACAATACCGATTTATGGCGCGGAACAGCACCGGTTGATTATGTAAATACTGGATTCTGGCCGGGTGGTGGAATATGGATTTGTCAACATGTCTGGGAGCATTATCTTTTTACAGGTGATGAAGACTTTTTGAGAGAATATTATCCAATTTTGAAAGGGGCAGCTCAGTTTGTAATGGATGTTTTGGAACCTGAACCTACACACGGCTGGTTAGTAATACCTTTTTCAATTTCACCGGAAGAAAGTGCATTGGCACCTAATGGTGAAAGGGCTTCTTTGTCGATGATGGCAACCATAAATATCGCGTTAATTAAAGATCTTTTTCCCCATGTAATTGAGGCTGAAAAAATATTAGGAATGGATCAGGAATTTGGCAATCAGCTTGCTGATGCATTAACTAAAATTCCTCCATATCAATTGGATAGCGAAGGGAATATTAAAACATGGCTTGAAGACTGGCAGGGACTTGGTGGTCATAATACTTCTCCGGTTTGGGGATGGTTCCCGGGTAACTCGATAACTTTACGTGGAAATCCGGAACTGGCGGCTGCAATCGAGAGGTGGGTAGAACCACGCCGAATATCTGCTGATTGGGGTGGTGCCTGGAGTATTTGTGATTGGGCAAGACTTGAAGATGGAGTAATGACAGATACCTGTTTTCAAAGAATTTTCCGCACTCCTTTGCCAACTCAGGGGCCAAATGGAACTGCAACACAACAGATTAATCCAAGACCGGCAGGACCATTTGGACTGAGAAAGGGAATTGCAAATAATCTGCATAACATAGATTTTTACCAGTCAGACGCAAGCTACGGAATTACTGCAGGAATTACGGAATGTTTGTTGCAAAGCCATGCTGGAGAAATCTCATTACTCCCTGCTTTGCCTGTAAGCTGGGAAAATGGTTCCATTAAAGGCATTAAAGCAAGAGGAGGTTTTGAAGTCGATATTGAATGGCAAGACGGAGAACTGGTAACATGTGAAATTGAATCTCTGCTTGGAAATCCATGTGTTGTTCGTTATGGAGATAAAACAAAAACTTTCGATATTACGGCAGGTGAATCAATTCAATTTACGAAAGAATTGTAAAAAGGGTTTTTTAAAAGAGTTGCTTTGGAAGTATACTTTTAACTTAACAGATAACTATTAAGAATGTATTATGATAATCTTATTAAATTAATTACCAGTGTTTTAAATTTAATAGTATTTATTTGGGTGTAATATTTGTTCAAAAAATATAATCACTTACTAAAACTCTAAATTTTATGAAAAGCAAAAAAAATAATTCTATTAAAGTCACTTTGGTTTTTGTGGCTATACTGATTTCTATGCTTGGAAAAGCTCAACCAGTTAGTGCTCCAATGATTGTTTCTTATGAAGTACATCCTGACAGGACTGTTACTTTCCGAATTTCTGCACCTAATGCCAGCGAGGTAATTTTTGCCAGTGCCGATATAAATAATAAAACAATGGGAGATAAAGGGGCAATGAAAAAAAATGAAGCCGGTGTTTGGGAAACAACGGTTGGCCCTCTAGATCCGGGAGCTTATCGTTACCATTTTGTCGTCGACGGTATCCCGGTAGTTGATCCGGAGAGTTCAGCAATCAGTGAATCAAATACGCATGTTTGGAGCATTATGACCGTTCCGGGTCATGAATATATGGATACCAGAGATGTTCCCCGTGGGGCAATCTCATTGGTTACCTATTATTCAAAAGCATTGGGTAAATTCAGAAGGATGCATATTTATACTCCTCCCGGATATGAAAACAATCAGAAAAAATATCCGATTTTTTATCTGTTACATGGTTTTAGTGATAATGATAATGCATGGCCCACAGTAGGTCGTGCAGGGTTCATCCTTGATAATATGTTAGCTGGCGGTAAAATTAAACCAATGGTAGTAGTTATGCCTGCGCTTCACACATCGGCTGACATGCGCAGAGGGTCAGGAGTACTTCAGCGTGCCGGCCAAAGTGGCGATGAGTTCACAGAGGATTTTCTTAATGACATTATGCCTTACGTTGAAAACCATTATCGTGTTTTTATGGATCGTCCAAACAGGGCAATGGCTGGTTTGTCCATGGGTGGAATGACTACTCATCGTATTGCAATGGCGCATCTCGACAAATTCTCGCACATTGGACTATTCAGTGGAAGTACCATTCTTTCAAGTGAAATTACAGATGTTCCTGCTTTCCAGAAAAATGTTAAGGCTCTTTTTATGAGCTGTGGTGACAGGGAAAATCCCGAAGGACTCAAAGAGAGTCAGGATGATCTTGCAAATATTGGTGTTGAAAGTACCATTTTTGTTTTACCGGACGCAGACCATGAATGGAGAGTTTGGAGGGCAAGCCTGATTGAATTCCTGCCGATGTTGTTTAATGATTGATAAATTTTTTTATCTGGCAACACCAAAAATTATTATTTTAAGCAGGAATGAAGTCATTTTTTAATCAAATAAAAAACACGAAGAAATCAATCAATTTTTCCATATTAAATCTGAAACTATGAAATTAATTTATTCTGTAATTCTTTTTTTTATAACAGTTTCACCTGTTTTATCACAGAAAGTAACAGTTAAATCACCTAATAATAAAAACAGTGTTGACTTATTCTGCTTACAAAATGGCAATACCGGCAATTGGTATTTGAAGGTCAGTTATTCCAATGAGAATGAAACTTCTGAAGCAATTCCAAAAATTGATTTGGGAATTTCCCGCGAGGATCAGGATTTTTTTAAAGAACTTACATTTTTAAAAGCAGGGAAACCCGTTTTTATAAAAGAAGAATACACTGCACTTCATGGTAAACGATTGCAACGCAGCAATTCGGCCAATGAAATTGTAGTGTTTTTCGAAAATCCTTCAAAAGCAAAAATAAATCTGATTATCAGGGCTTATAATGATGGAATTGCATTTCGTTACGAATTTCCTGAAAAAGAGGGATCTTTTGTTGTGAAAGATGAATTTACTGCATATACCATACCTGGTGATAATCAAAGATGGTTGGAAAAATGGAACCGAGCAAATGAAGGTTTTTATAGTGCCATGAGTGATGATAATACACAACAGGAATGGGGCTATCCCGCACTTTTTAATTCACCTGAAAACGATTGTTGGTACTTGATACATGAAGCAGATGTAAACAGAAACTATTGTGGTACAAAATTGAGCAACATATCAGAAAAATCTGAATATAAACTCACTTTTCCCGATCCTAGAGATGGTAATGGGTTGGGTGAAACTCAGCCAACAATTACATTGCCGTGGAAATCACCCTGGAGGGTAATAATTTTGGGCAGTCTTGCTGATATTGTTGAATCAACGCTGATAGATGACGTCAGTTCTCCATCTGTTATTGAAGAACCTGACTGGATTAAACCAGGTGTTGCTTCTTGGAATTACTGGTCGAGTAATCATGGTACCCAAGATTTTCAAATTGTATGCAGTTTTGCCGATTTGGCGGCTGCAATGAATTGGCCTTATACTTTACTGGATTGGGAATGGGATTCCATGAGTAATGGCGGTAATCTTGAAGATGCGCTAGAGTATATTCATTCTTTAGGGGTAAAACCTTTAATTTGGTATAATTCAGGTGGTCCGCATACAGGGGTTACTTCAACACCACGTGACCGCATGCTAACGCATGAAAATAGGGTTGAAGAATTTACCAAGCTGAAAAAGTTAGGAGTAGCAGGAGTTAAAGTTGATTTTTTTGAAAGCGAAAAACAGGATATGATAAAATATTATTTGGATATTCTGGAAGATGCAGCGCAGTTTGAAATAATGGTTTATTTTCACGGATGTATAGTACCCAGAGGATGGGCACGAACTTATCCAAATCTTATGACGCTTGAGGGAGTTCGTGGAGCTGAATGGTATAACAACGGACCTGAATTAACTACAGCTGCTCCTGAGCATAACAATACACTGCCTTATACAAGAAATGTGGTTGGTGCAATGGATTATACTCCGGTTACTTTTACCAATTCACAATACGCTCATATTACATCTTACGGGCATGAACTGGCCTTAAGTGTGGTTTTCGAATCCGGGATTCAACATATGGCCGATCGACCTGACGGATATTACCAATTACCAGATGCCCCAAGGTCATTTCTTAAAAATGTACCTGCTGCATGGGACGATACAAAATTGCTGGATGGCTATCCGGGCAGATACACAATAATAGCAAGAAGAAAAGGATCTGAGTGGTACATTGGAGGAATAAACTCTGGAGGAAGAAGGGAAAGGGTTCAAAACTTAAAATTTGATTTTTTGCCCGAAGGACAAAATTATAAGTTAACACTAATTGCAGATGGTGCATATGACACAGTTTTTTTAACACAATATATGGTTGTAGACAATTCGAGTTCAATTGATGTAAAAATGTTACGTCGGGGTGGATTTGCAGCTTATCTATCTCCTTTGAAATAGAGATGGTGAACGGGTTTAGTATAAAAAATAAATCAGTAAAATATTGTATTACAAATTGTTTGAAAAATAGAAGTGAATAATGATAATTAAATGGTTGGACAAAAAAGTGTTCATGAGAAGTGGGCTAAAAATGTTATTGGGACGAGGAACAGTTGTTCCGGCTTTTTTGTTTTTATCTTTTTTTATGATTCTTAGGTGTGGAACAAGTTTTGCCCAATCACCTGCCAAATTATGGTATAATAAACCAGCCGAGCATTTTGAAGAAGCCCTGGTTTTAGGAAATGGCAAAGAAGGAGCAACAGTTTTTGGAGGCGTTGAATCAGACCAGATTTATTTGAATGATGCTACCCTTTGGAGTGGAGAACCAGTCGATCCATACATGAATCCGGATGCCTATAAACACATTCCGGAGATTCGCGAGGCATTGGAAAATGAAGATTACCAACTTGCCGAAAAACTGAATCGGAATATTCAAGGCAAGTTCTCGCAATCTTTCGCACCCTTAGGTACTTTATTTTTGGAATTTGAAAACCACGAAAATTTTCAAAATTATTATAGGGAACTGGATATTAGCCAAGCCATTGTAAAGGTAAGTTATGACGTAAATGATATAACATATACCCGTGAATATTTTGTTTCAAATCCGGATCAATTAATGATCATTAATCTGGCAGCTAGTAAAAAAGAGTCTGTAAATTTTGGTGTGAAATTTCAAAGTTTATTGAAATATTCAAGCGGTTCGAATGGTGATGTATTGGAAATAGAAGGGTATGCACCATATCATGCAGAACCTGATTATCGTTGGAATGAGACTGATCCTGTTCGTTTTGATGAAGAAAGAGGAACAAGGTTTTCAACCTATATAAAAGTTAAAAACAATGGTGGTCAGGTTATCGTTTCCGATAGTACTTTAAGAGTTGTTAATGCCAATGAAGCTACTCTATACCTGTCAATCGCTACAAGTTTTAATGGCTTTGATAAAGACCCGGCTAAAAATGGAGCAGACGACCAAGCCATCGCCAGAAATCAATTGGAACATGCTTATAGTAAGAATTTTCAGGCATTAAAAAAGAGACATTTAGAAGATTATCAATCGTTTTTTAATCGTGTAAAACTTGATCTTGATGAAAGTACTGTTCCAGATTTACCAACCGATGAGAGATTAAAAAGATATACCGAAGGAGGTGATGATAAGAATCTTGAAATATTATATTTTCAATACGGACGTTATTTACTTATATCAAGTTCCAGAACCCCAGAGGTGCCGGCTAATTTGCAGGGGATATGGAATCCTTATTTACGTCCGCCATGGAGCAGTAATTATACGATGAACATAAATGTCGAGGAAAATTACTGGCTTGCAGAAAGTGCAAATTTATCTGAAATGCACATGCCATTTCTTACGTTTATAAAGAATCTTGCTGAAACGGGAAAAGTAACGGCTAAAACTTTTTATGGTGTTGATAAAGGTTGGGCTTCAGCACATAATTCAGATATCTGGGCAATGAGTAATCCGGTAGGTGATTTTGGACAGGGAGATCCGGCCTGGGCCTGCTGGAACATGAGTGGTACCTGGGCCGTAACCCATTTATGGGAACATTACTTATATACCGGCGATAAAGAATTTCTTAAAAATGATGCTTATCCCTTGATGAAAGGAGCGGCTGAGTTTTGTTTGGGCTGGCTGGTTGAGGATAAGCAGGGCTATCTTGTAACCTCACCTTCTACGTCACCTGAGAATTATTTTATAACTCCTGATGGATTTCGGGGTGCAACTTTATACGGTGCTACTTCAGATATGGCAATGATCAGAGAGAGTTTTGAACAAACAATTAAGGCATCAAAAGAGCTTGATCTTGATCCCGGACTCAGGGATAGTTTGAGTTATGCATTAAATAGATTACATCCCTATCAGATCGGGAAAAAAGGAAATTTGCAGGAATGGTATTATGATTGGGAAGATGCTGAACCAACACATCGTCATCAAACCCATTTGTTTGGCTTACATCCCGGCCATCAGATAACTCCTTACCAAACACCTGAATTAGCAGAGGCATGCAGAAAAACACTGGAAATTAAGGGAGATGAAACAACTGGATGGTCGAAAGGATGGCGTATAAATCTTTGGGCAAGGCTTTGGGACGGGAACCGTGCCTACAAATTATTTCGGGAATTATTATCCTATGTCCCTCCGGACGATGCAAAAAATATAAATTATACAGAAGGAGGAGGAACATATCCTAATTTGTTCGACGCACATCCGCCGTTTCAGATTGACGGTAATTTTGGCGGGGCTGCCGGAGTTATTGAAATGTTACTGCAGTCCAGTGAGGAAACTGTATTTCTTCTGCCAGCCTTACCCGATGCCTGGCAGTCAGGAGCAGTATCCGGTATTTGCGCAAGAGGTGGTTTTGAAATTTCAATAAATTGGGAAAATGGAATACTATCAGAAGTGAAAGTTTTGTCGACAGCAGGAAATCGATGTACGCTGAATTATAATGGAAAAACAATAAGCTTTAATACAAAAAAAGGAAGTAATTATAATCTGGATAAAAAGTTAAATATGAAACTATAAAAATAGGCTTGAGAATGTAAGTGGTTGAAATACTGCTGGTTTTGAGCAGTATTACGATGTTTTTTAAAGTAAATTAAAATTAATTATAACCTAAAAAGTAACTATGAAACGAAGAGATTTTATTAAAAGCAGTTCGCTATCTGCCGGATTGGTAGGTTCGTCGCTGTTTTTAACGACAACTGAGGGATGCGCAAAAAATCCATCTCAGCGTGCAGGTGTGGAACAAAAAGAGATTCGATCCGCTGACTATCTTCGGCGGGTCCAGTCAGAGCCGTTATTGTCAAAATTACCACATTTTGCCAACGTTCAATTTATCCCGATGCCAATAGAGGAACGGATTAGGCGTAAAATCGTACCTCAAAAAGGATTTTGTTGTTTGGCTCCTGCTGGAGATAATCTTATTTCCGGCAATGGAGCAGTAACCGTGAGGGTGGCAGGTCATCCCTACAGTGAAAGGATCCCTTTCAGCCACGAAAGCATATTTACGCCCCGTAACAGGGCAGAGACAGCCAAAATTGCACATGTCTTTCCCCAGGTTCGCAAAATGATGCTTGAAGGAAAATACCATGAGGCAGTGATGATTGGCTATAACGAATGGCAAAAAGATCCGGTAACTCGTTCAAGAGGATTTGGCCCCAGTGGTTTTTCCATGTTGCTTGAATATCCTGCCAGTGAGTCGGCTAAAAATTATCTTCGTACGGTAGATTTTGAGAGTACAGAAGTTAAGGTATACTGGACGGATGAGCGCGGAGACTGGGTCCGCGAAACCTTTTCCTCAAGGCCCGACAATGTAGTTGTCCAGAGGTTAACAGCCCCGTCCGGGCAGTCTTTGAATGTCCGTATTACAATGAGTGAAGGCAGTGGAGCACCCCGTATGGGGGGCGGTGGCCAGGATTTTGCGGGCATACGAAGTCGCCAGGGTTCCCAGGGAGGAAGTGAAGAATCCAACAACACGCAGACTGAGTTTAACGAGCAGTGGCTTATTATCAAAGGACTTTCAGCTCCACAGGTTGATAACCGTGGCTATGCCAATATTACGCGTGTGGTTCAGGACGGAGGTTCAGCGACCATGGATGGGGATACCCTGGTTGTAGAGGATGCTGCTTCAGTGATACTGCTAACACGTATTGAATATTTTCCTGAATACAGTGATGCAAAAGCGGTAGCTGTCCAGCAGTCACTGGGAGAACTTACTCCCGACTATCCTGCTTTACTGGAAAGGGCTCGTAAAGTACAGTCCGAGAGGCTGAACCGTGTTACCATAGATTTTGGAGACGATTCCAAATACGGGCTGTCCTCAGAAGAGCTTATTTCTGATCAGCAATCGAGCCCGGGGTATTCGGGTGCTTTTCTGAAGACATTTTTCGAGATGTGCCGTTACTGGTTTATTCTTTACACAGGGAAATATTTAACTATTTCAGGATTGACCAATGTTAATACCAACCTGCAGATTGCAGTAATACCTTTTGGCAATTATCTCGAAAGTGAGATGGCTTATTTTGACTGGGTTGAAAGCTTGGTTCCTGATTATCGTTCCAATGCAAAAAACATTTACGGTTTTCGCGGTACGCATTACCCGATAGCTCCATCGAAGGATTCGGGAGTATTTAACATGTTTGATTATGCGGACAATACGGGTGAAACATGGCCTCATCCTTACTGGATCAGTGCGGGTGGCTGGGTTGTACGGCCGTTCTGGGATCATTACCTTGTAACGGGAGATTTGGAATTCCTTCGTAACCGTATGGTACCGATTTACAAAGACCTGGCCTTGTTTTATGAAGACTATTTGACAGAAATAGATAAAAACGGAAAATACATTTTTGTACCGTCGTTTTCCCCGGAGAACAACCCGAGGAACCTGAATCCTGGATGTATGGCAGTAATCAATGCCACGATGGACATCTCGGTATGCAAGGAAGTGCTTGTTAACCTGATAGAGTCATGCGAGCTTCTGGGCATAGAGTCAGATAATATACCCAAGTGGAAAGCTATGGTAGAGAAGCTACCGCCTTATCTTCACAACCCGGATGGTTCACTGAAGGAGTGGGCCTGGGTTGATTTGGAAGATCGTGATAACCACCGACATATCTCCACGGGTTACGGAGCATGGCCGGGCGATGAGATTGATCCGGATCGTACGCCACAGCTGGCCAGGGCCACGGTCATGGCCGACCGTAAGCGTATGCCAGAGCGTTTGGCAGCACACAGCAGTTGCCAGCGTGCCTTGATTGGGGCAAGGCTGAAGGATAATTACATGGTAGACAGTGAGCTACGGCAATTGCTTGAACAAGGCTTTGTTAGCCAAACTTTTATTTGTCCTCATGATCCATATGCTAATTTTGCATTACCGGATGCACAGGGCGGCATACCAGCAATTATGATGGAGATGTTGGCATATTCCCGTCCGGGAGTAATTGAAGTACTACCGGCATTACCTCCCACGCTTAACAAAGGGTCTATCAACGGGATGCTGCTAAAAACCTTTGCCCAACTGGATAAATTAAGCTGGGACATGGAAGCGGGGACGGTTGATTTAACAGTTACCTCGCGGAAAGAACAGAAAGTGACCTTAATAGCTCGTTATGGTATTGAAGAAATCAGTGCTTCTTCAGGAGCGTTGGTTTCCGAACCTCAATCGGGAAGTGCCACCTGTGAATTGAACCTACCGGAAGGCGAGGCGGTGGAGATACATATGAAGATAGGAAACCGGGACACACTGGATTGGATAAAATGGGTATAATCAACAGCAAAAATCAAACAAATTATGAAACGCAGAAATTTTTTTAAATCAACCACGGCCGCAGCGGGCCTGATAGGAACTTTAAATATACCGCAAATTCTGGTTGCGGCAGAACAGGAATCTACTAAGTCAGAAGAGCTGTTGAGGGATAACCGACCTGCAGATTATCTAAACCGGGTAAAGGAAGTACCATTTTTGTCCCAGGCTCCGAAAGCGGGGAAGACCTATCCTATTACCCCGATGGCATTGGAAGACAGAATAAGACAGAAAGTTGTACCGAAGAGAGGGTTTTGCAGTGTTGCTCCGGGGGAAGTGGTGAGTGAGACCTTAACCACGGGCAATGGTATAATGGACATCGAGTTAAAGGGTTACCCTTACACGGAAGAAGTACTTTTTCACCATGAAGAGTTGATGATGCCGTGGAAAAAACCAGTTGAGGCACCTGATGTAGCCGGTGTTTTTTCACAAGTGAGGCAAATGGCTTTAGATGGTAAAAACGACGAAGCGATTGCTCTTGCGCTTGAAAATTTGAATAAGAGTTCAATTAAAGCGGATACAGAGCCCCATTTGACTATCCCTGCCTTTTTGATGAAGCTTAATCTACCGGAAAGTACCTCTGCCGGAAATTATCTCCGCACAGTTAATTTTGAGAACAGCGAAATAAAGGTTATGTGGACGGATGCCCAGGGAGACTGGGTTCGCCGTACCTTTGCCTCGCGACCTGATAATGTGGTTGTTCAATGGCTCACGGCACCGGCAGGAAAGACGTTGAATGTACGTATATCACTGGAGAAATCTCCGGGATGGAGTATGACGTCGGGAATGGACTGGGGAGCCCGCCGGGGAATCGGCACAACTGATCCTGACCTGAAAGCATTTGTACAGTTGACAGAGGCCCAGGAGGAACATGCTCCTAAGGGAGTGGAGGCTAATGACGTAAAACAGGACAATAATGAGCAGCATTTGATATACAAATGTCGTTTGGATCCAACAATAGACAACAGCGGTTATGCGGGAGCAACCCGTGTTGTTGCAGACGGAGGGACATCCAGAATGAATGGCAATACTTTAGTTATAGAGAATGCTTCTTCGGTCATGCTTTTGACACGAATTGAGTATTTCCCTGACTACAGTGAGGAGAAGATACAAAGCCTTGTCCAGGCAGTTGATGGACTCGAAACCGACTATCCGGCCTTGCTAGAGCGGCACGAAAAAGTGCAGTCAGAGATTCTTAACCGTGTTACGATAGATTTTGGAGGAGACACGCAATATGGCATGTCGGTTGAAGAACTGCTGTCAGACCAGCATTCAAGGCCTGATTTTTCGCCTGCTTTACTGGAGAAGATATTTGAGATGGGCCGTCACTGGTTTATTCTTAACAGCGGTAAATATCCGAGTATTGCCGCCCGGGTCAACTCCACGATTGATTTGCAGACAGCCGGGGCTGTTCAGGGAGACCTGAAAGAAGGCATGGAGGCATATTTTAATTGGATGGAAGAGATTGCACCGGATTGCAGGAACAATGCGAAAAACATTTTTGGTTTTAGAGGCACATCTTATCCACTTTTCCCGGATAAGGGAATGGGAGTTAACTTTTATTATACAGGAAGTTCCGGTTTAGGAATCTGGCCATACTGGATATCAGCGGGAGGCTGGGTTATGCGGCAATTCTGGGATTATTATCTTGTTACCGGGGATTTGGATTTTCTAAAGAGCCGTGTTGTACCAGCCTATAAAGAATTGGCGCAGTTCTATGAGGATTTTCTGACGGTTACCGATGATAATGGGAACTATATATTTGTACCCTCCATATCTCCGGAGAACACGACACGTAATGCAGGCGAGACAGGAGTTGGGCTGAAAAATGCCAGTATGGATATTGCAGTCTGCAGGGAAGTACTGAGTAATTTAATCCAGGCGTGTGAGCTGTTGGGTACGGATTCAGAAGGAGTTTCCCAATGGAAATCGATGCTTGATAAATTGCCTCCTTATTTACTGGAGCTTGACGGCACATTAAAGGAATGGGCGTGGCCTGGGTCGGAAGAGCATTACAGCCACAGGCATATCTCTCATTTGTACGGAGCGTGGCCGGGAGATGAAATAGACCCGGATCGTACGCCACAGCTGGCCCGGAGTGCAGAGATAGCAAACAGGAAACGCACCTTTGACACGATGTCAACGGCAGTAGCCGGTGAAACCGTTGCTGCTTATACGCGTTGTCACCGTGCCTTGGTAGGGGCAAGATTAAAAGACAACATCATTGTAGATATCCATCTCCGGCAATTGATGGAACAGGGTTATATAAGTTCATCGTTGCGTTGTTCGCGGGAGACTTACAGCATACCGGTGCCTGATGCACATGGAGGATTCCCTGCCATCATGATGGAAATGCTGGCATATTCCCGTCCCGGGGTGATTGAGGTATTACCGGCATTACCTTCCTCGCTTGAAAAGGGAGCAATCAGCGGGATGCTGGCGCGTACCTTTGCAAGAATCGATAAGCTGGCGTGGGACATGCAGGCAAGAACGGTTGATATAACCATCACTTCTTCAAGAGCACAGGATATAACATTAATAGCACGTTATGGAATTGAAGATATCTCTGCCCCATCAGGAGTAGTGGGAGCGTTCAAAAAGGGCAATGCTGATTGTGAAATCCATTTGCCGGAGAATGAAGCTGTTGAGATACATCTTGAGTTGGGACAGCACAAACCTTTGAGTTGGGTGGCCCAGGTGACGTAAGGTGTTAATGTTTGATGTCTTTTTACTTAAAGAAATGAAATTAAATCAAAAAAAAGTTCAAAGTACTGTTGACACAGCTAAAGCAAGTTTGCTGTTTCTATCAATAGTTACATTTTTGCTGTTAACCACATTGTATTCCAGTGCACAAACCTCTATTGAAGAAAAGAAGCCTGTTTTTGGAGGAGCCTGCAGATTGTGTCCCTGGGGTGTAATGGCTGAAGTCGTTCAGGCAGCCATGATACCTTATGGTTATGATGTTCAAATATGTTATAACTGCAATGCAGTAGATGCTCCCCGTATTGTCAGCGAGGCCAGAACTCCACCTCCTTATAGGCCAGATCCTGAAGTTCCCGAGATTTTAGCTCCCCGCAATGTTCCTGATCTTGGGGAAGTTGATTTTGGTGCTGTCGCAGTTAAGTTCTTAAGGGATGCTTACAGAGGAACCGGAGTGTATGCTAAGGATGGACCCCGAAAAAATCTGCGACTGATTGCAAATATTCAGAGTCCTAATTATTTTCTCGTTGCTGTAAAGAAAGAAACAGGAATAACAGATTTGTCAGAGATTCGGGAGAAATGCTGGCCGGTTCGCGTATTGGCTGCCGGAGTTGAGAGTAATCCTGAAAGAATATTATC
Organism: uncultured Draconibacterium sp.; assembly: GCA_963676775.2. Classification (GTDB taxonomy): domain Bacteria; phylum Bacteroidota; class Bacteroidia; order Bacteroidales; family Prolixibacteraceae; genus Draconibacterium. The sequence goes on from CAXXDA010000015.1 coordinate 258,288, forward strand.
CTATTTTGGATTATCCAGACAGGAAATTGAGGCAGCCGGTGGTTCCATTGGAAATGGGCCGGAATTAGAAGAGAATTTTGATATTGCAATAGGCAGTGGCGATGGTTCTATATCTGCTCCGGAGTGGAGAGTTTGGCTTGAAATAAGTGAAAAGTATGACCTTGAGTTTATCCAATTATCCGAGGAATTATTAAATCAACTTGTGGAAGAAAAGGAAGAAGAAATAGGTATGATTCCTGTCGGATTATATCGGGGAGTTGAACGTCCGATACCAACAGTGGTAGGAACGGGTACAGCAATTTATGGCAGGGATGATATGCCAGATGAGTTTGCCTATGAAGTAGCTAAAGCAATGGACGAACAGCAACAATTGCTTCAATGGACACACCTTAAATTTTCTTATAATGTTCATAATGTTACAGAGGCTTTCGATGTTCCGTTGCATCCAGGTGCTGCCCTATATTACAGGGAACGAGGCTATATGGATTAACTTATCAAATACTGAAAGTCAAAAATAGCAGCAAAATAAAAAGGCATCGGTTACTAGGTCGATGCTTTTTTATTTATCAGTTTTAGGTATTTTATGGAATATAAAAATGAATAGATCAAGTTATTTATAAAATCAACATATTACCCAAACTTATGGAACAAGTATAACCTTTTTCAACCCTTCTTCTTTATTATACAGTCTTTTAAACCATTCTGCTCCTTCACTCAAGGGCGCAATCGCGGACACCTGATCATTAACATTTATCAAACCTTTGTCCATCAGTTGAAGTACTTTTTCATATTCTCCGTTGATACCGCAGCTTCCTAAGACTTTTAATTCCTGCGTAACGACTTTTTGTAATGGAAATTCAACATCAGGCGAAAGATTTCCAACCAACATGACTGTTCCTCCTTTTCGGACAACTGAAATAGCTGTTTTTACAGTGTCATTTACACCAACGGCTTCAAAGGCAAAATCAGCTCCCCGTCCGCTGCATATATTTTTTATCTCTTTTTCCAGATTTTTTCCTCCTGCGTTTAGCAAATAATCTACCCCGGAACTTTTTGCATTCTGAAGTTTGGTATCATCCAAATCAACGGCAATTACTGTAACACCTGAAAGTTTTAATAATTTGACAATAAAAATTCCAATCATTCCCACTCCGATAACTGTTGCTGTATCTCCCAATTGAATACCCGATAAGGCTATGGAATGAAGACTTACTGCTACCGGTTCGACCATTGCTGCCTGTTCAAAAGTGACATTATCCGGAATACGGTGCAGTATGTGTTGAGGAACAGACACATATTCAGCAAAAGCTCCGTGTTTGCGATAATCGCCAGGTGAAACACCCATTACTTTTCGATTGTCGCTGAGGTTATAAAAACCATGAAGAGTGTACCAATCGTTAAGCATAAAAATGGTTGAGTCAAAAGTAACCCGGTCACCTTTTTTCCAGCTAACGACATTTCTTCCAACAGATTCAATTACACCTGATGCTTCATGTCCCATCACAATTGGCGGTATACGTCTTCCGGAACTGCCATCCATACCGTGTACATCCGAACCACATATGCCGCATGCTTTTACTCGTATCAGGACTTCATTATTTTCAATTTCCGGAACCGGAAAGTCGTTTGTATATTTAAGTTCATTGTAGGCTTCAAGAACAAGAGCTTTCATTGTTTATTAATTTAATAGATTAATTATTGTTGTTTCAGTATAATTCTGTCTAGCTATTCAGTATATTTAATAGATTTTGAAAAATTATTTTTCTGTTTATTTCAAATTTATAATATATTCATTCAAACCCAATATTCCTGTGTAGGAAATAAAAAGCGAAAAGATAAAAGCTGCAGTCAACCCAAGGTTTAAAATTGGTTTTGCCTTGAATTTGCCCATGAGTGACTTATTATTTACTAGTACAATTATGCAACCTATAACGACTGGCAAAATAAAAACACTGGCGACCTGTGTTGCTATCTGGGCCATAATGGGATTTACGCCAAGCAAAGGAACTACTAATCCAACAAGGCAGGCAACAGCTGCCAATAACTTAAATGCGCGTGATTTTACATCCATTTTGCCTTGCCTGTAATCACCAATTAACAGCGGCAAAACCATTAATATTGGAAAAATTGAGGATAATCCCGCACTCATTGCACCAAACATAAAAACAACAACTGCAAACTTTCCTGCGACGGGTTCCAGCGCGTAAACCATGTCCAATACTTTAGTTACAATTTTTCCCTGGTGAAAAAGGGCACCTGTAGCAGCAATCATAATGGAAGCACTGATTAAAAACAATATAATTCCGGAAATAAGGGCATCCGTCTTTTGTTCGTTCAGATTATTTTTAGTCCAGCCTTTTTCCTTAACGATAAGGGTTCTGACAACAAAAGTAGGAGCGGCCATAGTTGTTCCAACAAATGCTGCAACCATTAATTCACCACCCGGTGGAATGCTTGGTACAAACCCTGTTATAATCTCAGTAGGCGAGGGAAGGGTAATAAACATCGATAAAATAAATGAAATACCCATAATCGTAACAAATATTACCAGTACTTTTTCAAAGAACGAATATTTTCCTACAAGTAAAAAGGAATACATGATAACAATAAGAGTTATGGCAATTCCAAGAATTATCCAATAATTATTTTCGTTTAAGGAGGGATAAAACATACGCATGACTTCGTATAATGCATTGCTGGTTAGCCCAAGAATACCGGATAGTGCACTCCACTGACCCATAACAATACCAATAATTGTAAGAATAGCCCACGTCTTTCCCCACTTGATGTGATTTTTGAAACTGTTAATTGCTGTTTTACCTGTTACGGCAGCGAAGCGTCCGAATGTATTCATAAGTAACCAGGAAAAAAAGGCGCTTAGAAACAAAACCCATAGTAGTTTTACACCATACTGGCTTCCCGATTTAACCATTGATGTCACACTGCCTGTTCCAATGGTATATCCGATGCAGAAAATTCCCGGTCCGACTGCAAGCATCATGTACCAGATCTTTTTTAGTAACGGCGTTCTTTTTTTTGTCAGTTCCATTTAGTTAAGTAAGTTAAAAGAATTCAAATGAATTCCTGCTTTTATTTTGTCCTGTCATTTTCAGCACTTTCATAGTAATCAAAATGATTTCCCAATTTTTTCATTACAGGGAGCGTTATTTTATCCAATTCATCCTTAATTTCTGGTGCCAAAGGTTCACATGCTGCTTTTACATTTTCCTTTAATTCTTTACTATTTCTTGAACCTGCCAGCGTACAGGTAATTGCCGGATTACTAAGAATCCATTGAATAGAAAGTGCTGGCATTGAAATTCCGGTTTCCCGGCAAATTCGCCTTATTCCTTCCAAGGCAGCATTTGTTTCCTGTTCGGCTCCTCCTTCGCCATGCCTGCATTCTCTTGTAGCTTTACAATCAAAATGACGCGTTCGCCTTTGCCACGCTGGTACGTCATTCAATGTGGGGTAAATATCAGCCAGAATTCCCTGTAAAAGAGCCATGTATCCGATAATTCCAATTCCGTTTTTTTCGCATGCAGGCAATGTGTCAAACTCAATGGCACGGCATAAAAGATTGTAGGGAAGTTGGTTTACAGCAATTCCTTTCAAAGGCAAATCTTTCAGACGGTTGTATGCAAAATTGCTTACACCGGCATGGCGAATTTTGCCCTGTTTTTTTAACAGTTCCATAGCTTCCCAGGCTTCTTCAATATTGGGTGGATTTTCTATAATTTTTTCGTCTGAAGTAAAATGTTTAATGGAATGTGAATGAATAGGCCAGTGAATCATATATAAATCGATGTAATCGGTCTGTAATCTTTTTAGAGATTCTTCACAATGGTTAATCAGCACATTTTTATAACAATTCGACGGACTGACTTTGGTGCCGATCAATATTTTATCTCTTGAGATTCGCTGTATTGCCTTGCCAAGTGAAATTTCACTTCTTCCTTCATTATAGGCTTCCGCCGTATCGAAATAATTAATTCCCAAATCTACTGAAGCTTGAACAACTTCATTAGCGTCTTTTTGGTTTTGTTTTCCCCAGTATTCGCCGCCGCCAAACGACCAACAACCTGTTCCAAGCAAAGAAAGTTCCATTCCTGAGTTTTTGCACAGACGTTTCTCCATTTCTGCTATATTTATTTTTTCTCTGATTTTATAAACTAATTACTTCGTAGGTTTTTCCGGCTTCTGCGTTAAATTCCAGCACATTTGATTCAGGGTTGTTTGTTTTTATTTCTTTCCCGTCAGAGAGAATTTTTGCTTTGTTTTTTGTTCGTACCCTGCATTGGTTGTTGAATTTGGAATCAATGAATGCATGAGTTAGTTTGCCTTCATTCCAAAATATATCCACGTTGTAGCCGCCTCTTGCAACAAGTCCCTGTATCCCGCCATCTTTCCATTCCTTTGGTAAGGCAGGTAAAAGCGATATTTCTGAAGAATGACTTTGCATCAACATTTCCGTAACTCCGGCTGTTACTCCCTGGATCGCCTGATTACCCTCAAAAGAGGGAGTAATCCGGCTGTCTTCAGGTCGGGGATGGAGACTTACGTCGGTCAACATATTTTTTAGGATGTCATATGCCGGCTCAGGTTCTTCCAATCGGGCATGAAGATTTATTTTCCAGGCACCCGACCATCCCAAATTTATGTCACCTCTTCTCTCCAGAACTACATTAACAGCTTCAGCCAAATCCGGTGTCTTACGAAGCGTAATATCATCATCAGGATAAACAGCAAAGAGGTGAGAAAGGTGGCGGTGGGTTGGTTCTGCTTCTTTAAAATCATACAACCATTCCTGTAATTGCCCGAAACTCCCGATCTGATGTGGAGGTAATTTTGTTAAATCGGTTTCGAGTTGTAGCCGCATTTCAGCATCTCTGTCCAGCACTTCACAAGCGGTAATACAATTTCGGAAAAGATTTCGAATAAGTTGAATATCCATTGCGGTTCCCATTGATACAGAAACAACTTCACCATCTTCTGTTAGGAAACTATTTTCAGGTGTAGTTGACGGGCAAGTCACCAGCCATCCGGTTTCAGGATCTGTCATCAAAAAATCAAGAAAAAATTCAGCTGAACCCTTTAATAATGGATAAATTCTTTCCAGATAGGAGGTATCCAACGTATATTCATAATGATCAAACAATTGCTGCATAAGCCAGGCTCCACCCATAGGCCATGTTGCGTATTGCGGATTTCCGTCGGTTGGTGCTGTATTAAACCATATGTCAGTTCCGTGATGAGCTGTCCAACCGCGACAATCAAAAAGTTCTTTAGCAGTGCGTGCTCCGGCTTGAGCCAGGTTTTCCACAAATAAAAGTAACGATTCGTTGATAATTGGTAGGTTAGTACTTTCAACAGGCCAGTAGCATTGCTCAATATTGATGTTTAATGTCCATCTGCCTTGCCATCGTCCTTCCAGATTATCTAACCAGATATTGTGATTGTTAAAGGCCAGTGTATGTTCTCTCGCTGCAGCAAGTAAAAGATATCTGCCATACTGAAAGTATTGGGATATATATAAAGGATCCTCCTCTCCTGCACGCAGTTTATCCATTCGTGCCGAGGTATTTAATTTGGAATTTTCATTTTTACCCAAATCAATTTTACAGGAATGAAATAAAGGCACATAATCATTAATGTGTCGGTTCTTAAGCTGATCAAAAGTATAATCAGAAGCCTTTGAAATATATTCTTTACATTTTTCTTTTTCATTTTCAGATACGTCATTCCAGTTTTTCCAGTTGGTAGCTCCTGCTAAAATCAGGGTTACTGCATCAGCATTTCGAACAATAATTCTATTTTCACCTTCTTTTGAACCTTTTTCCAGACTTCCTCCTTCCTGAGTAATTTTTAACCTCGACTGCCATTTCATTTGGGCAGGTAGAATTCTTTGTCTGTATGGTTCTGTTGTGTTCTCAATCGTTGTACCTTCCATTACAATAACATTGTTTTCCAAATGTGAGGTTGCGGATGGTTGAATGCTGGACAACCAAGTATTAATATTAATTGCACCTTTTTTGCTGGACGTTAATCTCATTATAATTACCTGATCAGGATAGCTGGCAAATATTTCTCTTTTATAATCAACGCCATCCAGTTGGTAGGAGACAGAAACCAAAGCACTGTCCATGCTTAATTTTCGGTTGTAATTATTTACTTTATCCTCGTCATGCCCTGGAAATTGGATGTTTAACCGCCCCATGGGCTGGTAATGTTGTACGCTCATTGGATCACTCGAAAGCTTTTCAGCTTCTTCATTTGCTGCTACCCAATCTTTTTCCAAAACATATTTGCGTACATTCCTGATAATTTCCGGTCCATCCTGATTATTGGGATTGTAAGGTCCACCTGTCCACAAGGTTTCATCATTAAACGGAATAACTTCATCGTTAGTTTTACCCAGCACCATGGCAGCGAATCTTCCTGTTCCAATTGGGAGGCCCTCCCAGTATTTTGTAGCCGGTTTATTATACCACCAACTCATTTCATCCTGAATAACTTCAGCATTTTTATTTTGGGAATATAGTGACTGACCAGTCAAAATCAAACATAACAGAAAAACCAAATTTATTCGCATTGTATGAGATTTTTTAAGTTCAACTAATGTATCGAATTATATTCTTAGAGTTAGATTCTTTTGAAAAATTGTTATGTAGAAAAATACATGATTAAAGCCAAAACAATAGATTTTAGCAACAATATCTGCTATATAATTATCTGCAGCTAAAGAAAATTAAATCAAAAGGTTTTAATTATTCGATAACAGTAATTAAATCATTGATAATCAAATTCATCTATAATTTGGCTAATTCAGCAACAAATCCTCCAGCTGGTCTTATGGTAAGTTGTACTTTGTTCGATTTGTCGATCGTATTTTCTTTTTGAATAATTCCGTCATCCCGATTCGGATCATCCTCATAGGCTTTCATGGTGTAAGATCCTTCAGGTAAAAAATCCAGAGAAATATCTATACTTTTACTTTCAGGACCATTTATAACTCCAATAAACCATCTATCTCCGCTGCGCCTGGCATATGCTGCACATTTTCCAATTTTGCTATCAGGCAGGACAATTGTTTCATCCCAAACAGCAGGAATTGCTTTGATTATATCCAGGGCCGGATTTTTTAAATAATTTTCAGGGTGGTCGGCATAACAAAGAAATGGAGATGTAAAAACAATTGCCTGGGCAATTTCCCTTGACCATGTATACCCAAGGAGTTCATCGGGATTAAAAACAGTCGGGGTGTAATCCGCAAATCCCTGAACAAATCTGTTGAACGGTACAATACAATCATGGTCTGGCTCCAGTATTCGATTATATCTCTTGATATGATATTCATGACCTCTCACCGCTTCACGGGTCAATTCATTTGGCCAGGTGTGTTCACGTCCTGTAGGTTTAACAGCTCCGTGGAAATCTATCATGAGTTTATTTTTTGCGGCATCGCGTAAGGTTGCATCATACCAGTTTGAACGTTCGCGTGTACATTTGGGTACAAAATCGATTTTGATTCCCGATACACCGGCTTTTACAGCATTTTCAAATATCCTTTCCCGGTCTGCCACTTCTGTAACTTCCCTTGAATGAACCCAAATCCAGATATTGACTCCTACAGATTTTGCATAATTACACACTTCAGTAAGACAATCCCAGGCATTCATATTACCTTCCTGCCACCCAGTCCAACCCGCATCAATCAGATAATACTCAAAGCCCAATTGTTTTGTCCAATCAACCCACTGATGTTGCTCGTTATAAATAAGAGTTGGCGTTGACCACCAGTTCCATGCAACTCGACCCGGTTTAATCCAGTCAGCATTTGCTAACTCCGGAGAAGGAGAAGGACATAGATTTCTAATTAGATCACTGTTGACCAAAGCATTTAAATTTTTGGCAATAAGTGTTACTCTCCACGGCTGAATAACTTCATCATTTGTATTCCATCCTTCGGTTTCAGCATGAAAATAGGCATTTAGAGTTCCATTATCTGCGGTTTTAACAGCCAGATCCGAATAATCAACCAGGTTTGCTTCTGTTAGCAAGGCATATTCTCCTGAAGGCAACAAAGCCGTAACCGGTAATCCAACAATTTGATCAGAAGCCAGGGTGTCAACCAAAACTTTTGGAAACGTTCCCTCGTAAGCTTCAAGGTCAGATTGATACCAATATAAAGTTTGAGACGGAACTTTCCATTCTGTAGCTTCTCCCTGGATATGACGGTTCATTTTGGCAGCAAGTCGGCTACGAACAGCAACTCCATCATCAAAAACGCGAATGTCAAGAAACCAATTTTCCCCCGGAGTCTTAATTTCAACGGTTTTCGTATTACAATTATTTATGCCTTCATTATGAATACCAAAAGTAGAATATGTTTCATTTATTTGTCCCGATTCTTTTGACCCAAAATGTATGTTGGATCCCAAATCGATGCTATCACTAATAATTCCAAGTCGAGAGGGGGTAATTATCTCTACACCCTTGGATTCTACCTTGTAATAGAGTTTCGAATCATCACCTATAAAAATATCAGCACTTATATTTCCATCAGGACTGGTGACTATTATGTCAGAACCATCGTTCAGAATACCACATTGGGTAAACAAGCAAATCAAGCTGAATAAAAACAAAACTTTTTTTATTGAATACATAACTTCGAATTTATAGTTAAAGTTTCTAAAATTAAATCTGGAATTATTCCGATTCATCATATTTTGATGTAAGTTTCATCGAACATAAAGTAGAAACCAAAAATAAAAGTAGGAAAATGATTGTCATAATATGTTAGTTATTAACAATAAATTACATATATAAAAATGTTCTTCAACATTTATTTCAACTCAAAGGTTTCCGCAAAGCTTTGCGCTGAGTTTGCTCAAAATCAACAGGTTGTATTTTGGTTTTTTTTGTGGATATTTATTCCAAAATAGTAAAATGGTAAGAAAAAGTATTCAGTTAATGAGTACATAAAATAGAACTGAAAAATTACCTTTTTTGAGCTTGCGTCGGTGATTGTTTTCATAAACTTTCATCGCAAGTGATGTTACCAATATGATTTTATAAAAAACTTAAACTACGGTTTTATGAAAAAAACAACTTATTCAACTAAAACCTTCACATTTGTTGTGTTGGCGACTGCTGCAATTTTGATTTCAGCTTGTTCTTCGAAAGATGCTGAAAAAATTCCGGAAGAAAAAGAAATGGTACTTTGGTATAATAACCCTGCCGGAGATGTATGGCTTGATGGTTTGTTCATCGGAAATGGTTTTATGGGTGGTAATGTATTTGGAAGAGTGGAGAATGAAAGAATTGCATTAAATGAATCCACTTTCTGGTCAGGGAAACCTCATGATTACAATGATCCGGAAGCTTACAATTATTTTGAGAAGATAAAGGAACTTGTTTTTGCTGATAAATTCAAGGAGGCGGAAAAAATGGTAAATGAGCATTTTTATGGAATACCGGCAAACCAACAAGCTTATGCACCTTTGGGAGATCTTCTGCTGAACTTTGCTGTAAGCGGTGATTCCATAAAAAATTATTATCGTGAGTTGGACATGGAGACTGGCGTAGTGAAAGTTAATTATATGGATGGCGATGTGAATATGACACGTGAGGTATTTATGTCGTACCCCGATCATGTAATGGTGATGAAAATATCGGCAGATAAACCAGGGAAAGTATCGGTTGAAGCAAAACTTAAGAGTCTTTTTACAGAGGAAGTAAAAACACTGGATAATAAACTCATGTTAAACGGAACATGGAGCTATCTTCCTGATAGAGTAGTTGATTTAATAGCCAAGGTTGACGGGAAAGGTATGGATTTCCAAACTTCTTTGGTTGCCATGCCAGAAAAAGGGAGTCTGGAAGCAACTGATTCCAGTCTTGTAGTGAGCAATGCCAATTCGGTTACATTCGTGCTTACTTCTGCCACAAGTTTTGAAAAATATAACGACATAAGTGGTGATCCAGCTGCTAAATGCGAAAAAATATTGGCAGGAGTAAATGGAAAGAATTTTAAAGAATTGAAGAAAACTCATTTAGAAGATTTCGAAAATTTGATGAGTCGGGTTCACCTTAAAATAGGAGACCCATTGATGAATGAAAAACCAACAGATGAACGGATTGCAGCTCTTAAAAGTGGGCAATCTGATCAGGAATTGTTAGCAAAGGTTTTTCAATTCGGGCGTTATATTTTAGTATCAAGTAGTCGAGAAGGCAGTGCACCTGCAAATTTACAGGGACGTTGGAATGAGGATTTATTACCCAACTGGGGGAGTAAATATACGGTAAACATAAACACAGAAATGAACTACTGGCCGACTGAGGTGACAAACCTTTCGGAGTGTCATCAACCTTTATTTGACATGCTGAAGGATTTATCGGAAAACGGAGCAAAAACTGCTAAAACATATTACAATGCAGATGGTTGGGTGTTACATCACAATACAGATATATGGTTGGGCACTGCACCTGTTGATGCGGCCCGCTACGGAATGTGGCCAATGGGAGGAGCCTGGTTGTGTCAGCATATTTGGGAACATTACCTTTATACAGGTGATGTGGAATTTCTCAGAGAATATTATCCAGTAATGAAAGGTTCAGCGCAATTTATTATGGATATTATGGATTATGAACCGAAATATAATTATTTGGTAATTCCATTTTCAATGTCTCCTGAACAGGGATATTTTATTGAAGAAAACGGGGAAGAAATGTTTTTATCTTCTTCGGTCACAATAAATGAGGCAATAATCAGAGACCTCTTTCCACATTGCATTGAAGCACAAAAGATATTGAATACGGATTTGGAATTTGGAGAAAAATTGTCTGACGCATTGGAAAAGATACCCCCATACAAGATTGGGAAAGATGGTTTGATGCAGGTATGGATTGAAGATTGGATAAAAGGAAATGAAGGACATAATACTTCTGTTAATTTCGGATTTTATCCGGGGAACTCGATCACTTTAAGAGAAAATCCGGATCTTGCTGAAGCCATTGAAAAATGGCTTGAACCACGACAGGTTTCTACCGGATGGTGGAATTACATTTGGGATATCTGCGATTGGGCAAGACTTGAAAATGGTGAAAAAGCTGAAAGAGTTATGACTGATTTCTTTCGTTCCCGTTCATCCAGGGGAGGATTGGGAAATAATCTACAGAATTCGGGGGCTTACCAGTCAGATTCAAATTTTGGATTTACAGCCAGTGTTGCTGAATGCCTGATTCAAAGCCATGCAGGGGAAATCTCATTACTGCCTGCATTACCCCCAAGTTGGAAAGATGGCTCGGTTTCTGGATTAAAGGCAAGAGGCGGATTCGAAATAGATATGGAATGGAAGGATGGAAAACTTACAAATGCAGAGATCAAATCACTGCTTGGCAATCCATGCACAGTTCGTTATGGAGAAACAACAAAGAATTATGACATATCAGCCGGTAATTCTATCCAAATAACCGGGGAAATATAGACCTGACTAACAATTATGTATTTTGAAGTGATAGGGATTTAGATTTATTTACGACGCAGTGATAATTAAAATATATGAAATTATGAAACGAAAGATTTTCTGTTTTTTGATATTAGGCATAATGGCCTTGGCATTAAATAGTTGCCAGAATCAGGAACAGGTTAAAACAGAGGAGGAAATTACAATGGATGAAAACTGGTTAAAAGTGTCGGGTGACAAAATTGTCAATCAAAATGGTGAGACCGTTCTCTTGCGTGGTTTCGGTTTGGGTGGAATGCTGCACATGGAAAATTTTATCGATGGGTATCCGGCAAATGAAAATGCGGTAAGGGAAGGTTTATTGAAAGTACTTGGAAAAGAGAAGTATGATCTTTTTTTTCGTGAGTTTTATAAAAATTATTTTACTGAACCAGATGCAGAATATGTTCAAAGTCTTGGTTTAAATCTAATACGTATACCAATTCATTACAGACGTTTCGAAGATGATATGAATCCCGGAGTGATAAACGAAAAAGGTTTTGAATTTTTGGATAAAGTTGTAGAACTATGCGCAAAATATGAGATATATACCATAATAGATCTTCATGCTTTGCCGGGATTTCAGAACCAGGATTGGCACAGTGATAATCCTACCCATAGAGCATTATTCTGGGATCATAAGGATTTTCAGGACAGGGCATTGCATCTTTGGGAAGTTATTGCAGATCATTATAAAGATCAGCCTTGGGTGGCAGGTTACGATCTAATCAATGAACCGGCTGATCCGACAAAAGAAAAAGTCTTTCCATATTATAAGAGGCTGTATGAAGCTGTACGTAAAGTCGATCCTAATCATATTATATTTATTGAAGGGAATAAGTATTCAACAGAATTTGACATGTTTACCGAAATTTGGGATAATGTGGTTTACACCAATCATGATTATGCAGACCCGGGCTTTATTGATGGTGGAGATTATCCTGGGATTTCCCGTGGAAGATATGTTGACCGGGATACACTGGAAAGCGATTTTGTCAAAAGAAGCGAATTTATGTTTGAAAATAAAGTGCCAATTTGGGTTGGTGAATTTGGACCTGTTTATACCGGTATACCGGAAAAAGATGAGATGAGATACCAGGTGTTGAAAGATCAACTGGCTAACTACGACAAATATCAGGTGAGCTGGTGTATATGGTTGTATAAAGATTTGGGACTCCAGGCTGTTGTTTACCAGGATGAAAATACCCCGTATATGAAATTAGTGGGTGATTTCCTGAAAAAGAAAAACGATCTGGGTGCTGATGCCTGGGGAGCAACAGATAGTCAAATCAGACAAGTGATTTCGCCGCTTGAGGAATTATTTGAAACGGAATTTCCTGAATATGATCCTTATCCGTTTGGACAAAAAAGCCGTATTGCCCGATTAGTTCGGCATATTCTTATTGCAGAGGCAATGGTGCCTGAATATTGTAATTTGTTCAGAGGTAAATCGGAAGAAGAGTTAATTGCAATTGCAGAATCATTCAATTTTAAAAATTATAATAAGCGGGAACGCCTTGCAAATATATTGTCGGGCGGTGAGCAATAAAATGTTATTTATTTTCTTTTTGGGCCGGGAAGGTTAGGCCATATTAAAGTGAAATGTAATTTTTGTCTCAAACCTTAATGGTCGAAATAATTGAATCCCATTCAAAAAAGAATGGGATACAATTTTTTATGAAATAAATAGAAAACCTGAAAATTCCGAATTGATAGAACTATAAAAGATATATAAAGCTGAATGAAAAATACAATTATCATTATACTTTTGGTTTTAACTTGGTCAGGATTATTTTCTCAGAATAAATTAGCAAATCTTAATGTCGATAAAGCTACACCTTTCCCAAATCCGGCAGTTGTTCTTACGGATTCATGGGTAAAACAAAGGGAGGATTTAAATACAGAATACTTAAAGTCTCTTGAACCTGACAGATTGTTACACAATTTCAAAGTTAATGCCGGATTACCTTCTGATGCCGAACCTCTGGAAGGTTGGGAGTCTCCGAATATCGGACTAAGGGGACATTTTGTAGGCCACTATCTTTCAGCGGTTTCCTGGTTGGTCGAAAAGTATGAAGATCCGGTATTAGTTGAAAAATTAAATTACATGATTGACGAATTGGTAAAATGCCAGCAAACGCTTGGGAACGGGTACCTTATGGCAATTCCCGAAAGAGATTTTGATGTGCTGGAGACCCGCTTCGGAGGCGTATGGGCACCTTATTATACCTACCACAAAATTATGCAGGGTTTATTGGATGTTTATACCCGGACAGGAAATAAAAAGGCCTATGATATGGTAGTTGATATGGCTTCGTACGTTGATATGCGTATGTCGAAATTGGATGATGATACCATTGAGAAAATGTTGTATACTGCCGCTGCCAATCCATCAAATGAACCGGGAGGAATGAACGAAGTGCTATACAATCTATACAAAGTAACCGAGAACCCAAAACATTTGGAGTTGGCAAAAATATTTGACCGCGATTGGTTTGTAAATCCTTTGGCAGAAAACAAAGACATCCTATCCGGACTGCATTCCAATACACATATCGTGCTTGTAAATGGTTTGGCTAAGCGATATTCTATCACCAAAGAAAAAAAATACGGTGACGCTGTTTTGAATTTCTGGGAAATGCTCATAAATCACCATGCCTATGTTAATGGTTCTTCAAGTGGCCCGCGGCCGAATGCAACTACGCAAACCTCGTTAACCGCAGAGCATTGGGGAGTGCCTGATCAGCTCAGTAATACAATGACAAAAGAAATTGCTGAATCATGTGTTTCACACAATACACAAAAACTTTCTTCTACTCTTTTTAGCTGGACAACAGATCCAATTTATGCCGACGCTTATATGAATACATTTTATAATTCAGTTATGGCGCTGCAAAGTGCTCATACCGGGCAATGTGTATATCATTTACCGTTAGGATCACCCCGAAAAAAGGCATACCTGAAAGAAAATGATTTTCGGTGTTGCAACGGATCCTCTATCGAGGCTTTTGCACAATTAAATACAGGTATTTATTACCACAATAATTCAGATTTATGGGTAAATCTTTATGTGCCGTCAAAAGTTACATGGCGTGATAAGAGAATTGAATTGGAACAAACCGGTAATTTTCCTGAAGATTCTGAAGCAGAATTTTTAATATCAGTCGATAAAAAAATTGATTTTTCACTTCATCTGTTCATTCCGTCATGGGCAAACAATGCAGACATTTATATCAATGGTGAAAAACAAAATAATAAAATAATACCAAACTCTTTTATTAGCCTTAACAGGGAATGGAGCAACAACGACAAAGTGAAAATAGTTTTTGATTATGATTTTTACATCAAAACCATGCCCGATGATGAAAATGTTGTTGCCATTTTTTACGGTCCAGTTCTTCTGGCATTTGAAGATCGTTCTGAGTTGATATTAAAAGGGGACAGTAAAACTATATTAAGTAATCTTTCAAAAACAAATAAAAATACTTTCCAATTACAAAATGGAGGAAAAACCTATTTACTTTATCCGTTTTACACAATAGAAGATCAATCCTACGGGATCTATGCTACAATTAGAAATTATTAAAAAACGATTTTAAAAATTGAAAAACTAAACAAATGAAAATCAGATTAACTTTAGTTGTTATATGCTTTTTGCTTTCTGCCAATCTTTGGGGGCAGCAATATCCCTTCCAAAATCCGAATTTAAGTTCAGAGGAACGGGCAAAGGATTTAATTTCCAGATTGACCTTGGAAGAAAAGGCCGGTTTGATGTGTGATCAGTCAGAGCCTGTTCCGCGACTTGGTGTAAAAAAATTTAATTGGTGGAGTGAAGCATTGCACGGTTTTGCAAATAATGATAATGTAACTGTTTTCCCTGAACCAATCGGGATGGCAGCGTCGTTTGATGATAAATTATTGTATGAAATTTATGATGCTGTCTCTGACGAAGCCAGAGCAAAATACAACCAATGGATCCAAGACGGGAATGAGAACCAGCGATTCCTGAGTCTTTCCGTTTGGACCCCAAATGTGAATATTTTTCGTGATCCCCGCTGGGGACGCGGTCAGGAAACTTACGGTGAAGATCCTTACCTGACTTCGCGCATGGGAGTCTCGGTAGTTAAAGGTTTACAGGGGCCTGAAGATTCCAGATACCGAAAACTGCTTGCTTGTGCAAAACACTACGCGGTTCATTCCGGTCCCGAGTGGAGTCGTCATGAACTTAATCTGAATGATGTAAATCCAAGAGAGTTATACGAAACATATTTACCGGCTTTTAAGTCACTGGTTCAGGATGCCGATGTGCGTCAGGTAATGTGTGCATATCAACGTTTGGATGATGAACCTTGTTGCGGTAATACAAGATTGCTGCAACGAATCCTGCGTGATGAATGGGGTTACGAATATATGGTGGTTTCAGATTGCGGGGCTGTTTCCGACTTCTATACGAGCCATGGTGTTTCTTCCGATGCAGTGCATGCGTCATCAACGGCAGTTCTTGCAGGTACTGATGTCGAATGCAAATGGGAAAATTATACCTATGAAACATTAAAGGAGGCTGTTGAAAGAGACCTTGTAAAAGAAGAAGACATTGATAAAAGCTTAATGCGCGTCTTAATTGGGCGTTTCGATTTGGGTGATTTTGACGATGATGCAATTGTTCCTTATGCGCAAATTCCGGCATCCGTTTTAAATAACGAGCAACACAGGCAACTTGCCCTTGATATGGCCCGCGAATCAATGACACTTTTACAGAATAAAAATAACATCCTTCCCTTGAGTAAATCTATCAAAAAAGTGGCGGTAATAGGTCCGAATGTTGATGATGCAGAGATGTTGTGGGGAAATTACAACGGTACTCCTGTGCGCACCATTACTATTCTCGACGGGATTAAAACCAAGGTTTCGGAACGAAAAATAGTATATGATCAGGGATGCGATATTGTTGAAGATAAAGCAACTGAAAGTTATTTATCAAAATGTTCAATTGACGGGAAACCGGGCTTGAAGGCTACGTACTGGAACAATCAGGAGCTTTCAGGAACTGTGGCTGCAACACAGCAAATTCTGGAACCAATAAGATTATCTAACGCAGGTCAGCAAGAGTTTGCGCCCGGCGTTAAAACGGAGGCTTTTTCAGCAAAATATGAAACAGAATTTATTGCGCCTGCTACTGAAGAGATTGTATTTAATACCGGAGCTGCAGGGCGATTTGAGTTGTTGGTTAATGGCGAATCATTGCTTGATTATGAATATCACAGACTACTGAAATCAAGACTACCTTTTAATGTGGAAGCGGGCAAGAAATATAAAATAGAAGTTCGATACAAACAACTATATAACTGGGAGGGTAATATATTATTTGACTTCGGTAAAGAAGTTGATATTAATTACACTGACCTGGTAAATAAATTAGATGGTATCGATGTAGTTGTTTTTGCTGGAGGACTATCTACAAGGATTGAGGGTGAAGAAATGCCGGTTACTTTCCCGGGTTTTAAAGGTGGAGACCGTACCGATATTGAACTGCCTTTATCACAGCGTAATTGTTTAAAAGCGCTCAAAGAAGCAGGTAAAAAAATTGTATTTGTAAACTGTTCGGGTGCAGCAATTGCGTTAACACCGGAAACAGAATCCTGTGATGCAATACTACAGGCCTGGTATGGAGGAGAATCAGGCGGACAAGCGGTAGCCGATGTACTTTTCGGAGATTACAATCCTTCCGGTAAATTGCCGGTTACTTTTTACAAAAGCTCTGATCAGCTGAATGACTTTGAAGACTATTCAATGAAAGGACGCACCTATCGTTATATGGAGGATGCCTTATACCCGTTTGGTTACGGATTGAGTTACACAAATTTTGCAATTGGTTCTGCCGAATTAAACAAAACATCTATAAATACTCATGAAAATGTTCAGATTACAGTTCCGGTTACAAATACCGGGAAACGGAATGGAACTGAGATAGTGCAGGTATATGTTCGAAAGGTAAATGATATTGAAGGCCCAATTAAAACATTAAAAGGATTCAAAAGAGTTGACATTGACGCCGGAAAAACCGAACAGGTTACGCTTGAACTTACACCTGATTCATTTGAGTTTTACGACTGGGCTCAAAGAGAAATGGCTGTTACTCCCGGGAAATATGAAATTTTCTACGGTAGTAGTTCCGATGTAAATGACTTGAAAATGATTAATTTAAGTATTCAGTAAAAATTTGTAAATAAATATCAGGCGGGTATCCGGTTGAAAATAGTAAAGGGCGTTGCGCAAAAATGAAGGTTGAAAAACAAACCAGAAGAGGTGAGCATGGCTTGATGGGAAGAATTATTTTAGGGGTCATCCTTGTTTTTACTCTAATTATATTCGGAAGAACAACACAGGCGCAATCCTATACAGGGTGGTATAACAATGCGCAGCAACGAATTGATACCCTTCGAAAGGGAGACTTTGCATTTAAAATATTTCGTAAAAACGGGCAGCCTTTTGTGGGGGATGTTTCTGTTCGTATGAAAAAACATGAATTTCCATTTGGGATTGCGTTCGATTTTTATGAAGGTTCAGTTAGCATGGGAAATACATATAGCACATCAGCCTCAATCCAGGCTGATGCAGATGCTGAAGTTTATCAGACGGAGAGATGGAGCGATTATCTTGCTTATGCTATTCCGGTAGAAAAGGGTAAAAATTACAAGCTTACCTTGAAATTTGCTGAAATATTTTTTGATGCCGGTAATTCCAGAAAATTTAATGTATCCATTGAAGGGCAGTTATTTTTGAATGCTTACGATGTTTATGAAGAAGCAGGCGGAAAAAACATTGCTAAAGACACCAGTATTACGATTCTGGTTAGCGATAATAGTTTGAATATCCAGTTGACCGCATCTGTCGATAATGTTTCGATAAAAGGTATTGTTGTTGAAGATATGGAGAGCGGAGACATTATACGGATAAATTGTGGAGGTTCCGATTTGCTAACATCAAATGGGAATAACTATGTGAGTGAAGAGGGATATTTTGATCCTGAAGCCAATACCATTGCTTCGAAAGAACAATGGATGCAGGCAGCAATGTACAAATATTTTAACTATGGAGTTTCAGGAAATTCGTTTAAGTGGAGCGGTATTCAACCACAACATACAAAACCTGATTATACAAATTTTGATAATGCAGTTCGATGGACTCAAAAAGTAGGATGGGAGCTAAGGGCACATACGCTGCTTTGGGGAGGTAACGACGCGCATTCAATGCCCGACTGGGTTAGAAATTTACCAAATCCGCAAGCAATAATGGATACCTGTGAAATGAGGGTTATCCGTGAGATGACGCGCTATAAAGGAGTAGTGAAAGAATACGATGTTATTAACGAGCCTTTAACCGGGCATGCAGACTGGATGCGAAATACAGTGGGAGATTCGGTTCTTTGGAATTGCTTTAAGTGGGCACGTAGCGCTGATCCTGACGCCGAATTGTTTATCAATGATTATAACGTAGAATACAATTGGGGGCAAGCGGAAGAGTATCGTGATTTGATTTTGAAAATCAAACAAATGGGCGGACCGGTAACCGGAGTGGGTATGCAGGCTCATTTTTGGGACTGCTGCAGACCCAATATCGACGAATTGGTAAGGAATATAAATATTGTTGCCGAAGCTGGTTTGCCTATCAGATTTACTGAATATGATTACGGTGGAAACCTCACGCAAGCTCAACAAGCAGAAGATTTTATAAAAGTACTTACTATTGCTTTTTCCCATCCTTCAATATCCGGAATGATTAGCTGGGGATTAAGCGATGAAGGGGCATGGCGTGAGAATACCGGCTTTTTTGACTCTGATCATAAGCCAAAACTTGCAGCCGATACTTTATTGTATTATACAAAACAGAAATGGGCTACGAATTTTGATTCTGAATTATCCAACGGAGATTCATTGGAATTTAATGCTTATTATGGTGAATATGAAATTGAAGTGGTTTTCGATGACACCGTTAAAGTATTCACAATCCCCTGCCTGAAGGAATATGAAGATTCAGTGTTCTGCCTGTATGAAAAGGATGCAGATTTGAAAGGGCCTCAGTTAATCAATACTGAACTGCTCGACGATAATACTGTAAAATTGACTTTCGATAAAGCAATTAAAAGTAATTCATTGGTACGAAGCAACTTTAAGTTCTTTTCAAGTAGTGCAATAGGACTTAATAGTGTTGAGCTCGATCCGATTCATTCAAATGTGCTCCAACTGGTTCTAAGTAAAAATGTACCCCGGGGAGAATACATATCAGTATCCTATTTCCCGGGAAATATGGAAGCTACAGATGGAAGTAAGGCAAGTGCTTTTGGACCCGAGGCCGTTTATAATCCGGATACTAATGTTGGTGTAGCACTAAAAAACGATCACATTTTCAAAGTATATCCAAATCCTGCTACTACCGTTTTGAACATTCAATACGACAGCGCGCCATTCGATGTTTCTGTTTTTAACAGCGTTGGTATGCTCATTCATAAGGAGAAATCCTACAGCGGATTATTAAAATATGATGTTAGTGGATTGGAAAGTGGTCTGTACCTGATTACCATCAGGGATTCGAAAAATAGTGTATCAACGAAAAAGGTTTTGGTGAAATAAATTATAACTTCAAACGAATTGTTTTAATATGAAGATAAAATTATTCATTGCATTTTGCGTACTTAGTTTATTGTATTCTTTACCGGGGCGAACGCAGAACCCGATTATCCAAACCATGTATACAGCCGATCCGGCACCAATGATTCATAACGATACAGTTTTTTTATATGTTGGTCATGATGAGGATGACGCGCCATCCAATTCTTTTTTAATGCGTGAATATTCATTATTCACAACAACCGATATGGTAAACTGGACAGCTCACCCGACACCTTTAAAAACAAGTGATTTTAAATGGTCGGCTGCCGATGCAAGTGCAGCCCAGTGTATCGAGCGTGACGGCAAATTCTATTTTTATATTTCTTCCCAAAATAAAGTATCACCCGGCGTTAGCGTTGGTGTAGCTGTTTCAGATAGTCCTTACGGTCCGTTTGAAGATGCATTGGGCGAGGCCCTGGTAACCAATAATATGACAACATTTGGCAGACATTCATGGGATGATTTAGATCCAACCGTTTACATTGACGATAATGGTCAGGCTTACCTTTACTGGGGGAACAATGCATGTTACTGGGCTAAACTAAATAAAGATATGATTTCCCTGGCCAGTCCGATTACAGCTTTGGATATTTTTGATGAGTCGGCCTTTGGGCCAGATTTTGAAGAAGCTCCCTGGGTTTACAAAAGAAACGATTTGTATTATATGATTTATGCATCTACAGCTGTAGAATCGATTCATTATTCAACAAGTGAGAATATAGAAGGGCCCTGGAAATATGGCGGAGAACTAATGCCTCATTCTGGGAAAAGTGGTTCTATCCATCCGGCAATTATTGATTACAAGGGAAATTCCTATTTTTTCTATCACAATGCCGCGTTATCTGGTGGAGGAGATTTTAATCGTTCGGTATGTATTGAACCGTTTGAATACAATTCGGATGGTACAATTCCGGCAATAAAAAAGACGGAAGGAGTTAAAGAGAGTGTTGGTAAATTAGATCCTTTTAAATGGACTGAAGCTGAGACCATTGCCTGGGCAGAGGGATTAAATTTGGGTGAATGTGAAGACATTGGAGTATATGTTAAATCTATCCACAATTCTGATTATATGAAAGTACGTGATGTTGATTTTGGGGATGGTGGTGTTTCAAAGTTTGAAGCCAATGTTTCAAGCAGATACTTTGGTGGCCAGATTGAAATACATCTTGATAGTACAGATGGTGAATTAATGGGTACTTTAAATGTTCCGTATATCGGTGATTGGGATGATTGGGAAATTGTTGCAACAAATGTTGGTGAAACAAAGGGAATTCATGATCTTTATTTTGTTTTTAAGGGAAGTGAACCGCAGGAATTATTTCGGTTTGACAGTTGGAAATTCTCTAAATAGTAAAAAGGTATTAAAAGTCTGAACAATTAGATTAATGTAAATAATCAGATTAGAAGTTAAAATTTTAGTATTCAATTCAATAACAAAAACATGTATCGAAAAAAATTATTATTGTTTGTTTCAACACTTGCGATTATTACTTTTATCCATGCCCAGGATCGCCCCCCGCACCCAGAGTTGGAAAATCCGGCTATTCAGGGTATTAATAAAGAATATCCGCATGCCACTTTTTTAAGTTTCGACAGTCGTGGAAATGCACTTGCAAATGAAAAAAGTAAGTCTTCGCGGGTATTAATGTTAAACGGTACATGGAAATTCAAATTCGTTACAGGTGTTTCAAATCGTATGGATGATTTTGCAGATCCGGATCTTGGCCTGTCGGACTGGAATGAAATAGAAGTACCTTCAAACATGGAAATGGAAGGGTATGGTATTCCCATTTATACAAATACGGTGTATGAATTTTATCCGAACAGAAATTATAAACCACCCTACATCAACGACCTTGAAAAGAACAATATTGGTTACTATCGCCGCGAGTTTGAAATTCCGCAATCGTGGAGCGGTCAGCAGGTGTTTGTCCATTTTGGTTCCATAAAATCCGTTGGTTTTGTGTGGGTAAACGGCCAAAAAGTAGGGATGAGCAAAGACAGTAAAACCCCCCAGGAGTTTGACCTTACGAAATATATAAAAGTGGGTAAAAATACCATTGCTGTTGAAGTGTTCAGATGGAGTGACGCTTCATATCTTGAATGTCAGGATTTTTGGCGTTTGAGTGGTATACCTCGCGAAGTATATGTTTACGCTCAACCCAAAGTACGTTTGCGTGACTTTTATGTACAGGCTAAACTTGATGAAAATTATTCCAATGGAGTCTTTGAACTGGAGGTTGAACTAAAAAATCATACAAATCAAAATGCTAATTCTTCAGTAACGTACGAAGTTATTGATAATGAAGGAAAAATTGTTGCTACTGATACCAAAATGCTAGCTATGGAAGACACGGTTGGTATTTTGAATTTTAGTTCTTCAATCCCGGCGGTGAAACAATGGTCGGCAGAAAGACCAAATCTTTATACATTGGTGCTTACCTTAAAAGATGTATCAGGAAATACAAGAGAAATTATTTCAGATAAAATCGGTTTTCGCACCAGTGAAATAAAGGATGGTTTTTTTCTTGTAAATGGTAAACGTGTTTTAATTAAAGGAGTAGATCTTCATGAATTTAATCCAGTAACAGGACAGGTAGTTGATGAAAAATCGGTGATGCTTGACTTGGAAAGGATGAAACAGCTTAACGTAAATGCCATTCGTCTGAGCCATTATCCACAGCCTGATTTCTTTTATGATTTAGCTGATAAATATGGATTTTATCTCGTTGATGAGGCGAATATCGAGTCGCATGGAATTGGATACGATCGGGCAAAAGGTAAAAGTCTGGCAAATAATCTTGAATGGACAGAAGCACATTTATTCCGCACCAGAAATATGTTCGAACGCGATAAAAATCATCCCTCTGTTGTTATTTGGTCTCTGGGTAATGAAGCGGGAAATGGATATAATTTTTATGAAACCTATCTTTTTATCCGAAGCCGTGATAAAATGCGTCCTATTCAATACGAACAGGCTGGTCTGGAATGGAACACAGATATTTATTGTCCGATGTATGCAAAAATACCAGCCATCGAACGGTATGCCCAAAGATATGATGATCGTCCGCTGATTCTTTGTGAATATGAGCACGCAATGGGAAACAGTGAAGGAAACCTAGCCGATTACTGGGAAACAATAGAAAAATATCCGCATCTTCAGGGCGGTTTTATCTGGGATTGGGTTGATCAGGGACTTGCTGATAAAAATGAAAAAGGTGAATTCTGGGCTTATGGT
This sequence comes from uncultured Draconibacterium sp., assembly GCA_963676775.2. Lineage (GTDB taxonomy): Bacteria > Bacteroidota > Bacteroidia > Bacteroidales > Prolixibacteraceae > Draconibacterium. Next base: position 281,702 of record CAXXDA010000015.1, read on the forward strand.
GGAGATTATGGCCCTGAAGGAACTCCTTCTGATGGAAATTTTGTTATAAATGGAGTGGTATTCCCCGATAGAAGTATTAAGCCCCACAGTCTTGAAGTAAAACACGTTTATCAGAATATTGGGTTTGTATCAGAAAATCTTTCTTCCGGAATAGTTACAGTAATCAATAAATTTCGTTTTACCAATCTAAATCAATTTGCTTTTTCTTATGAAATAACAGCAAACGGAGAAACGATAAAAACCGGTAATTTACCTGAATTGGATGTGGCGCCGGAACAATCTACGCAAGTGAAAATAGATTTAAGTGGATTGGAGGCAAAACCCGGAGTTGAATATTTTGTAACTATTTCAGCAAAAACAACTGCCGATGAAAATCTTCTTCCAAAGGATTGGGAAATTGCCTCGGAGCAAATAAAGTTACCAATTGAGGCCGAAAATGGAAAATATGACAGCTCAAAAGCAGGAAAGCTAACACTTGAAGAAGGCTCAACAATTAATATTTCCGGCAGAAATTTTTTAATTTCAATTGATCCTAAAACGGGGATTTTGACATCATATAAAAACAAAGGCAAAGAATTATTGCTGAATGGTTTTGGACCTCGTCCTGCTTTTTGGCGTGCACCAACCGATAATGATTATGGCTGGAAAATGCCGGAGGTCTGTAGCTTGTGGAAACAAGCTACTTTTCAGGATTTAGTGGCTAAAAATGTTAAAACCACCCAATTTGATAATACCGTTCGTGTAGAAGTTGATTATGATCTTGATTTGGTTAAATCGAACTGGAAAACAATTTACACGGTAATGGGTAACGGTGCAGTAAAAGTTGATGCTGAATTGATTAATAAAGATGAAAGTATTTCAGTAATTCCACGTATCGGAATGAAAATGCAAATGCCCGTTGAGTATACCCAACTCGAATATTTTGGACGGGGGCCATGGGAAAATTATTCCGACAGAAAAGCCTCAACATTTGTGGGACTTTATGAGTCTACCGTTGCAGAGCAGTATGTCCCGTACATTCGTCCTCAGGAAAATGGTCATCGCACAGATGTTCGTTGGATGGCATTGACAACAAAAAATGGTTCAGGATTATTGGTTGTTGCCGACTCATTCATTGAATTCAATGTCCTGAACAATACCGTAGAAGATTTTGATGCGGGTCCAGATAAAGATGAAAATTTGAAACACGTAAATGATATCATACCTAAAGATTTGGTTGAATTGCATATCGATTACCGAATGATGGGAGTAGCCGGTGACGATAGCTGGGGGGCACGTCCTCATGATTCTTACACAATTAAACCAAATGCTGAAGGATTCAGATACGGATTTACATTAGTTCCGGTTAACTCATCTAAGATGGTTGCCGAAATGAGTCAATACAAATATTAGAAGCTGGTTAAAAAAAGACAGAATTTTTTGACGGTGATAAAGTTATAATCAGCTAGCATGTAAGTTTATGCTTTTAATTTTCATATAAAGTTATAAACCAATGGAACAAAAAAACGACCTAACTAAAAAAACTGAACGCTTAATGTCGCTTGATGCATTAAGGGGGTTTGACATGTTTTGGATTATTGGAGGTGGTGCTCTGTTTGAAGCCCTCGCTAAATTTACTGATTGGCCTCTATTACAATGGTGGGCCGGGCAATTGGAACATAAGCATTGGGAAGGCTTTGCTTTCGAGGATCTGATTTTTCCTATGTTTTTGTTTATCGCTGGAGTTTCTATGCCTTTTTCAACCAAAAAGCGGCTTAAGCTTGGCCAAACCAAAAAGCAAATTTACAAACATGCATTTACCCGGTTGATTATACTAATTCTGTTAGGATTTTTGTTGGCAAATCGTGGAATACAAAACTTTGAATTAGAAAATTACAGGTACACCCATGTTCTCATGCGTATTGGCATTGGCTGGTTTTTTGCGACAATAATTTATTTGAATACAAAAACAAGAAGTCAGATACTTTGGGTTGTTGGTTTGTTGCTTGGGTATTGGGCCATTATTAAGTTAATACCCGTTCCGGGTTACGGTGCAGGTGTTATGACACCCGAGGGAAATTTTGCCGGTTATCTTGATCGTTTATTGTTGCCTGGGAAATTTTATCAGGGGTATTTCCCGGGGATTTTGGATCCGGAAGGTCTTTTGGGACATCTTTCAGGTGTTGCGATGGGATTACTTGGAGTTTTGACAGGGCAATTTCTAAGAAGTGAACATAAAAATATAGGTAAGCTGAAAAAAGGACTTCTTTTAGGTGCAACCGGAATAGTTTTTTTAGGGATTGGTTTGGCCTGGGATATGGTATTGCCTATAATTAAGAAAATCTGGACAAGTTCGTTTGTCGTTTATGCAGCAGGCTGGAGTTTAATACTTTTATCCGTTTTTTATCTTGTCATTGATGTTTGGAGATTAAGGAAATGGGCTTTCTTTTTTGTTATTATTGGCACCAATTCAATATTTATTTATGCATGCAACTCAGGAATGTTTGATTTTCGCAGAACAAGCAATTTTTTCTTTGGGGGACTTATTTCATATCCTCTAAATGAAGCAGCACAGGCTGTTATTAGTGCATTTGCTTACGTGCTTGTAAGCTGGTTGTTATTGTACTTTATGTACAAACGGAAAATATTTTTTAAAGTATAAATCAATTGGTTGTGATAAATTTTCAATAAAAATAACTTAAACGTATAATTATTAATTTTTTACATTATGAAAAACAAAACCTTCAGAATTATTTTTCTGGTTCTTTGTTCGTTTGCTGTTATGGCTTTTTTGCCATCCGGACAAACAGCTAAAAAACCGATTTATTTAAATACGGCTTATTCTTTTAAAGAAAGGGCAGTTGATCTGGTTTCACGGATGACACTTGAAGAAAAACAAAGTCAGTTGGGAAACACAATGCCTCCTATTCCCCGTTTAGGTGTTAATAAATATGATGTCTGGGGAGAGGCCCTTCATGGAATTATGGGAAGGAACAATAACAGTGGTATGACTGCCACTTCTTTTCCAAACAGTGTGGCTGTTGGATCTACCTGGGACCCGGCATTAGTACAAAGAGAAACTGAGGTAGTTGCTAACGAGGCAAGAGGTTTTAACCACGACTTAATTTTTACACTTACCTATTGGTCACCGGTAATTGAACCAACAAGAGATCCCAGGTGGGGTAGGACAGCCGAAACTTTCGGTGAAGATCCATTTCTTGTTTCTCAAATTGGAGGTGGTTTTATTCGCGGTTTAATGGGTGATGACCCAACTTATTTGAAAGCAGTTCCTTGCGGAAAACACTTTATAGCAAATAATACGGAGTTTAACCGTCACAACGGTAGTGCAGATATGGATGATCGTGATATGAGGGAATTCTACCTTTTACCTTATCGGTCGATGATTGAAAACGACAATCTGCCTGCAATCATGTCTGCTTATAGTGCCGTAAACGGGACTCCTGTTTCAGCCAGTACTTTTTTGATTGATACAGTTGTAAGAAGAACATACGGAATGGACGGTTATGTAACCGGCGACTGTGGTGCAATTGATGATATGATCAGAAGTCACAATTTTGCTAAAGACGGACAGGTGGCAACTGCTTTGGGTTTGAAAGCCGGAGTTGATACCGATTGCGGTAGTGTTTATCAGGCCAATGCGCTTGGAGCACTCGAAAACGGGCTGATGACAGAAGCTGATATGGACAAAGCATTGATTAACATTTTTGCTATCAGAATGCGGTTAGGTGAATTTGATCCACAGAGTATGGTTCCTTATGCAGGTATTAAGCCCAGTATAATTAATGATCCTTCTCACAACGATCTTGCCTTGGAAATTGCAACTAAAACTCCTGTTTTATTGAAAAACGAGGTTGCAACAAAAACCGGTAAAATTGCTTTACCACTTAATGCGGCTGATATCAAAAAAATTGCCATTCTTGGACCACAAGCTGATAAAGTTGAATTAGGTGACTATTCAGGAGAAATTGAAGCTAAATACAGAATTACTCCACTTGCAGGTATTCAAAATTATATAAAAGAAAATGACCTTGATGTAGAAGTAGTTCACAGTTCTGGCGGTAATACCGATAGAAATACTGATTTTATCACATTAAGAAATTTTACAACCATTCAAAAAAATGGTACAACAAAAGAATATAATGCGGTTGAATTTGATGCATCAGTAAGCAGCTTAGTTACCAATTCAAGATTTGGAGGTGCTTCTATCAGAGGCATAAAAGATGGAGATTGGACTGCTTATGATAATATTGATCTTACAAATCTTGATTCCATAAAATTTAGCATGTCAGTATCTGCAGGTGGTACGATTGAAGCAAGAGTTGGCTCAGCAACGGGTAATATTATTGCTTCACTAAAAGTTGATGCACCTGAACCACAAGCTGGCGGAGGAAGAGGATTTGGCGGTTTTGGTGGATTTGGCAGAGGCGGAAATACAACAAACATTACAACCAAGATTAATACGTTGGGAATCACCGGTCCGCAAACCATTGTATTTGTTTATCGTGAACCTGAAGCTCCTGCAACAGATAAAGAAACGCTTGATATGGCAGCATCTGCTGATGTAGCACTTATATTTGTTGGAACAGACCAAACAACAGGTAGGGAAGAATCAGACCGTTTTGCATTGAAATTGCCAGGTAACCAACAAGAATTGATTCAGGCAGTTGCTAAAGTAAATCCCAACACCATTGTTGTTATGCAAGGTATGGGAATGGTTGAAGTTGAAGCTTTCAAAGACGATCCAAATATTCCGGCTATGATCTGGACAGGGTATAACGGTCAGGCACAGGGTGCAGCTATGGCTAAAATTTTATTTGGTGAAGTAAATCCTGGCGGAAAACTCGCTATTACCTGGTACAAATCAGTAAGAGACCTTCCTGAATTTAGTGATTATAACCTTCGTGGTGGTAGTGATAACCCAGGAAGAACATACTGGTACTTTAAAAATGATGTTTCTTATGAATTTGGTTATGGAATGTCATATACAACATTTGAATACAGCAATTTCAGTATCGATAAAAAAAGCATTACGCCAAATGATAAAGTAACGGTTTCTTTTGATGTTACCAATACTGGTGAAGTTGATGGTGATGAAATTGCACAGGTTTATGTAAAAACTCCTGATAGCCCGGCTTCATTGCAACGACCAATTAAAAGATTAAACGGATTCAAACGGGTTACAATTCCTGCTGGTCAGACCAAAAGAGTTTCAATTGAAGTTGATTGTACCAATCTTTGGTTCTGGGATGCAGAAAATGATAACATTACATTTGATCAGGGCAAATATATCTTCGAAATTGGCGCTTCTTCAAAAGATATTAAAGGAAGCGTTGAAGCAACTATGAATGGCGAATATAATGAAGTGTTAACAACAGTTGTTGCTGAACCAAATCAATTTGTTTTCCGTCCGGGAAATACAGGACAAACGAGTTTAACTGCAAGTTTATCCGATGATAGTTTTATTGATGTAAGCAAAGCAAAAGTGGTTTATCAAAGTAATAATCCATCAGTTGTGAGTGTTGATGAAAAAGGAGTTATTACAGCCAATAAACCAGGAGCTGCATCAATTTATGCCTATGTTACTTATGAAGGAGTTACTGCTTCAAATAGCTACCCGGTAAAAGTAATGCCTGATCTTACACCTAATGAAATTACCGTTAATGATAAGAAAATCAAAGGTTTAAACAAAGAAGTTAAAGCTTACAGTTATCTGTTGAATGACGATTCTAAAGTTCCTGTTGTTGGTGCATCTGCTCTTGATGAAGGCATTGAAGTTGATATAACACAAGCTGAAGGTATCCCGGGAACAGCTGTGGTTAAATTTGTTGACAATAACACGCTTGAAATGAATACATATTACGTGAATTTTGATGTTAGTTCTGTTAGTGATGAATTTAACAGAACCATTGGAACTCAGTGGGAGTGGATTCGCGAAAACAAAGCAAACTACAGTTTGACTGATAAAGAAGGTGCATTAACCATTACTACTGAAAAAGGTGATGTTTCAGAAGGTAGTAATAATGCTAAAAATATTCTGGTACAAAGTGCAAACAACGACTGGACCATTGAAACAAAGTTGGTTTGCTCAAGAACTCCGTCTCAGCCTGAGAATGGAGGAATTATTGCGTATCAGGACGATAATAATTTTGTAAAACTAATGTTCAGGGCAGTTATTAAAACTACCAGACAAAATGGAGTACAGCCGGGAACTGTCGATTTTCTTATTGAAGAAAACGGAATAGCAAAATCAGGTGGAAGTTTTAATCTCAGTGAAGAAGTTATTGGAGAGAATTCATTGGTATTAAAGTTGGAGAAAAAAGGAGGTATATATACTGCTTACTATTCTCTGGATGGCAAAAATTTTGAAAAGCTAGGTTCAGCTGATGCTTTGCTAAAAGATATCAAGGCTGGATTAATTGCTTGTGATGGAGTAATTACTCAAAGTATGACAAGTACCTATTATTTCGATTCGTCAACGACAAAACCTGATACCCCATTTGATGTATCATTTGATTATTTCCATATCACAAATAGCGGTTTGAAATAAATTTTAAATAAATAAATATGATCTCAAATAATTCTCCGGCAGGTAAATTCCTGCTGGAGAATTATCTTGTACAAAAGCCAACTAAACATTACTTTATTGAGTATCTGATTTCGTTTCCTAATTTATTATAAAATGATTAATTCAAAAGGGAATCTTTTAGGCTTTAAAATTAATTCTTTATAACTTGCTGTTTCTAATATCACAGGTAACCCTGTTATTGATTTTTAGAATCAACTAATAATAAAATTAACTTCATTCAATTATGAAACTAAAAATTACAAGAATCATTTTTCTGATTCTATGCGGTTTCGCCGTTATGTCTTTCTTTCCGGGAAGTCAAACAGCAAAAAAACCGATTTATCTTAACACATCTTATTCTTTTAAAGAGAGAGCAGCAGACCTTGTTTCAAGAATGACTCTTGAGGAAAAACAAAGCCAGCTGGGTAACACAATGGCACCAATTCCGCGATTGGGAGTTAATGCTTACGATGTTTGGGGAGAAGCTCTGCACGGAATAATGGGAAGAACATTTATAAGCGGGAGAACCGCAACTTCGTTTCCGAATAGCGTTGCTGTTGGTTCTACCTGGGATCCTGAGTTGATTAAACGTGAAACTTCTGTAATCTCGGATGAAGCCAGAGGTTTTAATCACGATTTAATTTACACGCTTACATATTGGTCACCAGTAGTTGAGCCGGCCAGAGATCCTCGCTGGGGAAGAACAGCAGAGACGTTTGGTGAGGACCCGTTTCTTGTTTCTCAGATAAGTAGTGGTTTTATCACTGGGCTTATGGGGGATGATCCTACTTATTTAAAGGCAGTACCTTGTGGAAAGCATTATTTTGCGAACAACACAGAATTTAACCGTCATACCGGAAGTGCTGATATGGATGATCGGGATATGAGAGAGTTTTATCTTCTTCCTTACCGGGAACTTATCAGAAATGATGGCCTTCCAGCAATTATGACGGCCTACAGTGCTGTGAATGGCGTTCCCATGTCAGCCAGTAAATATCTTGTTGATACGATTGCAAGAAAAACATATGGTTTAGATGGTTATGTTACAGGCGACTGCGATGCTATCTCTGATATTTTCACAGGGCATAACTATGTGCAGTCCAATGCCGAGGCCACAGCCTTTGGTCTGAAAACAGGAGTGGATACCGACTGTGGAAGTGTTTATCAGGCGAGTGCCCTCGATGCGCTTAAACAAGGTTTGATAACAGAAGCTGATATGGACAGGGCTCTGGTTAATATTTTTGCAGTCAGAATGAGACTGGGTGAATTTGATCCTCAGAATATAGTTCCTTATGCTGGAATCAAACCATCAATAATCAATGACCCGTCACACAATGACCTGGCAATTGAAGTAGCAACTAAAACACCTGTTCTTTTGAAAAATGAAATTTCATCAAAAACCGGTGAGAAGGCATTGCCGCTAAAAGCAAATGAAATCAAAAAAATTGCCGTGTTGGGACCACAAGCTGATAAAATTGAATTGGGAGACTACTCAGGAGACGTAGAAGATTCATTACAGGTTACTCCTTTGCAAGGTATCCGGAATTATATTAATCAAAATGGACTAGACGCTGAAGTTGTATTTGCCTCTGCAGGAAACACTGCAAGACGAAGCGATTTCTTTTCGATAATTGGTTTTTCCACACTTGACAAGGATGGAAGTGTAAAAGACTTTGAGGCAACTAATTTTGATTCGTCTTCCGAAGGTTTAGTAAAAGGTGTTACAGGCTACAGATCGGGTCCGTCAACGGTGAAAGGTATTAAAGAGGGTGACTGGACTGCATATAATAATATCGATATTACAAATATTGATTCAATAAAGTTCGAAATGTCGATTTCTGTTAGTGGTGGTTCAGTTGAAGTAAGACTTGGATCAACAACTGGTAATATTATCGCTTCGGCGAAGGTGGAAAGTATGCAAGAAGGTAGAATGGGATTTGGAAGAACAAGTATTGTTCCTGCAAAGGTTAACAATCTTGGAATAACAGGTCCGCAAACACTTGTATTTGTCTATCATGCACCGGAAATCCCGGCTACCGATGAAGAAACACTTGCTAAGGCAGCTTCTGCCGATGTTGCAATTGTGTTTGTGGGAACGGATCAAACTACCGGAAGGGAAGAAGCTGACAGATTCTCTATTGTATTGCCTGGTAATCAGAATGAATTGATTAATGCGGTGGCATCTGTGAATCCCAACACAATCGTTGTAATGCAAACCATGGGAATTGTTGAAGTTGAACAATTCAAAAACAATTCAAATATATCTGGAATTGTTTGGACTGGATATAACGGACAGGCTCAGGGAACAGCAATGGCTAAAATTTTGTTTGGTGATGTTAATCCCGGGGGTAAAACAAGTTTGACCTGGTATAAGTCGCTTGATGATTTACCTGATTTTGCAGATTATTCATTAAGAGGAGGAGAAGGTAAAAATGGAAGAACTTATTGGTATTTTGATAAAGATGTTTCCTATGAATTTGGATACGGACTTTCTTATACCACTTTTGATTACAGTAATTTCGAAATCAGTAAAAAGAATATTACTCCTAATGATAAAGTGACCGTTAGCGTTGATGTGACAAATACAGGTGAAGTTGATGGAGATGAGGTCGTACAGATTTATATAAAAACACCTAATAGTCCACGTTCGCTTCAACGGCCAATTAAAAGGTTAAAAGGTTTTAAAAGAGTAACAATTCCGGCTGGACAGACAAAAAAAGTTTCTATTGATGTAGATTGCTCGGATCTTTGGTTCTGGGATGATGAAAATGGCAGGATTACATTCGATCAGGGAAGTTATATTTTTGAAATTGGAGCATCATCAAGGAATATAAAAGGACATCTTGGAGCTACAATGAGTGGTACTTATACTCCAGAATTAAAGACAGTTGTCACAGAATGTGGCGAAGTTGTTCTGAATTCCGGTAATACTGTTCAGACAAGTGTTACAGCTGCATTGTCAGACGATAGCTTTATTGATATCAATGAAGCAAAGGTTGAATATAAAAGTAATAATCCATCTGTAGCAAGTGTTGATCAAAATGGAATAGTAACAGCTAAAGGTGTAGGTGTTGCATCTATTTTTGCATATGTGACCTGGGATGGTAAAACGGTATCAAACAGCTACCCGGTAAAAGTTATGCCAAATCTGAATCCTACATCAATTTCTGTTGATGGAAAAAATATTCCCGGATTCAGTAGTGCTATTAAGGGTTATAGTTATTTGTTAAAAGACGCCTCAAACGTACCGTCTGTAGATGCGACTTCACCGAATGCTGATGTGTCAGTTAATGTAAAACAGGCAGAGAGTGTGCCGGGGACAGCTATTATCACAATGACTGATAACGTAACTATCGAAAAAAGTTTATACAATGTTAATTTTGGCACACCATCAGTAAAAGATGAATTTAAAGGAAGTAGTCTGGGAGACCAGTGGACATGGGTGAGAGAGAATTCTTCAAATTGGAGTCTCACAAAAAAATCAGGCTCGCTTGTAATTGCCGGAGCAGAAGGAGATATCGTTGAATCAAATAATAATGCTGAAAATGTTCTTCTGCAAAGTGCGAACACTGATTGGACAATCGAATCAAAGGTAGTTAGTTCAAAAGTACCTTCTGCTTCAGAAAATGCAGGAGTATTGGCTTATCAGGATGATGATAATTTTGTAAAACTGGTATACAGAGCTGTTGCAAGAAGAGGATTTTTCGGGTTTGGAGAACAAACCGGGGCTGTTCAGCCTGGTTCAGTAGAATTGATTATTGAGAATGAGGGATACCAGAAATCAGTAGCAACCTACAATCTGGAAGGTGATATAAAAAATACAGTCGTTCTGAAACTGGAAAAGAAAGGCAACGAGTACATTGCTTCTTGCTCTCCAAGTGGCAAAAAGTTCGAGACTGTTGGAACTGCAAATATTATGTTGAAAGATGTAAAGGCTGGAATTATTGCCTGTAATGGTGTTGCGCCTTCAGGAAGAGGTAATTTCCCAGGATTTATGATGCAGACTGATAATGAACCGGAAATCCCATTTGAAGTGGCATTTGATTATTTCCGAATTAAAAATAGTGGATTGAAATAGACTTTAATTACTTTTAAGAAGAGGCTGTCAGATACTTCTGGAACAGCCTCTTTTTTGATTCATCTTAATTAAGAATTAAGTGAATCTACCCCGCTAATTCTTTTTGCTGTTACACGAATTTTAAAGTATTTCTTTCCTGATAAAAAGTCCGTAATTGGTTGTTATTTCAGGATTGTGTCCAAATTCATCAAAGTTAAAACCAAGTCCAAATTGTATTCCTCTGGTTTCAAGTCCCATGCGTAACCATTGGTAGCTTTTAATATTCCCCGATGCGTCAAAAATGTTCAGTGTCTGAATTCTTGTAAAAAGTTTAAGATGGTCGTTTATTTTTGGTTTAAACTGTATAAATGAAAAAATATCATACGATGGATCATCTTCAATATTTATTCTCGGTGCACACAAAATGACTAATTTTTCACCACTGTAAATGTATTGCAATCCGGCTGTAGGATTTAAACCACCCTTGCTGTATGCAACTCCACCTGCAACCCGAAGATTTTTCAGAGTTTCAACAAATAGTAAATCCTGTAAAATAAAACTGTTTTTATGGTCTTCGTTATAATCGAATTCTACCGTATTCAGATGGAAGAATCCAAACATGGAATTTTGGGCGAATTTTTTTGTTAAAACAACATTAACACTCCCATAATTATTTCCCAGCATAAATTCAACCGGAATTGGTTGTGCTTTTATTGTTGAACTTAATAGAACAATCAATAAAAAGCAGATTGTAAATATTTTGAACTGTTTCATTATTATTGTTTAATCAGTTCAAATTTATTGTATGAAATAAGACAGCGATGAAAAATTATAGTGAAACAACTAATTTAAAAACTGAACTGTCTTCATTTAACGATTAAGCTACAGGCTTTTATTTATTCAAAATGATTGCGGAAGTATTAAAATATGAATTATTCACTAAACCATTTTTTGAAATCTCCAATTCTGGCTTTGCTGATGATTATTTTTTCTTGTGTTGGAACAATCAGATTGACAGACAATCGTTGATTAAACCACAAATCAATATCTTTTATTGCTTTTTTTGAAATGATAAACTGACGGTTTGCACGGTAAAATATTGATGGATCAATGAGACTGGAAATTTCGTCCAGAGTTTTGTCCAATACAATTGAATTATTATCATTTGTTACAGCTTTAACAATGCCATTTTCAATAAATAGATATAAAATTTCGTCTGTTTTTAATGGAATTAATTTATCGCCTTTGGCGGGAACCAAAAAACTGTTTTTATAAGTAGATTTCTTTTTTAGGTAGTTCGTTAGGTTTTTTATATCATTAATTTGCGTTGTAGGTTGCACGGTTAGTTTTTGAAGTTTTTCAAGCGATTTTTCAATAGCAGTAATGTCCAGGGGTTTTAATAAATAGTCGATACTGTTTACTTTAAAGGCTTTCAGAGCATATTCGTCGTAAGCAGTAGTGAAAATAACAGGACAGTTAACTTCAATTTTTTCAAAAATTTCGAATGCAGAACCATCGGCAAGGTGGATATCAAGAAACATAATTTCAGGTTCTTCATTCTGCTTAAACCATTCAACAACTTCATAAATACTCTCCAGAACGCCAATTACTTCTAATCCTTCTGTTTTTTCAAGAATTTTAATGAGGTTATCTGCTGCAAGTCGCTCGTCTTCAACTATTAATGCTTTCATTTAATCAGGTTTTAACAGTGGAAGTTCTATACTAAATTCGTTGTTTAATTTTGAAATAACAATATCTTTCCCTGATAGAAATTTATATTGTCTGGAAAGGTTAATAAGCCCCGTACCTGTACTCTGTTCATGTGTAATTCTTTCCTGAAGGTTATTTCTCACTTTTAGTGATTGTTTCTGAGTTGTTTCAATATTTATGGTCAGGGGATGTCGTTTACTAATTTCATTGTGTTTAATTGCATTTTCTATTAGAGTTTGAAGTGCCAGAGCAGGCATAAGATGCAACTCAAAACGGGGATCAATATTTTTATTAATCCGAAGGTTATTCTCGAATCTTATTTTTGCAAGAAAGAGGTATGATTCAGCAACAAATAGTTCATCTTTTAAACTTTGTGTTTTACTTTCATTGTTTTGCAAAGTGTATCGCATAACCAAAGAAAGATGATTTATATATTCCTCGGCTTTGTGGGGTTCCTGACTAATAAGCTCTTTTAGCGAAGTCAGCGAGTTAAAGAAAAAATGCGGGCTGACTTGTTTTTTTAACATCTCAAACTGACTTAAAAGATTTTCAGTTTTAAGTTTTTCATTTTCAATTTTTATAGTTTGTCTGTCGTTAATTACCTTGAGGAAATATACGCTGACCAATACAACAGCAGAAATCAATAAATCTCGGAAAAAATACAAAAACATGGGATTTTGAAAATTACCGAATGGAATACCATTTTTTGATATATTGAATAGAAAGTCGCTAAGAATTGTTATTGAAATAATTGTAATAACAATTGATGAGGTAATTTTCTTATAATCAATTTTTTTGCTGCTATCAAACGGTTTAATAATAAAGTAGTTAATTATGAATGTGATAAATGCAACAGCTGAACTGACTAGAACATCAGATATAGTTTCAGATATGCTGTGTGCCTTGTATCCACCTCTTTGAAAACCATTTGGAATATCAAAAAATGATGCAAATTTTTCAAAATGAATAAGTATTGCCAGAGCAAAAGAAATGATCAAAACAATCCAGATATATTTCCAAAAGGTTTGTTGCTTCATTTTAGCAAAGTTAACTTGCTTCTACTATCATCAAGATCTATACTGTTGAAACAGATAAATTGGCTGATGAAATAACTATTATCGCATTTAAATTTATCGGAAAATTGCAATATAAATTATTCTTTGAAAAAGAAGATTAATTTTCTGATATTTCCGTTAGGTAATAAAGGAATCTGTATTTGATAAATAGGGAATTGCTTTAATTTTCTTAGATAATTCAGGATACCTTAACTGAAATATTTTTTTCTTTGGCATTGGAATTTGTATCCCAATCTTTATATCCAATTTTTAGTGTTCCTTTTCCCGGAGATTTTGCTTCAATGTAAAAAATGCTTTCGAATGTGCCTTCCTGCTCCGGATACTCTGTTTTAACCAGCACCAGGTTATCTGGCAGGTTTAAAAATGCCTCAAGGTTTAAGTGTGGAGGAACTACCGGAAGTCTGAAGTTTTCGAGAATAAGTTTATCTCCAACTTTGAGTTCAATAGTATTGGTGTTTTCAGCTAAAACTTTCATAGTCTATATAAATTGGATTTACAGAGATTAAGTTACAACAAATTTAGTGTTCTGTATTGTTGTGTTAATAGTTTTTAGATCATAAATAGAATTCAGGCCGGGAATATTGGCCCGGCCTGTTTACAAATTAAATGTAATAGAGTAACTCTATTTTTGCGTAAGAATATTTCTCTACAAAACCTACATTGTCGGAAATAACATGCCACCATAAATCGGCATATTTACCGCCGCCGGTTTGTAAAGTATCTAAATTATACGTGTAGGACGATGGAACCATTATTCCTCGTTTGTATTTATACCTCGTTCCGTCATTATTCAAAACTTCGAGATATGAAATTTCAAGTCGGTTATTGGATTCCATGTGCATAATCGCTTTATACGGACGATTTGTTGTTGTTTTTCCCACCACTACTGCAAAATTGAGCTTGCTGGAAGGAATTCCGGAATCGTTGATAGTGTAACTGTTAATTCTGCTTGCAGTTAAGTACTTCATGTCGTACAGTATGCAAACTTTTGCTCCGTTTCTCGGAACCAGGTAATTTACGCCCGGACTGACGGCTTCCCACCAGAAGTCAGCATCATTTGAAGTTTCCCTGCCACTGTCGATATCGCAAAGGTAGGTTCCCCTTATGACCAATCCACTTCGTTTCAGATGAATTGTTCCGTTTGTATTATACACGACCAGATTTTTTAAATAAAGATTGTATCCGGCATATGCTTCACATACTGCATAACGTCCTTTAGAGGTTTTAAAAGCGATAATTGCAGCACGCAATCGCGTTCTGCTGATTTTTGAATAGGAATAAGCTGCTCTCAACAATCTTCCCGGAACACTTTGTGGCTCATAAGGGACAGGCTGTTTAACAACAAATCCGTATTTAAAGTAAGTACGTATGTAATCGTAGCTCAGGTAGGCATATCCGGAGTGCCCCCAGCCTGCTCCCCAACTATTTTTTACTATAAAATAGTTTTGATTTTTATTGTATCCAACTACCAGCATAGCATGTCCCCCCTGATAGATCGGATTTCCATTTGAAAAGCGGGGTTCTAGAATTCCGTCGTTATCCGTGTCCTGCCATGCCACCCAGGTACCAATTACTATGTTGTACCCCTGATAAAGCAACGACTCCAAATAGCGGGTGTTTTTTATACTTTCCCCTGTAAGACCATTGTCCTGTATAATTTTATAATATTTTATACCGTAGGTTTGATTTCCGGTTGCATCTGATGGTGGACCATAGGTTCCGGCACTTACAAGGCTGTTTACCTGAGATTGGTTACAAAGGTAAGGCCATTCCGATTCAAGACTTATTTTCCCGTCACTACGTGCAAGGTACTTCGCAGCATCTGTGGTTTTTAAGCCCTGGTCCTGGTTGTGTGGACGGCCAATAAACTCATTAAATTTGTAATGCAGGTATTGTTCCGAAAGATCATCAGGAATGTGATCAAATGCCTCTAAAACGCCACATGAAGCATGGGCGACACAGGTACCACGAGTACACTGATTTTTTACCGGCGACTGGTCACTTCTGTGATCAATTGTAGAAGGTAGCCCCATTGATTCTGACTCGACTATATTTAAATCAGGTGATGCCTCCAGTGTATCTTCGGCATAGTAGGATTTAAATTTTGCGGTATCCTTATTGATTGATTTCTCACTCTTCTGGTCTTCTGCGTCCAGTTCAGGATCGAAATCAAAATCATCCGGATGAATTAACGTAACTTCAAACGTTTCATAATCTTTGTTTTCATCACGCTTTTCATCAATTCTTTTCAGAAGATCTTCATCTTCAATTTCATTTGCTTCCAGTTTTACAATAGATTCGCTGCTTAAATCCAAATCCTCATCCAGCAATTCAGCCAGATTCTGGTGGGTTTTAGCGTGTACTTTAAATTTTACTTCTTTTTTTTCGGTGGTATACCATTTTTGTACTTCGTCTTCACTTACTGAGACGATACGCTGCTTTAATACGTCAGCTTGTTTTTTTGTGAATTTTTTAAATTCGTTTTTCATTTCGATAATTTAATGGTTGGAAATGTTTTGAATTTTTATTTCGATAGTAGGCGTAATCAAGACTTTTTTTGACAAATAAATGTTTTTTGAAAGCTTCATTAACCTCAAAGTACGGGAGATTATTAAACTCAACTGGGAGAATATGTTACATAATTTAGTTTCCTAATTATGGCACAGCCATAGCACATTTGTACGATTAGTTGATTAATTACCCCAAACAACTTAGAGGAATACGTTTGGTTTTACCGAGGTTTGATAATCGTTAAAAAGTTACAACAAATCTGCTTAAACAGCAATATTTAATTTGATAAATAGGAAATATGAGCCAGTGTCGACGATATAGCATTGCATTGATAAAGAAGGAATTTTTTGAAAGAAAAAAATGGGCATTCTAAATAAGAATCACAAAGGATATAAAAATGTGTTAATAGTTTTTAATACTTAATTTTCTGTAAATATTAATAAATATTTGTTAACGAAGGATGTTTTAAACCAATGTTAAAGTAATTTAAAGTGTTTTTCCGGTGTTTATGCACTATTTTATGTTAATAAAACGATTTAAAAAGATGTAGTTCCCCGAGATTTCTTTTGTAATATTGAATACCCTTATTTTTTATCTTTTCTTATTCTTTTACGAAATTTCTGGGTAGCTTTCTGCTACCCATTTTTCTTTTAATGAAAATAAATGGGCGTTTTCAATAATGAAAATTAAAACATTGATTGGTTGGTATTAAAGTTTGGTTTTTAAATGTATGTCTTCAGAAAATAACATAGCAGTTTCAATCAATGCCAAATGTGAATAGGCCTGTGGAAAATTACCCAGCAGACGCTTTGTTTCGAAGTCAATATCTTCGCTGAACAAACCAAGGTGATTACTGTACGAGAGCAGCTGTTCAAAAAGGTTTTGAGCTTCTTCTTTTTCTCCAGTTTTATATAATGCTTGAATCATCCAAAAGGTGCATATGGTAAAGGATGATGATGGCAAGCCAAAGTCATCCTGATTTTTGTAGCGATACATCAGTCCGTTTTTAGAAAGTTCTTTCTGTGTTGCTTTTACAGTGCTAATGTATCTTTCATCAGTTGCTTCAATAAAACCATAGGCTTCCATTAAAAGAGTAGAAGCATCTAAGTCGTGGTTTCCGTATGTTTGCGTAAATGCTTGTTTTTCACTATTCCAGGCTTTTTCAATAATATCATTATAAATGGTATCTTTCAGTCGCGACCAGGGTTTAATGTACTCATCTCTCCTAATAAGTCCGGCAATTTTTATTGCTCTGTCAACTGCAACCCAACATAGTAATTTTGAAAAAGTAAAGTGTTTTTGTTCGTTTCTGATTTCCCATATTCCACGGTCGGGTTTTTTCCAGTTATTTTTTACCACACGTATAATACTTCGTGTAATCGTCCATAATTCCTCACTGTTTTCCAAAGAAACATCAAAAAGGCTAAACTGCTGATAAATAACATCCATTAAGATTCCATAAATGTCGTGCTGTTTTTGTTTATAGGCAGCATTCCCGATGCGAACCGGAGCGCTGTCTTCATAGCCGGAAAAATGGGTAAGTATACGTTCCTTAAGGTTTTTCTCCTTGTTGATGCCGTACATAATTTGGATTTTCTCATCCTTGTCTGAAACAATATCGATGATAAAATTCAAAAAATGTCGGGCACTTCGCCAATGCCCCAGCTTCGTCATGACTTTGATAACCATTGATGCATCACGAAGCCAGCAAAAACGGTAATCCCAATTCCTGATTTCACCTAATGTTTCAGGAAGCGAGGTAGTTGCTGCAGCTAAGACAGCACCGGTTTTATCGTAACTAAGAAGTTTCAAAACCAGCGCGCTACGAAGAATTTCGTCGTTGTATTTACTAAACCTATGTGTTTCCTCTGACCAGTTTAGCCAGTAAACTTTTGTACGTTGTAGTTTTAAATAGGCACGTTCCTGTGTTTGAGGTAATAATTTCTGGTTGTAACTGATGAGAAAAAATAAATCACTTTTCATAGTGACTTCTTCATTATTTACAACGGCTTTTTTGTTAAGATTGGTGTAAAGGTAAAGTGAATCATAGGTGCCTTTTACGGTGCTGCTTTTAATATATTCGGTGTGAATTTTTGTTTTTGTTGGTTTTTCTGCATACTCAAGTCTGGGGTCATATTTTATTTTGAATTTTGGTTTGCCTGCTTTCCATTTAAAGTAGCGAATGTAATCAGAGGGAGAATATAGGTGGTCTCCACCATTTCTGTAATGATACCGTGGCATAAAATCAATAACTTCAAAACTATCACTACCGTTAGAGAATTTGGTAACAAGGATATTTGTTTTAGGCAGATATCTCTGATCTGTAGAATAACTTTCATCAACCAATACTTCAAAGCTGCCTCCTTTTTCCCTGTCAAGTAATGACGCAAAAACTGAGGCTGAATCAAACACCGGAAGACAAAGCCATTCAGTCGCTCCTTTTTTTGATATTAACGCAGCGCTTTTCCCATTTCCAACTATTCCGTAATCTAAATTTATCATTATTAAAACTAAATTAATTTTGATATGATACTTATTTTCCTTATAATCCGTGGAAAACAAATATAAAAAAACTATGAAGCGATTTCTAATAATCTCCAATAGATTGCCGGTTCAAATTGCCATATCTGAAGAAAAAATCGACGTTACACCAAGTGTTGGTGGCCTTGCTACAGGAATGCAGTCGGTCAGTAAATCTTTTAAAAGCAGTTGGATAGGTTGGTCGGGAGTCGACAGCGAAAAGCTATCATCCGGGCAACAAAAAAAAGTTAACGAAGCTTTAGCCAAAGAGAATTGTATTGATGTTAATTTAACAGAAAAAGAAATTGAGCTCTATTATGAAGGCTTCAGTAATAAAACCATTTGGCCGCTTTTTCATTATTTTAGCCAGTTTGTTGAATATGAAGAGGAACAATGGCAGGCGTATAAATCAGTAAACCAGAAGTTTGCCGATGTAATAGCCGAAAATATAGAAGGGGTGGATAAAATTTGGATACATGACTACCATCTTCTTTTATTACCTCAAATGATCAAAGAAAGGTTTCCCGATGTCACAATAGGTTTCTTTTTACATATTCCGTTTCCTTCCTACGAGGTGTTTCGAATTTTACCCTGGAGAACTGAAATTATCAACGGGATGCTTGGTGCCGATTTGCTTGGCTTTCATACGTTTGATTACGAAAGACACTTTATGAGTTCCGTGCGCAGGCTTCTTGGTTATGATATTCAAATAAATGAAATTAGTCTGCCGAGACGTATTGTGAAAGTGGATAACTTCCCAATGGGAATTGATTATGATAAATTTAACCAGGCAGCAATTAATTCGCAAAAAAAATCGGTTCGTGATAAATCGGAAGTCAGGAAGGAGCTGGAACGATATTATTTATTGTATCCGGAAACAAAATTCATACTGTCAATAGACAGGCTCGACTATTCAAAAGGATTGATTAATCGACTTGAAGCGTTTGAATATTTTTTACAGGAGTATCCGAAATATCGTGGTAATGTTACCCTGGTTCTTTTAGCCGTGCCTTCCAGGGTTGGTGTTGAACAATATCAACAGATGAAAAGTGAGGTTGATGAAATTGTTGGGAGAATAAACGGTGAATATTCAACAATAAACTGGACACCGATATGGTATTTTTACCGGTCTTTACCTTTTGAAAATCTGGTTGATTTATATAACTATTGTGAAATAGCATTAATCACTCCAATTAGAGATGGAATGAACCTCGTGGCAAAGGAATTTATCGCGTCCAAAACAGATGGAAGGGGAGTACTTATTTTAAGTGAAATGGCAGGAGCTTCAAAAGAAATGAGCGAAGCAATCATTATCAATCCAAATGATAAAGCTCAGATAGCAGCTGCAATTGAAAAGGCGATTGAAATGCCCGATGATGAACAGATTGAAAGAAACACTATTCTGCAAAATCGTTTGAAAAGGTACAACGTAGAAAAATGGGCAAACGACTTCCTCAGCAGCCTTGAAAAGGTAAAAATGAGTGAAGAAATTTACCTGGCAAAAAAACTTACCAAAACTACCCAATCATCCCTGGTAAAAGACATTTGTAGTGCTGAAAAGCGCATTTTCTTTTTAGACTATGATGGGACACTTACGGGATTTAAAAATAATCCGGCTCACGCGATGCCCGATGAAGAACTTTACAACTTGTTGGATGAGTTAAATTCAAATCCAAAAAATAAGGTCGTTTTAATCAGCGGGCGTGATAAACAAACTTTCGAAAGGTGGTTTGGACATAAAAACTATACATTGGTTGTTGAACATGGTGTTTGGGTTAGAAAGCCTGAAAGTGAATGGCAAATGATAGAACCTTTGGATGATTCATGGAAAGAAAGTATCCGCTCCGCGCTCGAATTTTATGTTGATCGCACCCCAGGATCATTTATAGAAGAAAAAAATTACAGTTTGGTTTGGCATTATAGAAAGTCGGACCCGGAGTTAGGTGTAAACAGGGCAATTGAGCTGAAAGACGAGTTAACCAGTCTTGTAGCAAATTTAAATCTTGAAATTCTGGAAGGAAACAAAGTAATTGAAATAAAAAATCGGGGTATAAATAAGGGAAGGGCAGCCCAAAAGCTATTACATGAATCGCCTGCGGATAAAATAGTAGCGATCGGTGATGACTGGACTGATGAATTTTTGTTCTCAGAAATACCCGATACAGCAGTAACTATTAAAGTGGGTTTGGCAAAAACTATTGCGAAATACAAAGTCGAAAATGTGGTTGAGGTCAGAACTCTTTTAAAGGATTTTTGCTGTGAGAAATAATATTTGCTGGTGAAATTTGTCCTTAATTAAACTATTAGTTTCAATTCAGGTTTTAATTAGTAGTAAGAATTGAATTTAGTGACTCAATGCACATTAAACTATTTTTCTGATTTTAAGTCAAAATTAAGTTGATTTTTGTCTGATATGCCAAGGAGAATAAATTTTCGGAAATTGATAGATTGGTTGGGTACAACGGAAATGTTTGCCCGGCCTTCAAAAAAAATTCCAGGCAAATGGGTCTTGTTCGAGTTTTACACCGAGCCCGATAAAGAACTGGTTCATAAAACCAAAGATCAATTAAAATCAGAAAAAATTTTTTGGGAAATAGATTTCAATACAGATGAAAATTATACGCACAGTACAAATCTGGACATTCCTGTAATTTCAAAAATTGCAAGTGGAACCTGGAGTCGATCCAGAAATTTCATTACTCTTATACATCCTGATAATTTTCGAAATAATGTGGAATTTCAGTTTGCTGTTGAAAAGGGAAATCTTAAACTCTTAAAAAAAGATGCATTTGGCAGAATAGAGTTTTTTGGTTTTTTTAGCAAACCTGCGGTTTAAATTTCTATGGCAAAAACTTATTAAAAGGCATAAAAAAATCCGGTATAAACCGGATTTTTATGAATTATATTTAGTGAAGAGTCATTAGAATCTATATCCGCCTCCGCCTCCGCCTCCATATCTCATTCCATTTCCAAAACGCGGATTAACAACATTATTAAATATCGATCCAAAAGTATAGGTAAGTCCAACGCTTCCATCAATTTCATAACTTGTAGCCTGTTCCTGCAATTCAAGAAATTTTTCCGCATCAGAACCTTCTTCAGCCCGAAGATAAATTTGGTCAGCGATTTTGGCAATACCACCACGAATACTAAATTGAAGACCTTTTACAATTCTTATACTAAGGTTTCCATTCATTTCAATCCTGTTTTTCTTGAAATCGTTCAACAAATTTGAACTTTCGATAGAAACATTGACCGATCCCCATTTTTCCTGAACCTGGTATGCAATCTGTAATTCTTGTTTTGGTAAATTTTCCTTTGTTTTACTGTAAATTGTTGTATCCATATATTGATTCAATGATGCCCCAATACTGTATAAGAATCTTAATTGACGGTGAGTTGATTCTTCGTATGAAAACAAATTGTATTCAATAGACGGATAAATTTCAGCCTGAAATTCATAGTTATAAAAAGTTGACTGAAGTAAATCCAGTTTTCCTCCAATTGACCAGTGATCTGAGATACTTTTTACCACCAAATTTTTTAAGCTGGCTGTACGTTCAATAGCCGTATATTTTAAGGTTGGGAAATCAAATTTCGTTTTTGAATACCGGTGAGTAAAATTTGATTCAATTTTCCATTCAGGAGTAACCCTTGTGGCACTTAAGGAGTTAAATAACGATATATCTTGTTTTGTATCTGTCCAGCTAAAGCTGGGTCTGGTTTCCACTTCAAATACCCAGTTGTTCCATTTGTCGCTAACTTGTTCTGATTCACCGGTTCTTCCTCCAACTCCCATATGTCTTATAGATACTTCTTTAAAAATTGGTGTGCGGGCAACATATCTCATTAAACCCATTTTAATCATATCTGTTCTTCCCTGCCGTGTTTGATCCACAGTGTCATCAGGACGTGATGCATATATCAATGTGTCGTTAAGCCCTGCAAATTTATCTTCTCCGCTAAAAAAGTAGGTATACTCAAATCCTCCGCTACCTGTCATTCTCATGGTTTCCATAAGATATACCTGTGCTTCCTTTACATCTCTAACATAATTTACATATGGAATTTCCTGACGAATATGATTCATGTCACAGAATTCACAATCAATAAAAAGTTTTACAGCATTTTGTCTTAAACTATCTGGTTGGATTTCAGTGTCCTGAGCACTGACTGATGACAAAAAGAGCGTAAAAAAGGGTAAAACTAAAAGTAATTTTTTCATCTGATTTATAAGGTTTAAATTGATTTGACCATAATAATTAGTCATGGTTTAATATTTATTTCTAATAATAGATTTAATCTCAACTGGCGATTTTTAGCTTATTGCTTCTATATTTTAAAATTTTGCGCAAATATAGGATTGTTTAACTAAATACCTCAAATAATAAAAAATTAAGGCAATCTATATTATTTTTCTATTAAGTATTGTGAATAAATTGTTAATGACTGTTAATCAGAATAATGTGAATGATTTTAATAAACAGATACTTATGTTTAATAGTTAATAGTTTTATTTTTTAATTCCTCAAGTAGTTGTGGAAAAGGTTGTAAAGCACGCTCAAAAATACCCAATGAATATGCGATGGTTAAACCGTAATTAGTTAAAGGCACTCCTGCCTGTTTGGCTTTAATAATTCTACTCAGCATTTCCCTTCTGTTCCACATACATGCTCCACAGTGAATAATTAACTTGTATTCTGAAATATTTTTAGGAAAGTCATGGCCTCTAATGCTGTCAATCTGGAGTTTTCCACCAACATATTGAGTTAGCCAACGCGGAATTTTTACCGTGCCAATATCTTCACCTATTGGATGGTGCGAGCATGCTTCAGCAATTAGTACTTTGTCGCCTGTTTTTAATTTGTCAATTGCCATTGCACCTCGAACCATTTCAGTCAAATCTCCCTGAAAACGTGCAAAAAGTATAGAAAATGAGGTCATAGGAACTTCAGGTGGGGTGTCGGCTGCAACTTTCAAAAAAGCCTGTGAATCAGTTACAACCAGTTTGGGCGGTTTTTTTAACTGTGAAAGGGCCTCCCTTAATTCTCTTTCTTTTGTGACAATACAAAATGAATCATTATCCAGTAAATCCCGAATACTTTGTACCTGTGGTAAAATTAATCTTCCTTTGGGAGCCTCTTTATCTATTGGAACAACAAGAACAGCAGCTTCACCGGGACCAACCAAATCTGCCAGTATTGTAGGTCTGTTAATAAAATCGAGCGGAGCAGACTGCAGCAACAATTGTCTCAATTCCTGAATTCCGGTTATTTTTGTTGCCGAGGTTAAAACGTACATGATTTTTACACTGTCAAGTTGAGACGTTATATCAAGATTTTCTTTGTATAAATCGGTTTTATTAAAAACTACAATAAAAGGAATTTCCCGGGTTTTAAACTCTGAAATAAGTTGATGTTCAAAATCTCCCCAGTCAGCAAAATTGGAAACAATAATTCCGAGATCAGTACGATCAAAAATCTGAACCGTTTTTTGAATTCTTTTCTCGCCAAGAACTCCTTCATCATCAATTCCCGCAGTATCGATAAACAAAACCGGTCCCAACGGTAACAATTCCATTGGCTTTTCTACGGGGTCGGTAGTTGTTCCTGCTATATCAGAAACAATAGACACATCTTGTTGCGTCAATGCGTTCAAAATACTGGATTTGCCGGCATTTCTTCGTCCAAAAATTCCTATATGTAAACGAAATGTTTTTGGTGCTTTCATGAATGAGCTTTCAAGTTGGGAAAGTACTAATTCTTGTTGTTACTGCCAACAAAAAAAAGCTGTCTAAAAGACAGCTTTTCAAAATTACAATTTTATAAGTAACTCAATATCTGATTACTCTTATTTTTCTTCGATAACTTCAGCAACTGCTGTTGTTGTTGCCGCTTTGTCGCCGCATGCAGCTGTTTTTACTGATGCCGTAGATACAGCTTTTACAGGACTGTCGCCACAAGCAGCTGATTTGGCTGCTGTATTTGTGACTGATGCAGTTGTAGATGCTTTATCTCCGCAGGCGGCTGATTTGGCAACGGTATTGGTAACTGATGCAGTGGCAGAAGTTTTATCACCACAGGCAGCACTCTTGTCTTTCGCTGCTACTTTTTCATCCCCTTCTGGAGCTTTTTGGTTATCTTCAGTAACAATAGTTACACCAGAGTCGTCAACAATTACCATTTTTGCACTAGCAGTCGATACTGAAAGACCGTAGGCCATAACCAATGCTAAAACAAATAATACTTTTTTCATGATTTTCAAATTTGTGTTATACAATAAAAATATATTCTACTAAGCTAATTTAGACTCAATAATAATAAGAATTTTATTTAATACAAAGAAATTAAAAGATATTTTGGTGTTTTAATGATTTAAGGATTGAAATATTTTGATATACAGTGTTTTGAGGAATAGTTAATGAGTTGTTAACGTGCGACTAATTTCCGAGTTTACAAACTGCTTCAGGTGAGATTGGATACAATGAATGGGGAGACTCAAAACATTTTTACAATCGAACAAAGAATCAGTAAGGAAACAGAAAAATAAAAGGTACTACTTGTTTGTATTAAAATCTGTAATCAGCCCATCAGTAAGCCAGTTAGCCAGCGCCTGACGGTTATCCGCAATAAGTAATCTTTGCTGATCCCTTAAATGATTAATGTTTCCTAATTCAATATAAACTGCAACAGGAAAGGTATTTTTTATTACGTACAGGTTCCTTGTAGATACTGTCCCTTTATAAATTCTTCCGGGCTGATGTTCATTGTATTTGTTCTGAAAAGTATTCAATAGAATATTTGCTGCTTTGTTCCCTGTATTACTACGTTTATCATGATAGAAAAAAACATCTATATTTTCATTGTTACTTCGGGAATCAACATGAATTGCTACCATTCTTTGGAAAGCATTCCTGTTTTTCAAATAAAGATTATTAACTGCGGTAGAGCGTTGTTTCAATCTTTGAGTGGGATTAAGCGGAATTGTCAGGTTTGGATAACAAACCTCATCTTTATCTGCTTTTAGTTTACTTTCATCACGAATGCCGTCATTGGGATCCCGGGTGATCATATAAACTGTTGCACCATGCTTTATTAATTCTCTTGCAAGTCGAATCGTAACATCATAAGCATATTCATCTTCGCACAAATTACCAACTTTACTTACTGCTCCGGGGTCAGGACCGCCGTGGCCTGACACCAGGTAATAAATTGCTCCCTTTAACTGGCTATCCTCGATTTCAACCCGTTCGTATTTTTTCCCAAAAATGGCATATGTTGCATATTCTCCGGTTGAGCCAGCAGGAGTTTCAGATGTTTCAGATGTTTTTGCCCCGTCAGGCAATTTATAACTAACACCTGCAATCAGGGTATTATTTTCACCCAGCAGATTTTTATTTAACGCAATAAATGAATTTAAATAATCAGAAACTGATAACCCGTTTCTTGTGAGTAAACGATAAATCCCTTCACCCTTTTGTGCCACAACTTCTTTTGTTTGAGCCCCTGTTTTTACTGGTTGTAAAATTAGCCCCAGAAACAGCGCAAAAATTATCGCCGCCAGATTTTTTATATGTAAGTTTGAATCGAACATATTATTTTAATAACCGTTTCAATTTTTAAACATATTCACGCTAAAATAAGTGTAAGTTTTAAAACAACTTTTTCTATATGCAACGATATATCACCTATTCATTGTTAATAACTTGTGTTTTACTACTTATCTCCTGTAAAACGTATTATTTAAAGGTTTCTTATGAAACCGAAAACTTGCTGGTTTCAGATAGTTTAAACAGCCTTGATAATGAGCTTGTTCAAATATATCTTCCCTACAAAAACATTCTGGATGAAGATATGAATCGTGTCATTTCGGTTTCCGAAGTGGAAATGGGAAAAGATAAACCGGAAAGTAATCTTACTAATTTTTTGGGGGATTTGCTTTTGGAGCAGGGAACAAAAGTAGCAGATGAGAATGAGTATAACTTAAAACCTGATATTTCTTATTTTAATTACGGAGGAATAAGGACATACATTCCCAAAGGAGAAATAACTGTAGGAAAGATTTTTGAATTAATGCCTTTTGAGAATGAGATGGTTTATCTGCAGCTGTCAGGAACACAAATACAGGATTTCTTGAATATTCTGGCTAAAAATGGTGGTGACAGTGTTGGAGGAGTACGTTTTTCTGTTTCAGATGGGAAGGCTAAAAATGTAGAAATCCAGGGTAGTTCATTAATTCCGGATAAGCAATATTGGTTGGTAACCAATGATTATGTTGCTGCCGGAGGTGATGATATGGAGATTTTGACAAGACACACTGATTTTATTAACAGCGGTGAAAAAATCAGAGATATAATTATTTCATACATGGAACAAAAACACGAAAAAGGTGAAAAATTGTTTGGTGAAAAAGACGGGAGGATAAGTTATGAATAGGAGAAGGTTTGTAAGAAATATTGCAGCAGGAACGGCAGGTATTAGCTTTGGCATGTTACCAATGGAATTACTTGCTGACGAAGATTTTATTACCATTTCTATTTTGCATACAAATGATCTTCATTGCCATATTGAACCATTCAGTGGTTCTAATGAACAATACGACGGGAAAGGTGGCATTGCCAGAATTTCGGAATTTGCCGATAACTTAAGGAAAATAAATCCAAATACGTTGCTCCTGGATGCCGGAGATATGTTTCAGGGGACCTCGTACTTTAATTATTTTAAAGGGGAATTGATTTTAAAAGTAATGAGCGAAGCCGGATATGATGCAGGAACAATAGGAAACCATGAATTTGATAATGGATTAACAGGGATTCTTGACCCATTACCCAATGCGCAGTTTCCGATCATTAATTCAAATTACGATTTTTCGGATACAATTCTTGACGGGAAATTTCCGCGGTATAAAATATTTAGGAAAAATAATCTGAGAATTGGTATTTACGGCCTTGGGATAGAGTTAAGCGGATTAGTAAGCGAAAAAAATTATGGTAATACTATTTATAATGATCCCTTAAAAGTTGCTCTTGAAATGGAGCAATTTCTGAAAAAGGAACAGCATTGTGATTTGGTAATTTGTTTGTCACACCTTGGTTTAAAATATGAAGAAAAAAAGGTTAGCGATTTGGATTTGGCAAGAGAAACTTCGTTCACCGATTTAGTTATAGGAGGGCATACACATACTTATCTTGAGAAGCCCCTTGTTCAACAAAATAAGGCCGGAAATGATATTATAGTGAATCAAGCTTGGTGGGGTGGTTTAGCCATGGGAAAAATTGATTTTGTGTTCGAAAGAACTGGCAAAAGAAAAACAAATACATTTACCAATAATCAAAATATATAGATGAAACGGATTTACCGGATTCTTTTATCGGTATTATCAGGAATATTATTAAGTCTGCCCTGGTTAGGATTTCCCGGATGGATTCTTTTTGTTGCTTTTATTCCTCTTTTTTATCTTGAAAATTTCTTTATAAAATTTAAGGAATCATTTGTCGGTGTTTCTTTCTGGGGCCACGCATTTTTGTCTGTTATAGTTTGGAACGGTTTAACCACCTGGTGGATAGCGTATGCAACTGTTGCCGGAGCCTTAATGGCTATTATTGTGAATTCTTTTTTGATGTCGCTGGTTTTATGGCTGGGGCATTTGGCAAGGAGACGATTAAAAAGCAGTCTCGGCTACATAGCCATAGTCGTATTCTGGATTTCATTTGAATATTTCCATTTTAACTGGGACATTCAGTGGCCATGGCTTACTTTAGGGAATGGGTTTGCAAATAATATTAAATTAATTCAATGGTATGAAATAACAGGTGTTTTGGGAGGGACTTTATGGATTTTGCTTACTAATTTTTTGATTTTATTTTTATTCCTAAATTTTAGGAGATATTCATTAAAACAACTGTTAATTCCAGTGTCAGTAGTTTTATTTACCATTTTTATTCCGGCTATTTTTTCATTTAAGATATATAATAATTATAAAGAGAAAGATTATCCAAAAAGTATTGTGCTTGTTCAACCCAATATAGATCCATATTCAGAGGATTACAGATTGGAAGCTGAAAACAACAAATTGGAGAAGTTGGTTCAGCTTGCCAAAGAAAAAGCAAACAACCAAACTGATTTTATTGTCGGACCGGAAACGGTTGTGGAAAATTACCATAAGTGGAATGTTGATGAATTTGAAGTAAATCCCCAATATTTTTATCTGAATAGTTTTCAAAAGAAATATCCAAAGGCTGCTTTGGTTTTTGGTATTTCATCCATTAAATATTATAACAGTGAGGAAGCTCCTTCTACTGCCCGGGAAAGAGATGGAAACTATTATGATGTTTTCAATACAGCAGTTTATATGGAGCAGAACGGAGATTACCAGGTTTATCATAAATCGATATTGGTAAGCGGAGTTGAAAAGGTTCCATATCTGAAATATCTAGGATTTTTAAGAAACATTTTTTTTTGATTTGGGTGGCACCACTGGAAATCTAGGTAGCCAGGAAGAATCATCCGTTTTTATTGCAGATGACAGTATAAAGATCGCCCCTGTAATTTGTTATGAATCGGTTTTTGGAGACTATATCAATTCATTTGTAAAAAAGGGGGCAGAATTAATTTTTATCATAACCAATGACGGATGGTGGCGCAATTCACCAGGTTACAAACAACATTTCTCTTTTGCACGTTTAAGAGCAATTGAAACACGCAGGAGTATTGCGCGTGCGGCAAATACTGGCATTTCAGGATTTATAAATCAACGTGGCGATGTTATTCAGCAAACGGCGTGGTGGCAACCTGACGCTATTTCAGGAGAATTGAACGTAAATGATAAAATTACGTTTTACGTGAAGCATGGTGATTATATTGCCCGAATATCCCTGTTTATGAGCGTATTATTGATACTTTATTTGATTTCCGCAGAGTTACAAAAAGACAAAAAAAATCCGCATTAATTCCGTTTGTGTAAAACCCCTGATTAACAGGATTTGAGAGCCCGGTCGATCAAACTTCCACCGGTCCGAAGACTCATCCCGAATACTCGGGACTACAAGGCCTGCTTTAGCGACCATAAAGAGCTTACTCGGTTTAATTTTTTCTGTTGAGTTTACCAACTGATGAATCAATGCGGAAAATATATTTTTCTCTTCAAAGAACTCGTTTTATATAACCAAATGTAATCTGAACCATTTGTATTTGCAAGCCTTTTAGCCTATTTATTTTCATTCTTGGAAGTAATCTTCTGCATCTCAGTAGATTAGCTTTTCAACATAAATCGCAATTATTATGTTTGGTTAAAAGTCCTCTTATTTAAACTATTTTTATGATAGTCAGAACTTTGAAAAGAAATGTTTATTTCTGTATTATAAATAGTAAACAAGATTTCAAAAGGGAATTAGAAATTTAACATCTATTGAGTAGATGAAAATTAGTTAAATAATTTTTTAAAAGATTTTGCCAATGTAAAAACAATTTCTACTTTTGCACGCACGAAAAAAGACACGTTCTTTTGAATTGGTGACAAGTAGAATTTGAAAAGCTGAGAGGCAAAAAGAATTTAGCAACTTTAACCATTTTAAAGTGATGGATAAGTACCTCATCTGTTATCCGACGGAAGGTTAACTGCCATACATCTTTAACTTTGGAGAGATGGGTGAGTGGCTGAAACCAGCAGTTTGCTAAACTGCCGTACGGGTAACCGTACCGGGGGTTCGAATCCCCCTCTCTCCGCAAAAGGCTCTAAAGTATTTTAAAGAGTCATTTAAAAATAAATCGGGGTATAGCGCAGTCCGGTTAGCGCACCTGCTTTGGGAGCAGGGGGTCGCAGGTTCGAATCCTGCTACCCCGACCAATTGAAAACCAGATGATTACATTGAAAATATCATTTGGTTTTTTCTTTTATTATAACCACATATATAACCACAGACTACCTATTTGTGGTTATAAAATTTAACTCTGTTCATAAATTGTTTTTTGACAGCAACAGGATTTATTTCACTGGAATTGGGCTCCAAATTCTAACTTTCATATTCATTTAGCCAACTTTCAGAGGTGAATTAAAATTTTGAAATAACTAACTTATTTTAAATTAATTCCTTAGTATAAAATATTAAAAAAAACCACGCAAATTTTATTAAAGCAGGCCGACCCGCCCTGAATCGCTTTTGTAACTACAATTATTATGTAAATACGGATATATGATTCTGATTGTTTAAAGTATTGATAGTTAGTATTTTATTTAAAATTTATTTACTGTTCTTCTGTTTTTCATCTAACAAAAACAAATATAAATTTCATTTCAACTTTTTATATAGTAAAAGATATTTTTTTCGGGGGTACGCGACAAACGACAGGATGATGTTTTTCAATTTCTAGTATGATTTTTTATTTTTCACTCGATTTTGATTGAAGTAAATGCGTCGCAAAAAAAGAATTCAAAAATTTTAAAAAACAAACTGAAGATGCTAAATTTAACACCAATAAAAATTAGAATAACTAAACCGCCCCGTCACAATGGCACTATTTCAACATTCAGTACTGAATAAATTCCTGAACGAAGCCAATCAAACCGAAATGAAAACAGCTTACCAAAAGCTGACCGATTACTTTCACAATCCAATAATCCAGCAAAACATACGGGAAAGCAAGGAAGAGCAGTGGCAGGGAGGATTCTTAACCGAACTGTTTGTAAAAGTTTTCGGGTACACTATCAGTCCAAATCCGGAGTACAATCTCACAACCGAATATAAAAATGAAAGAGGTGCAAAAAAAGCAGATGGTGCGATATTAAAAGACGGATATGCGATTGGTGTAATTGAATTGAAATCTACAACTACCAAAGATTTGGAGGCTATCCGCCTGCAGGCATTCGATTACAAAGCCAACCAGAGTAAATGTGTTTACGTGATTACCTCCAACTTCGAAAAGGTGCGATTTTACATTCACAACGCGGTGGAGTTTGAGGAGTTTGATTTGTTCCGGCTCACGTACGAACATTTTCAGTTAATGTGGCTTTGCCTGGCAAAGGAAAATTTACTCCAGGGAATTCCGCTGCAAATCAAGGAAGCTTCTATTCTGAAAGAGGAGAACGTCACCAAAAAGATTTACGACGATTATTCGCGGTTCAAACACGATTTGTACAACGATCTGGTGGCAAACAATCTCAACCAAGGAATTTTCAGCGACAAAGATGAGAAGGACATCAAACTGCTACTGTTTAAAAAATCGCAAAAGCTGCTCGACCGTTTCCTGTTTATCTTTTTTGGTGAAGATCGTGGACTGCTGCCGGCCAATTCCATTTCGAAAATTATTGAAAAGTGGAACGACGATACGGAGTGGGGAGAAAATAAAACACTGTATTCCATTTTTCGGCAATATTTCAACTTCTTGAATGTTGGCCGGCCAGCCAAAGGGAAACGTGCTGAAATACATGCATACAATGGCGGTTTGTTTTTGCCCGATGAAGTCCTCGATGCGGTTAATATCAGCGATAAAATGCTGAACAAACACACCAAAATTTTAACGGCCTACGATTTTGAAACCGAGGTGGATGTAAATATCCTGGGGCACATTTTCGAAAACAGCCTGAATGAAATTGAGGAGGTGACGGCCCAACTGGGAGGCGAAGAAATTGACCGGAAGAAAACCAAGCGCAAAAAAGACGGCGTTTTCTACACCCCGAAATACATTACCAAATACATTGTTGAAAATACGGTGGGGAAACTGTGCGAGGAGAAACGAACCGAACTGGCGTTGGACGAAAACGAATACCTGAAAAGCCGGAAAGGACGCACAAAGAAAAAACTGCAGGAACTGGATAAAAAACTGGACAATTACCGCAACTGGTTGTTGTCGCTTACGATATGCGACCCGGCTTGTGGTTCCGGTGCGTTCCTGAACCAGGCACTCGATTTCCTGATTCGCGAGCACCGGTACATCGACGAACTTCGGGCAAAAATGCTTGATGTGCCCATGGTGTTTACCGAGGTGGAAAACAGCATCCTTGAAAACAACATTTACGGGGTGGACATCAACGAAGAGTCGGTGGAAATTGCCAAACTTTCGTTGTGGCTGCGAACGGCACAAAAAGGCCGGAAACTCACCTCGCTCAGCAACAACATTAAATGCGGAAACTCGCTGATTGACGATCCGGAAGTGGCCGGCAAAAAAGCGTTCAACTGGCAAACTGAATTTCCGGAAGTGTTTAAAAACGGTGGTTTTGATGTGGTGATTGGGAACCCGCCGTATGTGCAGCTTCAGAGGTTGGGAGAAGTGAGCGAAAAACTCAAAGAATCCGGTTTCGAAACTTTCGATAGAGGAGCCGACTTGTATTGTATTTTTACAGAACGTGGGTACAATTTGCTGAAAAAAGGCGGATTGCAATCTTTTATTATGCCCAATAAATGGTTGCTGGTGGCTTATGGCAAACCATTACGGAAATTCCTCTCGAAAGTCGGACTGCGGCAGATGCTCAATTTTGGGGACATCCAATTTTTCGATGAAGCCACTACATACGTTTGCATTTTTGTAGCAGAAAAGAGCGGATTGAAGGAAACAGTAAAAGTATTGTCGCTTAACAAAAAAACGTATGACGGCGATTTCATGACCGAAGTAAAGGCAAATCTTTACGATTATCCAGCCGACAGGTTTGGTGAAAAAGAGTGGAGCATTCAGCCCTATGAAGATTTTCTGAAATTGGAGAGAATGCGTGTGAATGGAACTGAACTAAAAGAATTGCCAATATCTATTTACAGGGGAATATTAACAGGATTCAATAAAGCATTTTTCATCTATGAAGAAACCCGGGAAAAACTCATTTCGGAAGATGTGAAAAGCGCAGAAATAATAAAACCCATGGTGCGCGGGAGGGGGATTATTCCGTACGGTGTTTCTGAAAGCGAATATTTGATAAACACTCACAACGGCCTAAAAGAAAAAGAACCACCGGTGCCACCAATTAATATTGCTGATTACCCGGCAATAAAAAAATACCTGGATGCTTTTTATCCTCAACTCGAAAAACGCGGCGATAAAGGGGAAACACCTTATAATTTACGTAATTGTGCCTATGTGGAAGAATTTGACAAATCAAAAATTATTTATCCTGAAATAACAGCCTTTTTCCCGTTTTATTTTGATGAAAGTAAGATGTATTGCAACAACAAAAATTTCATCCTCACTGCACAGGATGATTCGGTTTCCTTACCGTTTCTAACTGCCGTTTTCAATTCGTCGTTAGCAAAGTTGTGGATTTGGTACAACTGCCCGGAATTGCAGGGCGGAACCCG
Source organism: uncultured Draconibacterium sp. (assembly GCA_963676775.2). GTDB lineage: Bacteria > Bacteroidota > Bacteroidia > Bacteroidales > Prolixibacteraceae > Draconibacterium. Next base: position 315,421 of record CAXXDA010000015.1, read on the forward strand.
CGAAATCCGTAAAGTTTATTTCGAACATTTTCCGGTACCAAAGGCCACCGATGAACAAACAAAAATATTGGCAGAACTGGCACTGAACCGAACACAGTTAACAGCCGACCTACAGGAAACAAAACAAAAATTTATACGAACTATTCAACGAAAATTCAACCTCGAAAAGATAAGCAACAAATTGCAGAAGTGGTATTTGCTTTCGTATGCTGAATTCATAAAAGAGCTCGGCAAAAAGAAAGTAAAATTAAGCCTTTCGGAAGAAGCCGAATGGGAAGACTATTTCAACGAACAAAAACAAAAAGCCCACACCCTGAAATCCGAAATCGACAAAACCGACCACGAAATCGACCGGATGGTTTATGAACTGTATGGTTTGACGGAGGAAGAGATTGGGATTGTGGAGGGGAAATAATTTAAATCAATAGCGTTAAAGTAAGATACATGAATGCAAGAAATATATATCAAGAGACGTCAATTGGAAAGATTCAGCAAGGTTATATTTTTAACCAAGCTATCTCAGAGGATTATCCCGAATCAGATGTATATGGCATAATAATAACACCAAGGTGTGATATTGAAAATAAAAAGGTGGTAACTTTTCATTATTTACCAATTGTAAAACTAGAGGATTGGTTGCTTAAGGACTACTGGATAAATTTGAAGAATTTAATTATAGCAAACTTACATCAAAGAATAAATACAATTTTTGAACAAAATGGAATCAGTAAAAATTTACTTGGAATGTTTACATATGATGATATTTTGGAGAGATTTAGTGATAAAATAAAACCCAAAAAACAACAAAAGGGTTTGATTGACTTTTTAACTTGGTTAAGAAAAATTTCAGAATCGTCGAATATTGTAACAAATGAATTCTTAAAAGAAATTCATGAGGAAAAAACTTTTAATAAAATTGGAAATAATTTATTAAAGGAGTTAACTCAAAATAATCGAAAAGAGTTTCATCTAATTGAAGATTGGGAATCTAAAGGCGATTATCATGTTATTTTGTTAAGAGAGATTAATAAGATAAGTTGGTCTATAGGTTTGAAAATAGCGAAAGGCGTTTCGAATGAAGAATTAAGTAAGGAAGAGTTTTTAACAAATGATATTAAAAGTGTTGAAAATGGTTTTATATTCCCTTTAATTTCATTAAAGCCGCCATTTATGGAGCATCTTATTCAAAGATTTATTACCAATTTTGGTAGGATTGGTATTATTGATCATGAAAATGATCTTTGTTCAAAAATAATGACTAAAAATATTCTCAAATGAAATACTTAGTAATTGGATATAATGCAGTAAAATCAATCGTTAGTCACAGAAAACTGCAAAGCATTGAATATCAAGAGTGTAAGAAGTTTGTTTCATTCATTCAAGGAAATGAAGAAACAGTTAGACTGTGGGATTTAGTGTTTACACGAAAAGATGAAGGAGGCTATATACTTTCAAAAACTCAATATTTGACAAAAGGAATTGTTTTTGACCTGACTAGTTTTAACGTTTTTAAAGAAACCAAAAAAGAGTCTGAGATATTAATAGTAATACAGAAAATCTTAAGATTTGCTATACGTTGGTTTGAAGGACAACCTTACAGTTCTTCTGAAATAAATATTGAAAATGACTTATCCCTTATCTATCCTTTTTCTAGCTCAAATCATGAATCATATATAATTTGTGTGGATAAAAAACCAGATAAGAAGAGGATGGCGCGCAGAGGAGATTTTATTTTGGTTTATGATTATGCAAAAACAAAAAAATTTGAAAAACCAAAATCGTATACAATTTTTAGAAAAGCTTATAATAGTATTAAAGAAGCTGCTATAGATTATTCGGTGGTCAATAAAAATGGTCTTGAGACAATTGAAATTTTAGATTTAGGCAACAATCAAAATCTTTCCATTGATTCTAGTATTGGTTATGAGAAATGGCAATTTTTGTTAACTGATAATCAAAAAGTGTTTGTTGAGCATCCAGTTACTGGTCCAGAAAGATTGGAAGGAGCTGCTGGAACAGGTAAAACTTTAACTTTAATTTTGAGAGCAATACATTTAATTAATTCAAAAATACAATCAAATGAATCAATAAATATTCTATTTGTGACCCATTCTATTCCTACGAAAAATCAAATAGTTAATATATTTAAAGCTAACTTCCCAGATATTTTAAAGTATCAAGATCGTACACATTCCCCAATAAGCATAGAAATAACAACTTTGCAAGAACTTTCTCTTAATTATTTGGGAGAAGGTATTAGTCAAAACGAATATTTGGATAGAGATGCACAAGATTCAAAAGATTATCAGTTGATGATAATTGAAGAATCATATGAAAGTGCAATGTCAGAGGATTTTAATTCATATAAAGAATATTGTTCTGAAGAGTTTGTATCATTTATGAGCAAAGTTAAAAAAGAAGATATACTTGAAATGCTTCAACATGAAATTGCAGTTTCGATTAAAGGAAGAGCTGGTGAAAATATTGAAAAGTATCGAGAATTAACTCGCTTTAAGCACTCTATACCTGCCGTTAATGAAGGAGACTTAAATTTTCTCTTTCTTATTTATCGAAAATATCAAGATAAGTTAACGAGTACCGGACAATTTGATAGCGACGATATTATATTGACTACCCTAGGTAAATTAAATACACCAATCTGGAGGAGAAGAAAAGAACAAGAAGGATATGATGTAACTTTCATTGATGAAACTCATTTATTCAATTTTAATGAATTGGCGGTTTTTCACCATCTTAATAAAGAAGCTACTAAAAATCATATAATATTTGCGGTCGATAAATCACAGGCAGTAGGCGATAGAGGTTTAACTGATACTGTTTTATATGATTCTTTAGGTATTGAGGAAATAAATGAAAATAAAACACAATCCTATAAATATAAAACAGTATTTAGAAGTTCTCCTGCAATAGTTAATTTAGCATTTGAAGTGTTAAGTTCAGGAACAACATTATTTACAAATTTTGAAAATCCTTTAAATAAGGTTGAATTTTCATTCACTGCAGAAGAAGAAAAAAAATCTCAACCACCTCATTATCTATTTGTTGAAAATGACAAAGCGATTGTAAGAGAAGCATTTATTAGAGCCGATAAAATATGTAAGGATTTAAGCACAAAAAGGTCAAAAATAGCTATTGTAGCGACAAGTCCATTGTTATTGGCGGAAATTGAAAATTTTGCAAAATCACAGCATAAACCATTCGAATTAATTAAAAACCGCGGTGATGCTGAAGCTATTAAATCCGCAGAAAAGACTAATAGGTATATAGTTGGAGGGATAGATTATATTGGAGGACTTGAATTTGAAGGAGTAATTATTGTCGGTGCGGATAAAAACCGAGTTCCGCCCGTTATCTCCGAAGAATGTTTAGATAGCTACCATTTTTTGAGCTATGCATGGCATAATAGAATGTACGTAGCAATAACGCGAGCAAAATATATATTGGTTTTAATAGGAGATAAAAGTCGAGGTCCTAGCCATTTGTTTGACAGTGCTATTGATAAAAAGATTCTCAACATTGAAAAATAATTTGTAGCGGGAGTTAATAATAATAGTATAAAAAGGAGAAACACAAAAATGAAAACCCAAAAATACTCAGTCAACCAACATTTAATTGAAACACTCTTAGCATGGGTGAATTCCGGGGAAATTGCGATACCTGAAATTCAACGTCCTTTTGTATGGGATAGCACGAAAGTTCGTGATTTAATGGATTCTCTTTATCAGGGTTATCCAATTGGATATATAATTACCTGGCGTAATCCTGATGTAAGGTTAAAAGATGGTTCTTTATCTGAAGGAAAAAAAATTCTAATAGATGGACAGCAGAGAATTACAGCACTAAGGGCAGCTATTTTAGGTGAGGAAATTATAAACAGTGATTACAAAAAGGTAAAAATTAAAATTGCTTTCAATCCTCGTGAAGAACGTTTTGAAGTTCAAAATCCGGCAATTTTAAAAGATAAGGAATGGTTGCCCGATATTTCCCCGATAATAACAGGGGATGCAAAAATTTTAAACGTTTTAAAGCACTATTTGGAGAATAACCCTGATAAAGACGAAGACGTTGTGTATAACGCTTTAAACAACCTTACTGACATTATTAAAAAACAGATTGGATTAATTGAGTTGTCGCATGATTTAGATATTGAAACCGTAACAGAGGTATTTATTCGAATCAATTCAAAAGGAGTTGTTTTAAGTCAGGCAGATTTTGCCATGTCAAAAATAGCATCCAGTGAAATGTATGACGGGGCGAATCTTAGGAAAGCCATTGATTATTTTAGTCACTTGGCAATCGCACCCGAATTCTATGAGCAATTAAAAGAAGGCGATACGGAATTTGCTGCTACGGACTATTTTCAAAAGCTTACATGGTTGAGAAATGACAGAGAAGATTTATATGATCCAACTTATTCGGATGTATTAAGAGTTGCATTCACGAGTAAGTTTAACAGGGGAAGACTTTCCGATTTGGTTAGTTTACTTTCGGGCAGAAATTTTGAAACAAGGAAATATGAAGCTTCAATAGCGGAAATTTCCTTCCAGAAATTATCGGATGGTGTAATGAATTTCATGAATGAAACAAACTTTAAACGATTCATGATGATAATTCGTTCTGCCGGATTTATTGATCCATCAATGATACGGTCGATTAATGCGATAAACTTTGCTTATATTCTTTACCTGAAATTAATGGAGAAGAAAGAGAATTCCGCTTTAATTGGAAGTTATGTTTGCCGTTGGTATGTGTATTCTATTTTGACAGGCAGATATTCCGGCTCTCCTGAATCATTGTTTGACTTCGACATAAAACAAATCTCATCCAGAAAATTCGAAGATTACATGAAAGAGAAGGAAGAGGCAGAACTCTCCGATAGTTTCTGGAATGCAGGTTTGACACAAGCAATGAATACGTCAGTGGCTTCCAGTCCTTATTTTAAAGTTTTTTTGGCTTCTCAAGTAAAGTTTAATAATAAAGGATTTCTATCAAAAGATATACTTGTCAAAGATTTAATAAGTCATAAAGGTGATATCCACCATATTTTCCCAAGAAATTATTTAAAAAAACATGGGCTGCCAAGAGGACAGTACAACCAAATTGCAAACTACGTTTTGATGCAGCAGGAAATTAATATCAAAGTAGGAGACAAGTCACCACAGGAATATTTTAACAAACTACTTGACCAGGTAACCAACGGAAATAATATTTACGGCGCAATCAACAATGAGGCAGAATTGCGATCCAATCTTAAAATGCATTGTATTCCACAATCAATTTTTGAAATGGGGATTGAGGACTACGATGAATTCTTGTTGCAAAGAAGAAAACTAATTTCAAATAAAATAAAGGATTATTACTTTTCATTATAGGAATCAATATGAATAAACATTACAGGGAAGGAACTGAGCTACGTTCCAAAATAAAAGAGCTAGTATTTGATTTTATAAAACAAAATCCTGAATGTACCCCAAACTCTGATGGTTTGAGGCAAACGGTTATATTTCGTGAGTGTGGAATGGATTGGGGAAGCAAGAAAAAAGCAACCTCTTCAAACCAACAATATTGGGTAATTGCAGCACTGAGAGAGCTGGAGGAAGAAGGACTGATAGTTCAAGATATACAAAGTAATAAATGGCGACTTCCCAAATAAGTTCATAATAAATTTTACTATGCCCGAATGTATCATCTGTAGTAAATACACCAAATTTGAAGGAGGATTGTGTTACTCCTGTTACAAAGCCGAAAACAACAATCAAAATGCAACAGCGGTTGCAGAACCTGTAGAAGGAAATGATTCCAATGGCCTTTCGGACAAAGACCGGAACTACCGGTACAACATGATCAAGGGCCGAATTGCAGAAACATTGATTCAGGAATTATTTCTCAGCCTTGGATACAACGTTTTCCGTTATGGAATGGAGAACACTATTCCCGGAATTATGGAGTTGTTAAAAGGCGTCCGCAACGATGTTGCTTCGCAAATTCGTCGCATGCCGGATTTTGTTATCCAGAATCCGGAATCGAAAGAAGTGTTTTTCGTTGAGGTAAAATTCCGCGCAACCGGAGAATTGAGTTTTAAAGACTTACCTAAAAATTATCCGTACGAAAATGCCTATTTTATACTGGTCTCCAAAAAACACATAAAATGCATCACCTACCAGGAGCTAAAAGATGGGAAAGAGATTACAGCCACCTCAAGAAATTATTTGGGCAGCCGCAAAGAATTCGACCTGCAAAAAGAAGTAATCATCGATTTCTGTGATTTTGCCGTTCAGTTTTTTGAGGGGGTTTAGTATGTATATAAACATTTAAATATAAATTTTCTCGGGCTCAGTTTAAATAGCGTACTTCAGGAACTTCGTGAACTTCAAAAAAATATTATGCTTATTCCCAGATTCTTGCTCTTGAATTTCCATTTTGTTTTTGAAGTTCGGAACTTTTTTAAAAAAGAGATGAAGTTCTATGAAGTAACTTGATGTGACTTAAATTAACTTATATTTTCATTTATCTATTTTATTATTAGTTGTTTATGGTACATGAAGTTCTTGAAGTTCCCGAAGTTCTGGTTTTGAAATGAGTTTTTTTAAATAAAAATATTTTGATTACCAAATTAAAAAAGCCACCCGATGGTGGCTTTTAGCATATTTTATGCAAATGTATTTTATAAGTTTACAAAAATAGAATTATCTATGATTATTTAATTCATTAATTTATATTAATAATTCCATTAGATGCCACTTTAAAAAGGTAGTTTTACATCATCATCATAATCGGCTGAAATCTCCGAATCAATGTTAATCTTATTGTCTGTTATAGTCGTTTTATCTTGTTTGATATCCTCTTCGGTTTCTTCATTTCCATCATAGTTATCATCTCCTGGTAGTGATAAATCAAGGTACTTGAGGTCAAATATAAGCGCAGAAGTATTGATCCTTTGTTTATTACCGTTAACCACTATTTGTTGACCGGTTTTAGGGTCAATTTTATTAAAATTTTCTTTTTTCGTCTCAAACAAAAAAGCTTTACTGTTTTTCAGATAATACTCCACAGTAGGACGAGGAAGTGGCTTGTCACCTTCTTTTCCAGCCTGATTTTTGTATAAGTTAAAAATACGTTGTGGATTCACTATTAGCAGGTGTTTTGATTCATCCCATTGCAAAGGAGAATTTTCCTCTTTATATTTTGTTTTTTTCCATACAAATGAATCCGTAAATCTATGCTTAAAGTCGCCTCCATCGTAAAGAAGGTTACTGGAAATTAGATATTGTACGGTTTTCCAAAAAGAAGACAAATCATCATTTTTCTTGGTTTCCTGGTTTTGTTTCAGCATTAGCTCAACTGCAATATCTATCGTATCATGATATTTCCATGGCAATTCCAGTAGCGATTCCAATACTGCATAAGCAGCCAAAATAGTTACCCAGTTGTTTAGGATTCTTGTTTCAACTATTGTACTACCGGCCCTTCCCATCATTTTTTCAGCCACCTTTTTATATTTTTTGTAGTAATGTTTTTCAAAATGATTCCGGTGTTTAAGTATCTGGTGAGTAATTTGGGTAATCCCCTGTTTATTTATTTCTTCTAATTCATGAAAAGCATCCTTTTCTTGCTGGGTATATTCCGTTTGTGTAAAGCTAAGCACTACAAAACGTGAGAAAAGAGCAATATCTGCGGTCGCCATTTGCTGTCCACACACGATAATCCCCTGGTCTACACAGGTAATTTCTTTCTTTTTGTCTTTGTCCATATTCATCCTTGTACGTCCGATCCCATCCCACAAACCTTTCAGGAACTCTCTTTTTTCCAATTCCAAATCATTTCGGTATTCATCCAGAGCACACATTGCATTAGCTGAGGTAGCAACATGGTCGGCAAGTGCTGCTTTGCTTGTATTGTGTAGATTTGGTACTTTTTGTTTTTGCCCAAAGAAGTAAAGCAGGCTTTCGGCACAAGCATTTTTACCAGCCCCCTTTGGACCAAATAAATTCAACATTGGAAATTTATCAAAACGCCTGACTACGACGTCTCTGAAAAGTGATGCCAGATAAAAGCAAAATGCAATTTTTCCGTTGTTTCCAAAAACTTGAGTGAACTTTTTTACATACTCCTTAAGTGTGATAGTGCCTTCGATATGTATAAAATTTCGTTCAAACACAAATAGATTTTCTTCCTTTTCGTAAATCTTACTATTGGCAGGTATATAGTAGTTTTGTTCATTATGATTTACAATCCCATACATATCGGTCTTTACAAATTTCCCGTTAAAAATTCCATTACCCCAGGCGAAGAATCCTTCCTTTTGCCAACCCAACTGTTTGATTTCTTTACAGCTTTCAGTTTTTTCGTAAAGCCATGATTTGAGCCTATTTAAGTCCTGTTCGGCTCCAGTCCATAAAAAGTTTCCCAAACTCTCAACTCTTAACTTAAAAGCAGCCAGGCTAATAAGGTCTTTTTGCGTGATTTCAATTACTTTAGTGATACCATAAACATTTGTTATTTCATAAAGACGTTTGGCATTTATTGTGCTCTCGATGTGGAATAGTGGAAGCATTTTGAAGTTACTCTGTTTTACAGGCTTTCCTTTTTTATCAGCAAAAAAGTAACAATTATTGTTTTCATAAAAACCACGTTCCTGATATTCATCAAGACTTACACCTTTTGGGATGGTAATGATAGGTGTCTTTCCATCATTTGGACACTTTTCGGCCACTAATACTTTTAATTCATCTTGCCATGCCTTTTTGGGTTTTATGATGTCGCTCACGGCATCTAAATATACTTCCTGCTTACTTGGTTCATCATAGCACGCTATTAGGGCTACAGTCTGTTTAATCAATTCGGAACGTATTCCAGGGCTGCTATTTTTAGGAAAAGTATTCTTTACCTTGTGTAAAATATAGTCTTCCTGATTTACGATATATTCTTCAAAAGCTTTTTTGTCAATGAAAAAAGAATCAGGATCTTCTTTATCCGGAAGAAGGATAACTGAAACAAAGAACTTTTCTTTTATAAGCATTTCAGCATTTTTTTCAATTGCTTTTTTACCTGCACTATCTCCATCAAAAATTAAGGTTACTTTGTTGGTGTATTTTTTCAATAAAAGTGCTTGCTCCTTGGTGAACGCTGTGCCGTTCGGAGCAATAGTGTTTTCAATACCTATACGATTTAACCGATTTACATCAAAACCACCTTCTACAAGGTAAGCCTTGTCCTCCTTTTTAATAGAGGTTTTGGCCACATTTAATCCAAATAGTTCTTCGCTTTTTTTAAAAATTTTAGTGTCTCCGGTATTTAACCATTTTGGCGGTTTCCTATCTTCAATATGTTTTAAAGTTCTCCCCGAAAATCCTACAATCCTTCCATTTTTATCGTAGATTGGATAAATAATACGATCACGAAATGTATCATAAAGCCGTCCATCATCACTCTGTTTTAAATTTCCGGCTTCCAATAATAATTCTGTTTTCAGGTTATTTTTTATTGCATAGTCAAGCAAAACGTTTGCGTCTGGAGCATAACCTACCATAAAAGGATCATCATTGATGTACTCAAAGTTGCGCTTTTTCATATAATCCAGTGCCTTTTTGTTTGCTTTTAGTTGACTCCTAAAGAATTCCGCCACATAATTGTTAATCTTGTATAGCGCCTCCCGATGCAAGTATTCTTCTTTGTTGAAATCATTATTCCCACCCCAATTAAAATCAATATTAAGAATTTTTGCACCGGCTTCCACAGCTTCCTTGAAATCCAGATTTTCATGTTTTTGAATAAAGCTTATAGCATCACCACTTGCTCCACAGCCGAAACACTTAAAATAGCCATGCACTGGTCGAACTTTGAAACTCGGGGTCTTTTCACGATGAAAAGGACATAGGCCAACATACTCTTTATTCTGGTGATTGAGTCTTATGTAGTGGCTTACTATGCTATCAATATTTTTATTAATTTTTTCAATTACCGGGTCTGTATCCATTATTTTATAGTTTTTGTTAAACATGATTGATTTAATTAAAAAATTAAGCCTCAAACATATGTTGAGGCTCAGGTTTATTGTTTATAATTCTCTTCAGTTTAACCACTAGATATCCTTATCGATTCCAGATATTTAAATACATCCTTTCTTTTAATGTAAGTTCGGTTCTCTGGTTTGTAGTAGTCAATTTCCAAGTTATTGATAGCTTTTTGCAGAAGATGGGGAGTACATCCAAACTCTTTTACTGCCTGTCCAATGGTTAAGAACTGTTCCGGGTCTTTTACTGGCGCTGTTGAGTCTTGTCTTTCAATTAAAACTTGCTGAACCATTTTCTTAACAAGTGGATTCATGAGGTTCTCAAAAGCCTCTTCAAATTTCTTATCTTTCATAATTCCTTTATGATTTGTTTTACTGAATACCTGAGAATATCACTGTATTTGATATTCTCTTTTTTACAAAAAGCCCGTATTTTGTTGGATTCACTTTTTGTAAACCTAGCTGCAAGAACCTGATTCTTAGGTTCAAACCTTAGATTTTTGATTTGTTGTCCTTTTTTCATAATCAAACATTTATATTTTGTTGGTACAAAAGTATATCAACCTGTTTATCTAAAAAAGGACAAGAATTTTATATAAGTAGTTGGTGTCTAGTTGTTTATATCTTATGTATTTAGAAAGGATATTTGTAATATTTTTATATTCAGAGGATTGTAGAGGATTATAAAATGACATTTACTGACAAAATATGTTAGTAAAGTCATTTTTTGTTTGATATGTATTTGATGTATTCTTGCTGAATCTTAGGAGTTTTGCAAATTCTGATTATTTTGGTTTTTGATATTTTAAATTTATCAGCAATCTTGGCATATGATTTTTCATTGTTACGTTCTTCAATAATTTTGAAAAAGTAGGTGTTGGGCTTTTCTTTATCAAAAGTAAATAATGCCTTTTGAGTTGGTGATTCATCAATCTCCTTTTTTTTCCTGTGGTAGTATCTTAGTAAAGTTGATTTTTTTATATCAGTTTCTTTTAACCTTAAAAAATTATATATCCAATCCAGACGTGAATTTGGGTGGTTACCATAAATTGATTTTACAATATATAATCTGAAACTTGCTTCTAACAATTTGTTTATTAATCTAAAATTCTTAGCATTTGAACCAAATAAATCCTGTAAGTCAATTCTTTCCTCTTTACTATACGGTCGAAATTTGGTGTGAAATTTAACTTTAATAATTCTATAACCATCATCGCTAAATTTCTTCAGAATAGGTTCTTTTATTAAGTCTTTTCTTAGAATATTATTTACTTCTATGGCGTCATCCCAAATTGGATAGTTATAACTTAGTAATCTGAAATTTTCACCTAGAATTAAAGGAACAACAGCTTGAAAATCACTGTGAACTAATATTACTCTGAAATTTTCACAACGGTTTTCATGGCTCTTGTCTTCTAATTTATCAATTTTGTCCCAATCCGCTTGAATAAATTTTACCAAATGCTTTTTTAAAGGGATAATTACTTCTCTTATCGCCATTTTAGTTGAAAATCTTATAAAAGATGAGATATTGATACTCCCGGGGTTATTCTTTTGACTGCCGAGTTTGCCTGAGTTCCTCCTTCAATTGCCCAATTTTTTCCGATAATTCAAGAAGTTGCCTGTCCTTCTCCTTTAACAACGATAATAATTCTCCTGAATCATTATCGATATTTTGTTTTTGGTGGGATTGATTTTCTTTGTGATATGAAACCGCTAAATTTTCTATAAACAGTCTGTTTAAATCTAACTCAAGGCATTTGCTAATAACAATGTCATAGTCAAATGTTTTTCGTCTGTACCAATTGGTTAGTGTTGCAGGTGATATTTCCAAGAAATTAGCAAATTCGCGCTTTCTGTTAAAACCATAATAATCGGATATCAAATCTAAAATTTCAGTTTTTGACAACTTCATGTTTTCGAATCGTTTTGCATTGTAAACAAAATGTTTATTTTTGTTTACAGATTGAATCAAAGATAATAAGCTGAATGAAGAAAAAAAAGAGTAAAACAAAAAACGCGCGATAATAACAGGTAACATCAATTTAAAAAACTAAAAAATCGGAAAAACATGGTGGAAATCAAAAGAACAATTGAAGACATTTTCAACAACGACACAGGCAAAGACGAAAAAGCATCAACAATTTTATTAGAAATAAATGATCCAGATGGATACGTTGATCTACGTCGTGATTTGAGGGAACGGAATAAAAAAGAAAATCCTAGGTACCTGTGTGAAGAATGTGGGACACCTTTGGAGCTTAGTTGCACTCCTAACTATAAAGGTGGGCATACTTTTTATTTTAAGCATTTGAAAGATCCTGGATTTGATAAATGCTCCATCAAAACCGGTGTTGCACTGGATAAGAAAGATATTCTGCGTAAACAATATGAATTCAAATCTGAAAGTAATGCCCATAAAATGTTGAAAAAAAGAGTAGGGGAGATCATTAGAAAATATATCTGTTCTGAAGTAATAGTCGATAAGAATTTTATTCTTGATAGATTTGGAGATAAAGAAAGGCGTAAGCCCGATATTTATTTTAAATATAAAAATCGGGAGATAACACTCGAATTTCAAATCAATAATACATTTCATTCTGTCATTCAGGAGCGTGAAGAATTTTACGAACGTAATAAAATATCCCTAATGTGGATTTTTGGCGAATTTGATCCATTTTCATTTCAAAGTATAACCATAAAAGACATCTATGTTCCAAATGGAAATAATGCCTTTGTTTTCGATGATGAAGCAGAATGGGCAAGTTATGACCAGAATATTCTTTGCCTAAAAGTTTGGTATAAAAAGTATGAAATCAAAAATGAATTAGTTGAGGCAGAATGGCAACATAAAATTATTACCATCGACCAGGTAAAATACGATCCTGAAACCGGACGTCCCTATTATTTCGATTGTTGTGCAGATAAAAAGCAAAAAGAAGATGAACTTAAATCTGTTTTTAAAGAACGGCAAAGAGAAAGGAACCTTTCTTTTGCAAGAGAAAAGGCAAACGAAATCAAGAATTTTCTTTCTCAGTTCCGAATGAAAGACTATATCCCTTATGAATATGAGTTGATGCTTGTAAATAGTTTAAATCCCCTTGAATGTGAAGTATTAAATGATGTACTTGATTTAAATAAAACATTCAAAAATGGAAATAATGTAATTCAATTATTGCTGAAAGAAAAACTAAATCACAGGAAATTGGTATCATTTCTTTTAAAAGCGAAAGGCATTCAAATTCCACTACAATTAGTAAACGATGAAAATGAGACAGCATTAATTACAATAAAAAAGGCTTATCCTAATTCAAGGGAGTTGGCAAAATTACTTTTTTCAAGAGGTTATAAAATGAATCAACTTGATAAAGAATTTTTTTGTGCTCATTATTCAGAGTTGAAACAAAAAGAATTACTCTTTTTATATAGTGGCTTTGAGAAACTTTCGAATTTCTCACAAATGGAATTTTTCGAAACGAATTTAAATAAATTTTTAGTAATTGAATCTGCCAAAAACGGAAAGCTGACCATCCTCGGAAATGAAAAACAATCATTGGTTTGGATGGCGAATCTGGCTGCAGAGAGGTATTCGGAGTATTGGTATTTTTTCGATAGAGCTTTCAAATTCTATGGACAATATGAAAGGCTTTTTATTCAGGATAAGAATGGGACATTTAGAAAGAATTATGAAAAATTGATAAGTAAACAATATCCTCATCGTAAGGTATTTGAGAAGGTTATTGGGATTTTTTATCCTGAAATTTTACTGTGATAGTCCTTGTTAAACATAAATTAATGCGTTCTAAAATTCATTTTTTATTTCTCCTAGTTTTTTCATAAATTGATCTAATGAACTTGTTTGAAAAATCTAATCAAATAAATGAGTCGCTTTATGATTTGAAAGCTGAATATTTGGCAGCTTGTATACTACGCGAAGGAATTTCAAGGACAAATATTCTTGCGACTTTTGATGGTGATTTAAAAAGAAGGTATTCGACAGATATTAGTAAAACAGAAGTTGAAAATAACAAAAGGGGTAGCGAGGATATATGTATTTATTTAAATCGTTTTGGTATTTACGACTTATTACCCGAGTCATTATTTCATAGTTTTTCTAATAATAGAAATGCATCTGGCCATGATATGGCTAAAGAATCAATACAATTAAAAGCAGAGGAAAAGCGAATTCGATCTTTCTTCCAGGTTTTTGATAATGAAATTTTCCTACAGAGAACTCAGGTAGCAATGGTCGAGAGCGAAATGCTGGAAAATATATATTCCAATTTTCTAAACGGACTGGCCCCAGGATTTTGGAAGATGGATGAAAGAATTCCTTTAAAATATATTTCCAAGCTTGTTTATTATATCCCTTTCGCCCAGGAGATTACAGGTGATACTGAATTAACTGCATTATGTCTGGAAAATATATTAGATGAAAAAGTAACAATTGAAATAAGCAATAAGGAGAATACAGGTGACGATTCCGGTAGTTTATTTTCAGAAGTTGATGGTGGGCGTCTTGGAAAAAGTAAATTAGGATTGGATTTGATAATGGGGCAAAATGCCTCTGGCTTTATAGGTAAGATAATTTTTAAGATTGGTCCCTTAAAAAATATCGAACCCAAAGATTTCTTTGTCAATGGTTCCATCTATCATTTACTGCAAAGTTTTTATAATTATTTTATTCCTTTTGAACTAGATGTAGAAACAAAACTGATTATGCCGGAAGATAAGTTGGGTTTTAGTTTGAGTCCCGATAGTGAAAGTGATGTATCTTTTTTAGGATATAATACATCATTATAAAAAGTATATTATTTGTTTATCAATTTTAAATTTTATATTAATGGCGCCACCTAAATTAAGTTTTTTCAACGTTAACTGGGAAAATGGAATGAATATTAGAAAGGAGCATTTCATTCAACAGGATAATGCGTTTATCAATCGTTTAAATGATAACCTAGCTATCTTTTTAAATCATATTAATTTTGGATTACTGCCACTTGATATTGATTCAAAAACTTCCATAAAAACAGTGACTAAAATAGATAATCATCATTTTTTAAGAGTGAAGATTTTTGTTTGCAGGGCACTGACGCAGGGTGGGGGTCGAATAGAGATATTGGAAGAGCATCAGCTTCCCGAATTAGAGACTGATATTTCACTAGAACTTGAAAAGGAAGGAAATAGCGACTATTTTATTCTTTTATCCACAGATCCTTATAAACGTAAAGTGTTTGGTGAACTGAATGCCGAAGAAGAACCACCTAGATATCCTTTTTCAATTCCTAATTATAAATTAAATATAATTTCTGAAAAATTACTTACAAAAGAAGGCATCCACCCTTATTCTTTTTTTATAGGAAAAATGAGGATAGAACAGGGATCCCCAGAGATTTACGAAGATTATCTACCTCCTTGTATATCTGTAAACTGTCATGCTCAGTTAATTCGATTTGCTGAATCTGTTGAAAAATTTTTTGGACAAATAGAGGTAAATCTTTTGAGTATCATCCGCAAGATAAAAGAAAAAAAGCAAGAGACAAGTCTCGCAAAATCGGTATTATTGCTTTCTGAAAATCTTCTTCGTTATGTAACAGAAAATCACTTGCGACTTCGCTGGGAAATTCAGGATTTGCCTCCTATACATTTGTTCATGTATATTGCAACCGGAGCTCGTGTTATTCGTAATACAATTGACTCAACAACTGCATCGTCTAAAGAAGAATTATTGAATTATTTTACCAACTGGTCAGAACTTAAGCAGGGAGACTTTGAAAAACTGTTGGTTTATTGTATCAATTTTGAATATAAACATTTTGATATTCTTTACAGTATTGAACAGTTTACAGAGTTTATCCAAATTATAGCTCTTTTATTTGAAAAGTTAGAGTCACTTGCGTACATAGGAAAGAAAAAGGAGACCAATATTTTTGTAAAAGAACAGAAATCAAAACGAAGTTTTCTTGCAGATTAATTTAAAACCCGGAAATTTTGCCTGATTATCTTGACATACCTGTTGCTTTTGATAAGATTATTGAACAGAAAGATGTTCGAAGAGTAGATTTAAAAAAGTCGATCCATAACATGATTCATCTGATTACTGTTACCTCTTATGATGAAGTAAAACATGATCCATTTTTCGGTACTGAAATTTCGGAATATGATTTTGAGAACATTTACAATATGCATTCATTAAAAGATGAACTGAAAAAATCTATCCTGATTTCTATACAAAATAACGAAAAAAGACTTGTGAACGTAAATATAGAACTTCAAATAGAACAGGTTGAATTTGCAACAAGAGTTCAGAACAAAAGAGTAAAGACCCAGATAATTATGATTGTTAACGGAATAATCGATAAAACGAATGAACCCCTTCGCCATAAGGAGGTCTTTTATATCGGGCCATTGTCTTATTAATATGATTTAGAGAAAAAATAAACTCAAGAAATGCCATTTGATACGACCGATACAATTAAAAGGAGAATGCTTCAAAATGCTTCAAAAATATGGGGTTATCCCGATATTCAGGATATTAGTTCTTTTGATCCGGTATTGGGATTAATGATGGGGGCATTTGCTGAAGAACTACATAATATTTCAACAGAAATAGATAAATCAGATGCTCGGATAATCCATAATTTACTGGAGTTGATTTTTAACAAAAATATATTTACACATTTTCCTGCTCACAGCATTGCGATTGCCAAACCCTTACTTCCCCGTCTAGAGTTAAACGATCTTTATCAATTTTATTATAAAAAAGAAATACCTGACACCGAAAATCTGGAAGCAAATGCTATTAAAAAAAATATTTTTTTCTCTCCATCCTGTGATTGTACCTTGTTCGACGGTAAAGTAAAATATCTTTTAGCAGATAAGTATTTATACGAAATTGATGGATTGTTTAAGGAAATAATTGCCGAAGTGAACTCCAAAAAAAACGTTGAAAATACAAAACTGTTTGTGGGTCTTGAATTAAACAATCAGATTGAGTTATTGGATGGATTATCATTATTTTTCTCATTTAAGAATATTCAGAAAGGAGACCATTTTTATAATGCTCTGCATGCAGCAAAATGGAGAATAAATGGCAAAGAAGTTATTTTCAAGCATGGTCTAGACAATATACAATACGATTCATATGATTCTCTTCGAGTTTTATTAGAGAACAACAATAACATATCTTATAGGACCTGCAATTTTGTAAATGACTTTTACAGCAAAAAGTTCATGACACTTAACAGGCAAAATTATAAGAGAGAAAGTTTTATCAGTGAAGAAAATCCTGTATTGCTGAAAGAACGATTTGTTAATCAATCACTGAAGATATACGATGAAGATATTTTGTGGTTGGAAATTGATTTTTCACAGCCTGTTTTGCACGATGAAATTAGCGATCTTTTAATATCGATGAATAGCTTTCCTGTTGTTAACAGGGAATTGAATGAATTCACTCACTCTGTTGTAAAGGGATCTAACGTAATACCCCTTTATACCGATGATCTTTTATTTGATGTCAGGCGAGTCACTGACAGTAAAAATTTGGTATACTCACACCGTACATCAACTAAGTTGGTTGATAGTGACAGTCACTCATATTATATCAGGCAGGGGGGAGTAGCCCGTTTTGATTCACGCGATGCTAGGCAAACCATTAAAGATTTGATAAATCTGATCAGAGAGGAATCGAATGCTTTTTCTGCTAATGGTATAGACTTAATTTCATACGAATTGAAACAATTGGATCAAATTCTAACAAGATTGCAAAACAGAATAAATGTTTCCAACATCGGTCAGGATTTAAATTCATACCTCATCGTTGATTCAAACACTGACTTTGACAAAATGCATATCCAGTTTTGGTCTATTGTTGGGGACAAAGCAAATGGAATTAGGCCTGGAAGTAGACTTAAAGTTAATAGTGGACCTGAGATTGATGAACGGAGTTTATTTCTTCTTACACAAACCTTTGGAGGAAGACAAAAGCTGTCGAATGAGGAAAAACTTAATACGTTAAGAAGTTCCTTGTTATCCAAAAGTCGGATTGTAACTGTTGAAGATATAAAAGCAGCTTGTTTTGAGTTATTTGGAGAAGATTTGAAAGGCATAGATGTAAAAAAAGGAGTAGCTTTCGAAAATGTGCCTGGAAAAGGTATAAGCAGAACATTGGATATTTATTTATTTATAACTGAGGGGAATGAATTTACTCCTGAAGATTTATGGTATAAAACTGAAACTCTAAAAGTAAGATTACAGAGAGAGTCAACTAATTTATTGCCTTACAGAATTTTTGTGAGGTGATAAAAAAAGTAATAACTGGGTGTCAAATTTTATGAGGACGATTTTTAGTTACTAAATTTATATAAATACAAATCCGTAGAAATGAAGCCTAAGTTGAAGAATGTTGTTTTTTTAATTTCATTTTTCCTCTTTGTGAAAATTGGAATTGGTCAGGAGAATTTTGCCTCAAATGTTTCAAAGAGCATATCAGACGATGGAAAGTTTTTAATTACTTATGATATTTTACCCAATGACGGTACAAAATCATTTAGTGTTATCTTATTGATTACTTCTGGGGGAAAGGAAATAAAAGCATCAGCTGCATATGGTGATCTTGGTTCAAATATCAATCCCGGAAAAGAAAAAGCAATTGTTTGGTATTATAAAGATGATTTCGATGGAAATATAGAAGATGTTGATGTCAATATATATGCGTATAAAGAAAATGAACCTCAGGCTGTTTTTGAAATTGTGACAATTGGAAATAAAGGTTATGCACCTTGTGAGGTAGTTTTTTTGAATAATTCGTCTTATGCCAATGAATACCAATGGAATTTTGGTGATCCCGAATCGGGAAACCGAAACATTGCATTTGAAAAAAATCCAAAACATATTTTTGAAAACGGTGGATTTTATTCTATCGCATTAACGGCAAGAAATACCCAGTTGAACCTTGAAAGTGTTTATTATCAAAGTATAGAGATAAAAACATATGATCCGACAGTTGCTAATTTTGAAATTGAAGGAAATGGTCAATTGGCTCCAGTTAAAATGAGTTTTATAAATACATCAATAAATGCCGATATTTATAATTGGAATTTTGGAGATCCGGCGGGAGGTAAAAAAAACAGTTCCGATGAAAAGAATCCTAAATTCAAATACAAAAATCCGGGAACATATACTGTAGAACTAATCGTTCGTAATAATTTTAGCGGACTGTCGGATACCATTGATCATGAGGTTATTGTTGAAAAAGAAAAGGTTGCAGAGGCGAATTTTGTTCTTACCAAATCTTCAGAGACAGCGCCTTCAACGGTTGTTTTTAAAAATACATCGACAAATGCAGATAAATATGAATGGAATTTTGGGGATCCTTCTTCTGGAGAAAAAAATATATCAGAAGAAGTCGATCCTGCTCATGTTTACAGTAACTCAGGAACTTATAAAGTAGAGTTGTCGGCTTGGGCAAGAGGAGAGAAAAAGCCCAGCACTTTTTCAGAGACTTTAACAATAAGCGAATTACCCAAGCCTCCGGAAGCGCATTTCTCTATTGAAAATAATAATGTGCTAGGTCCGGCGACTATAATTTTTAAAAATAATTCAGTTAATTCGGAAAATTACAATTGGGACTTTGGGGATCCTGATTCGGGAAACGAGAACACATCCGATAAACTAAATCCAACACATACTTATAATAAAGCCGGAAGATATAAAGTAACTTTGACCGTCTCCAACAGTGAATTTAAAAATGAAAGCACATCGTCTGCATATGTAGTTATAATTGAGCCCTCAAGACCACCTGTTGCAAATTTCACTTTTGAAACGAAAAATTATACGGTGCCGGCAAAAATTGATTTTACCAATGGTTCTGTTAATGCAGATGCTTACTCCTGGGATTTCGGTGATTCTGAATCAGCGAATAATAATTCATTGGAAGAATCTCCATCTCACACGTATTTGAAGGCTGGAAAATATAAAGTTGTACTAACTGCAAAAAAAAGACAAACAGGAGGAGAAAGTATTTTTTCCGATTTTATTATTGTTAATGAATCATCAAATAATATTAAAATCCCTGTAGCAAAATTTTTAATAGAAAATAATAATGTGCCTAGCCCAGCTATTATTAAATTTACTGATAAATCGACTGAAACAAATAGTTACAGCTGGAACTTCGGAGATGAAAGTTCAACTGAAAATACTTCGGTTTTAAAAAATCCTGTGCATATTTATTCTGATGCAGGAAGATATATGGTTACACTTACTGCAAAGAATGAAAATTCAGGAGAAGAAGATAGCTTCACCGATTTTGTGGTGGTTAAGAGCCCAGAAAAACCAGCGATTCGTCCAGTTGCAAAATTTACAGCAGAACCTCAACAAGCTGATGCCCCAGCGAATATATTCTTTACTAACAATTCTGAGGAAGGTGATCTGTATAAGTGGGATTTCGGAGATCCTGGTTCAGAAAGTAATATTTCATCCCTCGAAAATCCCACACATCAATACTCAAAAGCTGGAAGGTACAGAGTGGAATTAGTGGTTACTAATAGCAGTTCAAGTTTAGAAAATACGTACTCGGATTTTATAACTATTTCGCAACCACCGATTGAACCGGATGCGATCTTTTATATTTTAGATAGTAATGCAGTGGCTCCGGCAATTATAAAATTTAGAAATAACTCAAAAAATGCCAATAGCTTTGCATGGAATTTTGGGGATCCATCTTCGGGGAATCAAAATACTTCTACATTAGAAAATCCTGAACATCAATACCAAAAATCCGGGGAATACACTATTGAACTATCTGTCCTAAACAAAGAATCAGGTATTGAAAATGTAATGAAGAAAGTGATTACAATTGAAAAAAAGATGGAACCTCCAATTGCTGATTTTGAGATCACTTTTAATGGTGAATATGTCCCTATAGATATCGATTTTAAAAATCTTTCAAAAAATGCCAATACTTTTAAATGGAATTTTGGTGATTTTGATTCTGAAAATAATGAATCGACAATAGAAGCACCAAGTCATTTGTATAATATCCCAGGAAAATATAAAATTACACTTGAAGTTTTTAACTCTACCGGTGAAAAAAATGAGATAACCAAAGAAATAATTTTAAAAAGCAATTATTCAACCTTTGTTGCTTCAAATGAATTTGGAAAGTCAGTTATGTGCGCATTTACAGTAATCGAGTCCAATGAAAATGATTTTGTTATTTTGATAAAAACTGATAAGAATAAATCAAGTGTATTAAATGTGAATTATGATGGCAAAATTACTAAGAAAACAGAACTTGATTACTTGGCAACTGATATCATTAAGAATGAAAACGAATATACAATTGTTGGTGTCAACGATTCTAAAAAATTATTGATTCAAAATACATCAGCAGATTTTAATGAAGAAATACCAATTTTATTTCAGGAAAACAAAAATTTTAAAACCGATTTCGCTCAACCAAAACTAAGAATGAGTTTAATTGATGATATTGGAATTATAGCTAATATAATTGACGATAAATACCCTATTGATATTTATTTTCAGAAAACAGATAAATCTGGACGGAATATTCCTTTGGTTGACAGAACTTTCAAATATGTAGGGGTTAAACTAGTATCTGATATGATTTCAACCAAAGATGGAGGTTTTGCTTTAACTGGATACTATCAGGATGAAATAAATTCTCCGTTGCTTATACTTTTTGGCAA
This sequence comes from uncultured Draconibacterium sp., assembly GCA_963676775.2. Lineage (GTDB taxonomy): Bacteria > Bacteroidota > Bacteroidia > Bacteroidales > Prolixibacteraceae > Draconibacterium. The sequence goes on from CAXXDA010000015.1 coordinate 337,165, forward strand.
AATTGATAGAAACGGACATGGTGTAATGCACCTGATTGGTTCCGAGATGAATATTCTTGGATTTGATATTGAAGAATCATATGATGATGGATATGCTATATTAAGAGCAAAAGAAGGAACAGAAAACAAAAATATTTATGAAATTAGTTTGGCTATAGTTGACAGTGAAGGAGGACCAACAGAGTGTTCAACAATGTTACCATGTTCAATTCAAAAGAAGGATATATTGTTGTATAATCCTAAAATGATTAAAAATAAAGAAGGATATGTAATTGCTTCCCACGGATATAATGGATTTGATTATGACATTTCATTGTTTTGGACAGATAAAACAGGGAGCAATTTATTAAGATATGAGGCTATTAAATTACCAGGCGATCAATTTGTAATGGATTTACTAAATACTAGTGACGGGGGATATCTAATTTCCGGTACACAATTAACTGAGGGCAATCGAAGTGCTTTATTAATTAAAACTGATCCCTATGGTAAGCTAAATATTTATCTTCAATAAATTTACTGTTATTCATTTGGCGGTTTATTTAAAAAAATATTAACGGTTCCTAATTTTTTCAATTTCCTGTTTTAACGCACGGTTTTCAAGGTTACACTGATTAAGCTTCTGTTGTAGATCATTTAGGTTTTCCTGGAGTTCTTGGCTGTTTGAATCGCTGCTGTTCTCGCCACCTCTTGACTGAAGCAAATTCACTTGGGATTGCAAACGGTTACGTTCGTTAATACAGTCCTGAAGTTCTTTGCTGATTTCATCCGAATCCCCTAATTCATCCATCATCTTTATTTTTTCATTATAGGCGATTTGAAGTTCTGAAAGTACCTCAACAACATTATTATACATTTGTGTTTCCCATGTCTCATCATCTGTTACCTGGTTTTTTGTTTGACTCAATAAGGATCCAATATCCTGGTTTAGCACTTCAATATTTTGACCTTCTTCTTTGTAATTTGGAATTCTGGAAAGCATAACTTTTACCTCACCAACATTAGGTGCAAACACTTCTTCCTGAAATTTTAAATGCTGTTTTATTTTTTCTAATTCCCCTTTCGTATTGCTATCCGATAACTTGGGAATATTCATTGTTGTAAATCCTAAAAAGATCGCTATTACAAAACTTATAAGAAATAATCCTACTACTTTAAAAAACGCCTTGTTTCTCTCTCTTTTATTTAATGGCTTCATTATCCCGGATTTTTAAAATTATTTAACTCTCTTGCATATTAAAACATCATTTTCTTTAATGTTGCTGTTATAAATAGATTCATCAGGATCCAATGCTTCCTTCCAATTGAAAAATTTATTTTTTATTTTAAAGAAAAACCAATATTCAGGCGCATCATTCTCATCTGTGAAAGAAATCATATCTTCTGGATTACTTTCATTATAATCATTAATGAAAAAATAAAAAAGTCTTCCTAAAGCCATTCCCACAGGTGCCTTGGCTCGAAAAGTAGTGAAGTTATTATTTGATGTATTTTTTTGAAAGACAAAACTGATAACAACAGGATTGGCCATTTCTTCGTCAGTAGGATCATGTATAGTAATATTTAAAGGATATTTCCATTTTTTAAACTCCTTAGGTGGAACTTCTAATAGTTTTTGAATTGTCAAATTAATAAGAATTGGCACCAAAAACCATAACAAAGATAAATGCCATACTGCTTTAACAGAGGAAGATATTGCTTGTAATTCAAAGGTCAAATTGGAAATTAAATATCCAAAAATAAGAATGCATAAAATAAAAATGAAAAGAATACCAAATCTTAGGTCTTTTATGTAGGGTACCAGTTTCTCAGAAAAACGAACATGAAGAATACCAATAATTACTATTATTGTTTGATAATAAATCAGCAAAAGCATTTCATTGGCAGAATGTATTAGGAGAAATAAGATGGGAATTGAGAGCAAAATACCAATTGAAAGAACATAAAGTAATCCTGAAAGACCAAATTTTTTTAGTTTTTTAATTTTTTTAAACAAAACGAAAAAAATTCCAAGTCCCAACACTAAGGTCCCAAATTTTATTGCTAGGCTTGTCACATTCATTTTGATTTTTTTTACTTACTAAAAATAAGTAAGAATAGTTTAATTTCCTAAATTGAATAGCACATTTATTAAATGAAAATTTTCAGAATATATCTTTTATATATATTTCAGAATTATTATAAAATTAATCTGAATGTTTTATTGTTAAAAGCTTGAAATTTTTATTAATAAATAGTTTCTAATGATAATTATATAATTGAGAGACTTCTGTTGGCGTTAAAACCTTATTGTAGATAAATAAATCATCAATGCTTCCAGCCCAATAAGAATTGTTAAAAGTTCCCAAAAATAGCAATCTATCTGGATCTGAAATATTCCCTGGATGATATTTTGTTTCTTTTAAAACTCCATTGATATAGACTTTAATATTGGTTCCATCATAAGTTCCTACAAAATGAGTCCATACATTTGATGTTATTACTCCACTAGCACTGCTTGTGGTTGGTGTCGATATTGCCAGACCAGCTTTGCCGGTTTGTGTCCAAACTCCAAAATCACTGCATGTTATGAAATATTTTAGCGATTCTGAGGTATTTGGTTTTTTAAACCATAATGCCACACTTATGTTGTTACCATTCTTAAATGATTTTCGATCGTAGGCAATATATGAACTTGTTCCATTAAATTCTACTGCCTCACCAGATACTCCAGTTGTATAAGTTTTAATTGCACCTATCCAGGGTGTATTTCCATATTGATCTTCAATGTTATTATCAAAATTAAAATATGAAATTAATCCGTTTGTAGGATAACCAACAGGAGTAAAACTCATTCTATCGCCTGAAGTGGTACCGGCACAATTTTCTGCTACTACATAAAAGTTATATGTAATACCTGGAGATAATCCTGTAACATTTACAGTAACATTTACATTATTTGTGCCAGTAACGGTAGAAGGTGTCGCAGTATAAGTTTGGTAAGGAAGAAATTGATCAGCACATTCGAAGGTAACAGTAGTAGGGCTCCCATTTGCATTTACCTGTGCGTTTAATGTTGCAGAATTATTTGTAATATTAGTTGCTGCCAAAGTAGTTGCAGTTGGTTCAATTCCTGAAGTTGTAAAATTCGTATTGGAACTGGTTGTTGTGCCACCACAATTTTCTGCTTTAATTCTGAAATAATATTTTGTACAGGATTGTAATCCACTTACTGAAGCACTTACATATCTTGTATCAGTACCATTAATTGGAGAAGTATTGGCAGTTACAGTTTTTCCGTAACTGGTTGTTGTACCATATTCAAAAATAACTGTAGTTAAATTACCATTCGGATTCACAAATCCATTAAGAATAGCAGAGTTATATGTGATTATAGATGCTTCTTCCACACTTGTCTCAGGTTTCATTCCTGGAATATTAAAACTTTCACCAGAACTGGTTGTAGTACCGCCACAATTTTCTGCTTTTATTCTGAAATAATATTTTGTGCACGATTGTAACCCGGAAACAGAAGCATTCACATTTGTTAAGCTTGTTCCTGAAATAGGAGAGTTTGATGCAGTTACTGTTTTTCCATAATTTGTAGTAGTGCCATATTCAAAAATAACAGTTGTTGATTTCCCATTTGGATTTACCTGTCCCTTAAGTGTAACTGAATTAACTGTAATATCAGATGTTGAAAGTGTTCCTATTGTTGGCTGTACGCAATCAGTCACAGTAGTAAAACTTGATTCTTTTTCGACAGTTCCACCACAATTTGTTGCCACTATTTTGTAATAATATTTGGTATCCGGGTTTAAATTTGTTAGTGTCACGCTTACATCTTCATTATTCTCAGTAACTGTTTCAGGGCTTGCAGCAACAGAAGTGCCATAGTTTGTGGTTTCACCATATTCAAATTTTACTTGAGTTGATGCTCCGTTAGCACTGACTTTTCCGTTTAGTGTAACCGAAGTTTGTTCCAAATTGGTGGTTTCAGATAGACTTGCAGTTGGTGGATTACAGCTTGTATTAAAAGTAAGTTCTCCACTTGTTACTTCTCCGGATGAATTTGTTGCTTTGATTTTAAATGTATATTCTTCACCAGGTGTGAGTTCCGATAAATCAGCTTTAACTGCTGTTTGTGTATTTCCTGTAACAGCTTTTGGATTTGCATCCACTGAAATCCAGTCTGACGAAGAGCCTGATTTATATAAAAAAGTTACAGTTGTAGAAGAACCATTTGCATTCACATTCCCGTTTATGGTCGCTGAATTTGGTTCTATATTGGTTGCCGGTAAAATATTGACTGTCGCCGTAATTAGAGGTGTAATTTCTGCAGTAACTTCGTTGCTGTGATTGTCTCCGGCATAGGCATACAATCGATATTGATGTCTTTCACCTCCGGTTAAATTATTATCTGTCCATGAAGTAGATGTTTTCCCAAGTGTGGCAACATTGTTCCAATCCTGGCTTCCTACTTTACGGTCTATTTTGAAACCGTCAATATTTTTTTCATTCTGAACCCAGGTTAAATTAACTGAATTATTATTTTGTGTTGCAGTAAAATTTGTTGGTGTCCATATCGATTTAGGCGTATCCGGGTCGAAAGGATTGGTAGGATCGTCTTTTTGACAAGTACTTAATACGAAAAGAATTAATATCCCTAAAAATATATATTTAAATAAAGATTTCATTTTGATTTATTTTATATCGATTAAAACAAATTAGTCCTTAACACAACGAATACTGAAACCATAATAATCTTCAGCAGTAGTACGATTTATCATGTTTGAATCTGATTTTAAACTGCGTATGTAATAACTGTTATAATCCCATGACGAATATAAAGTGGCAGTCCACCAAGAGGTAGATGTTCCAAGTCCCAGAAATTCAAAAAATTTATTATGATAACCTGCTGGAAGTGCTGTAAATTTATAATCGTCTGTTCCATTGCCATTATTATCCCACCCACTAACTGCTTTTAATTTAGCTCCTTCATTTGTTCCTCTCCAACCAGTATTATCTAACTCTCCAGAACTTAATCCGATTGTAGTTTCAAGCTCTTTCCATTCATTATCTGTTGGCACATGCCATCCCTCCGGACATTTTGGCCCATAGGGCCAATCATCAGGGTCGTTATATAAAGAGCCATAAATTTCTCTATTATTTTCTTCTTGATTGTAAGGCCATCCTTCATAGGCTAGATTTTCAGCCATCCATATCTGTTCTCCAATTTTTACCCATTTATATGTTCTGTTGTCTCTTGAATCAGTAAATGTTCCTGAAGTTGCTTCAGTAGTTGTGAAATCCTTATTGAAGCCGGTTATTCTTCCATCACAATTTTCCGCTACTACATAATAACGATATAAAAGGCCTGCATATAATCCTGTAATATCTGCACTTACATCTACAGTATTTGTACCGGTTACAGTAGATGGTGTGGCTTCTATTGTATTGATAGGATCCCCGGGCATCCACAAACTTGACTCATACACAAAGGTAACAGTAGTGGGGCTTCCGTTTGCATTTACCTGTGCGTTTAGTGTTGCAGAATTTTGGGTTATATTCGTTGCTGCCAAAGTAGTTGCAGTTGGTTCAATTCCCGTTGTTGTGAAACTTGAACTTGAAGAAGTTGCAGTACCGCCACAATTTTCTGCTTTTATTCTGAAATAATATTTTGTGCACGATTGTAACCCGGAAACAGAAGCATTCACATTTGTTAAGCTTGTTCCTGAAATAGGAGAGTTTGATGCAGTTACTGTTTTTCCATAATTTGTAGTAGTGCCATATTCAAAAATAACAGTTGTTGATTTCCCATTTGGATTTACCTGTCCCTTAAGTGTAACTGAATTAACTGTAATATCAGATGTTGAAAGTGTTCCTATTGTTGGCTGTACGCAATCAGTCACAGTAGTAAAACTTGATTCTTTTTCGACAGTTCCACCACAATTTGTTGCCACTATTTTGTAATAATATTTGGTATCCGGGTTTAAATTTGTTAGTGTCACGCTTACATCTTCATTATTCTCAGTAACTGTTTCAGGGCTTGCAGCAACAGAAGTGCCATAGTTTGTGGTTTCACCATATTCAAATTTTACTTGAGTTGATGCTCCGTTAGCACTGACTTTTCCGTTTAGTGTAACCGAAGTTTGTTCCAAATTGGTGGTTTCAGATAGACTTGCAGTTGGTGGATTACAGCTTGTATTAAAAGTAAGTTCTCCACTTGTTAATTCTCCGGATGAATTTGTTGCTTTGATTTTAAATGTATATTCTTCACCGGGTGAGAGTTCCGATAAATCAGCTTTAACTGTTGTTTGAGTATTTCCAGTAACTGTTTTTGGATTTGCATCTACTGAAATCCAGTCTGACGAAGAGCCTGATTTATATAAAAAAGTTACAGTTGTAGAAGAGCCATTGGCATTTACATTCCCGTTTATGGTTGCTGAATTTGGTTCTATATTGGTTGCCGGTAAAATATTTACAGTTGCCGTAATTAGGGGTGTAATTTCTATAGTAACTTCGTTGCTGTGATTGTCTCCGGCATAGGCATACAATCGATATTGATGTCTTTCACCTCCGGTTAAATTATTATCTGTCCAGGAAGTTGCTGTTTTTTGAAGTGTTTTAACATTGTTCCAATCCTGACTTCCTACTTTACGGTCTATTTTGAAACCATCAATATTTTTTTCATTCTGAACCCAGGTTAAATTAACTGAATTATTATTTTGTGTTGCAGTAAAATTTGTCGGTGTCCAAATTGATTTAGGCGTATCCGGGTCAAAAGGATTGGTAGGATCGTCTTTTTGACAAGTACATAATAGAAAAAAAGTTAGTATTCCCAAAGTATATTTTAATAATCTTTTCATCTTGACTTCTTTGTGAAAATCTCAAATTCTAAAAATTATAAGTAAGAGTTAAAATTCCGCCGTTTTGGACAGGGTAAGTCTGAATACTAAGTTTAGATTTAGCCTCTGATTGTTTTTTTGCATGAATTATCGTCATAACACCACAAACAACTGTCGTTCCCCAAACCACAGGATAAACTTTATCAAGAGTTTCATATTTGTTTCTTATATCTGCAGCATCACTTGTTGACGATTTATAATCGTTATGTAAACTATTTGATTTTAAGAATATTCCTCCCCCTACTGAAAAAGTAGTAATAGCAGAAGCAAGCCAAATAGTTTTCATTTTTTTGTGTTTGTCATATTCTGCGGAACTGCTACTCTGAGATTGAGAATCAATTTTAGAGGGTTTACCTGGTAGAACAACTTCGATTGTTTTTTTTGAGGATAATCCGCTGAATGTACTTTTGGCAGTTAATTCGATCTGATATTGTCCCGGATTTTTATATCGGTGTGAAGGATCTGTGTCTGTCGAAGTATTTTTATTTCGTCCTGAATTTGGATCGCCAAAATCCCAATTGTATTTGTCAGCATTTTCAGATAGATTTTTAAATTCGACATTAAGTGGAACAGACTGCTTTTTTAAATTCTCAAATCCTATAATTTTAAAATCAGCAATTGTTGGTTCATATTCTTTTACTACTATGGTTTCATTAAAAGTGCTTTCAAGGTTAATATCGGTATTAAATGTTTTAAGTGTTATGGTGTACCTTCCTCCATTTTTGAACGTATGTGAAGGATTTTCCTCGAATGAGTTATTTTCAATCCCTGAATTTACATCCCCAAAATTCCACTCATATTTATTACCGTTTTCTGAAAGATTAGTAAAGTTTATTTCACAAGGGGCGTAATAATTGCCGTTTTGAGGAGAAGATTTAAAAATTGCCTTAGGTTCCTTTTCCGCGTAAGCAAAAACATTAACCTTAACTTTCGTAATATCCTCTTTAAACTCATCTGAATAATTCCAAAAAATAATTTTGTTTCCAGGAGATATTGCATGTCCGTAATCACCATACAAATTGTTTGCACTAGGTGTTATTGTTTCATCTCCATAGGAAATATCAAGAAACACATAAAAATACTCTGTTCCGTCATTAACAACAATGTCATAATTGACAAATAATTTTTGTTCGTCAGAGTATGTTAAACGGACATCAGAAGCATAGTTGTGTTGCCCATAACTCATAGTAACTAATAAAATAAAAAGCGTAAAAAATGATACGGAAATAATGGAAGTTCTCATAACAGAAAGATTAGTTGACTCTATATACAATTTACATAAAAAAAATATAAAACACAATATATTATTTATTGAATTTCAATATGTTAAGTAGATTGTTGTTTTTATTTAGAATGGAGTTGTTTGGTGTTTTATAATTGGAAATTTGGTTGATTTATCGTAACTTAAAATTAATTCCAGAGCAGTTATTTTTCATATTTTCTGACCATAAACAAAGAAGTAATTTATCTAAAAAACAGAATCATGGGAAAATAAATTTATAACAAGGTCAGATGAAATTACATTAATATAATTGCAATCATGTTCAGGCAAAAAAAACGTGTTGTTAAAACAGGAGATTATTTATATAAAATTGCAAGAAAAAATAGAATCCTTTGTTGGCCAAATTTATATTTTGCTTCCGAGGACAACGCTATACGAAATAAACATCAGAATCCGGATATGATTTGTCCCGGGGTTATGGTTGTGATTCCTCCTTTATTGTCTATTGCTCCAATGGAAATACGCCCTAAGATTATTTATCATGAAATACCTTTGTTTACACAGAGTTTAGATATCTGCTGGAAGGCAATAGGTAAAATGTTATTTGTATATAAAAATCCAGGCATAAACGCTGAAATTAAATTTGATATTACAGTTAGAGACAGATATAAAAATATGGCAGTTGGCTTACCTTAAACAATTTGATTTGTTACTATAAACAATAATTACAGTTTGTGTTTAACCAAAATTTTTTTGTTATGACTTTGAAAATTATTCCTGTTGGAGCAGTTACAGCAGAAAAAGGGCATCGTATAGAAGAAAAAACGCTGAATGATGTTGCAAAAAAAATAAATCATCTGTCGGAAGCTGGTTCAGCTTCATGGAGTCTGAATTATTCGATTCCAGTTATTCAGAATAATAGAATTGAGAATTTTATTATAACACTTTCTTTGACTATGAAAATGCCTGTTTGGGCAAATTATACTAATCGACCAGAAAAAGAAAAAAAAGAATGGGACCGTTTTTATAAAGCTCTCAGGTACCATGAAGACCAGCATCATGAATTGTGTAGGAGATTAGCCCGAATGATGAATCAAAAATTACTGAACGAAAAAAATGAAAAAGATTTTAAGCGGGTATTTAATGCAGGATTTTCAAAATTTCAAACGTTAAATGATAAACTTGACGAAGATAGCGGTCATGGCACAAAACAGGACTCTCCATTTGGAACAACTGTAATTCATTTATACTAAAAGAAGATTTGGAAACTAATATTTTTCGATTGCTTATAAAATTGAGTCATTATATACTAAGATCAATTAAGACATAACTAAACCTTTCTCTTTTACTTTTTTCAAATAAAGATGTTATTTCTTTTTTAAAACGAGTTTGCCTTTGAGCTTTCATACTTTTATACCATTTATTTCTTTCTTTATTAAATTCGAAATTTTTTTCTCTTTTTGTTTTACGTAGCACTTTTTCTTTCCAACTTTCATAAATCCTTATAATATGTGGAGGTATATCTACATTATTATTCTTAATAAATTTTTCAATTAGTTGAGTTCTCCATCTAAACAATTTATTCTCACCAATTATACCGTTCTTTCCAATATTTTTCATGTATTTGTTAAATTTCTGATCATACTTTTGTTCAAGTTTAAGTTTAATCTCAAATTCCTTTCCCATTATTTCTGTATATGGTATCATGTTAATCACCTGACATCCCTCTGAGTAATCACCAACATATCCACTTGTTCTCCCAGGAACTCCCCAGTGAATATTTAACGCCGTTCCTTTATGTATATCTTTTTTTTCTTCTTCATCAATAATGCCATTTTGATTAAAATCCCTCCAAACATCTATTTTTTTGTTATATTTATATTTGTCTGGTATGTCTTTCAATGCTAGAAATTTAACACCCGCATTTTTTTTAATATATTTTCTTACACTCATTTTTTGAGGAATACCCCAAATTATACGTAAATGTTTAAATAATTCTTTTGGATTTTTCTTTTTATATAGGTCTTTTAAATAGCTTATATAAATTGCAATATTGCCCTTCTTATAAATAGCTGGATTTGCAGCCCCTTCTATTTTATGATGTGTTCCTTTAATATAAAAGTATTGACCAGTACGTAAGGTTGCAATAATACTTTTAGGATGTTTGGGTCTATGAACCACTCCAGGATCTGTTGTTGCTTCAAATTCTTTAATATTCCATTTTGTATCTTTCCAAATAAATGCAATGGTATCATCATACAAACGACCTTTAAATTTGCCTTTTTTATTATAAATAGGTTTATTACTATGTTGTCCTATCATAATATCATAACCCCTTAATCCTATGATATTTAATTCACCATCTTTATCAAACCATTTATATCCTTTATTGATTACTAACTCTCTATACCACCGCACCTTTTCAATGTCGTTTATAGGTCTTTCTATCATTGTTTTCGTTATAAGTAAAAAAAATATTTGTAAAGAATTTTATAGTAAAAAGTACCATAAATATTTAACTCTTTTTTGGTCATACCAAATTGAATTAATTTTTACGAGCTTTACTAACTATTATATTTTGTTAGAATTGGTTTTGATTCAATAATAAAGTTATCAGCCTAAATTAAAATGTTACATAATTAAAATTCAACCTATAATTACTTTATTTTTATAGTCATTAAGAAAACTACAAATTGAGAATTACATTAAAAACTATCTGGTTGGTCTACTAGCATTGTAATTCATATCTGTTTTTAACTTCCCTGCATCAGCATGGGCACCAGCAAGATTTCCTACTAAAATTCCAATCTCACCCGCATTCAATGCATGATTCCATTCTTCAGGGGTAGCTTTTGTCCAATCTTCAGCAGTAAAAAATAGTACACTAATTGTAGTTATTGCTCCAAATGTATCTGACATTATCCTACTTCCCTTATTCCAATAACGCCTGAATTTAATTGTCGGAACCATCCATGAACTATAAACACTTCCATCATCTAGCATTTGTTTTGATAGTAAACTCTTTAACATATTATCAGTATGAGGTTTACTCTGAAACCTTCCTAAATATATATAAATAGCTTTACTTGGTGTTTCTCCCTTTTCAATTAATTTTATAATTGCAGTTTGATGAAATTTCCATTTTCTTCGAGCTTCATTGTATCGTTCGTTTAATGAACGTTGAGCGTCAATAAAACCTAAATATTTATCTTTTTCGATACGAACATGTTGGGCATCTTTTGCCGCAAGAACCATACTGCCACCAATTTTCTTTAATAAATCAGGATGAAAATTGGATTGTACTCCTTCCAGATAGAGTAATTGCATATTATTTAAATAGTGATGAAAACTCATAATAAAATTATTAACGTTAAAGTCAACTTGTAGCCAAGTTTGAAAAATACTTTATATACATAAACTAAAAGGTTTCTGCAAAGCTTATTAGTAGTCAAAAAGAAAATCGATTCACAGCAAATATTGTACTATGCTATCAATATTGACGAAACCAGTAATTTAAAAATTTAATAAATATTTTATTGTTAAAATCATTGTTAAAAAACAATTTTATCATTTTCTATTGATAATTTACCCCCCTATAATAACAGTCGGACAACCCACAGTTATTGTCCCGCCATGTGTAGTCATATCTCCAACTCGAGCAGCTGGCATTCCGCCGATCATTACTGTAGCTGAACCTTTAACGATACTGTCGGGAGGGCCAACACAGGTTGCCATATCACCTACCCTGGCAGCCGGTACTCCACCTATTAAAACCGTCGGACAACCAGGAGGCAAAATCGGGCCACCTACATGTGGTACGGGTGGTATGCCTGGCGTTACCATCGGACAAGTGTGCATATCGCCAACACGTGCTGCAGGTTGTGACATTGCTATTATATTTAATTAATTTGAACCATACTTCCTTTTACAGCTGTAACTCCACTTGATGACACTTCGGCATTTGCACTACCTTCTGCCTTTAATGATGCATTTGCGCTTATTCCAATATCGGTGGCCTCGATTCCAATTTTGGAATCGCCATTAATTTTAATATTGGTTGCTGATTCATCAATATTACCAGCTTTTAGTTTCAATCCGTTTTCAGCCGTTATTTCAATTTCTTTGGCCTCCAAGCTTATTTTCCCGGTAGATTTTAGTTGAATTTCTTCTTTACCTGTATCAAAAATTACTTCGTATTTATTACTTTTTGCATCGTAAATCTTTATTTTTTCAGCTCCGTCTGAATCGTGAAATTCAATGGTTTGTCCACTTGCAGTTCGAATGGCATGAATTTTTGCATCATGATCATTTGCGTTACCAGTCCATTCTGGGTCAGGACAAGTATTCTCATCGAATAAATTCCCAAGGCAGTAAGGTTTTTCTACGTCTCCATCTTCAAATCCAACTAAAACCCTCGTATACAGAGAGGGGACAAAATAAATTCCTCTATTAGAAAGTGTATATGGTGTTAATACTTTAACCCAGGGTGTCATGATTTTATCGCTTCCCATCCACCAAAACGTTATTCTTACCCGTCCAAGCTTTTTAGGATCCTTATTATCTGCTATCATACCCAATTGATTGGACGTTGTTTTTACAAAATAAGGATCGGTATTTTCCGGAATAGCCGTTTCAGCAGGAATTGCAGAAAAACTATTTTGGTAAGCTAAGGTATTATCCAATGTATGTTGTACAGAAGTAATCAAGTATTTCCCGTAATCCATTCTTCCTTTACCATCTTGTTTTAGGCAATTTATTTTCACTTGATTTCCTGCCGATAAAAAACCGTTTATTGAAGAGCCTGAAATATCAGTTAAATTTACGGCATCAGCGGTTTCCTGAATTTCGCCAACGTGATCCAGTCCCTTTTTATATTCTGATTCATCAACATTTAAATGTTCATAATAGTCCTTTCCTTCAAGAGAATAGACCTTTTTTGACATATTGAGTGCGTGTTTTCCATATATGTTCAGATTAGCCTCAACTTTACTACTTCCAGATTTGTATTTATGTACATCTTTAATTTTTAGATTGTCAATAGAAAATAGGCTAAAATTAACTGGTGATACGCGAAGCTCATAATTAAAATCGTTTAAATTGTATCCAATGGTTAATGACCTTTCAACTACAGGCATTTCTCCAAATATAATTTCCTCACCATCAAAAAAGAACCATTCTCCATATCTTATTGATAATCGTTTCAGAAATTCAAGATCACTTTCTTCATATTGCACAATATATGGAAATCGTAATTTATTTTTCGATTTGATTTTAGATCTTAAATCATAATCTTTTAATACCTCTTTTACGATCTCATCAAGCGTTTTATCAAGGAAAGCTCTGTTCGTAGGCTTTCGGTTAAGAATTATTTCTTTACTTCCTCCCGAAATAATAATTTGATCATAATCAGACATACCCCCTCTCGAGCCTTGTATTTCAGTTATATATCCCTGGAATGTAATTCCATCTTTTTCGACACCTTTGACTTTAATTTTTGTTTGAATAACAACGGGTAATCCAAGATAATCTTTGGTTTTTTCAATCAAAAAACCATCTAATTCTTCCAAAGCATCATACCTGCAGATAATCTCAAGACTATCTATTCCATAAAGATTCTCATTAATGGATATACTTTGAAAACTCTTTAATGATTTTCTGTTTATTAATACAAATATTTTTGAAAGTACCGACATTATAAATTAATTAATATTATTCTTCCCCGTCTCCAGGATCCCATTGAGTTTCGTGTGTTATTCCACTAATAGTAATTTTTCTGGACGAGATACTCAGTTGAATTATCACGTCAGCCTGATCAGAGAAAGATTCGCTATAATTTACTAGAACAGCATCTTCAAATTCGATAGATTTATGAGGCCCTGTAGCAATCACGCCTGAATAGGAAATCTTTCCTTTTTTTCTGATGTCTTTTCCTAGCATCCATTGAATAATTTCGGTATCATTTACACCTGGTAACACAAGATTTATGGTTCCTACCCTAATATCGGAAGCTATTCTACCTTTATTGTCAGTATCTTGTGAAAAACTAAAATCACATGATAAGATCTTTATTCCTTTTTGTTCTTCACTGTGTCCTTCAATATGTAATCTGGCTGTTAAAGACATATCTTACAATTACTTGTTCGAATAGAATTCAAAGGAGCAACTAAACATCTTGAATACTTTTGTATTCAACTAAAGTGCTATCAGTAAATCAATTATTGGGAATCTAAATCGCCCACTCATTTTCATGTTCGGCTTCACCCATTTTAATATTCTTTGCTGACAAGGTGAGCGATTGAATCATTGCTCCAGAACCTGCATCGTCGAAAGACTCTTCGTAACTAATCAAATAAGCCTCGGTAACTTCAAGTTCTTTCATTTTGGAATCTTCATCTCGTTTATTAAATGTTACAGTTACGTCTTTTTTCATATAACTGTCACACATCCATTCAAAAAAACTTGTATCATCAGTGGATTCAATCACAATGTTTACGACACCACCTCGTGTTACAGAAGAAGGTCTTCCCGTGTTATCGATGTCTTGATGCAAGCTGTAATTGCAGCTTAATACTCGGTATTCATCACCGTCAACTTTTAAAATTGCCTTAAATGACATAATTATAAATTTATAATAACTTAATAATTTTGAAACGCAATCATTAGAAACTCTAATGTAATTAGTGCATGAACAATTAGGTTTGTTCGTAATCAGTATCCCATTCATTACCATCATCTCCTTTTTGGCCATCCATTTTTATCATAAAACTTTTGGCAGGGAAATATGGTGTCATATGAATGTCTAAGTAAATTCTATCTTTCTGGTTTTTATCCTGTTCAAAACGTTTAATGTGAAATTTCTCAATTAGTTTACCAGGACCTGTTATGCTGTCTAAAAATCGAAGGATTTGTCCTTGAATTTCTTTTTTTGTTTTTGCATTAAAGTTTTCAAAAGCCCTGCGGTTCAGAAAATCCATAAGGACTTTTGTTACATAGTCAAAAACTCTTACTACCGAATAGGTTTGTAATCCAAGGTTGTCACCATTAAAAAGCGTTTTTGCTGAAAAAGCCATAACTTTCCCATATTCGTTTACCATGGGTATTAATCCAAGCTTCTCGAGGTTTGCAATTTCACTTTTTTTAAGATTAAAACAAACGCCGTCAACTTCACTTAGGCTTCCGTGTTTTTTGCCAGCAGCCACCTGTGACATTAATGTTTTATATATATTACCTGCTAGTGCAGAAGAAGGAGGAATAAAAAGAACATCCTCTTCTCCAACTTCTTTAAACTTATCGCGGCCAACAAGATAATTACAAGCCATTAATACATTTGACTTATAAATATCTCCACTAGTAAGGTTTGCAGATTCAAACATTTCCATAACATCATCAGGGGTGTCCAAATGCTCAAAATCAGTCACCAGCATTACTTTATTTTCATTGGCAATTTTGGCCCATTTTTCCACCACTTTGTTCGATCCTAAATAGCCTGGCAATACCAGTAAGCTATAGTTTTCACGCAAATCAAGTCTGTCGTATTTTTGAACAAGTTCATCTCTGACTGCATCTATAAAACGCGTATCATCCAAATCTTTTAGCTGTTCGGGATCGGCATTTAAAAATGAAACATTTTTTATTTTATCGCTTTCAGTATTTTTAAAAAATAGTGCAACTGCTCGGTACGATTTTTCTAATTCTCTGGTGGCATCAATTGCTGAAGATAGATTTTTTGTAAGCGTTTCTTCAACTAACTGTACATTTTGTTCACATTTATCTACCATTTCCATTACTTTTTCTGACGAGGAAAGTACAGCTGCCCAAAGGTTTAAAGTATTTTTTAACGTATCGCGTTCATCTTTTTTTGATGATTCGGTAAGGAATATTTTTTTTCGGGCTTTTCGTTCCGGATTTAAATTTTGAGCACCATCTATTACCGCTTCCAGTAAATCAAATCCACCAACTTTTGAGAGTTGTCCCAAACTTTGTTTTAGTAATTCCTGTGGTTGTTCAACCTGTTCAACTTTTTCAAGAACTTTTTCCTGAAAATGATCTATATTCTGATTTTGTTGTTCCTGTTGTGCCATTTACTTAGATTTAAAGATTAATTTAGGCTTGTTCAATTTCTTTTGCTAAAGCATAAATAGAGTTTAACATTGCATCTTTTGTTTCGGGATTTTCAATAGCTTTTCTTAAAAGTTTGTTGCTTTTAAGCTGTTTAACTATTTTAATAAACTGCTCTTTTTGATTGGTCAAATCTTTTAAAAATCTACTTTGAGCTGTTATTCCTTTTATCCCAAAATCAGCCAATCCGGTAAATGAAAGTTGCTCTTCCTTACTATTCCCATCAGAATCCTGAAATTCAACATCAACTGTTGGAGAAAAGTGGTTGAAAACATCGTCAATAGAGGTAAGTCCTTCTACTATATCAGGACTAAAAGGAGCATCATCAGTAAGCTTTTGTGCAATAAGAGTGCGGTTTTGTGCAATCTCACTTATAGCTTCATTTGCTTCGTTTGGAACTTCAGTTCCACCAAATCCGTAAGTCTGCATATTATATTTCTTTTGTATTAATATTCTTTTATTATGCTTATTTTTCAGTACGTTAATTAATGTTCCAAACCACTTCTTCATTTTCATCTAATGAAAGTAGGATAACAGAGCCTCTTTTAATTTTATCTGCAATTATCATTTGAGATAGTGGACGTCTGAGTTTGTTTCGTATAACACCAATAATTGGTCGTGCCCCATATTTGGGTGTATAACCAGATTGTGCTAATTTTTCTTTAGCAGGACTTTCAATTTCAAGTTTAATACCTTTTTCATCTAAAAGCTTAAATAAATTTTTCATATGGATATCAAATATCTTGGCAACATTCTCTTCGCTAATTGGCGCAAAAGGAACAATTTCGGTAAGTCGCCCCAAAAACTCCGGTCTGAAACGGTTACTCATAATTTCCATTAAAGTATCCGACGGCGGAATTTCTCCTTTGTTGAAGGATTCAACAATAAAATCGCTTCCAATATTCGATGTAAAAAGTATGAGTGCATTTGAAAAATCACCTTCTTTCCCAAGACGGTCGTGCAATTTCCCTTCATCCAGAATTTGTAGGAAGATATCGAAAACCGAAGAATGTGCCTTTTCAATTTCATCAAACAAAACAATAGAGTAGGGTTTTTGCCTTATTTTATTTACCAACAATCCTCCTTCTTCATAACCCACATACCCTGGAGGTGCTCCATAAAGTAAGGCTGCAGAGTGTTCTTCTTTGAATTCAGACATGTCGAACCGAATAAGAAATGATTCATCTTGGAAAAGGAATTCTGAAAGTGATTTTGCAAGTTCAGTCTTTCCAGTACCGGTTGGGCCTAAAAAGAAGAATGAAGCCATCGGTTGTCCTGATTTTTTTAATCCTGAACGTGATTCGAGAATAGCCTCTGAAACACTTTTAAGAGCATGATCCTGGCCAATTACTCTTTTTCGAAGGTGTTCTTCTATCGACATTAGCCTCTCACGTTCACGGGATTGAATCTTTCCCAACGGTATTCCTGTTCGGCCTGAAACAATAGCACCGATATCTGATTTTTTTAATGCTTCTATTTTTTTCCTAGCGATTTCTTCCAGATTGTTTAGTATCTTTTGACAGTAATCATAAATCTCATTTTCTGAGTTAAATTGCTGTCCGTCTTCATCTTCATCGAGTTTTGCAAAAAGAATTGGTGAAATCTGATTTTTCAGGTCTGAGTGAAACCATTGCAATCCAGCAAGATGCTCATCCTTATCATTGTTAATCTCTTCAAGTTCATTTCTTAAACTTTCAATTTTTTCCAATGAAATATCGGCCATTAAACGTACTCCAGCCATTGTATGGTCAATTAAATCAATGGCTGATTCTGGCAGGAAACGCTCTTTTAGAAATCGTTTCGACAAACGAATCGCTTCATTTATTATATCTTCACTTACTTTCAGTTTGTGATGTTCTTCATATTTCGGAATAGTTTTTTTGAGCATTCTCAATGCTGTTTGTTCGTCGGGCTCTTCAACTTTTACCAATTCAAATTGCCTGTTAAATGCTTCGTCTGTTTCAATAAATTTGGTATAATTATCAATTGATGTTGTACCAATGATAGTAAGATTCCCCCGTGATAATTCCGGTTTTAAAAGGTTTGCTGCTCCCGCGGTACCGCCTTGCCTGTCGAGCATCATGTGAAGCTCATCGATAAAAAGAATTGCTTTCTCGAATTGTTGTATTTCAGATATGATATTTTTCAGGCGATCTTCTATTTCTCCTTTATATGATGCCCCAGCTATTAACGCACCATAATCAAGTTCGAAAATAATTGCTTCCTTTAATGCTAAAGGTACTTTTGCTTCGACAACATTTTGAGTAAAACCGTTAACCAGAGAAGTTTTTCCAACTCCTGCATCGCCAATTATCAGCACATTAGCTTTATTTCGTCTTCCCAGTATTTCTGTAATCTCACGTATTACATTATCACGGCTGACTACAGGATCCAACTTTCCAAGTCTGGCTTCCTCACATTTGTCGCTGCAATATTTAAGTAATGCATTTTGTGCGGGTTTAGACTTTTGTCCTTCTGTTTTTTTTCTTTCCGCCGATACAGCCTGCTCAAGTTCATTGTCTTTAATCAGATAATCAATAATTTGTTTTTGAGTAAGAGTAAAGGTTTTAAGTTGCTCATAATTGAAGCCAACTCCAGGAGTACTTAGTGCTGCAAGTACTGAAATAGGATCTGTTTCATTTTTTGAAAGTTTTAAACGAATATGTTCAGCTTCTCTAAATACCGCTTGTACCTGACTATCACCAGGTGGATTTTCAGGAATATGACCAGATTTTGGGCAGGACTCAATTCTTACCTCAGCCCATTCTTCAAGGTAATAGATATCCTGCTCAAGAGAAAGAAATAAGTCAGTTAATCCAATCTCTTTATGAAGCAATGCTTTTAAGAGATGTGCTGGCGAGAATTCAGCATTTGAAAATTCTTTTGCCAAAGATTGTGCAATACTTATTACTTGCTTTAGTTCTTCGGAGAAGGTCATTGTGTGAATCTTAAAGTCAATTTAAAAAACACGATAGTTTTCTATTAAATTTATTAATTATTAGACTATTATGCAACTAATTACTAATGATTTTTTTAATAAAAAAGTTAGAAAGTACTTCACATTGGATATTATTTCAAGGAAGGGGAGTGTAACATATTTTTTTAGTATAAATGATATGTAAAGATTTTATATATGCAATATCTCGGAACAGATTGTATTTAAATTAAACGAATTTCGATGTCAAATATTTAATAGATACTATCTTATTGAAATATTTTAAATACTAATCTTTTATTCATTTCATCAAGTGGTGTATCTTCAAATGATTTTAAATAAATCTGGGTAATCTGAACATTGTTATGCAACAATCCTTGGCTTATCAATGCCTCCGGTTCACCTTGGTGTTTCTGGATCGTTGCCCAGGAATGCCTTGTTACATAAGTTGACAGAGGTGTCTCAATTTCAAGCGCGTCTCCTATATCTTTTAATTTTCGATTAACTCTCCTTAGTACAGTTTTTATTCGATCTCTTTGTTGTTGCTTGGTTCTATGTTTTTTGCTATCGAGAATTGGAAACAAATAATCACCCATTGATGGATGAATTTTAAAATAGTCCAAAATTTCCTGCATTTGTGGCAAAATTTCCAGCGATGTACTCTGTTTTCCTCTTGTTTTTGCACGTGAATAATAAATTCGGTTGTTGTTAATATTCTCCTGATTCAGATGAGCAATGTCAGTAAAATTCATACCTCGAGCCAAGAAACTAAAAACAAAATACATTTTAGCATCATGAATTGCAGTCAATTCTTTTGTTTCAAATTCAATAATTTTTTTTATGTCTTCAATGCTAATTGCTCGTTTTGAGGTATTAGTTTCGAGTTCGCTAATTTTGTATCCGTTAGGATTAAATGTGTTTTTAAATGGGTAAAGATTTCTGTCGGCAACTTCTTCTCCAATAGCCCTGTTATACAAAGCTCGTAAGGTTCTCATGTAAACACTAATTCCATTCCCGGCCATCCCTTTGGTATTAAGATATTGTTCATACTTTCTTAGGAAAATTAAATCAATGTCTGAAAACCTCAAATTTTTGTTGGGCTTATATTTTTTTATTGAATTTTTTACAGTTGTATAGATAGATGCAGTGTTTGCTTTGCCTTTTAGCTCTAAATCAGAAATATAATTTTCAAAGTAGGGAATAACATAATCTTTTGTTTTCTGCTTCAAAAAGCTTTTCTTAAAAGATTCAAGTGTAACAGGTAAATTCTTCCTGTCAAGGTCAAGCAAAACTTCATGTGCATCGCTTAATTTCTTAATAATTGAAGCATTAATTTTGTTACGATTTTTTACCCCGGAGTTCGTTTTTATTTGTCCTCCCTCAAATTGGTCTTTAAATAGCTTAATATCAAATCCTAAATCAATAAAGTACTTTATTCTATTAATTGTAAGTCTTAATACAATTGCTCTTTTGCCTTCTTTATTTTTATTTGTTGGATGAAGTAAAATTTTTATTGTTGCCATATTTTATATTTATAACCACTACTATAACCACAAATATATGTAATTTGAATATTTTAACAAATTCATTAATATGTAAGATAAACAATATATATCTGAATTATAGAGGTTTATGTTTGAGTGATTGTTTTTAATGTATTATGGATTTAGATAGTCTTCTTCTTTGGGAGCAGGGGGTCGCAGGTTCGAATCCTGCTACCCCGACAAAAGGGGATTTCAAAGAAACCCAAAAGCCTGTAAGTTATATGATTTACAGGCTTTTATATTTTTTGTCATATTAATACAAATCAATAAATATCATAAAAAATGTGAGTTATACGGTGAGTTCGTTTTTAATTTACCTTTGAACTCACTAGGAAGGATTAACCAATTGTATTTCAGTTGATAACAATGAAAATTTGGCATTTAGAAAACATGGACTTGACCTGTTTCAGACTTGTCTGGTGAGTTAATGATAGGTTACCCAACTGAAGCACATTAAAATGGATTAAATCATTAAAAATTGTATGATATGAAAACAACTCACACTTTCGGTATCCAATTTATCCTCAGAGCAGGGAAGAAGGATAAAAGCAAAGGTATTATTTATGCACGTATTACTGTTGAAACCAGACGTGCTGAAATTTCACTAAAAAAAACTATAGCAGTTGACGATTGGAATAATAATCGTGGAACATTAAAAGGCTCTAGCCTAGAGGTAAAGAAATTCAATAGTTACTTGGAACAGGTACGGGCTCAGCTTACCGAGGCATACAGGGAATTACATGCTAACAAGCAACTAATTACATCTGAAAGTATAAAGTCTCTTTACCTTGGCGATTCTTTTGATGATCACACAATCCTGGAATTAATGAAATATCACAACAAAACTCAGACAAGTACGCTCGCTCCGGGGACAATGAAAAATTATTATACGACAAAAAAATATGTTGAACGTTTTCTACAAGAAAAATTTAAAACGACTGATCTTTACCTTGTTCAAATCAATTATAAATTTATTACTGATTTTGAGTTTTTTATGAGAAACTATGTACCTCAGGATCATCAAAAACTATTAGGAAACAACGGTGTAATGAAACATCTGGAGCGATTTAGAAAAATAATAAATCTTGGACAAAAACTTGGATGGATAATTCAGAATCCATTCGAGTCATACAAACTGCGTTTTATAAAGAGTGAAAGAGGATTCTTAACTAAAAAGGAGCTCACTGCAATAGAAAACAAGATATTTGCAATTGAGCGTTTAAGAACAGTAAGAGATATTTTTGTTTTTGCCTGTTACACTGGTCTTTCATACATAGATGCCATCAACTTAGGTCTCGATGAAATATCGTTGGGAATAGATGATCAATACTGGATTATTTTTAACCGCCAAAAGACAAACACCAGAGTTAAAATTCCTCTTTTGCCGAAAGCTTTGAATATTCTGAACAAATACAAAAATCATCCAAAATCAGTTAACCGAAGTAAGATATTTCCGTTAATTTCAAATCAAAAATTGAATGGATATCTTAAAGAGGTTGCAGATATTTGCGGAATAAAGAAGCAATTGACTTTTCACTTAGCAAGACATACTTTTGCCACCACAATTACACTAAGTAACGGCGTTCCAATTGAAACAGTTTCAAAAATGTTAGGACATAACTCATTAAGAACCACACAGGTTTACGCTAAGATAGTAGATAAGAAAATTTCAGATGATATGAGAAGGTTGAAAGCAATACTCTAACATTTTGGTCCTTTTACAATTATCAGAACTGTATTTAGTTCTGATAGTGCAAAAAAGATAAAGACAGAAACATATCACAGGTTAAGCATTTTGTGAAGTAGTAGAATGGAATAATATAGAATAAATCAAATCTTAATATTTTTTGTATCCGAAATGCATTGAAAATCAATGTCTTCATGCATTGTTGTATTTTTTCAAGATAGTTCAGTTGCAAAAAAAATACAAGCCATTGTAAATAAAGTACTATTTACTGATTCGTAAAATTTATATCTTTGTTTAAACTCTAAATGTTTAACGTTAGGAATTAATAATAAGTGGCTGGGATAAATTTGACCGTGTGGTATACACTAACCGAAATGCTGAAACAGATAACATCTGGTTGGTTTATACCTACAAAAAACGAATGGATAAAAATCCGCTAATGGAGCTGAAGATTTCTGTTTTATTGTATAAAATGGATGATACTGATTGGACCGAAAATGAGTTATTTACGATAAAGGAAATTAAAGTACAGGATAATATGCCAAGTTCATCTCCCTTGGGAGCGATTATTACTCTAAATAACGGTGAAGAATATATTGTAGTTTTAAAAATATTAATGGCAACAGAACATGTTAACTTTATATTCACTATCTTCAAAATCCTTAGCTGATATGGAACGAGAACATAAACTAAAATATCCCGATAACAAAACATGATATTAGTAAATAATTAGATTAGAGCAAATATATTTTTTGTTCTAATCTTATAATTGTTGTATAAATTGAAAATAACTAAGTCAAATAAAGAGCTACTTCTTCTTCTGCAAAAAGATGAGAAAGTAGCATTTTATTTGTTATATGAAAGGTACTATAGGAGGTTATATAGTTTCGTCTTAAGATATGTAAAAATTGAAGCTGATGCCGAAGAAATAGTGCAGGAAGTTTTTATAAAAATATGGGAATCAAGAAAAAAAATTAATATCTACTCCTCATTTGAATCCTTTCTATTTACAATTGCTTATAATACAACAATTAATTTACTTCGTAATAGGCTCAAAGAAAAAAAATATTTGGATTATCTAAAAACATTGAATCAAATTGAAAATACCCCTAACTTAGATGATGAAATCCATTTCAATGAATTAAATGAAAAAGTCAAATCAGCATTGAATGAACTAACGCCAAGACAAAAGGAGATTTTTCATTTGTGCCGTGAAGAAGGATTAACACATGCCGAAGTAGCAGAAAAATTGAAAATATCGGTTAATACAGTAAAAAAGCATATGGCAAATGCCCTAGCCCTTTTAAAATCAAAAATAGATAACAATCAGGTACCCAGCATATTATTCATCCTGCTATTTCTTAGTTAAAAAAAAACATGTATTCATATACTCCTTTCCTCGCAGTTTAGCGTATTACTATTAACTGAAAAAATTTGCAGATTAGTATAAAAGTCGTTTCTATACTGTATTCAAATAAAGATTTTTCAATGAGTTAAATATGACAAAAGAACAATTGCAAAAATACCTAAATGGTAAATATTCCGATGAAGAGTTGGATAATATAATCAACTGGATAAACAATGAGGCCTTAAGTGAAGAGAACAAAGAGATAGGATTTGAGGATTGGAATTCTTTTGTTGAAGTTTCAAGTTCTGAAGATGATGAAAAGTTCACATTTTTATTTGATAATATTTTGAATAAAATTGAAGCGAAAAACCGACTTAAAAAAAGGACGACCAATTTTATTTCATACTTTTCAAAAGTTGCCGCAATCATACTACTACCGGTATCAATATACTTAATACTCAACCCTAATGAAAAAAAACCGGAAAAAATAAGAAGTGTTGTAGAACTTTCGGTTGATTCATTGGAAATAATTGCTCCTATTGGTTCAAGAACCGTGGTTCAATTATCAGACGGCACTGAGGTCTATTTAAATTACGGAAGCACACTAAAATATCCACAGGTTTTTTCCGATAATTCGCGTGAGGTAACACTTTCCGGCGAAGCGTATTTTGAGGTAGCCCATAATCCTGAAAAACCATTTATCGTAAAAGCTGGCGAACTGAATATTAAAGCACTTGGAACATCTTTTAATGTACTCGCCTATCCCAACAAAAATTTAATTGAAACAACTTTAATAGACGGAAAACTTTTAGTGGAAAATACGGATATTAATAACGTAAAAACAAGTAACCCAATTGAACCTGGTCAGCATTTGGAGTATAATACAAAATCAGGCGAAAATATAGTTACTTCAGATAATATAGATAAATATATTGGGTGGAAAGAAGGAAAACTCATTTTTGAAGATGATCCAATTACAGAGATTGCCGACCGATTGGGCAAAATGTTTAATGTTGATATTGAAGTTTCAGAGGATGCTTTGGATTACCCTATTACAGTTACATTGGTTGATGAACCTCTCTTTCAAATTTTGGATCTTATAACCATAGCAACACCTGTTGAATATAAAGCTCTTCCCCGTAAGAAACTACCTGATGGTACATTTTCAAAACAAAAAATAATAATTTCTAATAAGAAGACTAATTAATATTAAAACTAAACTTAAATTATGAAGCCTATGAGGAACTAATTAAAACAACAAACAGGGAAATGCGTCACCATTCCCCTGTAGTGATTCAAATTTCACCCTTATTGTAAAGGGTTAGTTTTTAACAAATCAAATCAAAAGTATGAAAAAACTTAGTTTATTCAGAGGTATTCATGCCTCTGGATTAAAAAAAATTGTAAGAATTATGAAATTAACTTGTATTATTCTATTAATTTCAACCTTAAACATTTTTGCAGCAAAAACGTATTCTCAGACTAAATTACTAAATCTTACTCTTGAAAACACAACAGTTAAGGAAGTACTTTCCAAAATTGAGGAACAAAGTGAGTTCTACTTTATGTATAGTAGTAAACTCATTGATGTTGACAGAGAAGTTTCGGTTGAATATAATGATCAGAAAGTTGATCAGGTATTAAATTCATTGTTTGCTGGTACAGATGTAGCGTACACTGTAAATGATCGAATTATCGTTTTATCGACGCCTGAATTGGCCGAAACAGTAACAGTTGAAATAGCACAACAAAGTTCTGTTTCTGGTAATATAGTGGATACTGATGGGCAACCACTTCCCGGTGTTACAATTGTCGTTAATGGAACTACCCAAGGGATTGTTTCAGACACGGATGGCCGTTATGTTCTAACAAATCTACCAGATAATGCAGTGCTTACCTTTTCATTTGTCGGAATGAAAACGCAGGAAATTGTTGTTGGCAATCAAACTACAATTAATGTGACGATGGAAGAAGATATAATTGGTTTAGAAGAGATTGTAGCAATCGGCTATGGAACAGCTAGGAAGAGTGATTTAACCGGAGCCGTTGCAAGGGCTGACTTATCTGTGATGGAAAATTCACCAAATGTGAATGTTTTACAAGGTCTCAAAGGTGTTGTTCCCGGTTTAAATATTGGTGTAGCTACTACGGCTGGTGGTAATCCAAGCATTTCAATTCGTGGTAGAAATTCAATTTCCGGAACAACGGAACCTCTTATTGTTCTTGATGGCATTATTTATCGTGGGGCATTCACCGATATTAATCCAAATGACATTGAATCAGTAGACGTTCTAAAAGACGCCAGTAGTGCGGCAATTTACGGTTCTCAGGGAGCAAATGGAGTTATCTTAATAACAACGAAAAAAGCCCAAAAAATGAGTAAACCGATCATTGAATACAGTGGCCAGTATACTATGCAGAGCCTGATTAACCAAGATATGAAAAGGTTGGATCGTGAAGGATTTATAAACCAACTTGCCGATATTTATATCTCTGACAGTAGAATGGGGGAAGATTTATTACAAAAAAATCCAAATTTCGATCCTACACCGTTATTCCGTGACCCTGCAGTTGGAGATGGATATTTAGCAGGCACTGATGTTGATTGGTGGGACTTATTATCAAATCCTCACCCATATGTACAAAACCATAAC
Source organism: uncultured Draconibacterium sp. (assembly GCA_963676775.2). Taxonomy (GTDB): domain Bacteria; phylum Bacteroidota; class Bacteroidia; order Bacteroidales; family Prolixibacteraceae; genus Draconibacterium. The sequence goes on from CAXXDA010000015.1 coordinate 363,560, forward strand.
CTTAGTCTGAGGGGGAAAAGTGAACAATCCACTTATTTTATATCATTCGGATATGCGGATCAAAAGAACATGGTTATTAATGATAGCTATAAAAGATATAGCTTCAGGGTAAATTTAGATGCTAATGTTACAGATTGGTTAACAGTTGGAACTCAATCGTATTTTAATATTAGTGATTTCTCAGGCGCAGGACCGGGATTTTCGGCTTTATGTTATATTCCCGCCCTTGTTGATCCGTACAATGAAGATAATTCACTAAAAGAACAGATTTACTTAGGAGCTACGAACCCCTTATTAACTGTTAATAATCCAAATAAAGATGTTCGCCACACATTGTCTGGAAACTTTTTTGCAGATGTAAAAATTCCTTGGGTAAAAGGATTAAGCTACCGAATGAATTACTCAAATAACCTAATCTCCTATAAAAGATATAATTTTGATCCATATGCAAATTCCGGATTAGCAACAGCCAGTAAGTATCATACAGAGCAAACTGAATGGACACTTGATAATATCATTACATACGTAAATAATTTTGGAAAACATTCCGTAAATGCCACACTCGTTTATGGAGTTGAGGAAAGGAATTATGAAAATACCAACGCAGCTGCTGAAAGTTTTACTGATAAAACACTTGGTTATAATTATTTGCAGGCGGGTCAGGCTGACTTAAATTCTGTTTCTTCCAATGCATGGAAAGAAAACAGTCTTTATACTATGGCACGTGTAGTTTATACTTATAATGACAGGTATATTCTTACAGGTACTGTTCGTCGGGATGGTTTCTCGGGTTTTGGCATGAATAACAAATTTGGAATTTTCCCCTCTGGTGCTATTGCATGGCGCATAAGCGAGGAAGAATTCATAAAAAACAATTATGGATGGGTTGATAACCTTAAACTACGTTTATCGTATGGTACCGGTGGTAACAGGACGGTAGGAAGGTACTCAACTTTAGCTCAAATGAGTACTTCTGGTAGTTATCTATATGGTGATGGTGCTACTGGAGAATTAGCTCAATCTGTTGGCACAATGGCAAATAATGATCTCAAATGGGAAACTACGTCATCATTAAATTTCGGTATTGACTTATCTGTTTTCCGTGGTCGATTAAACGCTACTTATGAATATTACAAGTCAAATACAACCGACTTACTATATAACATTAGTATTCCGACAATTAACGGCACAACTCAGTCGTCTATTCCTACCAACATTGGTAAATTGTCTAACTCGGGTCATGAATTTAGTGTTAGTGGAACAGCATTAAAAAAAGGTGACTGGGAATGGTTAGTTACGGCTAATTTCTCTACTAATAATAATAAGGTGAAAACAATTCTTGGTTTTGATACTGATGAAGATGGAAAAGAAGACGATCTGATATCAAGCAATATTTTTATAGGAGAACCATTAGGAACCATTTATGATTATAACATTATTGGAATGTGGCAAGTTGAGGACTACAATGCCGGAATTATACCAAACGGTTTCTACTATGGTACATACAAAGTGGAAAATTTAGATGATGAAGAAGCTATAACTGCTGAACATGACAGGAAAATACTTGGATATGAAGAGCCGTTATATCGTTTTAGTATTCAAAATACAGTTAGATACAAAAACTTTGAATTAAGAGCTTTTATCAATTCAATTCAGGGAGGAAAAGATCATTATTTAGGTCAACCAGCCGGGCAATTACAAATTCCAGACCATTTAACAAACAACAGTTATTTCAAGTTCGACTACTGGACTCCCGAAAACCCGGATGCAAAATACCGCCAACTTGGAGCATATACACCAAGTTTAGGAGAAGGATTCTCTCCTTATGTTTCTAGGAGCTTTATCCGGTTACAGGAACTTTCTCTAAGTTATAACTTCTCATCAAAATTGCTTAGTGCCATTAATGTTAGCAGAGCTAAAATATATGTAACGGGCACAAACCTGTTTACAATTACAAAATGGGACGGATGGGATCCTGAAGCAAACCAGGGATTAACCTATAGCATAAATGGTTACCCAACGATGAAGGGATATACAATTGGTTTAAACTTTGAATTCTAAAATTAAAAAGCAATGAAAAAACTTGGAATTTTAATAATATCAATACTATTGATTAGCGTTTGGTCATGTAACGAAGAAGAGTGGCTTAAGGAAGAGCCAATGTCTTTTTACACGCCAGAAAACTCGTATACCACTACAGTTCAATTTAGAAAGGGGCTAAACTTTCTTTATGATTATTTAAGACAAATGCATTGGCAGAATGGAGACCAGACTGCAGTAATGTATTTTGGAGACCTTGCTTATGGAGGAACAGATTATCCTGACTTAAAATTTAATAATCTTGATGCTTTTCTAACTCCTACTACTTATGTGTCAGGATCATATTGGAGTCGTGCATACAGATCGATTGCAAATGCCAATACAATGATTAATAGATTGGAATTGACCGATCAGGTTAGTGATGCAGATAAAGCAATTATTGAGGGAGAAGCTTTATTTTTCAGGGCATACTGGTATAATTTTCTGGCAAATATCTTTGGCGGAGTACCTGTTGACCTTGAAGAGCCATCAACACCCAGTAGAGATTATGTAAGTTCAACTCGTCAGCAAGTATATGATCAGGCACGTGTAGATCTTGAAAGAGCTGTTACTTTGCTTCCTGATATAACCAATGTTACCGATGGAATGATTAGTAAACAGGCTGCTCAACATTTGCTAGCAGAAGTGTTTTTATCTTTGGAAGACTATCAGAAAGCTGTTACTGCAGCAAGCGCCGTTATTGATCATCCTTCCATGGGATTAATGACTACACGTTTTGGATCAAGGGCAAATGAACCTGGAGATCCTTACTGGGATTTGTTTCAATATGATAATCAAAACAGGGGCAGCGGCAACACAGAATCAATTTTAGTTTTTCAGTTTGATTATCAAAATTCGGGTTCATCATATGGATTAGATCACCCTCGTTGGTTATTGCCATTTTATTTTGGTTTTAATGTAACTGGAGCAGATGGCGGAGAAGTTAGGGCATTCCCGGATTTTACAGTTGAAAAAGGAGGAAGAGGAATCGGAGTTATTCACCCAACAGACTATTTTTTAAATGACATTTGGGGTGAAGATGGGACAAATGACTACAGGAATTCATCTTACATGATTCAAAGAGATTTTTTAATCGATAATCCCGCTGCAGCTGGTTATGGTGAATGGTTGGTTGCAGATGGTTGGTTGCAGGATCAATATAAACTTCGAAACTTCTATCCGCATGTAATGAAATTTAGTCGTACCGATAATAATCTGCCTGATGATGTTATTGCTAAAAACTCAGATGGGTCCGTAAAAACAACAGCTTTGGGAGATAGGGTTTATGCATATTCATATGGAAGTCTTAGTGCAAATACTTCGTTAAAAGATGAATATCTATATCGTTTGGCTGGAACATATTTACTTAGAGCTGAAGCTTATATCAGAAATAACCAGGCAGATTTGGCATTAGCTGATATAAATGCATTGAGGACAAGGGCAAATGCAACACCTGCTCAACTTTCCGATATGAATATGGATTACCTTCTTGATGAGCAAATGAGAGAATTATATTTTGAAGATTTTCGTTTACCTACATTGTGTAGACTCGGCAAACTTGTGGATAGAGCACGTGCACACAATCCCACTGGTTATAATGTAGGCGATCATCAAAACTTGTTCCCAATTCCTTTTAGTGAAATAGAAAGAAATATTTTTGGAGATATTAAACAAAACGATGGTTATCCTCAATAAAATACAATTAAATCGATTAGGCGTCGATTTGTTTTTGATTAGTTAGTTAGGTAATTGATTTACCAAAAGAGAATTGGTAGGTTATTTCAAAGAAGAATGCTTGCCTGGCTCAAAATCCAGGCAAGTTATTCTTCTATCAAAAATTCTAACTTTTTTAATCCATTTAGAACAGAAAATTATGATATTCCTCAAATAATGAAAGAACATGGGAACTAACTTAAACCAATATCATGAAATTAAAGAATAAACAAAATCTATTTATTCAATTTTTAAAAAGAATTTTTGTAACTAAAAGACCTATCAAATTGATAACCGTAGTTTTCTTCTCTGTTGGTATTTTATTTGTTTTTGCAAGTTCTACTTTTTTGTATAAAGGCGATATGCCTTTGGTGTATGATGTTGAAAACAATGGTTTTAACTCTCCCGAACCCACCTATCCAACAATTGATGAACTTCCATCCATACACTCGCTGACTGATCCTTTCGAATGGTCGGATGGAAGTGGAAGGATAAAAAAACGTAGTGATTGGCAGGACAGACGGGCAGAAATTGCTTATGAAATTCAACACTACGAATTAGGCGTTAAACCTCCGACGCCTGAAAATATTGAAGCAACATTCGATGACGGTATTCTGACTGTGACAGTTGAAGAAAATGGGAACAAACTGGAATTAACAGCTGAAATTGAATTACCGGAAGGCGATGGTCCCTTCCCTGCAATCATTGGAGTGGGGTTTGGCGGCACCGGAAGTCTACCACGTGATATTTTCACTTCACGCAACATCGCTACGATAAGATACAACAGCAACCAGGTTGCCCCTCATACATCCGGTTACGGAGAAGGAGGCTTTTTTGAACTTTATCCAGAGGATAAAAAAATTGGTGCTTTTCTCACTTGGGCGTGGGGTGTGAGTCGCATCATTGACGGGCTGGAAATAGTGGCAAACGAAGCAAAAATTGATCTATCACATCTTGCCATCACAGGTTGTTCCTATGCCGGAAAAATCGCTCTCTACTCCGGGGCTTTCGACGAACGTATTGCATTAGTAATTCCGCAAGAACCGGGAGGCGGAGGTGACGCTGCGTGGCGCGTTTCGGATGCCATTCAGGATACTTTACCAGAAGGCAAAAGTGTTGAAAACCTGGCACATGCACAGGGAGTTTCATGGTATTACTATGATCTTCGCCAGTTTAATGATTTCACATATAAACTCCCTTATGACCATCATGAGTTAATCGCGATGGTGGCACCACGGGCATTCTTACTGATAGGTAATCCATCAATGGAGTATCTTGCCGACGAATCTGGCTACGTTTCCTGCATGGCAGCAAAAGAGGTATGGAAAGCGCTTGGTATTCCTGACCGGTTTGGCTTTACACGTGTTGGGGGACACGGACATTGTCAACTCCCTGAAAGTATGTGGCCCGAACTGATTGCTTTTGTGGAAAAATTTCTTTTAGGAAATACTGAAGTGAATACTGATGTTGCCATAAGTCCATACTCAACAGATATTAATGAGTGGATTACATGGGAAACACTTGAGTTAAAATAATCGTGATTTACAGAAGAAACAGAAATTACGATAAGCAAGAAAGCTATTATTCAATCTTTTACATTAATACTTATTTGGTTAAAACATAAACCATGGTTAAAATAAGATTTATTATCACACTCACTTTTTTATTATGCTTAATTTATAACACTTATGCCCAAGATCGGATTCTACAAGGAATTGTAACTACTTTCGATAGCATTCCGTTAACGGGTGCCAGCATAAAAGTTAAAAGTAATAAACAAGTTGTATTAACTGATTCAGTTGGAAATTTTTCTTTGACTTGTTCTGATGAAGATATAATCTGGGTTAAAGCAAAAGGATTTTATACTCAAAAGGCAAAACTGACTTCCAATATAAAATTCGCCGCCATAAACCTTAAAATTAAAACGGGAGAAAAGAACATTGAATACGCTTTAGGGTACGGGAATGTATCAGAAAGGGACAAATTGTACGCCCTTGTAAATCTAACTAACGATAAAGTAGACTTTTCAACTTATTTAAATATGTACGATTTGATACATGGACGATTTCCCGGTGTTGAAATTGATAATGGTGAGATAATAATTAGGGGGAAGAAATCTATTATGGGAAGCAGTGCTGCTTTGATAATTTTAGATGGTATACAGGTAGATAGTAATGTTTTGTCTAGTTTGTCAACAAGTCAGGTAAAAAGTATAGATATCATAAAGGATGGTGGAGCAGCAGTATATGGTTCAAGAGGCGCTAACGGTGTTGTTATTATTGAAACAAAAAGAGGAGACAATTAAATAATTTTAGAAGTAAGCTCTTTTATATGAACCTGTTTAAAGTTAAACCGAGGTATGTACTGCAAAGTGTTGATAAATCGAGATTTTTGAAGGCTGAAAATTAAAACAAAAAAATACAATTTTTCACATCTACTACGTGCTGATTTGCAGCTCATTATTAACTTTTTCATACTTTAACTTTAAACAACTTCTATATTTAAATTAAAAAAAACAATGAAGAAACTTAACTTTTTTAATATCAACAAAATTTTAACTTATATGGCATTTGCCTGTTTTGGAATTATTTTGTTTTCCTGTACTTTTGTAGGACAGGAGTCTAATAACCTTGGAAGAGAACGTATCTCAATTAATGAGGATTGGAGTTTTTACAAATATGACTCAGAGTCTGATGTAGATAATTTAATTTACGATAAGCGCCCCGAGGTACGAAATTTCAGAGACGACAGAGATGCAGATTCGAGACCAACAGAAGCAATAGAAGTAGAGGAAGAACAGGGTGTTTTAAAACCCTGGATTTTAGCTACAGGTAACGAATTTCTAAAAGATCCTGCTAAGTGGCATACCCGCCCTGAAGGAAATCCCGGCAATGATTTCCCTTTTATTCAAGCTGATTTTGATGATAGTTCATGGGAAAAACTGGATTTACCACACGACTGGGCAATTAAAGGGCCATTCTTCGAAGGCAACAGGCCTGAAGTTGGCGGAGGTATGGGTAGATTGCCAATAAACGGGGTTGGGTGGTATCGCAAAAAACTCGATATTCCAAAATCGGATTCCGGTAAATCGATTTTCCTTGATATTGATGGAGCAATGTCATACGCCATTGTCTGGTTAAATGGAAACTTAGTTGGTGGCTGGCCTTACGGCTATAATTCATGGAGAGTTGATCTAACTCCATATATTGTTCCGGGAGGTGAAAATCAGTTAGCAATCCGGATTGATAATCCAAACAATTCTGCACGTTGGTATTCCGGTGCGGGGATATACCGAAATGTGTGGTTGGTAAAGACGAATACCGTGCATGTTGCACAATGGGGAACATTTGTAAAAACAACCGATGTTTCCAAAAAGTCGGCAACAGTTAATCTGGAGGTTACTGTTGATAACAATTCCGATTCTGAAGCTCTTATTAATATAACCACAGAAATTTACCATGTAGATGATAACGGAGAAATTGAAAGGGACCCGGTTGCAGTAATTCCTCCATCAAAATCTACCATTGGAGCAGGTGGAAAATCAAAAATTATGGGATCAGTTACCATCGAAAATCCACTTTTATGGGGACCACCTCCAACTCAAAAACCCAATCTTTATGTTGCTGTTACTATACTTAAAGAAGAAGATAAAATAATTGATACATACAAAACAAAATTTGGAATTCGTTCTCTTGAATTTGATCCTGATAACGGGGTGATTGTGAATGGTGAATTAATAAAAATTAAAGGTGTCAACCAGCACCATGATCTTGGCGCGCTGGGCGCGGCCTTTAATACCCGGGCTGCTGAAAGGCAACTGGAAATTTTAGCTGAAATGGGTTGTAATGCCATTCGTATGTCTCATAATCCACCTGCACCTGAACTTCTTGATCTATGTGACCAGATGGGATTTCTGGTTGTAGATGAAATTTTTGACGTTTGGGAACAAAGAAAAACACCACATGATTTTCATTTAATCTTTCCGGATTGGTTTGAACAGGATACACGTTCATTTGTCCGACGTGACAAAAACCATCCATCTATCATTTTATGGAGCTATGGTAACGAAGTAGGAGAACAATACACAGGCGCAGAAGGAGCGGCAATTGGGAAAAAACTAGTTGATATTATCAAAGATGAGGATCCGACGCGTTTAAATACAGCTTCAATGAATTATGCAAAACCTGGCATGGAATTTCCTGAAATAATGGATGTAATAACATTGAATTACCAGGGAGAAGGTATTCGAGATGCTCCGGCATATTCGCACCTCCGTGGAATTACCACTTCTCCTCTTTATCCTTCTTTTCATGAAAGCTTTCCTGATAAAGTTATTTTAAGCAGCGAATCTGCATCAACACTTAGTACGCGTGGTACATATATTTTCCCGGTTTTGGATGGAGTAAGTGCCCCTATCAGTGACGAAACCGGTGGTGACTCAAAAAATCAATATGTAAGTTCCTACGAGTTATATACTGCCAACTTTGGTGCTTCTCCTGATAAAGTATTTACTTCTCAAGACAAGAATCCATACGTAGGGGGAGAATTCGTATGGACTGGCTGGGATTACATTGGTGAACCAACTCCATACTATACAGCCCGGAGTTCGTATTCCGGTATAATTGACCTGGCCGGTTTTAAAAAAGACCGGTTCTATCTTTATCAATCAAGGTGGAGGCCGGATTTACCTATTGCACACATTCTTCCACACTGGAACTGGCCTGATCGAATTGGGGAGGTGACACCGGTGCACGTTTTCACTTCCGGTGACGAAGCAGAACTGTTTTTGAACGGGGAATCACTTGGGAGGAAAAAGAAAGGTGAATTTGAATACCGACTGCGTTGGGATGATGTAAAATATGAGCCGGGAGAATTAAAAGTTATAGTTTATAAAAATGGTGAGGAATGGGCAGAAAATATGGTAAAGACGACAGGTTCATCAGCCAAACTTAAAGCCACAGTTGATAGAACATCTATTAAAGCCGATGGAGCTGATCTTTCATTTATTACTATTGAAATACAAGACGAAAACGGAATATTTGTCGCAAATGCTGATAATCTGGTGCAATTCGAAATAGAAGGTCCAGGGAAAATTATCGCTACTGATAATGGAGATCCCTCAAGTATGGTTCCTTTTCCTTCTATTGAAAGAAAAGCATTTAGTGGATTAGTACTGGCAATTGTACAATCTAAATTAGATGAAAAAGGAGAAATAATTCTTACGGCTAAATCATCTGGATTAGAGAATGCAGAAATTAAAATTATTAGCGAATAATAAAAGAATTTATTGTATTAAGTGTTAGTTGTTAAGTTTGAATTTAATCTGTAAAGTGACCAAAATATTTATTTTGGCACTTTACAGCAGCTTCTGTTTTCGTATTTTTCACATTTAAAGGTCACAAGGCTATTTTTGAGTTTTGTTTACTTGGATACAATTCGGATATCGGCTTTAAAATAATTACAATTTGACTTAATTACCTTGACATAATGAGTCGTCAAAGACATTTTCTGAAAGTTTCAAAATTTCTAATTATAAAAAATTAAGGGAATGAAATATTTAATATTTTTGTTAATTGGATTAACATCCATCTCCTGTTTTGGCCAACAATTTTCTAATATTTGGAAAGATGTCAATTATGCAGATGATGATGAAGGTTATCATACACTAGATATATATTTGCCGGAAATACAAAAATCGGCTTATCCTACAATAATTGTAATTTATGGAAGTGCTTGGTTCAGTAATAATGCTAAGGGATCTGATCTTAATACGATAGGAAGACCACTTCTGGATGCTGGATATGCTGTAGTGTTTCCTAATCATCGTTCAAGTACAGATGCTAAATTTCCAGCACAAATAAACGACATAAAAGCGGTTGTTAGATTCGTACGTGGAAACGCCAGTATGTATAGTATTGATACGTCTTTTATAGGCATCACGGGAAGTTCTTCAGGGGGGCATCTTTCAGCATTAACAGGAACATCTGGAGGAGTTAAGCAATTTAAGGTTGGTTCAGAATCTGCTGATATTGAAGGAACTGTTGGCCTCTATACGCAATTCAGCAGTTCTGTTGATGCAGTCGTTGATTGGTTTGGTCCTACCGATTTTCTTGTTATGGATTCCTGTGGAACCAGTCTAGCTCATAATCCCGAAAATTCACCGGAATCCAGTTTGATTGGTGGGGCGATTCAAGAAAATAAGGATAAATGTGCACTTGCTAATCCTATTACTTATGTTGATGAGAATGATCCACCATTTTTAATTTTTCATGGTGATAAAGATCCTCTCGTCCCTCATTGTAATAGTGAATTACTTTTAGATGCTCTGCTAGAAGTGGGTGTTCCTGCTCAATTCACTCTTGTTTCAGGTGCGGGTCATGGTGATGGTTTGTTCGAGGAAAAATATTACAAAATGATGGTTGACTTTTTTAATGTAGAACTAAAGAAAAATTAATACAAAGAAAAGTGAAACAAGTCCCGATAGTTCGGAATGAGTTCCCTGTCTGTTGACGGGCGGACATCATAAATGTTAGCGAATATAACCGCCGGGGAATATGAAATATATTATGTAATAGTTCTTGATTCTGATAATTTTAAATGTGTAAAATAGTTATCATATGAAGATTGAATTTAATAATAACATAATTCGAATACTTTTTAATTAAAGTTGAAGTTTAAAATTTTTACTGCTATGCGATATTTCTATTTATCAACGAAGAATGCAAAAAGATATTACTGGTTATTTCAATAGCTTTTAAACCAGTATTAGTAAAAATATTAATATTATTAAATGGAAGTACTTATCGTTAACAACGAGAGTATTTCTTTAATTGTGTAGGATAATATTAACTGTTTTAAAATAAAGTTATTTTTTTATAAAAATTGAAATATTAACCAGACAAATAAATAACTAAAAACTTTTAATAAGCTTAAATTTTAAGCTTTTAGTAAATATTCACCCCTCAGCCATGAATGTTAACAAGCCAAAACATGTTATAGAAAAATTTGAAAAATTATTAATATCTACTTTAGGTAATAATGCACCAACACTGGTTAAGATAGAGGAAGCAATTACCCTTTGCTCTTTGACTCTACTTGATTTGAAGGAAATTATTTCAAAAATAGGATTCCCAAACCAAAAAGAAGAAATCTATTTTTTCAAACACATAAAAGCCAGAGTTTATAGTAAATTTATTTATTACAGTAAATTGTATAGAATAATTTGCCGGAGACCAGTTAGCACAAAACAAATTCAAACAAAATATTTTAATGAGCATTTGGAATCCATTGAAAAGTATTTTCAGGATAATTTTGAGTTTTGGCAGTACCATAAAAGAGGATTAACCTTTTTGGACGAAAAATTTTATACCCGGGAAAACGCGGAAATTCCCCCCAATATGGACAATCTACATTTCTTAATCGATAAAACATTTTCAACAATGCAGGATCATACACTATCTACTTTGATGGCCAATGAAATGTTAGTTGAATATATAAAAGCTGAGTTGTTTAAACTAGAGCAGCCGGATTCAACAATACCTCAAACAAAAAATGGAATTTTTTCTAATTTCCACTGGACTGGCAGCAAGACAGCTTTAATTGAATTAATTTATGCTTTGTATAGTTCAAAGTCAATTGATAATGGTAAGGTGGATATAAAAGAGATGGTGAAGGTTTTTGAGAAGATTTTCAATATTGAATTAGGAGATTTTTACCGGACTTTTGTTGAAATCCGTAACCGAAAAATTGAGAGAACCAAGTTCATAGACAACTTGAAACAGTCACTAATAAACAGGATGGATGAAGCAGATGCAAAATAAATATTTAATAAAGAATAATACTTTTCTGTTTCATTAAAAACATATTAATTTTGTAAGCAATGAATCGTTAAAAAACGAAGATAAAAACATAATAATATAATAGCGTTAGCTTTTATTCTTGCAAGTAAAAACCATCATTTTATAACAACGTCACAAGAATATAGGTATGACGCCCACGTACCAGCGTGGGCTGTACTTATTTGTGGCGTGGGTTCGTGATGGTTCCCCTCTTGCAGATGTAGCTACAGTTCCACGCTCTTTTTTTATATATCCCTAAGGGGCTGGGGGATACCCAAAGCAATAGAATGTATCTAACAAGAAAAAACATTAAAAACATTGACATTATCGGCGCTTTTATGCGTTGTCCGTTTGGGGATACAATAAAAGAATGTCCTTTTATTGAATATCACAACCTAATCGATCCGGTAAAACAAATCGAGGTTTTTCATCAACTTTCAGAAGCCGATATTCAACCTTTAAAGGAATTTCATACAAATTGTGTGAGAAGGCGATGTGAAAAAGAAAAGTACCCCGAATATCCAGTAGAACCCTGAAAGACGCAAATAAAAATCACCCAAGTTGGGTGGACCTTGGGAAATAATCTGACTTTGCTTTTACAATTTTGGCAAAACTCAAAATGTATCATTTAAAAACAAAAAGTTATGCCAACAGAAATTGTAACCACCGATGACTTGCGTGAATTCAAAATCGAACTTATTAAAGAATTCAAACAACTGCTTGCTATCCATCATGGACAACCTTCCAAGAAATGGTTAAAATCCTTTGAAGTACGAAAACTCCTTGGTATCTCACCCGGCACACTTCAAAACCTTAGGGTAAACGGAACCTTGCCTTTTACCAAAATTGGCGGGGTAATTTTTTACGATAGTGAGGAAATCGGTAAAATGATGAAAGAGAACCAGGTACAAAACCGTTTTGACTTTCCCCGTTCCCGATGAATTACATCCGGCACCTGAACGGCTTTTTGGAAAGGGCAGAGGATGATGAAAGACTTAGCCCTTACCACATCAGTTTATATATCAGCTTGTTCAGGATATGGAACCTGAACCGCTTTCGTAATCCTTTTTCCATAGACAGGGAGGAATTGATGCAGCTTTCACGGATAGGTTCAAAGAACACCTATGCCCGGTGTATAAAACAGCTTCACCAGTGGGGATATATTAGTTATTCACCCACTGGAAATTTTCATACAGGCAGAAAAGTTTCGTGTATAAGATTTGATACTTCAACCGGTACGCGAAAAGAGACACGAAGTGATACAGGAAGCAGTACACGAAGAGGGACGTCTATTAAAAATACAAACATTACAAACGGGGATAAACAGGAAACCTTAAATAATTTTGAAAATGGAAGAGAGAAAAAAGCCAACAGCAAAAACAGGCTTAGTGTCTCCAATAACAAAGATTACTCTGAACCCCTATGAAGACATTGCCCGGCAAAAAAACGGGGTATTCCAATTTAATTTTTCGGACTGTCGCCATTGGCTTGAAGTGCAGGGAAAAAAGATGTATGGAAGCCATTTCAGGATTTACGCTGAAGACCATAGTTTAATTTTTACCCTGCTGGTATATGCAATAGCCGACAAAGAAAACTGCGAAAAGCATAAACTTAACCTTAAAAAGGGAATTTTGCTCACCGGCCCTGTAGGCTGCGGTAAAACAACATTGATTTCACTTGTCAAATGGTTTTTCCCGGAAAATAAACAATACATGATAAAATCCACCCGTGAGATCAGTTTTGAATTTGAAAAAGAAGGGTTCAAAATTATTAACAGTTACGGCAAATCAAAAGGGAATCCGGACTTTAAGGAAACCCTTACAGGAATTTATTGTTTTGACGATTTGGGAATAGAACAGCCCCAGAAATATTTTGGCAATGAATGTAATGTTATGGCCGAAATCCTGCTCAGCCGTTATGATTTATTTGCATCCAAAGGGATACTTACCCATGTAACCACCAACCTATCTGCCTCTGAACTTGAATCCATTTACGGAAATCGGATACGAAGCCGTATGCGTGAAATGTTCAATTTAATAGCCTTTGATAAAAACTCCAGGGACAAAAGAATATAATTGTAAAAATGAATAGTTTCCAATGTGCAGAGGCATTTCATCCCTGCTGTTTTAAGTGTCATCGCTGCTCATGATTCGCAGTTGTGCGCTGCCAATCAACATACGGATTGAAAAGCCTTCTGCACCCTACGGCAACAGCCGGAACTTCAGTCCATTACACTCATCCCCGGCAGAAGCTTCACTATGCCTGCCCCGGCCTTTCTCCTTCACTTACGCCAATCGTTTTCAAAAGCCGGAAGCAGGCGCCGTTTCAGCCCATTTCCATTCGTTTCATTCCCATCCGTTCCGACACTTGCCTTTTCCCGCCCTCTGTTAAACTAATTATCAGGTTTATCTCCCGTGCCCCGGCACATTTTCCTAAACGGCTCTAACGCTTCCTTATCCCGAGCGTAACCTCACGGAGTACGGTCGCTGTACTACGCCGCTACGGGGAAAGAGCCTTTTGGCACCCCACGGCAAGAGAAGCCCTTCCGCTTCGCTTCAGGGCTCCACTTGCCCGTTCCCGCCCACAATTATTATATAACAGGATGGTAATATTTATCTCAAAAACCAAAAAGAAACCCAAATTTAGCCACTTCCCCATTATCCTGCCCGCTTTAAAAATACAAGGCCAGGACAAGTGGCACAACCTTAATTTCAAGTTTAGATTAAAAGTAAAAGGTATGTGCCAACCTTGCATTTTTGCCAGAGGTGGCTGCGTTATGAGTTTCTTTTCTTTTTTGATGGTTTTTCTTTTGTTTTTGAAAATAATATTTGAATAATAAAGCACTTCTATTACAGGTTTTTGAACCCTGATACTGAATTCTCTTACAGGCAAAATGCCATATGCAGCCAAACAAAAACAGTTTTAATTTCCGGGTAATTTTCCGGTTAACAATAAAAAACACCCAAGTTGGGAAGACCTTGGGAAAAATATCTTTTGAAGTCCGGCACATTTGCAAAAACGGATTTAAGAAAACAGTAAATCCGGGATATATAAATTAAAAAACAACGCAAATGCTTGGAATCGATAGAATCAGCTGGGGAGAGTTTATAAAGTTAATATTTATTGTTTTGACCATATGGTACGGAGCCGTTCTTCTTTATGCGCTTTTCAGGCAAAACAGTAAAAAACAATCTCTTTTTTATGAAGGTACAGACACTGATGAAGGTTTTAACGATAACGGGCTCCAACCCGTCAGGGTATCTTCCGGGGCTTTCCCGTCCGGGTTAATCCCTTATCCCAATGAAAATATCCCTTTGGAGGTAGTTTACTATGAAGAAACCGGACAGGAAGAAGGTTATATCATTGATGAGTTTACCAACCCCGGTTCACCGACGCTTTCAGCAATTCTTAAGAAAATCCAATTTCAAAAATAATCCATTAAAAAATGAAAAGAATGAAAACAAAAATGAAACAATCTTTAAAAAGAGGTCAATTGTTTATTACCCTTTTTATCCTTGGCGTTTATCAATCCCTGGCACAAAGCTCAACTGGTATTGACCAGGCCACGGCAGAGGTAAGTTCTTATGTAGACCCGGTATCCAACCTGATAATTGCCATTGGTGCGGTGGTCGGACTTATTGGCGGGGTGCGTGTGTACATCAAATGGCAAAGCGGTGACCAGGATACCCAGAAAGCTATCATGGGGTGGTTTGGGGCCTGTCTGTTTCTGATTCTTGTTGGCGTGGTAATCAAAGCATTTTTCGCCTGATGAAAACTTTCATGATTCAGAAAATTGACACCAACCTTTATATCAAGGGATTTTCCGGACAGATGGTATACAAGGCATTGTACGGAATAATAGGCGTACTGCTGTTATTTGTCCTGCTGTATATCCTTGCCGGAGCCCTTTCTGCAGTTTTGGTTTGTATCCCCACGTTTTTCGGCTGGCTTTTCCGGCTGAACCGGGTACAGCAAAAGTACGGCCCGGAAGGATGGAACAAAAAGAAAACAGCCCGGCAACTGCCCCAGTTTATCACCATTAAGAAACGTATCTGCCAGTCATAAAGCCATGAAAGCAAAACCCATTAAAACATGCCTGCCCGTACTGGGTTTTCACGGGGATATCCTTGTTTCGGATAACCTGGACCTGAGTTTCGGTTTGAAACTCAGGCTTCCTGAACTGCTGTCCTGCAGCAGTGAGAAATTGTATTTACTGCATGATACCTTCGGGCGGGTAGTAAATTTGCTTCCGGAAAACACCTTGCTTCACAAACAGGATTTTTTCCTGTCCAAACGGTTTTCCGAAAAAACAAAGCAGAACAGTCTTGACAAAAGTTATTTAAAACTTTTTAGGGGCCGGACGTACCTGGAACATGAATGTTACCTGTATATCAGTTTGCTGAATGTTGGCCTGTTAAAAAATTATTTAAGTTCAGCGCTTTTGCTTTCCAAAAAGCAGAAGATGCAGGAAACGCTAATGAAAGAAAAAGCCGGGGAACTGCGTTCCAACCTTGTCTCCCTGTTTATGCAAAGCGGGATTTTTTGTGAACCGATAATCAGGGAACAAGCTGTCGGGGACGACAAACAACCGGGACTGATTGAACGCTATCTTACCCTGAATTTCAGGGAAGGTCAACCTGTATTGGGGGGGATGGATTTCCGGGACCGGTTGCGGGTGATGGACAGGTTTGTGGAGATTCTAAGCCTGAGTGACTACTCACACGTCCCATCAGAGCTTAGGCCACTGACCGGCCATCCCCGTACCGGCCTGCCGGTATCATTTACTTACCCGGTATCATGGAACCTGCCATTTTCGCATATTACCAACCAGTTTATATACGTGCCCGGACAACAGGAAGTCAAAAGCACACTGGAAAACAATTACAAAAAGATATACAGCCTTTCCCGGTTTTCATCGGAGAATAAAGTCAATGCCGGACTGATTGAAAATTTTCTGGACACGGTTCAGTCCACCGGAGAAAAAATAGTAAAAACTCATTTTAATGTTGTCCTGATGGACGGTTCACTCAGAGAGCTGAAACAATGTAAAAGTGAAACGGCAAGCGCCTTTTCGCAAATGAACTGTTTCCCTTATCAGCATACCTTTGATTTACCCCTGCTCTTTTTTGCCTGTGTACCATTCTCCACGCAGCTTCCCGAAACAGAACTGTTTATTACACAGGTTCCGCAAGCCTGTTGTCTGACAAATTTTGAAGGACATGTTTCAAACAGTACATCAGAATTTACCATACGGCTTTCCAACCGACAGGAAGGTTGCCCGGTAAAAATCGATTTATCAGATGAACCTATGGAACGAAATATAATCCATAACCGCAATAAAATAATCATTGGCGGTTCCGGATCGGGAAAATCCTTTTTTACCAATCACCTGCTCAGGCAATATGCCGAAAACGGAAATTGTCATATCGTTCTGTTGGATGTAGGGAGGAGTTATGAATTACTGACCTCTTACTTAAATGAACAGTTAAAAGATAAAGGTGGGGCGAAGCTGGTAGAGTTTACCCAGGAAAATCCCATCTCATTCAATCCCTTTGTGGTTGACGGGGAAACAAATATGGAACACCGGCAAACAATCCTTTCAGTGCTTTATACCATCTATAAGGAAAACCTTTCAGAAATGGAAAAGGATGTCATTGCACGTTCAGTTGCCGAGTTTTTAAAAGCGGAAAATAAGGAGAGGTCCTTTAACGGTTATTACCGGTTTTGCCGGGAGTATATTCCACAATTGGTAAGAGAACAATCCCTGGAGTTTAACACGAGCGAGTTCTTTTTTATCCTGGAAAAATATTACAAGGGCGGGGAATACGATTACCTGCTAAATAAACCCATGCAGACCGATGAGTTTTTTGCCTGCCCCTTCCTGGTATTTGAACTGGACAATATCAAAGACCACCCGGTGATATTTCCAGTGGCTACCCTGATAATCATGGACATTTTTCTGCAGAAAATGCGCAGGTTAAAAGGCATACGAAAGATAATCTGTATTGAAGAGGCATGGAAAGCCATAGCCACACCACAAATGGCAGGCTACGTGAAATATTTTTTTAAAACCATCCGCAAATTTTTCGGGGAAGCAATGGTAGTCACCCAGGAGGTGGACGATGTCATCTCATCACCTATTATCCGGGATGCCATAATCAATAACGCTGATACAAGGATACTGCTGGATATGGGCAAATTTAAAAACAAGTTTGGCCAGATAAGCCAGTTACTTGGACTGACGGAGTTCCAGAAGGAACAAGTCCTGTCGGTTAATAAAAACCTTCCTGCAGACAGAAAATTTAAGGAAGTATTTATTGCACTGGGGGCAAGCTCTAAAGTATATGCCCTGGAAGTCAGCCGACCGGAATATTACTGTTATACCACCGAACAAAAAGAAAAAGAATTGATACTGGAAAAAACAAAAGAGGGCCGTTCAATAGTGGAAGCCCTTGAATCCATGAAATAATTCAATAACCATTAAAATAAATTTATCATGAAAACAAAAGTTATTTTATTTATCCTGTTGATTTGCAGCAGCAGTCTTCTGTTTAAAAAGACGGAAGCACAAACCCCGGTTACTGACGTAGGCGCCGGGATACAAAGGGAAGCTTTGTGGGACCAGGAAAAAGGAATCCTGTCTAAAATCAATTGGTACAACGTGCTGATTGAAGCCCTGAACGGGGATATCAAGGGACTGACCGGAGAGATACTGGGCATTGACCAAAAGATGCTGGAAAGCCTGGAAAAGGTGTCAAACCTGATAAAAGACTACAAAAGGGTAAAAGAAACCCGTGACCTGCTTGGAAAGGTAGTAGGTGTCTATACGCAAAAACTTCCTTTGCTGGTGCAGGATGAAAACTTTACCACCCAGCAGGCAGCAGTAATAGTACAATCCTTTGACATCATCCTTGAAGATAGCCGGCAACTGGTTACTACTATTTTGAATTCCATCCTGCAGGATGATCTGTTTATGATGGATGACAAACAGCGTTATGATACCATCAACGAAATTTACTCAAGCGTAAAACAACATTATGGGACCATCAGCTACCTGTACAATAAACTGCTGTATGCCTCCTATGTAAAAAGTCGTAACAGTGGTAACCTGGAAGCCTTTGCACTCTACTACAGCCTTTACCAGTAAATTAATATGCCATGAAAACAAACCGAAACAAAACATTTTTATTCCGGATTTTTCTGCTTGTTTTTACCACTGTTATACTAACAAGCATTCAATCCTCCGGCCAGATATTCGAGATAAAAAAATGGAAGGGTACTTACCCGGATATGAACGGTAGCTACCCATTAACTTTTATTGCTTTTAAAGGAAATCTGATTCCAATTCCCTATGTTTTTGTGCGTACGTGGCCAACCCATTATTATGTAAATGTGGAATCGCTCCCGGTCACAGACGCCACTGAAATTACCGGGGAGATTAAAACGGGTCTTCTACGCATTGCTGCCAAATTGCTTGAGCGTTCCCGAATAAAAGGAAGGTTTGAGAAAACCACGGGTATCAAAAACAATACGGAACTGCAAAAAGAAATAGAGCAAAAGATGTTCAGTGCAAGACTTGATGAGCTGGAAGATATCTTTGAGCTGGCCCAAAAATTTTTGAAAGCTTACCAAAAAACAGGCCGGTTTGATGAGCTCAATAACGGCATTGAGATTAAAAGACTTTTAGAAAAAGAAACTGATGAACTTTTTATTCAATTCCTTATGGTCAACCTGCTGGAATCCGACCATGGACAAAAGGTAGATTCTTTCGGTGAACTTCACTTGGAACTCACACGTCTTCACGGAGAACTGGACTATACATTTAAAAAACTTCAGTTTTTCGAAAGTTTCAGAACAACAGCTTCTGTCAGCTATTCCATTTTGACCCAATAAAAGAAAAGGCTATGCTACTACAGGTTATTACCACAAGGGACTTTTTTACGTTTACAGATTTCCTGGTTAGTTCAGGAATCAGTCATGCCAATATTCTTATCAATATGGCAAGAGCCATTGGAGGAATTGCAGCCTTTTTCTATATCTCAAAAAGGATTTACGAGCAACTCATCGCTGACAACCCGGTTTATATCCTTCCACTGCTCAGGCCGTTTGCCCTGCTTTTGGTCATTACATTCTGGGGGCCTTTTGTCAATCTTTTGATGGTACCTACCAAGGGACTGACCAACCTTTCGGAAGCAGTTTATGCGGACAAAAAACACATTGTCAAAGAAAAATTGGATGAAAAACAACAAGCGATTTTAGAAACCGATTTACCCATTTTTTATGAAAATGAAGAAAAGGAATCGCAGTTATGGGACAAGGGCATCAACCTGTTGCTGACCACTTACAATATTGTCACCGGCAGGGCCATTCAGAATCAAATCAACTTTTATATCATGGATGCCATCCGGCAGCTGTTTGAAACCATTTTTGAGGTACTGGTTTACCTGATTGCTTTTTTGCGGACAGTATTCTGTGTCCTGCTTGTCATTTTCGGGCCACTGGTATTTACCCTGTCTATTTTTGACGGTTTTCAGGATAACTACCTGCAGTGGATTGCGAGGTTTATCAATGTCAACCTGTATCTGCCCATTGCACTTTTAATCCTTTCTCTGGTGCAGGAAATACTGATTTATGTGCTTGATATGGAAATTGCACAGATTCAAGCCCTGCCCATTTATCAGCCGCAACTGTTTTATGTCTCCAACCTTATTGTTCCTATTTGTGGAATAATCGGGATGGCACTGGTTCCCAAAATCGCTTCATGGATAGTACAGGCTTCAGGGACAAATTCTGGCAGTGGAAGACTTATAAGAACAGCCGCAGTTATGGCCGCCACCAGGGGCGCCATGAAATAACGGACAATGTCCGTGATAATAATTGAGCGACTTGAGTAAAATAAAGAAATGAAGTATCAAATATCAATCTACTATCTAAAAAATGAAAAAACAATTTGATATACAGCAAAAGTTCCGTTATACCGTTTACCTGTTCCTGATTATCAGCCTGGCGCTGGTAGGGATAAGCAGTTATGTGTTTACCCTTTCCATCCGGATGGTGGAACGTTCCCGGCAAAAAATATATGTGCTGGACAACGGGAAATCTTTACTTGTTGCACTCCGGGAGGATATTTCCGAAAACCGGGATGCTGAAGCCCGGGACCATGTAAAACGTTTCCATGAACTGTTTTTTACTTTGGAACCTGATAAAGAATATATCGAAAACAATATCCGTGAAGCCTTGTACCTGGCTGATCGGTCGGCCATGGACCAGTACCGGTCATTTAAGGAAAATAATGTCTATAACCAGGTGATTGCCTCGGATATCAGTATGACAATCATTACTGATTCCATTCATCTGGATTTATCATCCTATCCGTATTCTTTTACCTTTTACGGGAAACAGAAAATTGTGCGGACATCCAACATTACCATGCGTAATCTGGAAACTACCGGCCGCCTGAGAAATATCTCAAGAACAGATAACAACCCGCATGGATTTTTAATGGAAGGATGGCGGATTGTTGATAACAAAGACATTGAGACTACGCGTAGAAAATCCTTTTAAATTTTTTATCGATGAATACAAATCAAAATAAACAGGAAGCGCAGTTAAAGGACGTTAGCCGTTTTACCCGGTGGGTAAACGGGTTGGATGAAAAAGACAAATCACTTTGTCCACAGGTTAGAGCAAGAAAGTGGATAATCTTCATTTCCATTCTGTTCCTGCTATTTGTACTTTCCTTTATCTGGTTTCCCGGGGCAAGGGTAGAACATAAAAACCTGACTGGGAAAAACCCAAAAGAACTGATTGAAGCGCAAAAACCGACCGGGGCAAATGCTTTGAAAATGCCGGTTGATTCATTTGAACAACAACTAAAACAAAAAATCCATGAGAACATTCCTAAAAAAGAATAAGGCCCTTTTTATCCTGCCTTTGGTAGTACTGCCTTTTATAGTACTGATATTCTATATTCTGGGAGGTGGGAATCCAACCGGGGATAGTAGTGAAAACAGTCCAAATGAAGAAAACCGGCAGGGGGCCAATTATACCATTCCTCAGGCGGAAAGCTCCATTGAGATCGAGGATAAACTTGAAGCCTATGAAAGCCAGGGAGGACAGGCATCAACAATGGATTATCATATCCTTGAAATACCGGATTCACTGAAAAAATCAAACGAGGTTTTGTTTTTACCGGAAGATACAACCAAACTTACAGCCACCAATAACGAAGAACAGTTAAATGTCAATATATCCAATAACCTGTTGGCACATATCAAACAAAAGGAGCAGGAAATCAGCCGTGAACTGAATCCCCCGGTCAGGGAAATTGGGAAGGCAAGTAAAACGCCTGATAAAAATCAAATGCCTCAAAATGACAGGAATCAAAATAAAGAAAGGAATGGACAACCAAATGTTGTCGTGCAAAAAACAGGCATTGAAGAGCTCGATAAAGTATTTGAAGAAAACATTGTTTTGTCCAGGCAGAATGACTCCCTGGAATTTACCCTTCAACAGATACAGCAAAAGCAACTGGAGGAGGAAAGAAGGCAAAACGCCCGGTTTACAATAGAAAGGAATAACAGTTCCGGGTTTCAAAAGGAGGAGACCAAAAGTAACCTTATCAAAGCCGAGATTTATGAAACAACCACAGTTCTGGATGGTAACCGGGTAAAACTCCGGTTACTGGAAGACACCCGGATTAACGGCACAAAAATCTCCCGGAACACTTTTCTATACGGAATCTGCAAAGTCAATGATGAGCGGCTTGATATTACTATCAGCGAGGTTCCTGCAGAAGGAATCTTTCTGCCTGTTGACCTGGTTATCCATGATTTGGACGGGTTGCCGGGCCTCTATATTCCCGGAAATGCAGCCAGGAAAGTTACCCGCGAAGTTGGAAGCAGTACCAATACCTCTTCACTTTTCGGCATGACAGATAATCCGCTGACTTATGCAGGAATCAGGGCGGCCGACCGTACAACCCAGGCCTTTTTAAAAAGGGTACGCCTGAAAAAAGTAACGGTCAAAAAAAATACACTTGTTTATCTCATCAATCAAAATCATTAAGCCATGAAAATTTATATCATTATTATCGTTCTTTTTAGTTTCCAGCTATCGCTGCTTGCACAAAACAGTATTTGTGTAAATGAAACCAAAGCTACTCATATCATTTGTTCTGAAAAGGTAAGCTATCTTCAGGTAGGAGACCATTCCAGAATCTTATCCGAGGTGGTACCTGAACATCCCAACCTGGTCAGGGTAAAAGCTGTGGAACCGTTTGAAGGGGAATCTTCCCTGACATTGGTAAGTGCGGGAAGAATCTATTCTTTGCTTGTATCCTATGGAGAAGTTGGACCTATTGAATACCGGCTTGAGACCTTTTCCGGTGAAAAGGCCGGAATATTGGCAGAAGGCCCGGTTCCTGAATATGTCCTGAAAGAGCTGTGCCGGCAAATGTTGTTTCGTCAAGGTAGACATGTTCATAACAGGAAAACAAAAAAGGACGGAATTATCTTAAGACTTAACAACATCGGTCTGAATAACGATTTGCTCTTTTTTGAAATCAGCATCACCAATACAAGCAATATCAGCTATAAAATTGACGGATTCAATTGGTGGATAGATGACAAGCGGCAGATGAAAGCTACCAACGTTCAGGAATACCTGTTACACCCTGAATTTACTTATTATGGTATAACATTTATTCCAGCAGAAACTACCCTGCGGGAGGTGTTTGTCCTTCCCAAACTGACCATTCCTGATAAACGGATTCTCCGTATTGAGATGTTGGAAAAAGCCCTGGGAAACACGGGCCGTAAACTCAGCCTTGAAATCAAAAACAGGGATATTCTTAAGGCACGAAAAATCAAATAAAACAGGGAAATGATACACGAATCCAGGGAATTGCAGAAAATGCATGAAGGCTTCCGGTTTTTCAGCTACTTGTTGTTGCTGTTAACATTGTACATCACTCAGCTTGATTTTTTTACCTCCAGGGACATTTACATTCCTGAGTTTTCCGCCTTATTGGAAAAGTTAATGAATCTGAATTTTCTCTCAGGTCCGGTTATATCCAAACTGGCCTGCCTTGGATTTTTGGTAGTTACCTGTATCGGTACCAGAAGTAAAAAAGACAGGGAATTGAAAGTCTCCAATCTGGTTGCACAGGTACTGGCAGGCATGCTGTTGTACTGGGGCAGTTTGCTTTTTAGCAATAACCTGCCAATTGTATACCTGCTTTGTTCCTTTTTTGGTTTTGTGATGCTAAACATCGGTTTTGACAACATCTCCAAACTGATTAATGTCAACTTAATGAAAGACCGCTTTAACCTGGAAAATGAAAGTTTTAAGCAGGAACAATCTTTTCTTACCAATGCGTTTTCCGTAAACCTGCCCATGCTTTATGAGCACCGGAACAAAAAACACGAAGGCTGGATAAACATTGTCAATCCTTTCAGGGGAACCATGGTAATGGGGACACCCGGTTCAGGGAAATCCTATTCGGTAGTGCTGCCTTTTATCCGACAGCACCTGGGCAAAGGATTTGCCTTATGCGTCTATGATTTTAAATATCCGGATTTATCTCAGGTCACCTATAATCATTTTATGAAAGCTAAAAAGAAGGGAAGCCTATCAGAAAATACAAGGTTTTATGTCATTAATTTTGATGATATCCGTAAATCCTACCGGTGTAATCCATTGGCACCGGAACTGATGGGAAGCACCATCGATGCTTTTGAATCTTCCCGGACAGTACTGTATAATCTGAACCGGGAATGGATACGCAAACAAGGTGAATTTTTCTCTGAATCAGCCGTTTCATTTTTTGCCGCTGTTATTTGGTTTTTGAAGAAATACCGGGGAGGGGAGTTTTGTACATTGCCGCATGCCATTGAACTGTTGCAATTGGATTACGATGATTTATTTGACGTCCTTTCAAGAGAAAATGATGTAACTAATATTATCAATCCATTTATTAACGCACATAAACGGGGAGCCCATGAACAACTGGAAGGACAGCTCGGGAGTTTAAAAATTGCGATTTCCAAAATTATCAGTCGCGAAATTTACTGGATTTGTTCGGGGAATGATTTTTCATTGGACATTAACAATCCCAAATCTCCAAAAGTGGTTTGCCTGGCTAATAATCCCCTGCGCATCGAAATGTATGGGGCAGTATTGTCGCTGTTTATCACCCGGATGCTGAAAGTCATTAACCGGAAGTACCAGCACAAATGCTCCTTAATCTTCGATGAACTTCCAACGATTTATTTTCGGGGATTGGATACTTTAATTGCCACGGCAAGGGCAAATCAAATTTCCACACTGCTGGGAATACAAACCATCGACCAGTTGATAAGGGATTACGGGAAGGAGCAAGCCAATGCCATCCTAACCAATATCGGGAATATTTTTGCAGGACAGTCGGTAGGAGAAACAGCCAAATTTATACAGAACCGGATGGGCAAAATCCTGCAGGAACGCCAGTCAGTGAATATTAACCGCAATACACAATCCACTTCTTTTTCCACTCAACTGGATTACCTGGTTCCTGAAGGAAAAATTGCTACCCTGCCACAAGGTTACATGGTCGGACAGGTAGCCGATAACTTCGGAGAGCAAATCAGCCAGAAGAATTTTAATTGCCTGGTAAAAGCAGATGTAAGAGCTTTGGAAAGAGAAGAAGAACACTTTGTCCCGATTCCTGATTTTTATGATTTTGATAATATCAGTGAAACACTGGAACGCAACCGCACGCGGATACAAAACGATATCCGCACTATTGTTATACAAAATCAAAACTAATAAAACCAATGATTGAAAACACAACATATATCAAATGCAGGCCTTCCCAGTTGGTGAACCTGGGACATTTCTTTCCGGTATTGTTTTTTATACCCTTACTTTTTATCTCGAATGAAACAATCCGAGAATTTATTCCATTTGAGTTTATCCCTGACAATATTGAAATTCATCTTATACGGTTACCAGTTTATCTGCTTATAGCTATCCTTTTAAAGTTGGGATATCATATGCTTAAAATCCGCTGTACCTGCTATGAAATCAATCCCGAAGAGATACACCACTGCACAGGAATATTACGCAGGAAACACGGATATATTGAACTGTACAGGATAAAAGATTTTCAGGTGGATCGGCCGCTGATTTACCGTTTCTTCGGCCTGGGAAATTTGATTGTTTATACCTCGGACAAGACCACGCCAATCTTCCGGCTGGAAGCCATCCGTAAGCCGGAAGAGGTTTATACCGTCCTTCGTGGCCTGGTAGAACTGAACCGGAAAGAAAAACATGTTTTTGAAATCGATTAACATTTATAAAAATTAAAGTTATGGAACAGTACACGCGAATGAACAAAGAAGACATTCCTTTTGATAAACTGGAAAAAGTGGGGATAAACCGTGATTTTATAAGTCACATGGAAAGTAATGAACTGAAAGATTTTTTGAATGGATTCCGTTCGGAGAAACTTTACACGGTCAATGCAAAAATTGACAACCAGGAGTATAAAATCCCGGCCAAAATCAGGCTGCAGCAGCAGGGAGACGGTTTGGTAAATGTAAAGGTGCATCCAATTCAGCGGTTATTTGTCCCTGATGAATACATGGGCCATAAGTTTACCAAACAGGAAAAAGCTGCCTTGCTTGGAGATAAAAACCTGGGAAAAACCATTGAACTAACCGGCAGGGATGGCAAAAAGGACAACTATTATTTAGCCATTGATAACAAAACCAATGAACTGATACCGCTCCGGACAAAACACATTCAAATCCCGGATAAAATAAAGGGAGTGAGCCTTTCCGAAGAACAGAAACAAAAACTGGCAGCCGGGAAAAAGATTACCCTTGACGGTATGACAGGGCGTAATGGTAAGAAATTTGGCGCAACGTTGCAGATTGATGCTGCCAACCGGAATATAAATTTTTCCGGATTCAAACAGAAGAAGGAAAAAGACCTGGAGCAGAAAAAGGAAAAATCCAAAGGTGCAAAACAAAAGGTGAGCTAATATTCTTTACGCGAATAGTTTTAAGAAAGGGGAACAATTAAAAAAGTTTCTCTTTCTTTTTTTGAAAATGAAAAGCTCAGAAATGGGCTGGAAAATAACATAGGGTAGGGGAATGCAAGATGTGTTTTTGTATGCACAAAAACCTATCATCTTGCCTGGCAGGGGCCAGTAGCTTTTTTCAAAACCGAAAAGAATTCCCCTCCCCATTAAAATGCAATTTATAGGTACCAATGCGTCCAATATTGTCGGAAAGCGAAAAACGAAATCTGAAATTAATCATACGGGTGAACCAGGATGAAAAGCTACGGATTAAATCGTTGACAAGATCCGGAGGTTACCCTTGCATGAGCGATTTTATCCGAAACAGAATTTTCAGGCAACAGGACAAACGGGTAATAACTCTTGATAATGAAACCAGCCAGCAGTTGAAAGAAATGGATTATGAACTCAATAAAATCGGAGTGAACCTGAACCAACTTTCCAAGCGCATGAATTCTTTTGCCGGTTATAAGATTGGTGATAACGACAGGCAATTGTTAAAACAGGCCTTTGAAATGATGACCCAATGCCTGGCCTTTTTGCAAAAACATCTTCGTTGAATCTTTTCCCTAATGGTTATTGTTATCCATCAGTCACTGAATACTCAAAACGCCCTGTTTTACAATGAAAGAAAAGTCAGCCAAAAGAAAGCCTCTTTTTTTCAAAGTGGAAATACTCCAACCATCAATCCATTCGCCGGAAGTAAACAGGATCGTTGGAATATACTCAGGGAAATTGAGGAGCGAAATACCCGGGTAAAAAAGAAAGGGCTACATATTTCGGTGAATCCGACGGTCAGTGATTTGGTAAAACTGGGTGATAGCGGTATCCGAGCAGAAATCAAAAACCTGATGGAACACTTGGGTTATGGCAATCAGCCTTACTTCATATACAAGCATGTTGATTTGGACCGGACACATTTTCATATTGTTTCTACCCGGATTGACCAGCAAACAGGAAAGAAGATTAGGGATAATTACGAAAAAGAAAAAGTTCAGAGGTTTATCAAATCCCTGGAACAGAAATATGATCTGACCAAAGAGCTAGACAGGGAACAAACAAATTTGAAGTTTTCAGATGGTAGTAGCAACCTTAAACGTAACTTGGAAAGCTTGTTTTACCAACTTAATCAGATTGAATCGATAATTACAAAACAGCTTTACGACAAGTCGCTGGAGTTATTTAACGTTGAAATTAGAAAATCCGGCAGAGGGCATATTGTTGTAGTGACTGACGGTGAGGGAAAACCAATCCGTTATCCTATCAGGTTGTCCAATTTTAAAGAGAAACCGAAATTTTATAAAATGGAGCAGCAGAAAAAGAATCTAGAGAAAGATAATTTCAAAAAGGAAATTGATCAGAAAGAAGATATCTCTGGCTTCTGGAAAATGAATTCAAAATTCCAAAAGGAGTTAATGAAACAATTGGTAATACATTTAACAAATGATTTTCAGATGAAAGACAAAAAATACCGACTGAAATCAGGAAAAAGAAAAATTAGAAGACGATTCTAAGTAGCTAATTTTACATAGATAATCGATTTCTTGTCGATTATGTCAGCAGAATTCACTATTTTTGTGTGATTAGAATCATAAAAAATGAGTACACTGGAACGATTTGGAGTTGTGCCTGTCGATTTTGCAACTTTAGCTGCCGGTTTGGGAGGCTACAAATCCCCACACGATAAAATATCAAGCCTTGAAAAACAAGGAGAGTTAATTCGTTTAAAAAAAGGATTGTTTGTGGTCTCTCCCGATGTTCATAAACAAACACTGTCAAAAGAACTGATTGCAAACCATTTATATGGTCCCTCGTATATCTCGTTCGAAAATGCCTTGTCTTTCTATAAACTCATTCCTGAAAGGGTTTATTCAATACGTTCCATGACCACTAAAAGAGGAAAAACGTTTTCAACTCCTTTAGGGAATTTTGAGTACATAAGTACAGCCGCAGATTATTTTGAAATTGGAATTCGTCAGGAAATCATCGACAACAAATATGCATGGCTAATTGCTTCGCCGGAAAAAGCATTATGCGACATGATTGTTTCGACTGCAGGCCTTAGATTGCAATCAGTTAAAGCAATGCAGGAGTACCTGGAGGAAGATTTGCGAATCGACTTAATTTCAGTTATGAATTTTGATTCTGATATAATAAAGCAATGCATTGAAACAGGAAGGAAAAAAACGGAACTTACTCAACTACTTAAGTTAATAGAAGTATGAATATTTTTGACCAGATGTTGGCTCGTTATGAGATAAAAACCAACGATGATAACATTAATGCCCAGCATGAAGTAATGCAACAAATTGCTTTAGCGGGTTTATACCGGGGAGGATTTTTCAACAAAGCTGCCTTTTATGGTGGAACGTGTCTTCGTATTTTCTACGGGTTGAAAAGGTTTTCAGAAGATATGGACTTTTCCCTGCTAAAAAAAGATAAGGACTTTAACCTTGAAGATTATTTTACACCAATTCTATCAGAGTTTAAAGCGCTTGGTCGTGATGTTGTAATCAGTAAAAAGGAAAAGAAAAAACAAACCAATGTGGAATCTGCTTTTTTGAAGGAAGATACTTCGGTTTATAATTTGCAGTTCAGGACAGAACGCACTATTAAAATAAAAATAGAAGTCGATACTGATCCTCCGGCAGGATTCATCACTGAACATAAATTATTATTACTGCCTTTCTCATTTATGGTCCGGTGTTATTCGTTACCCGACCTTTATGCCGGGAAAATTCATGCACTTCTATTCCGGGGTTGGAGAAACAGGGTAAAAGGTCGCGATTGGTACGATTTGGAATGGTATGTACGAAACAATACGAAATTAAACACAGCGCATTTTAACCAGAGAGCCATTCAATCCGGAGATGTTCCTTCGAGTGGAATAACTGCGGACGAATTAAAAGAAATGTTGAAAGACAAAATTCTGAATACCAATATTGAGATGGTAAAAAATGACGTCAGGCCTTTTATTAAAAATCCCGGTGAAATGGAAATCTGGTCAACTGATTATTTTTTGCAATTGGTTGACATGATAAATATATAGTTTACTTGCCATTACTTCATTGAGTAGGTGATTTATTCATTCCCGGAAAGATAGACTAAAAGAATATATTTTATAACTTTAAGGGCATAAGTTCAAATCAAAAGTTATGCCCCACGATAACAAAGCATTCAGGCTACTCCGGCTGTTGTTTTTCCTTTCGGGAAGCTACCCCAAAACAAGGAAAGAATGTACTGATTTTCTCGACATCAGGGAATCTGCCTTTTATAATTATCGTAACGAGTTAATTAATATTGGTTTTAACCTGCAGCAAAAAGACGGAAAATACTGGGTGGAAGCAGAAGATAAAACCACACATGTACTGGCTAACCTGCTTCACTTCTCCGAAGAGGAGGCATACATCCTAGCCAAAAGCATCGATGCCATAGAGGGGCACACACTTCCGGCCAAACGGCTGAAACAAAAATTGGTGGCCTTTCTTAACCAGGACAAAGCCGTGGAAGCCTACCTGAAAAAGGAAAAGCCAGAAATGGTTTCAACACTGCACAAAGCCGTAAAAAACAAAAAGCAGGTATTGCTGAAAAATTATGCGTCGGGCAACAGCCAGACCGTACGTAACCGACGGGTAGAGCCTTTTGAGTTTAAAGACGATTTTAACCTCGTGTGGGCTTATGACACCGATGTAAAGAAAAACCGCCAGTTTAAAGTCTGCCGGATGGAAGATGTGCTGGAAACTCCGTTTAGCTGGGAATTTGAACGTTTGCACCGCTCTACTCCGGTAGATGTTTTCCGAAATACAGGCGAACTCAATAAACAGGTGGAATTTGAACTTAACTTGCGGGCATGCAATTTACTGGTTGAGGAATACCCGCTATCCGAACAATTCATTACCAAAACCGCAAAAAATCGTTTTCTTTTTAAAGCTACGGTAGCCAAATACGAAGGCCCCGGGCGATTTGTGCTGGGCATTGCCGAAGATATCCGGCTGATAGGTGATATTGGATTTCGGGAGTTTGTGAAAGAAAAAATATTATCAATTAAAACTTTCTAAAATTTTTTATTGGAGATGTTATTTATTTCCTTTTATTTTGTTATATCATTTAAATGAAGTTCTATTAAAAAAAAGCTTGAAATGAAAGATTTAATTGATGTATTTTTTCCAGAAAAATAAGGATTGAATAAAAAGCAGGACTGTTGATTGAGCCCTTCAGTCCTGCTTAATTTTCAACCTTAAAAAGGTTAATAAATGATGAACAAATATAATGAATTTTGTTCAGAGGAAGAAGAGTCTGAACAGACAAATGAAGATGTGAACAACCCCTTTTGCAAGGAGCTGTCACCAGTTGAATATTATAATTATGAAAGAGGATTTGATGATAGTATTCGAAAATGCAGGTGTACAAATCAAGAGTTACTTGTTGACTATTTTTGCGAAATATGTAACGCATATGTCTTTTAATACAAATATTTACACTCCGACTCCACAATTTATGGAGTGATAAAAATTTACTTTGAATAAAATTGAATTAAAATGCTTAACACATTACTAAAAATAGGAGAATGGCGAAGCAAAGGGAAAAGCGAATGGGATCGTTTTCTTGTGCAGCCTAAAATCAGTACTGAAGATAAAAAAGGAAATGCGATAAAAAATTACGTTCTCCCGATAATTTTTGATTTAGACAACAATGATATTGTTGTAAGCGGTGAGAACTTGCTTGAATACGACCCAAAATATTTGATTAATTGGAAAGCTATCAAAACTCAGGACAGAAATGGAAAAGCTTTCTATACTACTGTTCCTGGTGATAAAATTGGTCAAATATATAAGGCCTTTTTTGGGAAAGAAGGAGTCGAAACGTCTAATGGAGAACTTATTGAAGCTCTTGAAAGGTTAGATTCAAATTTAATTACAGACAAGTTAAAAAACCTGTTAGAATCAATTTTTAATCTCAAAGATATCTTTTTGCTAAAATTTACTATTGAAAAAAAGAATGGAGATAGCGTACTTGATGCCAAATCAATAGAGGAATACTTTGGGTTTTCATCCAACCAAAAATTGGTTTTGATTACGGTTATTTTAAAGTATAAAAAAGAATTTGGAGATTCATTGAAGTATTTTGTTGAAATTCCTGAATTTTCAACTTATCTCGACAAAAGATTTTTGAAAGAAGCAAGTGAAACATCTGTAACAGACGACAAATCTGAAGAATCAAAACTCTGTTATGCCAGCGGTACAGAACAGCAAGATGTTGAAAGTTTGAACCTTCCGAGCAGATTTAGCTTGAATAAAATGTTTGTAGAAGAAACAAAAAACTATGCATCTAACTTTGATAAAGGTCATTTTGCGAAAAACTATCAGGTAAGTTTAAGCAATCAAGAGAAATTGGACTATGCATCAAATTATTTGCTTAACGAAGGAAAACTAAGGGTTAGAATAGCCAATATAGACCATGTAATTATTCCGCAATTCCAGGAAGTTTCAGATATCGACATGGAACTAACCATAGATAAAATTAGGACAAAAAGTGATTTGCTCTTCGGCTTGGAGGACTTGGAATTCTTTGTGAAGAATATAAACGATGAAGTTGAGGGTATTTATTGGTTAAATTTCCTTGCTTATGAATCCGATGGTAATTTCTTTAAATCAACGGAATTAATAAAAGATGTAAGCAGTTTTCATTTCCAAAAAATAATTAAAATATTTAGGGAGACTCATGTCAAATTTTTAGAAGTAAAAGGATTTGATTGGAATACTATTATTACTGAATATGGGGCACCAAAGGGCTTTAACTTAAATTCAGTATACTCATTGATACCAATAAGAAAGGACAAAGAGAAAAAGAACAAAGCCTTAACACTTTTCAAAAGTATACTTGAGAACCGGAAGATTGAAAAAGAAAAGCTTTTCTCTTATTACTGCGAGCTAATTCTCTGTCATTATTACGAGAGGTACAGGAGTTACACCAACGTACATAAATCATCAAGTGATTATCTCTATTTCTCAATCCGAAATAGCACATATAAATATTTGGCTTTTATTGAAATACTTAAAAAATTAAATCTTATTGATATGCACGAAGAAAATACTTTGACCAATGAAGAACTGGGCAATAAATACGACCAGGCAATTCACGATTTTTTCGTGAAGATGAATTTTAGTCAAAACCAGCAGGCGATGTTTTATTTGGGACGGATGCTTAATACTGTAGAGTTTATTCAAAAAGAAAAAAAGAAAACTGTTATCGAAAAGGTAAATTTTCACGGAATGGACATTGATGATATTCTACGGTTAAGAGTTTCACTTGTAGAAAAAGCCAAGCAGTACAATAAAATAGGTAAAGTGGTTTTTGCTGATCGGAAATTTGGGGAATTGTTTGATTTTAATAAATGGCAAATGAATCCGCAAGAAGCTGTTTTCTTTCTGCTAACTGGTTATTCTTTTGGTATTTCGAAAAGCGAAGCTGAGACATTTGAAAAAATAGAAGAAAATATAAATTAACTTTTAAACCATACAAAATGAAGAATATTATTAACAACTCATCAGATTTTCTTTTTATTTATGAAGCGATACAATGCAACCCGAATGGTGATCCTGATCAGGAAAACAAACCCAGAATGGATTATGACACTAGCACAAATCTTGTGACAGACACCCGTCTGAAACGTTATATCCGTGACTACATTAAAGCGCAAACAGATGATGAATGCATTTTTGTTGACATGGAAGGAGATTCCAAAGTAAGTGTTGACAGCAAACTAAAAGCAGTGGTAAAACGTACAGTTGAAAATGAATCTGAATTGGAAAATGCTTTTTCCAATAATCCAGAAGCACTCAAAGTATATAAAGATATTATTGCCGGTGAAAAAGACTCTGAAAAGGTTTGGGCTGTAATAACGGACAAGAAGTTCAAACACAAAACTGTTAATTATGAGTTGCTTGCGTATTTGGTAAGGGAAAAATTCATTGATATCAGGATGTTCGGAAGCGCATTTGCCGTTGGTGGATTCACTAAAGCATACACCGGACCAATTCAAATCAATTGGGGGTATTCGTTCAATAAAGTAGAATTAATGGATTCCAGTTCGATTGTTACAATCATGAATGACGATAGCAGCACGTTCGGGAAAGATTATCGCGTGCATTACAGTCTTTTAGGATTTAACGGAACAATCAACGCAAATATGGCCAAAATTACAGGTTTAACAGAGGACGATGTTCAGGAATTTCGAAATTCAATTTGGGAAGCTGTTCCAGCAAACCCTACTCGTAGCAAACTAAATCAATATCCTAAGCTTTATGTTGAAGTGGTATATAATGAAGGTATTTCAAATGGGCAGTTTGGCGATTTGCGAAATCTGGTTGAAGTTAAAACCAAAGAAAAATTAGCCGACAAACAAGTTCGGAAATTTTCTGATCTTAATTTCAATATTGACAAATTGATGAATGTTCTTAATGAGAACAAAGGCACAGATAAAAAAATTAAAGAGGTTATCATTAAAAAATCTGCTGATTTAAACGAAACAAAATAAGAGCAAATGGAAGTTTTATGTTTCAAAATAAGCGGAAAATTAGCTCATTTCAGAAAATACTACGCCAACAATACTGCTTTCAGTTTTACCATTCCCCCAAGGACAACCCTAATGGGGATGGTAGCTGCGGCTATGGGGATGGAACGCGACAGCTACTATGAATTGCTTGCTTCTGAAAACATCCATTTTGGCGTTCGGGTTTTAACGCCGCTCAAAAAATCATTCCATCGACTGAATTTTTTGAGCATTAAAACACTTGGCGATTTATCGAAAAAGATGTCTTCAGATTTTCGTGGTGAGGGTGGTAGGATTCAGACTCCGTTTGAGGTCGTTAGCGGATGGAACTTGACAAAAGACGAAGTTGTGTATCAAGTGTTTATTTCGCCTACTAAGCAAGGGAAAAAAATATTTGAAAATATAAAAATCCATTTTCTGAATTTGAATCCTGTGTATAACATTACACTTGGAGTTGCCAATTTTGGTGCAACAATAAATGATGTGTTTTTAAACGATGCAAGTTTAGGCAGTGAATTCGAACCAAACAGTTACTCTCTAATTCACTCTGCAATTCCCGTAGACCATGTTAAAGATTTGAAGTTTGACAAAGAAGATTTTGGTAATTACAACTTTGTGGAAGAAGATATGATGCCTGGCGATTTTGTTGGAAATAACAACAGGGAAGTGAGAAAAATGAACCGATTGTTATTTTCCACTTCCACAAATCCGTTGCGGGTAAAGCTTAACTTACCTTCTATTCAATTGAGTTTACCAGAAGGGAAAATTGCGTTTCAATTTATGGATGTATGATATTTTATTCACATAGCAAAACAAATGAAAACGGTTTCACCGCAGGTTCAAAACTGCTTTGTGATCACATTGGAGGTACTTTGGAAAAAGCGATATATGCTCAATCAAAGAATGTGAATTTTGAACTTGAACCAGAATTGTTGAGGAGAATGGTTGAACTTACCGTTCGTTTCCATGATTTTGGTAAATACACTTCTTTTTTCCAAAATTATTTATTGAAAAAAGGAACGGTTAACGGAATTTTAAAACAACATGCACGAATTGGTGGTATCACAGCTTTCAATTTATTGAAACCCATAGATAAAAAACTGGCACTGATTTCCTTATTTATCATTTTTCGGCACCATACCCAACTTTGCGATATTTTGGATTTTCCAAAAGCTTTTAATGATGAGTTGCAACACATTTTTAACGAACAAAAAAGAGACGTTCAAAAATTTTTATCAGAAATTGAAAATGAGTTGGAAACCCCAAATTTGAATTCACACTTAAATTATCCTGATGAGAATGAAATAAGAAGGTCATTTAAGATTTGGGTAAAAAAGGAAGCTAACATCCGCGATTATTTTTTGGTAAATTATCTTTTTTCTTTGCTTACCGAAGCTGATAAATTGGATGCATCTGACACCTTTCAGTATTGTTTAAAGCCTATTTCAGAAAATTCTGTTGACAACCGTTTTGGCAAACCGGATTTATTAAGAACACGGGAACTTGCTGATTTGTCGAACAATGAAATAAGAAACTTTTGTAGGGCAGAAGTAGTTTCAAATATCGAACGAGCAGATATTTTAAGCCACAAAATATTTACACTGACTGCTCCCACTGGCATAGGTAAAACAATGACAGCGTTAGATTTTGCGTTGAAACTAAAAACAAAGCTGAGAAACAAAACTGGTAACGAATCTCGGATTCTTTACGCTTTGCCATTTATCAATATCATAGAACAAGCCTTGAGTGAATATAAATCAACGTTTTCCGATGATATAAAAATAATAGGACACTATCAATACGCCGATGTTTTTGGAAAAGATGAGAAACAAAACAATGATGATATAGAACAAAATTACAGCCAAAAACTAATGTCGGTTGATACATGGCAGGGCGATATAATAATTACTTCGTTTGTGCAATTTTTTGAAACATTGATTGGACACAGAAATAAATTATTAAAAAAGTTCAATCATTTTGCAAATGCAATTGTAATACTCGATGAGGTACAGACTTTACGCCTAGATCAAATGCCTTTAATTGGAGCTACTCTTTATTTTCTTTCAAAATTCTTGAATACAAGAATCATTTTGATGACTGCGACCAAACCAAAAATATTTGAACTGGCACAACAAGAAATCCTTAATAAAGAAGGTGAAACAGTTACCCCAGTAGAGTTATTGAAATCAAACAAAGAGATTTTTGCCCTTTTTAAAAGAACCAAAATAGTTCCATTGTTATATGTGAAATTTATTGATGATGTTGGCAGCGAATTTCTTGAACAAATTTTTCAAGAAAAATGGAATCCATCGAAATCATGTATTATAGTTTGCAATACTGTAACCCGTTCAATTGAAATCTTCAATAAAATTTCAGAATATATCAGGGAACAAGAATTTAAAAATCCCATTTATTATTTATCTACCAATATCGTTCCAGCCCATCGTGCTGAACGAATTAGGTTGATAAAATCGAAAATCACAAATGGTAAAGCACCAATTTTAGTCTCGACCCAAGTTGTTGAGGCTGGAGTCGATCTTGATTTTGATATGGGATTTCGTGATTTAGGTCCAATTGATTCAATTATTCAGGTGGCAGGCCGTATCAATCGAAACAACAATTCAGAGAAGCAGCATTCTCCACTTTACATTGTCGATTTCGGCGATGCAAAAAAGATATACGGTCAAATTACAAGTATCCAGGCTGAAAGTGCATTAAGAATCAAAAACGAATTTCTCGAAGAGGGCTATTTAGATTTAATTAATAGCTATTTTGACAATGTTGCTTCCAGAAGTTCATTCTCAAATTATAATAAAATATTTGAATCCATGAAAACGCTTCGATACGATGGCGAAGTAACCACAGATGAACGTCCTGTTTCCAGTTTTCATATAATTGAAGAAAGTCAAAATACAGTGGCTATTTTTATTGAAATCGATAATTTTTCAAAACTACTTAGAGAAAACTACTTTAAAAAAATTACAGGAAAAATAACAAAAGAAGATTTTGACGAAAATTTCAAGACTGCCTTTCAGCAAAGAATCATTACTATTCCAAATTATTTGGCAATTGGACTTAAAGCTATAAATGAATTTGACCAATCACTGTTAGTAATAGAAAACGAAGTGGTCGATAATTATTATAATGAAAAGACAGGTTTTATCCGCCAACAGACCAATACAATTTATATGTTGTAATATTATGCAAATCACACAAACCACCATCCAGTTTCCCGATATACAGTTACAAACGCGCGACGCACACAAGCTGCGCGGTTATTTTGGCAATCTGTTTAAAGAATATTCACCGTTGCTGCACAACCATTATGAGAATGGCAAAACGCGGTACGCTTACCCGCTGGTTCAATACAAAGTTGTTGATAATACGCCACTGTTGGTTGGGTTGCAGGAGGGAGCGGATTTGTTGGTCTCGTTATTCCTTAAAATCCGTGAAATAGATATTGAAGGGCAGCAATATCTGGTGTTGGCAAAAAATATTCAGCAAAAACAATACGACCTCGCGGTGAACCAGCAACTTTATAATTACCAATTCAAAACGCTATGGATGGCGTTGAACCAGGAAAATCACCGAAAATATCAACAACTGGAAGAGAATGCAAAAATTCAATTTTTGAACCGCCAGTTGCAAAACAATATATTGAGTTTTTATAAAGGCCTGTCGTTTCGTACATCGGAACGTATAATGGCCATTACACGGGTAACTGAAAAACAAACCCGGTTTAAAGACCAGGCAATGCTGGCTTTCGACGGTGAATTTACCACCAATGCCTTTCTCCCCGAAATGGCAGGTATTGGTAAAGCTGTCAGCCGCGGTTTTGGAACCGTACATCTAATACAATAAAGCTTGAAACCATGCAACTAATCATTAACACCTGGGGGACTTATGTACACATAAAAGACGAACTGTTTGAAGTAACCCTGCCCAAAGATGGTGAGAAACAAAAGCACCACTTTGCCAGTCAGAAAGTAACTTCCATTTTAATGAGCAAAGGCGCGGCTATCAGCACCGATGCCATTATCCTGGCGATGAAAAACAACATCGATATTATTGTTTTTGAATACGACGGAATGCCCATTGGTCGGTTCTGGCACAGTAAACCAGGAAGTACCTCCCGCATCCGCAAGCAGCAGCTCGATGCCAGTTTGAATCAGGCAGGCGTATTCTGGATAAAAAGCTGGTTGTCAGCAAAACTTGGCAACCATGTTGAATTTCTGAAGCGGCTCAAAAATCACCGGCCCGCCACAGCCGAAACTATCCAGGAAAAGATAGATATTATTTCTACCTTAAAGACAAAGATTGAAAAGCAGGAAGCTGAAAAAATAGATGAAGTTGACAGTTCGCTCCGGGGTTTCGAAGGCACAGCCGGACGTATTTATTTTCAGGTTTTGAGTTCATTGCTAAACGAAAGATACCAGTTTGAAGGACGCAGCTTTCGTCCTGCCAAAGACCCGTTTAATGCTTTCCTGAACTACGCCTACGGAGTGTTGTACGGCCGCGTGGAGAAGGTGCTGGTGATTGCCGGCCTCGATCCGTATGTAGGCTTTATGCACCGCGACGATTACAATACCAAAAGTATGGTATTCGATTTTATTGAACCTTACCGCATTTATGCCGACGAAGTAGTGTTTAAACTGTTCTCTGCAAAGAAGGTTAATGACAGTCATACCGAATCCATTACAAATGGCATAAGTCTAAATGCTGAAGGAAAGAACCTGTTGATGCAGTCGTTAATGAAATTTATGGATGAAGATAAAATCCGATACAAAGGGCGCAATCAAACCCGGATGAACGCCATGCAGATGGATGCCCACCAGTTTGCTAATCAATTAATAAAGAAATCATGATTTGCTGGGTATTGTACGACATCAAGAAGAACAGGCCGCGCACTAAAGTAGCCAAAAAATGTAAGCTAGCAGGATTGTATCGGGTACAGAAGTCGGTTTTCCTTGGCAGTCTCGAAGACAATGATAAGGATACACTGGAGTTAGAAGTAACTGAGTTAATTGATGAAGAAACTGATTCAGTTTACATTTTCCCGATGAGTAAAAATGAACTCAGGCAAACCTCCCTACTTGGGCAGGCTTTCGACAAAAAATTGATTACCGATGAAGTTAAAGCACTATTTTTCTGATGTCAGTTACACCATCACATATCATTGAGTATCTCTATTGTCCCCGGTTTACCTATTTCGAATATGTGCTTTGTATCCCGCAATATGAAGAGCGGCATTATAAAGTAGAAAAAGGCAGGCAGGTTCATGACCAGAAACTGGAACGAAACAAAGATTACCTGCGAAAACGAATAGGTGTGGTTGAAAAATATTCCGACCAGTACCTTACCAGCGATTTGCTGCGTGGAAAGATTGATGAAGTCCTGCTTTTAAACAACGGAACAATGGCTCCGCTTGACTATAAATTTGCTAAATTTGAAAACAGGATTTATGAGACTTACCGCACACAATTGGAGTGTTACGCCGTACTGATTGAAGGTAACTTTCAGAAAAAGGTAGAAAAAGGTTTCCTGGTTTATACACGATCTTCGAATAGGTTGGTTGAATTACCAATAGATGAAAAAGCTAAATCGGAAATCCAACGGGTGTGTAAAGAGGTTAATGATGTAATTGAAAACAATGTTTTCCCGAAAGCTACAAAATACAAACAACGTTGTGTCGGGTGTACTTACCGGAATATATGTGTGAAATAGTTACGAGTAGTAATTTATTGAAGGAATAGACAAAACCGTATTTAAATTACTGGGAAACAAAAGAATAAACTTTCGGAAATGAGTAAAAAATTATATAAAATCAGGTTCTTTGACATATTGAAAAAAGGGAAATACATAATAATTGAATATTGTTACTGGTCTGGAATTCAACTTAATAAATTAAGTTACGGCTCCCAGACCAGCATCCAACAAAACAAGGATTGAAACTCCAGTTTTCGGGGTTGTCGGGGTCGTCCTCATCGTCTCCCAGACCAGCATCCAACAAAACAAGGATTGAAACAGAAATTCAAAAAAGCGAAAATACACGCTAAAAAAACTCCCAGACCAGCATCCAACAAAACAAGGATTGAAACATCCCATGGCGCAGGCAACTGTGGCCACCAACCATCTCCCAGACCAGCATCCAACAAAACAAGGATTGAAACTTCCGTTAATAATCCTCCTGGCTATTGGGGGAATTTCTCCCAGACCAGCATCCAACAAAACAAGGATTGAAACTACGCTGCTGTTTTTCGTCCCATTTTTCAGGGTCGCCTCCCAGACCAGCATCCAACAAAACAAGGATTGAAACTCATTCCCACTAACACTCAAAATAAGTGTTATTCCTCTCCCAGACCAGCATCCAACAAAACAAGGATTGAAACTTAACTGTTCGTCGAGCATACCAAGGCATTGCCTTCTCCCAGACCAGCATCCAACAAAACAAGGATTGAAACAAATTTCAGAAGAACCACTAAGAGGATCGGATATATCTCCCAGACCAGCATCCAACAAAACAAGGATTGAAACATTTCGTACGCAAACAAAAGAACCAGACACAATTTCCTCCCAGACCAGCATCCAACAAAACAAGGATTGAAACTTGGTGGTGTCGCCGCGTGGATTGCAAAACGTCTTTCTCCCAGACCAGCATCCAACAAAACAAGGATTGAAACGAGGAAATACAGACATGTTGATTGTCCCGGTGGGATCTCCCAGACCAGCATCCAACAAAACAAGGATTGAAACAATATTCCTTCTTCGGTAAATAATTCCGGTCTTTTTCTCCCAGACCAGCATCCAACAAAACAAGGATTGAAACTCGGACAACGGGCTTTACCTTACCCACCATATTCATCTCCCAGACCAGCATCCAACAAAACAAGGATTGAAACTATACACCTCCTTCCGGTAATATTTTTGAAGAAACATCTCCCAGACCAGCATCCAACAAAACAAGGATTGAAACCCCAATGTTTCATTAAAACCTGCTATTGGCGACAAACTCCCAGACCAGCATCCAACAAAACAAGGATTGAAACAAGCAGAACGCTATTGTTAACGGGCAAACATTAATTCTCCCAGACCAGCATCCAACAAAACAAGGATTGAAACGGTTATGTTACCATATTATACACCAAAAGCCGACCACTCCCAGACCAGCATCCAACAAAACAAGGATTGAAACTAAACCATGCAATTAAGCGGAAAAGTAGACGAAAACTCCCAGACCAGCATCCAACAAAACAAGGATTGAAACGGAGTTGCCGAAAAAATAGCCTCAGACTGGTTAAAGCTCCCAGACCAGCATCCAACAAAACAAGGATTGAAACGGCCTTGTTTTCAATGCCGTCGAATAAATATCCCTCTCCCAGACCAGCATCCAACAAAACAAGGATTGAAACACAGAATCAGCATCAATAACGCCCGTAATTGAAAGACTCCCAGACCAGCATCCAACAAAACAAGGATTGAAACAAATTTCAGAAGAACCACTAAGAGGATCGGATATATCCTCCCAGACCAGCATCCAACAAAACAAGGATTGAAACAGAAAAGCTTTGATGTTTGTCCATGTTGTTCTGATACTCCCAGACCAGCATCCAACAAAACAAGGATTGAAACCTGAATTGTCATCCTGAGCGGAGTCGAAGGATGGGTCTCCCAGACCAGCATCCAACAAAACAAGGATTGAAACATAATACGTGCATGTTGCTCTATATGCGCTGCAGACTCCCAGACCAGCATCCAACAAAACAAGGATTGAAACTTACAAACCAGGAGAAACTGAACTTGAAGAAAAAGTCTCCCAGACCAGCATCCAACAAAACAAGGATTGAAACCAAAATGACAGCACTTAAGAAAGTAAAAGGTGTTATCTCCCAGACCAGCATCCAACAAAACAAGGATTGAAACTGTAAACACTTCTCACGCCCTGAACAGCCTCAATATTCTCCCAGACCAGCATCCAACAAAACAAGGATTGAAACCAGTGAGGTATTATTGCAAAGGCATTGGATACGCGTCTCCCAGACCAGCATCCAACAAAACAAGGATTGAAACAAATCAAAATTAGTCGTAATATCCCCATAAATCATACTCCCAGACCAGCATCCAACAAAACAAGGATTGAAACAGCATTCTGTAAATGAAGAACGCAAAAAAGAAGAAAAGCTCCCAGACCAGCATCCAACAAAACAAGGATTGAAACGGTATTTCAAAACAATATGGTGATGAAATAATTAACTCCCAGACCAGCATCCAACAAAACAAGGATTGAAACACCAAGTTATTTGATATCATGTACGAAAAAATTTTACTCCCAGACCAGCATCCAACAAAACAAGGATTGAAACTGATAACTGGATTAAAAGGTATGACCCAGGTTCTTTCTCCCAGACCAGCATCCAACAAAACAAGGATTGAAACTGATTTATTAGTAAGACTTAACCTTTGGCTCGATGTCTCCCAGACCAGCATCCAACAAAACAAGGATTGAAACAAGTATTATATGATTGGATTCCACCTAAAAATCGGTCTCCCAGACCAGCATCCAACAAAACAAGGATTGAAACTATAAATTTAAAACCTCGTGCCGGTCATCCAAACTTCTCCCAGACCAGCATCCAACAAAACAAGGATTGAAACGCTACTTCAGCTGGTGTAAATGATACTGACCTTTGACTCCCAGACCAGCATCCAACAAAACAAGGATTGAAACCCAATAAAATAGACAGTTTTTTTGAACCGCATATTCTCCCAGACCAGCATCCAACAAAACAAGGATTGAAACTGTTGCTTTTCGCACTCACACAATGGGCAATAATGCTCCCAGACCAGCATCCAACAAAACAAGGATTGAAACGTTTATGGTTTTTTAAGGTTGTGCGCTCCCGATGATCTCCCAGACCAGCATCCAACAAAACAAGGATTGAAACAAAAGTCGATGTAATCTTCGTAATATGGATTTGGTTCTCCCAGACCAGCATCCAACAAAACAAGGATTGAAACAAACAATCGACAATATTAACAGGCGCAAAGGTGTAACTCCCAGACCAGCATCCAACAAAACAAGGATTGAAACTCACTACAAAAGTAGGGGCGACTGGAAACCATTCGCACTCCCAGACCAGCATCCAACAAAACAAGGATTGAAACCCCGAAAGATTACGGCAATTAATAGCCGCTGCATTCTCCCAGACCAGCATCCAACAAAACAAGGATTGAAACTTAATAGACTTGATTACTTTGCAAACCGGAATTGATCTCCCAGACCAGCATCCAACAAAACAAGGATTGAAACTAAATGCCTGGATTTTCATATATGATGAATCGACCTCTCCCAGACCAGCATCCAACAAAACAAGGATTGAAACAAATCAACTGAAAAAGTAAGAGCAA
The DNA here is from genome assembly GCA_963676775.2 of uncultured Draconibacterium sp. Taxonomy (GTDB): domain Bacteria; phylum Bacteroidota; class Bacteroidia; order Bacteroidales; family Prolixibacteraceae; genus Draconibacterium. The sequence continues at coordinate 407,211 of CAXXDA010000015.1, forward strand.
AATTTATTTGCTCCCAGACCAGCATCCAACAAAACAAGGATTGAAACATTGTTCAAAATATTGGAATTGTCCGAACTTAAAAAACTCCCAGACCAGCATCCAACAAAACAAGGATTGAAACCACGCTTCCGATTATACCTCATGTACAAATATCGGGCTCCCAGACCAGCATCCAACAAAACAAGGATTGAAACAAAATTTAACAATATGTATGTAAGCACTGACGAATTCTCCCAGACCAGCATCCAACAAAACAAGGATTGAAACCAGAAAAATTAAAGACAAAAGGAAATGACCAGCTTACTCCCAGACCAGCATCCAACAAAACAAGGATTGAAACCCGTCAACGGTTTGGCCGTTGGTAAATGAAATATTCTCCCAGACCAGCATCCAACAAAACAAGGATTGAAACACCCTCGATATTGATTTAATTGTATTACAAACCGGTCTCCCAGACCAGCATCCAACAAAACAAGGATTGAAACGCTTTCGTCGTGGTGTTATGGCACCTTTGTCGTTTCCTCCCAGACCAGCATCCAACAAAACAAGGATTGAAACATAAAATCAAACGCCAGTTAACCACAGAAGATAACACTCCCAGACCAGCATCCAACAAAACAAGGATTGAAACCCAATGCCCAGGAACAAAAAGAAACCGTTTTAATGCTCCCAGACCAGCATCCAACAAAACAAGGATTGAAACAATATTGATTAATATGAAACGTTCAGACGAATTAACTCCCAGACCAGCATCCAACAAAACAAGGATTGAAACTATACGTTCTCAAAAATAAATAAATTTTCAAATAACTCCCAGACCAGCATCCAACAAAACAAGGATTGAAACGCGAAGATGAAATATTTTTCATATTGGGAGAAAAAGCTCCCAGACCAGCATCCAACAAAACAAGGATTGAAACAATTACCGGTAGCACCTTCAATAATTGCAATCCGGTCTCCCAGACCAGCATCCAACAAAACAAGGATTGAAACATAAAGGAGGACTTTTTCTGGATTTTTTCTTTCATTCTCCCAGACCAGCATCCAACAAAACAAGGATTGAAACGCTTTCCATAGTTTTGGATCTATAAAGTCAATAACTCTCCCAGACCAGCATCCAACAAAACAAGGATTGAAACTATACCGGGACAGAATCATTTGAGGCTGATAATATTAACTCTCAGACCGACATCCAGCAAATGTAGAAAAGGAAAGAAGAGATAAAAGAGAAAATGATTCGATTGATATTTAAGTAATATTTTGTAAATTAGTATATTACTTAATTTCAAAATTATAATTTACTTCATATTCCCAAAAGTTTAATAAGTCTAATATTTTTACAAATGAGAAATCAATCTTCCAACTTTTTCTACAGCCAATATTAAGCATGAAAATGTTCTATTATATCAAGAAAAAGATGTTGTAATTGGATATTTATCAAGTTAAAGAATAAAATTAATTGATTTAAATTTATAACTATGGATTATTACTATGTTAACAAAAATACACAATCTAATGGTGACAATGAAGTTCATAAAGAAGGCTGTAGTTGGATGCCAGAAACAAATAATCGTGAATATTTGGGATACTATTCATCTTGTCAAGAAGCAGTAGGAGAAGCAAGAAGGAGAGGATATAAAGCAAATGGATGTTATTTTTGTTCGTATAATTGCCACACTAGTTAAGTTTTTATTTCTAAGCAATTTAATTTTAGGATTGCAATTACATTTGTTTAATAAAATAAATTGAATCTAACTAACTAATACTATTTGAACTATGAATCAATTTGAAAAAGATGAAAGTATTCTGGGGCAATTTATTGGGAAAAAACTAACCCCAAAGCTTTCAATTCAAGAATATTTAGTTGATTTGTTAGGTGGACTTTTCCCTGGGATATTATTTTTACTTGCTTTCTTATTTTCATTACTACCACCATTATTTATTCTTGCATCATACTATAATGGTAAAAGTTTTTCTTTATTTACATTTACCAATTCTTTTTTTGAATCCATAAAAAATACCCCAAGTGCAATCTGGATTGCATTATTCTTACTTTTTTTATTGTTAGCATATATTATTGGACATATCTTTTATCGAAGAGACCCAAAAACACCTGATCGGCGAAGTTTTCAAAGACTACGGAGAGTAATGAAAAGGTTAATAATAAATGAAATATGTAGAAAAGAAATAAAAAAATGGGAAAATGTATATTTAAGGCAAATCAAATTTATATTTCTAAAATTAGAAATGACAATTAACTTTTCATCAACAAAATATAAAGAATTAAGAAATGAGTTTGATAAAAGATTAAAACAAGAATATGGTTGCACCTCAAAAGAAGATTGTCAATTCCCATATCCTTATTATAAAGAATATCTAGAAAAAAGAGGATTATCACATCTTAAAGAATTAGCAATTTGGAGTAATGAAGGAGATTTTCAAAGAAGTAAAACTTTTATAAATACCTTAAAAATTAGATTAAAATATTACTTCCCTGATAAGTATGGAACAATAACAAGGAATGAAGCTCACATTAGATTGGCTTCTTCTGCTTGGTATGTTTCAGGTATTGCAATATACCTTGGTGTATTAGGGGGAATCGTCTCATTTTTGGCAGTATTTCTCAAATGTGATTCTAAATTTGATGGAGAATTCTTAAAATTTGCAAGTCATAATTTGGCAGCAATCTTAATTCCATTGGTAATTGCTCTATCTTCTGGATATTTGAAACACAACATAAGTAAGTTTATACATTATCAAAGACTAAGAGAGGTATTTTATGTATTAGAGACTTCTTTTACTGCCTTCAGAGCTAAAGGATTTAATAATATTATTAGCCCACCTTTTAATAAAATAAAGTCATAGATGGAAAGACCGGCCAAAGTAATCACCGGATTCCTGATTATAGTGACCACCCTTTTCAGAGCAATTTCAATCATTCCGGTCCAAAGAGATCTCCCTTCTCGGCGGTAAAGTGATCACCACAAATCGAGGAGACTTTTTCTTGTTTTTGAACGCCTAATTTCGTGTGCAATAAAGGCACGAGTATAGCAAATAAATTAATAAATATGAGTAAAGTAAGAAAAGCAATGCAACTGCATTGTCAAGGGAAAAGCAAGTTATTTATCAGCAAATATCTTTCGTTGTTGCGTAATACAGTAGAAAAGTACATAGCACTGAATCAGATGCTGAATTTGTCAGATACAATAAAAATAAAAGAGCGATGTTGAACTAGATGTACTGTTTGTTAGCAATATTTTAATTAAAGTTTGTTAATTTTCGATAAATAAAACAAGATTATTTATACTAACCATTTGTGAAATCCTTTATCAAAAATGCATGAAATTTTTAATAAATTAAATTCTATTATTTTGTATATTTGCAATAAATTAACTTATCTCAGATTAAAATAATTAAAAACAAATTTCAGGTGAGTTAAACGGTGAGTTCTTTCTGATTTTATGTTGATATTTATTTGACAATAAGATATTTACAGGGGGTGGGTTTCGTCCTGCTACCCCGACCAATTGAAAATGAAGGAGTTAGATGAAAATCTGGCTCCTTTTTTTGTAAAAATAGAGGTATACCTATAAGAATGTAAAAGTTATTATTTTTCATTAGTTATATTGGAATCACTTACTTAAAGTTTTGCAGGTAAACAAGGTTTTTCAGTGTTTTTGAGAAATTGTAAGTCATTTAAGATTTATAAATCATAATTTAATCCAACATTATTTTTATTTATCTATTCCATTATTAAATCATTGGAGGTTTAAAATGAAAAAGTGGGAATATTTGTTTTTAACAGCTGAGAAAAATAATAAGGTATGGCAGCCCAGGTTTTTGAACGGTAAAGAAATAGAGGATTGGGATACCGGACCCAATTTATATGATTATACAAATTGTATGGGTAATAAAGGATGGGAGCTGGTAACAGTTAATTGGCAGGCAAAAGAAGATATGACACACCACCGGTTTGTTTCTAAAAGGGAAAAATAACTTTTGAAACAATTCCAAAGCGTTATCAACAGTCTTTTATCAAATAATTAACGAGTAACAGTGAGTTTATTCATGATTCTGTCTGATTAGATCTTAAATAAATATTCATCCATCTTTTTCCCTGGCAGTTTGGATGGATGGACAAGATATTCAGCTAATAAACCAATTATATTTGTTATTAAAAGGCAACTGTTAATACAATTGCCTTTACAACCATCATAAAGAATATTTACTTTCCTTATATAAATTAATTATTAGGAATTTGGGCGGGTTTGTTATCTAAATAATGGTATATTTTTGTTATTCTTCCTGAAAACTATTATTTAATTTATTGAATTACAATTTACAACAAATAAACAAAAAGAACAAATGTTCATTTTGTTTTTGATGATAAATAATAATAATAATAATAACACTTTAGATTTATAATATTTTATAAAACCAGCCAAAAGCGTTATCACCATCCTTTTTATTTTGACAAGTAATTGCGACTGTGGCGTATCCTATTTTCTTATTAGATATTTCTTTGTAAGTAATTTTAGTATATATCGAGAATGACAGATATATTTTAAATCCAGCAGTAATAATTATGATTGTCTAATATTTCCGACTTAAAATAATATTTATCGCTTCTTTATCACCACCTGCTAAACTTTGAATAGTCTCTTCGTTCACAAGTTTATTGATAGCATCTCTGATAGGAGCATAAGAGTTATGGAGAGGACAAGGATTGTTTTCATCGCAATGTTTGAGGCCAAAACCACATCCTTCAAATAATGAATTTCCTTCAATAGAAGATATAACGGTTTTTAGTGTCAGTTCCCCATTTTCTGAAGGCAGAACATAACCCCCGTTTTTCCCTTTTGTCGACTCAAGAAAGCCCAGACGAACCATGCGCTGAAGTATCTTGGCCATAAAATGCGGTGGAGTTACAATTTCCTCTGCAATTTCTGCAATGCTCGGTTTATGATTATTCAAATTTTGTAACTGAATATAAACCAATCCTCTTAATGCATATTCCGTCTCTTTCTTAAACACTTTTAATTTCTTTTTGACAAATGTACAAAAATATTAATTGATTAATGGACCTTTTTGTCTATATTTGAAAATGTTTTTATATTTGTATTGAAAAATTTTTTTAGAAATGATTACAGAATTTGAGCAACAACTTATTGGCGAAATTGTTACAGACAATATCAGAACATCAAAAATCTTCACAGAATTAGGTATTGATTTCTGTTGTGGCGGAAAGCAAACGGTTAAAGATGTATGTTTAAAAGAAAACATTGACATTCATGAATTATACACCAAAATCGAAAATATAAAAGAAATTTCAGTTCTCCCCTCTCAGGATTTCAAGCAATGGGGTGTTACTTTTCTAATTGACTATATCATAAATGTACACCACAAATTTGTCCTAAATACTTTACCCGACTTATTATTTTACACGCAAAAAATAGCGAATGTTCATGGACAAAATCATCCTGAATTAGAAGTTATAGCTCAAAAAGTAAATTCATTAAACACAGAATTAAGAAATCATTTACAAGAGGAAGAAGAGGTGCTTTTCCCTTCGATTAAACAATTGGAAAGTAATCAAAAAATAGTGTCAGGAAAAGAAATAAAAGATGTGATTGAAAGATTGTTTAATGACCATGATCTTGCAGGAAATACACTTGATGAAATCAACAAAGTTTCCAATGGCTATTCTGTGCCGGAAGATGGGTGTAATTCATACAAAGTAGCATTTGAAACCTTGAAAAAATTCGAAGAAGACCTCCATATTCATGTGCATCTGGAAAACAACATATTATTTCCAAAAGTTCTCAAACTAGTTGATAGTCTGTCATAACCTTATAAATCAATAACAATGAAAACTAAAAAATTATGGATTGGCTTTATAGCTGTAATGTTAATCTCTTTTGGTGTTCTTCTGTATTACGGAAATGAAATTTATCGTCAAGCACCACCAATTCCCGACAAAGTGGTTACAGAGGATGGAACACTGCTATTTACAGGGCAGGATATTAAAGATGGTCAGAATGTCTGGCAATCGCTGGGAGGACAGGAATTAGGTACAGTCTGGGGGCACGGCGCATATCAGGCACCGGATTGGAGTGCAGATTGGCTGCATAGAGAAGCAGTGTTTATTCTTAATAGATTGGCTCAAGAGACTTATGGAGTACACTTTGACCAGTTAAGTGAAGAAAACCAGGCATCATTAAAAGTGTTGTTGCAAAAAGATTTGAGAAGAAACACCTATGATAAACCAAATGGAACTTTAACTGTTTCTTCTGTTCGCGCACAAGCGATAGCCGACAACAGTGAATATTACGGTGGACTCTTTACAGATGCACCGGAACTTTCTGATTTACGGGACGCATATAGCATTCCAATCAATTCATTAAAAGATAATGAACGGGTTGAAAAATTAGGTGCTTTTTTCTTTTGGACTTCATGGGCATGTGTCACTGAACGTCCCAATAAAGATATTACTTACACCAATAACTGGCCGGCAGAAGAATTGGTGGGAAACAGGCCAACCGGTGCATTGCACCTGTGGACAGGATTTAGTGTAATTCTTTTAATAGCTGGCATAGGATTAATGGTTTGGCTTTACGCAAAAAGAAGAGATGAAACAGTGGAAGTTATTCCTGAAGTGTTTCCATTGAAGACCGAGAAACAGACACCGTCGCAAAAGGCTACTGTTAAATACTTTTGGATTGTGTCAGCACTTCTTCTCGTTCAGGTTATTCTGGGTGTAATAACGGCGCATTATGGCGTAGAAGGTCAGGCATTTTATGGCATTCCGTTGGCTGACTGGCTTCCTTATTCTATATCACGAACATGGCATGTTCAAATTGCAATATTCTGGATTGCTACATCATGGTTAGCAACAGGTTTATATTATGCCCCTGCAATATCAGGGGTTGAACCAAAATTTCAACGTCTGGGAGTGAATTTTTTATTTCTTGCTTTATTGGTAATTGTTGTAGGTTCTTTGGCAGGCCAATGGTTCGGAGTTATGCAAAGATTGGGATTGGTAGAAAATTTTTGGTTTGGACATCAGGGGTATGAATACGTTGATTTAGGAAGGTTTTGGCAACTGTTTTTGTTTGTCGGACTCATTATTTGGCTTTTCCTAATGGGCAGAGCTATCTGGCCGGCATTAAAACAAAAATCAGAAAACCGAAATTTGTTGATATTATTTCTTATTTCAACAATCGCAATAGCAGCTTTTTATGGTGCAGGATTAATGTGGGGAAGACAAACAAATCTTGCCATTGCTGAGTATTGGCGTTGGTGGGTTGTTCATCTTTGGGTGGAAGGATTCTTTGAAGTCTTTGCGGCTGTAGTAGTAGCATTTTTATTTGTACGGCTGAAAATAATTAAAGCTGCAACCGCCACAACAGCGGTTCTTCTTTCAACAATTATTTTTCTGTCAGGAGGTATATTAGGAACCTTTCACCATCTCTACTTTACGGGAACGCCAACCGCTGTTATGGCATTGGGTGCCACTTTCAGCGCCCTTGAAGTCGTTCCACTGGTTTTGATGGGATTTGAAGCCTACGATAATCTTAAACTTAGCAGAAGTAATGACTGGATAAAAGCTTATAAATGGCCTATCTATAGTTTTATTGCTGTAGCATTCTGGAATTTGGTTGGAGCGGGAATCTTTGGTTTCTTAATTAACCCACCAATAGCACTATATTACATGCAAGGGTTAAACACAACTCCAGTGCACGGACATACTGCGTTATTTGGCGTTTATGGAATGTTGGGTATAGGGCTGATGCTTTTTGTTTTACGTGATATGAATAAAGAAGTAATTTGGAAAGACAAATGGATAAAGTTTTCTTTCTGGAGCATCAATGTAGGCTTGGCTGCCATGGTATTGTTAAGTGTTTTACCTGTTGGCCTGGCTCAGACGGTTGCCAGCGTTCAAGAAGGATTATGGTATGCCCGTTCAGCAGAATTTTTACAGCAGCCTTATATTGAAACCTTCAAATGGATGCGTGTTTTTGGTGATACAATATTTGCGTTGGGGACAGTTGCTTTAGCTTGGTTTATTTTTGGTTTGAAAACAGGCTGGAGCATAAAGAGGGGATAGATTAGATTAAAATGCACCCACAAAAGGGTGCATTTTAATTTTTCAGAGTAACGAAAACAATTATTAATACAATAAAAAATGAGTGAGCATATTGACAATTCAAGAATCAGAAAACAGAAACTAAAAGAACTTATTTTGAAATTACACCAGGGAGAATCAGAGCAGACAGTAAAACAACAATTATTGCTGAGTTTAAGTAAAATTCCCTATGGAGAAGTAGTTGAAGTAGAACAGGAATTAATATCAGAAGGATTACCGGAAGAAGAAGTACTGAGACTCTGCGATGCACATTCAGCAGTTCTGGAAGGCCGTGTGGATTTATCTGCTTTTAAAGAAATTCCTGCTGGTCACCCCGCAGATATATTAATTCAGGAAAACAAAGCTCTGAATATTCTGGTTACTGATACACTCAAAAAGTTTCAGGAAATAGAAAATTCTCAAGAAATCTCATTTCAGTCAATTATATTTGAATTACTTGGCGCTTTCAATCTCTTAACGGATGTCGATAAACATTATCAACGCAAGGAGTACCTTATATTTCCATATCTTGAAAAAGCGGGTATTACAGGGCCACCAAAAGTGATGTGGGGAAAGCATGATGAAATTAGAGAACTTATAAAAGGAGCCATAGAAGCACTAAAAACACCCGATTTAGAATTAGATGACTTAATTGGTTTATCAGAAATTATGTTGACACCTGTATTAAAAGGTGTAAAAGAAATGACGATTAAGGAAGAGGAAATACTTATTCCAATGTTAATGGATACTCTTTCTGACGCAGACTGGTACGAGATACAAAAACAATCTTTTGAAATCGGTTTTTGTTTGTACGACCCAGAGACAGAATGGAAGCCAGCGGGAGCTGAAACTGAAAATTTTAACCAAGCCCAAAACGCAGAGGGTAGAATACAATTACCAACAGGAAATTTATCTGTTGAAGAATTGCTGGCCATTTTTAATACAGCGCCCTTTGATATGACGTTTGTTGATAAGAATGATAAAGTAAAATATTTTACGCAAAGCAAAGACCGCATTTTTCAGCGAAACAGAGCAATTATTAACCGTGACGTTAGGCATTGTCATCCGCCGGCGAGTGCGCATATTGTAGATAAAATATTGGATGATTTTAAAAGCGGGAGACAAAACAGGGCTCCATTTTGGATAAATATGAAAGGAAAATTCATTCATATAGAATACTTTGCCTTAAGAGATGAAAGTGGCGAATATCTGGGGACACTTGAGGTTTCTCAGGATTTAACAGGATTCAGGGAACTTACAGGAGAACAACGAATTTTATCTTATAAATAACAGACTATGGAAACACATAAATTAATTATAACACCAAAAACCAAGGTTCTGCATCTTATCGAAACTTATCCTGAATTGGAGGATATTTTAATTGGCTATGTACCTGCATTCAAAAAATTAAAGAATCCGGTTCTAAGAAAAACAGTCGCAAAAATTGCTACTCTCCAGCAAGCAGCGTCAATAGGAAGTGTTCGTGTTGAAGAATTGATAAATGTATTGAGAAAAGCGGTAGGACAGGATTTAGTAGCAGAGGCTGATGAATTAAATCTTAACATAAATCGACCTGATTGGTTCAATGAAAATAAAATCACTCAGGAATTAGATGCAACAGAGATGCTTTCGGTTGGTGAACATCCTGTTAATCAAGTTATCTCTGATTTGAAAAATTTGCCATCAGAAAGTATATACAAACTGGTCGCTCCATTTTTACCGGCACCGTTAATAGAAAAGGCAGAAAGTCTTGGATTTAGACATTGGATTCAGAAAAAAGCTGAGGACAAGTTTTTCGTCTACTTTTGCCGATAACAATGTTATCTAGTTGCTTCCTTATATAATTGATCTGTGAATTTGAATTAATTTGGCTTCAATTCGGACATTCATCACACTTTGCGCTATGAAATGTAATATGGGTACAGTCTATATTATTTGAGCTACAGCTTTTTATATTGCTTCCATCTTTACTTCTATTTTCAATGTCATGATGGTTCTTGGCATCAAAAGTTTGCAGAAAATCTTCAATTATATTTAGGTCTACATTAATTTGGTATTTGGCCTGGCAAAATTCTGCAAAAAATGATAATTCCTCCCTTGTAATCATAGCGCCCTTTTTATCAGTTTGTTTTCATTTATTAATCAACATTGATATTAAATAAGAATAACGGATATTAAACCATTTTTGTTACTTAATTTTAATCAATTAACTTTTCATTTAATTATTTTTGATTCACAATAAAAATGTAAAATAAATTTTCATCCATCTTTTCACTTAAGGAGTTTGGATGAATGAGATAAACCAGCCCAAAGCGTTTTTGCCTTCCTATTCTGTACAGTTAACAAAGAGATGTGGGTATCTTATCCTTGGAGAATTTGCTCTCTATTCTTATCTATTTAAAATAAATCTATGATAAATAATATTTAGTTTTGGGAGTATAAACCAAAAATCAACTATGAATACACTCAGAATTCGAGTTCTTATTTTAAACTTATTTATCGTTTTATCAACTTTCTCGCAAGATGTAATTTATACCGTTAGCGGAGATTATAATGGAGGTAAAACACCGCTTGATTCTATAATAGTTGACAATATTACAAACGGCACAAGAATATCATTTGGTGATTTACCTGAACACGATTATTACCAAATTAATCTTACTCAGAATGCATATTGGGGCTCGGTTAGTGCATTTGATCTTGAGGAATCGTCAGATTTTATAGTGAAAGAAAATTCCTTTGGAAAGTTGTCGGTATTGTATGGAGGTTCATCACCAGCTGAAGTTAAAATATCAATTATAAATGTCAATGGGCAAACTCTTTTTATTAAAGATGAATTGTTATTACGTTCACAACAATCTTTACTGGTTAAATTAGGAAGTGAAGGAGTATATTTTGTAAAAATTGAATCTTTACAAGAAACGATAACTTTTAAAGCACTTGGTGGAGCTGCACAGGACGATTTCAATGTTGAGATTGGAGATGGCGGTAACACGAAATCTGTTTATTCTTCTAAATTAAAAAGTATAACATTAATTGGTGAAGGAGATTTTAACTTTGAAGAAGGTGATAGCATTCGAATATGGGCGTTTAAAAAAGATATTTATGCTTGGCCTGAACATATGAGGATCAAGGAATCAGGTGATGTCAATTTTCAATTTGAAGATACTCGTTACATTGAGGAAGCTGAACAAGCATATCCAGATTCGATAGGTGAACTTATTCCGTTTGCATTTGAAGATGAAACCTTTTATTGTGAGAAAATTAATAATGAATATGTATTTCAGGAAGATATTATTCTAACAGAGGAACAATTATTTGGAGATTCGACAAAAGGAGCATGGATAACTGCACTTTTTAACGATGATGTGGATGATCGCGGATTGTTCATAAATTTTTGGCCGGATGCTACGGTTTACTATGAAATCGACGAATCGTTGGAGAATGATGAAAGGCTCGAAACAGCTTTAAATTATTGGAATTTAAATGCACCGATTTTTTTTAAACATAGAAATAATGAAGATGATTATGTAATTTTCGTTGATAATGGCGATGATGGTTCTAAATCCCATATAGGGATGATATTTGGACCGCAGCATATTTTCATAGATAGGGATGCGGAATACGGGTCAATAGTTCATGAGATGGGACATACAGTAGGGTTAATTCATGAACATACCAGATCAGACAGAAATGATTATTTAGAAGTTCACTGGGAAAATATTGATGACAGAGATTGGACTGACCTTCAAATATTTGATTTAAACTTCAAAAGATTCCCTTCAAGTATTAATGTTGGGCCTTTTGATTTTAGTTCAATTATGCTTTATGGCTCATATGCTGGGAGTAAAGATTTGGAAAGTCCTGTACTTAAAACAAAGGATGATAAAACATTTCAAGCACAAAGAACAGCGTTATCATATTGGGACATAAAAACTCTTGAGGAATTATATGACTTAGAACGTGATGAAAAACCAAAGGTCAATGTATATGTGACATATAATGAATCAAATACAAACTATATGGTCGAAGGGGATGTTGTTAGTGAAGGAGATTCTCCCATAACATCGAAATCAATTGCCTGGAAAAAAGTTGGTGATGCAAATTATAATCATGAATATTTTTATGATTTAAATGGTGATTTTAGTATAGAAATATCAGATGTTAGTTGTGGAGATGAAATATTAGTTTATGCAGCAGCGACTAATTCTTCTGGTACCTCTTCCAGCCCCATTAGAAGTCAATTTATTAATCCACATCCAATTATCGAAGTCAGTGAAATATCAAGCTCATCTGCTCATATTAATTTAACTTATACAACTGACGAATGTGTAGAAAGTGTAGGTTTGAAATTATACGAATCAGAAGCAGATGCATCAGCACAAAAGAACTTAACAAATCATAAATTTTTAGAAAAAAATAATGCAGGATATGGAGTTGATTTAACAGACTTAACCCCTGAGAAAGATTATTTCATGGTATTTGAAACAACATATTATTTGACATCAAATGGAGTAAAGGAAACATATTCAAGCGATGTGGAAAGCTTTAAAACAAATAAAGATATAACTACTCCGGTAGTTCAAACAAATGCAGCAATCAATATTACTACAAATTCAGCAATAATAAATGGGAATGTTACCTCTGATGGTGGTTCAACAATTACTCAACGAGGCTTTTACTGGAGTTCAACAGACCAAACTCCTGATTTAGATGATAATCTTACAACGGTTTCTGGAACTACCGGGAGTTATAGTAAAAGCCTTACAGGACTTACGCCAAACACAACCTATTATTATAACGCCTTTGCGACAAATAGCCAGGGAACAACTACTGGCTCTGTTCAAAGTTTTAAAACAAATCAGGATATAACTGCTCCGGTTGTTCAAACAAATGCAGCAACTACTATTACTACAAACTCTGCAACACTAAATGGAAATGTTACCTCTGATGGTGGTTCAACTATAATTCAGCGTGGTTTCTATCGGAGTGCATCAGACCAGACACCCGATTCAAATGATAATCCCACTATTGTTTCCGGAACTACTGGAAATTTTAGCGAAAACCTTACTGGACTCGATCCAAATACGACATATTATTACGCAGCTTTTGCGACGAATAGTATAGGTACAAGTGTTGGTGCTGTACAAAGTTTTAAAACAAATCAGGAATCTCAGGCTAATTCAGGAACATTTACCGACTCCCGTGACGGCAACACTTACAAATGGGTTAAAATTGGTGAACAGGTTTGGATGGCTGAAAATTTGGCTTATAAAACAAACGAATCATGGGCGTATGATAACAATGAAAGTAATGTAGAAATCTACGGAAGACTATATACATGGGATGATGCAAAGACAGCATGTCCAAGTGGATGGCATTTACCCACAGATGACGAATGGAAACAACTGGAAATGACTATAGGTATGAGTCAAAGTGAAGCCGATGTTGACGGTCAACGGGGAACAAACGAAGGCACAAAGTTAAAAGCTGCAAGTGGCTGGAACAACAATGGAAACGGAACCGATGATTTTGGTTTTTCGGGTCTTCCGGGTGGTTCCTACTTCTTTTTAGACGAAGGAAGTTTCGAATACATTGGTAAATCCGGAGAATGGTGGACTGCTACTCAGACATCTACATCGAACGCAAAGAATCGATTGCTTAGCTACACCACCAGTACTGTAAGCCGTTATACTAGAGGTAAGGAGTTTGGATATTCGGTTCGTTGCATCAAAGACTAAACCCAATCAAAAAACGTCAAGGTTTTTGTCTAGGTTTGTTATAAAACCATGCAAATTATTCTGAAGGCTAAAGTTTAGGTGAATATAAATTTTTTCTCTGGTTAGTATTTCTACTGTATAAACTACCCATTTACTAAATGGAAAAGGCTTTCATAACCCTAAAATTTTTTAGGACAGTGCCAATTATCAATAGTTAATTGAACCAGTATGATACTTTAACCACAAGCCCACGATTTTTGGTTGAGAAATTACCGGTATAGGAGTTTTCGGTATACACCACAAACAGATTGGATACAGGTGCGAACTGCCACTGGAACCTTATGTTTGTATTCAGATTGTCAATTTGATCGTTATATTGAACGAATGTTGTAAGGAATAATTTATCGGTAAAGGTAATATCGAGTTTTGGGCTGATCAGAACGAGGTTTGCACTATTATAAGGTTCGGGTAGCGAAATATTATTATAATTTGCAGTGACTCCAACACTTCCATAGGGTTGAAACCGGAATTCCGCCGAGCCGCTCAAAAACCACCTTGTCCCGTTATAATAAGATCCGTAACCAAAATCGGCCGAATATGTAAACAATTTCCGCGAATCAGACTCAAAGCCTATCCTGCTATTTAACCATGAATAGGATGTGCCAGCGGCAAGAGGAATCCCTCCTGTATTTGTTGGGTCAAAAGATCTTGCAAGCAAAACGAAATTTTCGGATACATCAACACTAATCTCGCTTCTGTCACGGAAGCCTATATTGTATCCTAAAGATATTTGCCTGTCCGTTAAACTAAACTTATTATCATAAATTAAATCCATATCAAAAACAGGCCCGTGACTCAGTACCATGCCCGAAGAAGGATACATGGTATAAGAGAAAGCCGGAGTCAACTCAAAATATCCTGTTCGTCTTATGTAACCAACTTCTGAAATATAATCATCTCCTATCCATGAACCTGTCATTGTCGCATCGATATATTCGGTTGAAAAGTTAATCATTCCTGAAGCAGCTGCTGCATTGGATGATGCTCCTGAATAAAGGGCACGATGGTAAAATGTTTTACCTGTCCACCTGCTGTCAGGACTGGCAAGGTTATATTCAACTCCGACTACACGGTTATAATTGAGGCCGTTATAAGCAGAATCACTAACATTACCAGTTACCTGTTTATTGATAACGAATGCAGAAATGCTCGATCGGGTAAATACTTGTTGTTGCATAACGGCAACAAAATAGTTGCTTGCAGGTGATAGATCTTTGGTTTCAGACTGCATATCCATTAGACCTATCCTGAGTTTATCACTAATTTTGCCGCTAAGTCGCATTCCTGCAGCTACAGGCAAATTGAGCCCTATTCGTCTTGAAAAGAAAGGACGCGCACTGGAACTTCCCAAATTAGCAAAAAGATCGCTGTTCTCGAGGAAGAACTGTCTCCTCTCGGGAAAGTACAACTCAAATCTGTCGAGGTTGGTTACCTGTCTGTCCTCTTCAACCTGCGAGTAATCAGGATTAACAGTTACGTCAAGGTTCAGAGAATTTGATAACATGACTTTTGCATCAAATCCAAGTCCTTTACCCCATGTAACAGGACCGTTGTTTTCATAATCTTTTGTCACTTTTCCCTTAACATATGGAATCAGTGAAACTCTAAGTCCTGATTTTTTGAGAGGTTTATCCCATACAAGTGTTCCGGCATATGCCAGGTCGCAGTGGTTGAACTGTCTTGGCATAGGAGCCCATGCCGATTTTTCATTTGTTTTCAGGTCAAACCTTCCAAAGTTTACACCCCATACAGAATCCGTTTCAGAGTATCTCAGGCTTCTGAAAGGGATACTCATTTCAATAACCCAACGGTCGTCGTAACTTTTCATGGCAGATTTCCATTTGGTATCCCAACTGGCATTTACCCGGCTTCCCTCGTAAACCAGATGATCGTACTGCACTCCTGCTGCAGAAAGATAAAACCCAAAGCCGTTCGTCTGGTCATTAAACGTATCGAAGAACACGGCAAAATTGTCATTATTAAAGAAACGGAAATCTCGTCGTAAAGATTGGATTGGCCTTTTTCCCGGCATTGGATCAAAACATATTGCCGCAACGTAGATGTTTGATGCATCATGGGCTACCATAACAGAGGTCTGGGCCTTTGCGTAACCAGTATCTGTTGGAGTCACTCTATGAAACATATCATTTAACTCGGCCACTCTCCACGTTTCTTCATCAAGTAATCCATCCAGTATTATTTGGTCAGAAGTCTCTTTTATATGAACTATATAATTATTCTTATTGACAGCTTTCTGTTGAGAAAACACGTGGGAAGTAATCATAATATGCAGGAAGATCAAAAAATGAATTTTTAATAGCTTCATTTCCCGCGTTATTTTAGGTTAGTTAATTTAGTCAGGAAATATATAAAAAAAATTGATAGGAGTGTTTTAAGTTTCTCATTTAGTTTTGCCTGAAACTGATATTCCATCCAAGGGAGGCTCTTTGACTTTTTTTACTGAGCTTTTCTTATTTCTTTGATTTGAATATTTAAAAATGATTATTTGTAAGTTGTAGTGTGTTGTGAGTCAGGGGATTATTTTGTAACTTTTATATTGCAACCAAAAATTTATATCACATGCAAAATTCCAATTTTTTACTTCATTATTGTTTTTTTTATTGGCTTTTGTCAATAGCAAAGCTGACTGTTGAATGGCGGGCTAAATGCCTTTAGTCCACACGAAAATTTTGAAATTATGAAAAGTCAATTATCGATAGAACAGAACATACTTCCAACAAAGGTAGTTCTTAAAAATACTTTGGGTGAAAGTTATTTAGTATTTAAGGAATTGATGGGAATAATAACAAATAAGAAATATAGATTAGTAAAAGAATGCGGACATTACAATGATGGGATATTTTGGTTATGTAAAGTTTACTATAAAAAGAAAACAGTTTTTTGGCTATCAATTTTGGACAATTATTTTAAAATTGGTTTCTATTTTACTAAAAGAAGAGGCCAGAGAATTGCAGAATTGGATATTGACAATAATCTTAAGAAAGATTTTGGCAGAAATAGCAAAATCGGCAGATTAACACTTTTGGTAGTTAATATGCAAAGAAAAGAACAAATAGATGATGTGATAAAAATAATTGAATATAAAATGGGTCTTAAAAAATTAATGCATTGTTCAATATGACAATATAAAGCTTAATAGCCTAAAATGGTGTTTTAGGAAGAACTTATATTGCTTAAAAGAGACGATAATATTTCCTCTTCTCTGTTAATATAAACTTTCTCACTTGTCGTTGGAAATATGATGTATGCATCTTTATTATCTCTGGCAAGGTAAATATTCTTATAGACATATTTTTCCTTTGTCTCTATATGTGTTATTGTGAAGTTACAGATCATACTTTTCTTACCCTTGAAGTACGTCACATTCGAACGTTCAACTTTATAGGTACGCGTCTCAATAAATTTCATTTTGCGAACGATGATTTTACCAAAGTAATATGTACAGAATAATATCTTTCTTAATACAAAAAATGAAGAATCTGTTCCATTATTTAAAGCATTTTAGCTACAAATAATAAAACTGATATTCATGAAAGATTAATCATCAAAAATAATTCCAAATCTACCATGTGTTTAATTGTCAGTGTTTTGATGATATTGTAATTCATGCAAACAATCTCATTCAGGGACAAATTTTAGATTATTTGGATACTGTGATAACTATAAAGCAAGGGCACACTGAAGCCGAATGTTTACAAAATAAACTTAGCTGGCCATTTCGTTCTATAAAAATTCATGGTTCGTAACAATCTTATGAAGACGCCACTCACACAACTGTTTTATCCTGACTAAAACATTGGCTGTTACCCTGTCGTGAACATTTTCCCATATTTTATTTACAAATTTTTTCTGGCCGTTATTTTCCTTCCCGTAAAAATTGAAACTAACCATAAAAAAAAGCTGTGTTTGACCCTCTTCCTTCATATCCGGAATATTTGATCTCACATACATCGAGAATATCCCTATGGGATAACCGCCGGAACTTTTATACAGAAGATACCGGGCGTTGTCAAAATCATAGGAATCAGGGGTATATTTAATCCGTATGGAATTCAGATTAAAAAGTGGAATAAAATGAAATCCCAAAAATCCCTTCTTGAGTCCGGCCGGGTATTTTTTCCAGCCAAAAGGGAGGATTTTTATTTCCTCAATTTCATCGTCGATACGTTCCACCCTGGCAATATGGTTGGGCCAGCAGGTTGAATCACCATTCCAGTTTAAAAGTTCGTTAAAAACATAACTTGCCGGTGCATCTATGCTGATTTTATGAATATTAAGAATTGAAAATTTTTTAATGTCAATTCCAACCCGTTGCATAATACGTTGATTGTAATTTAATCTGTCCTCTTCTGATTTAAATTTGATTTTTGTTTTTGTTTTGGGATTATGCAACAAAAATTTTCCAACATCAGTGAATACATTTCTGCTTCTGGAAGGTGGAGATATTTTTTTATGTCCTGACATTCTGAAATTCATTAAAATTAATGAGCAGCAGGTCGAGTTTGTTATATTTAAAAGTAAAAATATTTCACAGCTTATTCTTCAATTACCACAAGTTATTTTTTATAAAAATTGATATTCATTTTTAATCAATGAAACATTTGAAATACCAGAAATCTTTTTCAATAAAAGTCGGATTGTAAAAATGGTTATACCATCGGGTTGGCTTTTTAAGTGGCAAAAAGGGAGTTATTTTTGTCGCCAGGTCTATTCTGATTCCTGATTTTTCGTTACCCGAATTAAACTTTGAGATTGAACTGTCTTCAAGGCTTCAAAATCACCTTCCAGCTTGCCAAAAATATTTACCGGACTGTATGCTCTGGGTTTGTCGTCAATACTAACCGGCGTCTTTCCAAAAAAAATACAAAAAGCGGAACCCACTGGCCAAAAAGCCAGGTCACCCACCTCAACTTCTTCTCTTGCGTCACTTTCTTCGCCGCAGGCAAGAGGAACATGAAAATATATTTCATCTCCCCATAAATTAGCATTTCCTTCCAACGGCAAAGCCTCATAAATCAGATCAGCAGTGTCTGTATCCAATAATGTTGCTTTAAGTTTAATATCGTTAATGGTAATTAGTATGTTTCGCATAGTTGCATTTTATAGAAGAAGTTAATATACAAATTTATTGAAATAATTTTTTGAAAATAAACTGAAACATAAGTTGTATAACTGAAAAATCAGTTATATCTTTATATGAGTAGAAATTAAACTAAAATCATAATTCAAATTCAATGAAATCACGAAGCGAAATTTGCTGAACCGAACCAGTGTCGAGGCATGTGTTACGTTTATTTATTTCAGTAATGATATGAAAACATGTTATAATGCAACAGCATGTTATAATCCTGAGGGGGAGTATTGTGGAGAACAGCGTTGTTGCGAATATTCAGCCCTGGGCTTGAGTTGTAATGAAACAGAATGTATGTATTAAACAGATAAGCTAGCATAGAAATATACCATTCAGGTAATTCTCTATGTGAGCTTTATCTCAATATCAAATTTATGAAAGGTTTAATGTTTTTTATTATAATATCATTTGTGGCCGTATCGTGTAATGAGAAAAGTAGGGAGAAAGAAGATATTAAGGAGATAAATATTACTGGCGCATATGATAGAGATGATAAAGTTCTTTTGAGTGAAGTCGCTGATAGTATCTCTTATATTCCGCTTGAAACTGATAGTAGCTGTTTTATTGGAAAAATTAGAGATCCCGACAAAAATATACAATTTGCTGATGACAGGTTCTTCATTAGCGATGGAAATGATTTATTTTCATTCGAAAATTCGGGGAAGTTTTTGTTCAAAATTGGGAGACAGGGGAAAGGTCCAGGTGAGTATTACAGAATTGATAATTTTACCATTCTCAACAAACAGAAACTAGTGCTTATATATAGCGCTGCCTTACAAAAGTTATTGATTTATACTTTTGATAATAGACATGTAAACTCAATAAAGATCGATTTTTTGCCTTTTCAACTTTCATCTTTACAAGACGAATACATTGTTTTCGGAAGTGGAAAAGGTCGACGAGACCTAACAGATTATTATACACTTTCAATATTAAATATTAAGGGAGAACCAGTTAGTAAATTGATCTATCGAGATTGGGAAAAAGAAATTGAAAAAAGAGATAAGTTGGGGCTTTTCTATGTGGCACATTTCTATAATTATTATGACACTCTTTCGTATTGGGAATACCAATATAACAAGATATGGCGAATTACCGGCAAAGAACATGCTTATCAAGAGTATTATATCAATCTTGGACCTGATATTTTTCCAAGAGAGTACCTTTTAGAATCTGCAAATAAGTTAGGAAAAGGAGATGGTAATTTTGCTGATCTTTGGAGATTTACTGAAACGAACAGGTACTTTTTTTTTCGTGTTGGATATAAAAGATATTTGAAGCATATATTATTCGACAAAAAGTCTAAAGAACTATTTAATGTCCATCATATAGACAATGGACATAAATTTGAATTTGTAAATGACATTGATGGAGGAATGACTTTTTGGCCAGAGGGATTAGTTTTTGGAAATAGGGTTTTTTCCATTGTTTATGGCTATGAAGTTTATCAAAAAATATTGAAAAATAAGTATGAAGTTAAACAACCTGGAGAGTATAATAATCTTAAGGAAATTGTTCAAAATTCTAGTATCATGGATAATCCAATATTGATGGTCGTACATTTAAAGAACTAATGGATATGCAACAAAACTCTGCACGATTATTTAAGAGTCATGCTACAATTTTTTGACAACTTCATGATGAAAAAAAATGAAATAATAATTCTGCTTTCTATCACTTTTTCGATATTGTTTGCATATTGTTTGCGTTCTGAACAGAAGAAGGCTAACTCTCTACCGATATTTGATTTAAAAGATTTAATTAAAACCTCAATAGGTAAACTATCGGACCTAAATATTAACGATATCGATTACATTCCATTAGAAATTAGTAATTCTTCTTTATTAGTTTACACTGGTAAAATAATTGTTTCAGATTCCAATATATATTGAGAATTACCTGAGGGCTATTTTAAGATTTGCGAAAGACGGGAGCTTTAAAAACCATATTGGTAAGCATGGAAGAGGGCCTTTCAAAACTTAAATTCCACCCGCATAATAATAAACTGAAATATAAGTTGCATAACTGAAAAATCAGTTATATTTTAGTCGCAGAAATGTTACAAATTGTTAAAAAATCAAAGTCAATGAAATCACGTATTTTAAAACTGAATGCAGTAATCCTGTTTTTGGTACTTCTTATTTTTGGGTGTAAAGCTCCGGTTCAAGAAACGGCATATCCGGTTGTAGTTGATATGGAAAATTCATTTTTTGAAAGCAGTGAATTTAATTCCGATAACTTTTTAGAAAGCATTCAATTTATTAAGCTCGAAACAAGCGACGAATTTGTTATTGCCGATGGCCCAAACTTCTATACTGCTGACAATTATATTGTAAAAGACGGGGCCAATCAGATCTATTTATTTGACAAAGAAAGCGGGAATTTCATTCGCGAAATCGGAATAAACGATAATAGTCCGGAAGGCTACAGGAGTACCGGCAGAGGGGCTGTATTCGATGAGGAAAATAAACTTATTTATACGGGCGGCTGGAATAACAATCATTGTGTTTATAATTTTCAGGGAAAAAAAGTGAACGACGTTAAACGACCTGAAAATGAAATGATTTCGGCTTTTGGATTATTGAACGATTCAATATTTGCAGGTTTTCTGCTGAATGTTATGGGCGATCAAAAATTTAAAATAGTTCTTCACAATGAAACCGGAAATACATTAAAAAAATACCCGAATTATCATTCGTATAAAAAAGTGAGTCAAAGCATTAGCATATTTACTTACGAGGGACTATTTTATCGTTCACAGGGCAATTTATTTTTTAAGGAAATGTTTGATGATACTCTTTTTCAAGTAAAGGCCGACACAATTTTACCCCGGTATGTTTTTGACGGGGGCCAGCATAGTCCTGAATATGAAAAACGAGATGAACTGGTTGCGGCAAAACAATCTGTTGATGGTGAATATTCTATTCCTCTCGATGAATATTATGTTTTTACGCAAATTTCTGAGTCTTCGCGGTTTATTATTTTTAAACTACGGTATAAGAAAGAGGAATTCATTGGTATTTACGATAAAACTGAAACCCTTTGTCAGATAGCTGAAAACAATGTTCAATTAAATTTAGGGGATGAACTCTTTTTGCCATTCAATTTCAGTAATATTTATATAAATAACAACAACGAACTGGTAACATACATAGAAGCCTACGAATTATTACAATGGATGAACGAAAACCCGGCAGACGCAAAAAAGCTGGTTGAAAAATTTGATCAGTTTAAAAATATCGATGAGAATGATAATCCTTTTGTAGTAATTGCCAAGTTAAAAAGTTAGGTTTAATAATAATTGAAAGATTCTGAACAATAATCTTTTTTATACAAACTTTCAAAACTTTTAACATAAATACAGGCATAATTTTTGTTATTTTTAGAAACTAAACATTTAGTTCCGCTAACCCAAGAATATTATGAATCAAACTCAAAAACCACTTCGATTCAGGCAGAGATTTCTTTTAGTAATTATTGTTTCAGCGTTATTTTCCTGTAATCCAAAAACACAGGATGATTCTGTAAACGAGAGTGATGCGTTGCCTGAGGAAAAAAATCTAGTAGAAACGATAGTTATAAACAGGGAAGATTTTACCCGCGAGATTATTAGTAACGGAAAACTGGCTGCTATTAAAAAAGCTGAATTAAATTTCAAAATCGATGGAATTATTGAAGCAGTAGATGTAAAAAATGGCCAAAATGTTTCGGCTGGTGCGGTATTGTCTTTTCTGCAAAACGACGATCTTATTTTTAATAAGAAAAAAGCCGAACTGGCACTTGAAAAGGCAAAGCTGGAGAAAATGGAACATCTTATAAATTTAGGTTACAACGACCCGGAATCACCAGAAATCCCGGAAGACCGAATGAATATCTCCAATATCCGTTCGGGTTACAACGATGCGTTACTGGCTTTTGAAGAAGCAGAAATGGCCCTTAATAAGGCGACACTTACCGCTCCTTTTTCAGGAAAGGTGGAAGGGGTAAAACAAAAAATCTTTGAAAAGGTGAACTTGTCAGAGCCTTTTTGTACGCTAATAAATGATGAACGGTTTACCATTGATTTTCCCTTACTCGAAACCGAGGTTAGCGAAGTACAGGTTGGGCAGCAGGTTACTGTTACACCCATAGCCGGAGCAAAGGAAACAGTAGGTAATATCACTGAAATTAACCCTAGAATTGATGAAAACGGCTTGGTATGGTTAAAAGCCGAGGTAAACAATCCCGGAGGCTATCTGGAAGGAATGAACGTAAAGGTGAGTATCAAAAAAGCTATACCTAATCAGTTGGTTGTACCCAAACAAGCTGTTGTTTTGCGCCAGAATCGTGAAGTGCTTTTCCGTTATACAAACGGCGCTTCCTACTGGACTTATGTAAATGTTCTGGATGAAAATGAAACACAGTATTCGGTTGAAGCAGCCGAAGGAGCTACCCTTGAACCGGGTGATACGGTAATCATTTCAAACAACCTGAATCTGGCTCACGATACGGAGGTGGAGTTGGAGTAATTTTATTGTTTTAGGTTCGTGGTTTGTGGTTTTTTGTCAAGGTAAGCCCTCGAATAATTGTAACGGTTAAATTAAAATGGCAACGATAAAAAAATTTGAAGAGTTGGATATTTGGCAACTGGCAAGGAATTACGCCAAAGAAATTTACAAAATCACAAAATATTCTGAGTTTTCAAAAGATTATAAATTGAGGGATCAAATAACAAGTGCATCAGGTTCAGTAATGGACAATATTGCTGAAGGATATGGAAGGGGAGGGAATAAGGAATTTTCTTTATTTCTATCTTATACAATTGGTTCTGCAAATGAAACTCAATCCCAACTGTACAGGGCTTTGGATCAGGAATATATTTCAAAAGGTGAATTTGAGAAACTTTACAATAAAGCAGAAGAAATCATTCGAAAATCAGGAAAATTAATTCAATACCTGAGATCAAGTGAATTTCGGGGTATTAAATACAAATAGAATTTAATATCCACTTAAGACAACAAACAAATGAACGAACAAACAACAAACTGTTATCTAAAAAATGAAAAAATTTTACCTTATCCCGCTAGCTTTAATTATCCTCTTTTCCTGTAAAAATCAGACGGAAACAAAGGAAACACTAATTACATTCGAAAATGCACTGGAATACGATGAAAATACGATTTCGTTTGAAAGTGCCCGGTTTGTAAAACTTGAAAATCACGAGGATGCCTTTATTGGTGAGAATGTTATAATGAAAATGGTTGGCGGCAAAATTTATCTGCTGGATAATCAAAATCAGGGTAGCCTCTTGTGTTTCGACAGGGAAGGAAATTTTATCAATAAAATAGGACAAAAAGGAAGAGGGCCGGAAGAGTACAATGCTTTGTTTGATTTTTCCATAAGAAATGACACGGCTTATCTATTGGGACGTTCTGATAAATCATTTATTTACAGCTATCTCTTGAGCGGAGATTTCATTAATAAAATTGAAATCCCTCAGCGCTCAGCAAACTTTGAACTGCTCCCGGATAAAAATTTTCTAATTAACTCTCAATATGCTTATGGAACTGAGAATAGGCTTTTTATTATGTCTGAAACGGGGGATGTAGAAAAAGCCTTTTTGCCCAACAAGAAGGATTCTCATTATGATTATGTAGAACCTGGCTATGGTCTATCTCAAAGTGAAGAAGCTATACTCTTATGTGAAGTATACAATGACACAATTTATTCTTTTGAGAATAATGAATTAACCCCCCAATATATTCTTGATTTTGGCCCTTTGACAAATTCTGATATTGATTTAACAAAAGTTTTTGATTTAGACAATATTGAAAATTTTCTGGCATTACAAAAAAGAGGAATATCGCTTATTAGAAAATGTTATGAAACTAAAGATTATGTTTTTATAACTTACGGTCGTCAGAAAGAAGGCGAAAAAAGCAAAGGATTTTACTTCTTATATAATAAACACGAACAGAGTGTATCTACTTTGATTTTTGAAGAAGGAAGTTCACTTGCCATTAAGTTTATGGGATTTACTAACCAGAATGAACTGGTTTTCATTTTATATCCCTATGGGGATGAAATTGATGAACTCAAGCAATTATATCCGGATTTAATAATTCCAAATCTAACTGAAACAGACAATGCCATGCTCGTTTTCTGCAAAATTAGCAACGATAGTTAAAACCTGAATTTATTAACTCAGCATAAAAATGAAAAATACATTTCCATTCCTGTTTTTGTTAGTCATTTTGTTTTCTTGCAAAAAAAGCCAGCAAACAAGCGATGGAATCAATAAAATTGATTTAAGTTCCGTTCTTGAAAATCCCAAAAAACAAGAAATTTTCAGCGGGGTCAGACATCTGAAACTGGAAAGTAATCCTGATGCATTGCTTGGCTCCAGTTTATTTTTTGAAATAAGAGACGATAAAATTTATATCCTGGACCGATTTGATCAATATGCGGTTCTTGTTTTTGATGACAAGGGGAATTTTATTAATAAAGTTGGAAAGCATGGCCGAGGACCGGAAGAATATTTACAACCCCTTGATTTTATAGTCCGTAACGACACAATTGATTTTCTTGATTTTGTGGGGGATGGTTCAACCATTTTTAGTTACTCTTCTTCCGGAGATTTTATAAACAAACGGCCCCTTGAATATCAGGCATTTTCATTTTCCCGGGTTTGCGATTATTATACTATCAGTACAAATTACAATAAGAATGTTCACGACCACCAGGTGTATTTGCTTAACAATGAGGGGCAAGAGGTTCAAAAATACCTTCCTAATAACACTTCAATAGACAATCCGCTGGTAATCGATTGTTTTTCGAAGAACAAAGATGAAGTGTTGTACTTCGAGCCGTTTAACAATCAGGTTTATGTTTTTGACGATTTGGAACTAAAGCCGGTAATAGAGTTTGATTTTGGAAAATACAACATTCCGGAGAGTTTTTACAGGGAAGATATGGAAAGTGGGCTTCGTATGCTT
Source organism: uncultured Draconibacterium sp. (assembly GCA_963676775.2). Taxonomy (GTDB): domain Bacteria; phylum Bacteroidota; class Bacteroidia; order Bacteroidales; family Prolixibacteraceae; genus Draconibacterium. The sequence continues at coordinate 433,242 of CAXXDA010000015.1, forward strand.
AATCAGCAAGGGTTTACAATGATTCGAAGCATTGTGGCAAACAAAAAATACATAGCATTTGAAATCACTTTGCAACAGGTAGGAAATTCTTTGAAAATGTTCGATGTTTTCTATAACAGGGAGACAAAGCAAATAAAATACATGCTTTTAGGTGACGATGATCAAATTTTCAGATATCCAATGGGATTGAATGAAAACGATGAAATAATGTATCTGGTTTTTCCCTTAGGCGATGTTAATAAAAAGGCGAAACAATTTGGTCTCGATCTTAATATTGAAAACTTTGATGAAGTGGATAATCCGGCTATTATGTATTGTAAAATAGATTTTTAAATAGGATTCGGAACCAGCATATAGAACAACAAACCAAAAACAAAAAGAAATGGTAAAATTTCTCATTCACCGGCCCATAGCAGTAACCATGGCATTTCTTGCTTTGCTGCTTATCGGTATAGCAACCACAACAAGTTTACCAGTTTCCTTAATGCCTGATATTGATATCCCTGTAATTTCAATCCGGGTTTCATCGTCAGAAATGCCGGCAAGACAGTTGGAAAATACCATTGTTAATAATTTGCGTGCACGCTTAAAAGAAGTAAATCATGTTGAAGAAATGCGAAGTGAAACCCGGGACGGTACAGCCTGGATTGAACTGCGTTTCCGGCACGGTACACCCATTGATTTAGCTTCGGTGGAAGTAAATGAAAAAGTGGATAAGGCAATGAACAGTTTTCCTTCTGGTATGCAGCGACCTGAAGTTGTTCGTGCCAGTGCTTCTGATATACCCGTTTTTTACCTTATGGTAAACCGCAAAAAAGAAGTAACAAGCGGGAACAGGGCGGAATTTTTAGAGTTGAGCAGTTTTGCCAGTCAGGTAATTCGTAAACGCCTGGAACAACTGCCTGAGGTGGCTTTGGTTGATATGAGCGGACTTCAGTATCCTGAAATTAAAATCACACCAAACAGCGCAAATATCGAAAGTGGCGCTTTTTCAATAGCTGCACTTGAACAGGCCTTGCGTGATAATGACAGGGACCTGGGGCGTTTGCTGATTCGCGACGGACAATATCAGTATAGCATCCGTTTTAACACCAGGTTACAGGATGTTTCCGACATCGCTGATGTACCGGTTAACCTGAATGGAAAAGTCGTTCGTCTGGATGAAATTGCCGATATTTCCCTGCAACCGCAAAAACCACAGGGAAACATCAAATTCAATTCACAGGACGCAGTAAGTATGGCCGTTATCAAACAGTCGGATGCAAAAATGGCCAGCCTGAAAAAAGAACTTGACTTTTTGGTGGAGCGTTTTCGTGAAGATTATCCTGATCTGGAATTTTCTGTCACGCGCGACCAGTCCAAACTATTGCAGTATTCTATCAATAACCTGGGGCAAAGTTTGCTTTTTGGCGGCTTACTGGCATTTTTGGCCATGTTTCTTTTCTTGCGTGAAAAGCGTGCACCCTGGTTAATCGGCATAAGCATACCGGTTTCACTGATAATCACTTTGTTGTTCTTCTACCTTGCCGGATTATCCATTAATATTATTTCACTTTCAGGCCTTGTACTCGGAGTGGGAATGATGATCGATAATTCGATAATTGTAATCGACAATATTACACAACACCGACAAAGACATTCTAAGCTTGATTTGGCCTGTTACGAGGGGACCAACGAAATTATCCGCCCTTTAATCAGTTCGGTGCTTACCACATGTGCCGTTTTTATTCCGCTCATTTTTATGAAAGGAATGTCGGGGGCCTTGTTCTTTGATCAGGCAGTTTCTGTTTCCATTGGTTTGATGGTCTCCCTGATAGTTTCCATTACACTCTTGCCAACATTGTTCCGGATTTTTTATAAAAAACATGAATTCGAAGTTGAGAAAGCTACTTACCCAAAATATTACACATGGTATGAAAAAGGTCTGAAGTTTATATTTCGGCATCAAGGCTTATTTCTTATCATTGTTGTTGGTATGATTGGTCTGGGGATTATTTTGTACCGCATTTTAGATATTTCCAGGTTTCCGCAGGTAAGCCAGGATGAAACCGTGTTAAAAATGGAATGGAATGAGCCGCTTACTCTGGATGAAAATAACAATCGTGTTTTGGAACTCATTTCGATATTGACTGAACCCCCTGAATATGTGATTGAAGAAGCGGGTAAACAGCAATATTTGCTAAGTACGGGTGAAGAGGCAGGAACTTCGGAAAATCATTTGTATATCAAAACATCTTCTCCGGCAGCATTAAATAAAATAAGCAATGAACTGTCCGGATACCTTGAAAATAATTACCCGGAATGTGATTTTAATTTCTCGGAGACTGATAATTTGTTTAACCTGGCTTTTGGGAAAACAGAAGCCCCTTTGATTGCAAAGTTCACGTATTTTAATCCTGGCGACGATGCCTATTTGGCCGGACTAACTGAATTACAGGAAAAAGCAGAGCTTAGTTTCCCGGAGAGAGTACAGTCAAAGCTGGTTACCCGAAACCTGATACTGCTGGAAACTGATCCGGAAAAGTTGATGTACTACCAGGTGGATAATGATAATTTGTACCGGGAAATTAGCAGCGCTTTTAACGTAAACACTGTTTTTACCATAAATAACAATAACATGTTTGTTCCCGTGAGTATTGGGAACAACTATGCTTCTGTGTACGATATTATTCAGAATATAACCGTGTTGAACCAAAACCGGGAAAAAATACCACTCTCAGGTTTGGTAAAAGTCAGTTCAGGTGCCGGGCTTAAAGCTATTGTTGCAGGAAAAGACGGGGAATATTTTCCTGTTTTGCTTGATATTGATACAAAAGAGTATAACAATGTTACAAGGCAATTCAAAGATATGGTAAGCAACGATGACCGTTTTGAGGTAAGTTTTGGAGGCGAAATAATTTCCGACAAGGGAATGATAAGAGAGTTGCTGGTAATAATTTCTGTAAGTTTACTTTTACTGTATTTTATTCTGGCGGCTCAGTTTGAATCATTTGCTTTACCCGTAATCGTGTTGCTGGAAGTTCCCATAGATTTATTTGGCGCATTCCTGTTTCTCCTTGTTTTTGGCGAAGGAATTAATATCATGTCGGCCATTGGAATAATTGTTATGACCGGGATAATCATTAACGATTCCATTTTAAAAATAGATACCATTAACAAATTGGTAGACGAAGGTTATTCTTTGTTGCGAGCGATTTTTGAAGGAGGTAAACGACGCCTGAAACCCATAATCATGACCAGTTTAACCACCATTCTTGCAATGACGCCTTTTCTTTTTCAGAAAGGAATGGGTGCCGAATTACAAAAACCGCTTGCCCTTGCTATTATCGGTGGAATGCTTATCGGGACACTGGTTAGTTTATATGTGATTCCGTTGTTGTATTATTTATTGAGGAGGGAAAAAAGTATACAGTCACAGTCTCAATTGACAGCATAACAGAAATCCCGAAGGGATGAAATGATTATAGAAAAATAAAATGAAAAACAACCCAAACCCTGAAAGGGTGAAATAATTTACAAAATCGTAGGAAGAAAACGATGTTAAATTTTTTGAGTGGCATAAAAATAATGTCACCTCATTGGGATTTATTGTGTCGATTGACCTGATAATTGCTATAAAAATATTAATCATGAAAACCATTTCCCTAACCATTGTCCTTTTATTTTCAATCCTGTGTTTCAGTCAGAACCCGATAAGGCTGAATATTGCTGAGAACTACAATTCAAAAAAAGAATTAAATATATCCGAGGTTGGAACGGAAATTAAATATGTGCAATTAGAGACCACGGAAAATTGTTATTTCTCACAAATAAATAAGATAATTATTGACGATTATATATATGTAAGTGCAAGGGAAGGTTTGTTTGTTTTTGCAGAAAATGGAAAATTTATCAGATCCATAGGAAAAAAAGGTAGAGGGCCCGGAGAATATAATTCAATCGTAGATTTTGATATAAATAATGAAACAGTTGCAATTTTAGAGATAACGCAACATAAAATACTGCTTTATAAAAATGATGGTACTTATCTAAAATCAATTGTGTATCAAAATATTAATAACAAATTATTTATAACTGGCAATTCCTGTTATGTTTTTAATAGCGATCCTCCAGACTTTTGGGGGCATTCAGATTCCGGGATTCTTTTAGATATTTACGATAACAATGAAGGGTATAAAACAGTTAGGAATAAGAATTCAGATTTACCAAGTTGTTGCAGGAATAGCTATAAATTCAGAGATGTGGTTTTTTTCAGACAATCATTAAATGATACCATATTTTCTTTAGTTAATGATGAAGTATCGGCTAAATACATAATAGATTTAGGAAAATATAAACCCAAAAATGCTTTTGGTAATGTAAATGATGTATCAAAAGTTATTAATTGTAGTAAAATTTCGGAAACCGATAGATTTCTTTTTCTGCGTCTAAGCGACTGGAATAAAATGAGTTCATTTTGTATTTACAACAAAGTTGAAAATAATTTGAAGGTAATTAATGCCGAAGGATTTCAAAATAATTTGGATAAAGGAACCTCAATATTTCCTGAGCAAATTACCAATAATATGTTTGTACGTACGCTGTGGTATCATCAGATTAGTGACTTAGTGGATAAAAATAAGGCGGGTAAAAACCTTACTGAAATTTTTAAAAGGATGGATCTGAATTCAAATCCGGTTTTGATGCTGGTGAAATTGAAAGAATAACCCAATCCCGAAGGGATGAAATGATTATAGAAAATAAAAGAAAAACAACCCAAACCCTGAAAGGGTGAAATAATATTCAAAATGGCAGGAACTTATTCTCAATTATATATTCAAATTGTTTTTGCAGTTAAAGGTCGCGAAAATATTATCAAAAAGTCGTGGAGCGATGAATTGTACAAATACATTTCCGGTATAATTTCGGGAAAGGGACACAAATCTATCATTGTAAACGGAATGCCCGACCATATGCACGCATTTATCGGATTAAAACCATCAATGGCAATCTCCGATTTGGTGAGGGATATTAAAAATAATTCGTCAAAATTTATTAATGAGCACCGGTTTGTAAGAGGCAGGTTTCAGTGGCAGGAAGGGTACGGAGCATTTTCATATTCACATTCTCATATCGAAGATGTTTACAATTATGTTTTGAACCAGGAAAAGCATCATAAAAGAAAAACATTCAGAGAAGAATATCTTGATTTTCTGCAAAGATTTGAATTGGAATATGATGATAGATATCTTTTTGATTACTATGATTGATAATGTCACCCCGTTGGGGTTTATTTTGTTTTTTGAGCCGTTTTTACAAAAATATCATCCCTTCGGGATTAATAAAAATGAAAAGAAAAAAGAGCTGGAGCAACTGGCCAACAGCCTCGATGAAAACGATAACCCGGTTCTGATGCTGGTGAAACTGAAGGAATGAATTGAACGCCTTAACTTTTAGGTATGATTTTGAAATTTTCAAATAATTATAAAAAGCTATTGATGAATTACCAGAATTCCAGGCTATTATTTTGCCAATTAGGATTAATATTATCTGTATTTATTTTAAGTTGTAGCCCAAAGTCATCAACTGAACCGGATAAAATTACAGCATCTGATACGGTTAAAACTGTTTATGAGATTGATCCCCGAAATTTTGGTGAGGAAGAAATTAAACTTTCAGATATCGGTGATAATATCGAATACATCCCATTGTCAAATAAAATTCGTATCGGTCAACTGGCTGTTTTTAAGATGACTTCAAATGCTATATATATTGTTTCAGCAGGTACGGGGGCAGATAATAGTTCAGTATTGATAAAGTATGATGAGCAGGGTAAAAATCCGCTTCAAATTGGACAGGTAGGAAGAGGGCCACGAGAATATGTATCAGCCAGAATTTTTACGGTTGATGAAAAAAAAGGGAAAATCTATATAAAGGGAAGAAACCGGACTATTTTAGTATTTGAAAGCAACGGTGAATATTTTCGCCAGTTTAAATATCCCGATGAGTTAGAAAATATTATGTACATGGAGACTATTGGAAATGATTATCTTTTTTTCGGTCAGAATAGTCTAGGCGCTGGCATGGAATATAATTGGATAATAGCGGATTCAATGGGCAATGTTGTTTCATATAAGAAAAATTCTGTCGTGCCTTTTGAGACCTCGATAGGCGCATGGGGTGGAATTTTTAAATACAATGAACAAATCAATTATTTTGTTGAATACAATGATACAATTTTCAGAATTGATCCTGATTTCAGCAATGCAGTATTTGGAACTTTTATTCAGGGTGAACACAGAAGGCCCAAAAAAGACCCACCATTTTCACTTGACCTACCCATATTATTGACCGAATATTATTCACCCAGATCTTTTATCGAAACAAAAAATTTCCTTATTCACGAGTATAATTTTGAAAAAAAGTTTGGTTATGTTTTTATTCGGAAAACAGATAATAAAACATTTGTCAGTTTTTATCAACCTGACAAAGATGGTGCAAATGGGGGGATTGTAAACAATATCGACGGTGGCTTAAGTTTTCGCCCTAAAATTCTATACATAAAAGACAGTGAAGAATATTTAGCTGGATTTTTTCATCCATTTCAGTTGAAAGAATATGTCTCTTCCGACGCCTTCAAAAACTCAACACCCAAATACCCCGAAAAGAAAAAAGAACTGGAACAACTGGCCAACAGCCTCGATGAAAATGACAATCCGGTTTTGATGCTGGTGAAGCTGAAAGAATGAGTTTGCAGTGTGCCGTCGCAGTTTGCAGCATAACAGAAATCCCGAAGGGATGAAATGATTATAGAAAATAAAAGAAAAACAACCCAAACCCTGAAAGGGTGAAATAATATTCAAAATGGCAGGAACTTATTCTCAATTATATATTCAAATTGTTTTTGCAGTTAAAGGTCGCGAAAATATTATCAAAAAGTCGTGGAGCGATGAATTGTACAAATACATTTCCGGTATAATTTCGGGAAAGGGACACAAATCTATCATTGTAAACGGAATGCCCGACCATATGCACGCATTTATCGGATTAAAACCATCAATGGCAATCTCCGATTTGGTGAGGGATATTAAAAATAATTCGTCAAAATTTATTAATGAGCACCGGTTTGTAAGAGGCAGGTTTCAGTGGCAGGAAGGGTACGGAGCATTTTCATATTCACATTCTCATATCGAAGATGTTTACAATTATGTTTTGAACCAGGAAAAGCATCATAAAAGAAAAACATTCAGAGAAGAATATCTTGATTTTCTGCAAAGATTTGAATTGGAATATGATGATAGATATCTTTTTGATTACTATGATTGATAATGTCACCCCGTTGGGGTTTATTTTGTTTTTTGAGCCGTTTTTACAAAAATATCATCCCTTCGGGATTAATAAAAATGAAAAGAAAAAAGAGCTGGAGCAACTGGCCAACAGCCTCAATGAAAACGATAATCCGGTTTTAATGCTGGTGAAATTGAAAGAATGAATTGAACGCCTAAACTTTTAGGTATGATTTTTGAAATTTCAAATAATCTTAAAAACCTGTGAATGAGACTCCAATATTTCAAAATACTATTTTATCAATTAAGTTTTATTTTTTTTGCTTTTACTCTTGGTTGTCAACCAAAATCATCTCTTGAATCGGTTAAGAATTCAGCAATTGATACAGTTCAAAGTGTTTACGAAATTGATCCCAGAAATTTTGGTGATGACAAATTGACTATAGCTGATTTTGCTGCAGATATAGAATATATTCCTTTGTCCAATAAAAATAGAATGGGATTTATTAAGGCTTTAAAAATTACCTCCAGGGCTATTTATCTTGTTTCTGATGCCAGTAGCGGGGGAGAAGGTAATGGGCATGAAGAGTTGTTTCGATTTGATAAAGATGGAAAAAATTCTGTACAGATTGGAAAAATTGGAAATGGCCCTGGAGAATATCTATTATGTAATAATTTTACCGTTGACGAGCAGAATGAGAGAATTTATATTAATGGCAAATTAAAAACAGTACTTGTTTTTAATACAGATGGAAAGTATATAAGGCAGTTTAAATTTCAAAATGAAGATCAAAGATTTTGTGAACTGGGGATTCTTGAAAGTAACAAATTGTTTTGTGCGGAAAAACGTTTAGGTGCAAATACTCATAACCTATGGACTATAACTGATACACTCGGAAATATTATTGCCAAAAAAAATAATACCACCCATCCTTTTGATACACATATTGGACCTCGTGGTGGTATCTTCAGATTTAAAAATACTATTTCGTATTGGGTTGATTATAATGATACTATATTTCAGATATCCCCTGATTTAAGCTGGGAACCTTCTTATATTATAACTCCCGGCGAACATAAAGTAATTTATCAAAATCTTCCCTTTTCTCTTGATTTACCAGAGAAACTTCTGGAGTTTTACTCTCCTCACATGTTTTTGGAAACCAATAAATATTTGATTAGTCGTTATAATTTCGAAGGAAAGTTTACCCATGTTTTCATTGACAAAAACTCATGTAAAACTTACGTTAGTTATTTTGAGAGGAATAGAGATGTAAAAAGTGGAATCCCAAATAATTTTGACGGAGGAATGGATTTTAACCCCGAAACCTATTTTACAGATAACGGGGATGAATATTTAGCCGGATATATTCAACCGTATGAACTAAAAATGTATGTTGATTCTGACGATTTCAAAAACTCCACACCCAAATACCCCGAAAAGAAAAAAGCACTGGAACAACTCGCCAACAGCCTCGATGAAAACGATAACCCGGTTTTGATGCTGGTGAAACTGAAATAGTGAAGAGTTTGATAGTTCGACGGTTTTGAAAGTTTGAGGGTTCAAAAACCATCTCAAATCATATTGAACGAATTCGAATAATTTAAATTAAAAGTTAAATAGAAATTTTGCTCTGAACTTAATGAAACTGAAGGAATAATCTCAAATATAATTAAAATGAAAAACCTATCTTTTTTACTCACATTAATTGTTGTCTTATTTCCCTGGATACAAAAAGAGGAAGTAGATAATATTGTTGATTTGACCTCAATCACTAAACCCAATGTTACCCTTTTGTCAGAACTGGGCTCAGAAATAACATACATCCCGCTCGAAACAAATGCGAGTTGCTTAATAAAAAAAATAGATAAGTTGATTTTTGAAGGTGGATCCTATTTTTTAGGGTCAATAAATAAACTTCAATTACCTAAAGAAGGCAAACCTTATTATGCACCATTAAGCACTGAACTATACCGATTTTCAAAAAATGGAGAGTTTATTTGCCAAATAGGTCGCGAAGGAAGAGCCCCTTCTGAATACAATACTATTAAGAATTTTATGTATAATGAAAGCAATAATACAATAGAAATTTTTTCCGGAAAAAAGATTCATGAATTCACATTGGATGGAATATGGAAAAAGGATATAACAATTGAAAACAACCGGGTGGCTTCGTTAGGTTATATCGACAATCAGTTTCTTGGGTTCATCGATAATGAAATAGGGCAAAACGAGTATAGCTTTGTTTTAATTGATGCAAATGGTAAGGTTATAAATAGGTTTGAGAACAAGTATAAATTTACTGCAACTCAGGGTGTTTTTAATCCATATGAATGTATATTTTATCAGTACGATGGAATTTTGCATTGTAAAGAACTTCTTTCCGATACTATTTTTTCCTTTGACAATGGGACTTTTATACCAAAGTACATTCTAAAACAAGGTGAAGGGAAATTTACAATAGATATAAGGGAAGACGAAAATTATTTATATAATAACTTCAATAAAATTATTCATCAAAGGAATTCCTTTGAAACAAAAAACTATCTTTTTTATCAGTACAATTGGAAACAGAGGAATAACTGTTTCATTCAGAACAAATCAAATGGGGCTCAATACTTAATCGATAACGATACTGGCCTGTTTAATGATATGGATAATGGCCCGAATTTTAAAATTCAAAACACTGTAACCGTCGATGGCACTGAATACCTGGTTTCCTGGATTAATGCCTCTAAACTCAAAGCTCATATTGATTCCAAAGAATTCAAAAACTCAACACCCAAATACCCTGAAAAGAAAAAAGAACTGGAGCAACTGGCTAACAGTCTCGATGAAAACGATAATCCGGTTTTGATGCTGGTGAAACTGAATTAAAACCTTAAAATCAAACAATATGAATAATCAAACAAATCAAGTTCAAATGCAAAAAAGAATCCTCACATTTCTGGGAAAAATATTATTTGCCATCTTTCTTTTTTGTGCCGCCTGCAAAAGTTCGCAAACTGGTAAAGATTCTTTAATAATACTTGACATTACCAAATTAAGTAAAACAGAAAATGTAAAAGCGTCTGATATTGATGTTGTTGATATTGAATACATTCCGCTGGAAACTGATACAAATAGTTTAATATCCTACATAAAAAATATTAAATCAGATGAGAATTCTTTGTACATAAGAACATCAGATGAAATTTTACGATATGATTTAAATGGAACGTTCATTTCAAAAATTGGGAAACAGGGGAGAGGTCCGCAGGAATATCAAATACTAATGGATTATTCAATTGGGGCTGATGGCAATATTTATATATTATCATTATTTCAGGAAAAGATTTTTATTTATACTCCAAACGATGATTTTGTGAGGACAATACCCGCGCCATTCACAACCTATTATATCGAATGCTTTGAGGATGGAATCTTATGTTATAGTCTGGACCTTATTGGATCAATGGAAAAGAATATTCAAGCATTGGATTATGACGGAAATATTTTAAAAGAATTTTCAAACAAGTACTTAATTTCCGATAGAATAGAACAGCAAAACTCAATGCCACCACCGCCACCCCCGAATTTTGGTCTTACTCCACTGTATCGAAATGAAGGTAATCTCTTTCTCAAAGAGTTTTATAGTGATACAGTATTCTTATTTAACCAAACAGATCTGATTTTTGAACCTGCTGTTGTATTGGATCGCGGAGGCCGGTTAATTACCTTAGAGGCTGAAATTAGTGGGTCTGAAAGCCGCCGAGCAGAATACATTGAGGATACGAAAATAATTCAGTTTGGAGATAATGTTTATGCAGAATTTATTGATAGGGCAGATGAATATACGAGATATGGTTTTTATGCATCATTTGATAAATCAAGACAATATTTGATGAGGATTAAAGAGCACGGCATAATTAACGATATTGATGGTGGCCCATCTCTTTGGATGAAAACACCATTAAATAGTAATACCGTTCTTACTTGGATCGATGCATTTGAGTTAATCGCTTTTGTCAATTCTGATGAATTCAAAAACTCCACTCCCAAATACCCGGAAAAGAAAAAAGAACTGGAACAGCTGGCCAACAGCCTCGATGAAAACGACAATCCGGTTTTGATGCTGGTGAAATTGAAGGAGTAAAATAAAAATCCCGAAGGGATGAAATGATTATAGAAAAATAAAATGCAAAAAAATCAAACCCTGAAAGGGTGAAATAATTATAAGAAATAAACTAAAAATCAGCCCCAAAATGACAACTAAAATTCAAAATATAATTGTGATTTCAACAATGCTGTTAATCCCGTTTCTGATTTTAAATTGTACGTCACAAAAACAGGAAGACGAAATTTATGAAGTTCGCGTTCGTGAAGCTTTGACAAATAACAAAGTCTCACCGCTAAGCGATTTTGTTTCCGAAGATATAATTTATATTCCTCTTGATTCAAAAAAAGAATGTTTGTTGGCCGATAATCCTCGGTTTTATCTGAACGATTTGTATATCATAGCAATTACTGCCCGGCAAATTTATTTATTTGATCGTAACACAGGTAAGTTTGTCAGGGAACTTGGGCATTTCGGGCGCGATCCCGGAGGCTATCAGAGAACTGTGCGTGCTTTGCCTTTTTATGAGGGCCGAAATACATTTTTAGCTTCAGGGTGGGAACAAACAAATTATTTCGAATACAATACAGAAGGCGATATTGTAAAGGAATACAAAAATCTGTTCCCATATACTTCTCCCGGAATACTAAACGATAGTATTACCGCATCTTATATCCTGAATTTTAACGGGCAAATGAAAGATAAACTTTTTCTGACTAACGATAATAGTGATACGATAAAGACTTATCCACAGTATTTGCATTATGAGTATGATGCAGTAAAACGTGGAGTGACCATATCTGAATCATGGGACGGATGGTTTTATTATTTTGATAAAAAGCTCAACTTTTATGAAAGGGAAACAGATACAATTTTTCAGGTAAAAGAACAAAGTCTGATTCCGCGCTTTGTATTAAAAAATGGCGATTACGGTATTCCGTACGGGCGAAAATACGAAGAAGATTATAATCGGGAAGACTATTACTTCGTTGATGCATTATTTGAAACGAACCAGTTTTTATTTCTTCAGTTTTCTTTTGAATTTGACCAATACTTTGGATTTTATAACAAGGAAAACAAAAGCTTAGACCTGTATGCTGCTTCGCGTGAAACTGAAAATATACCTTTTGAAATCAGTTTCGTAAACAGTAAAAGCGAAATAATAGGCTACAAAAATGCTTTTGAAATTTTAGACTGGTTTGCCAAAAATCCGGATTTGACTGACAAGCTACCCGAAAATATCCAAAAATTAAAGACCATAAAAGAAACCGATAACCCGGTGATTATGATTGCCAAACTAAAAGAATAATATGTTTGTTTCGAAGTATAGAAACAACCTCAAACCATTGTCGAACCAATCCAACCAGCTTCAAACTTTTTCCAAAGGAGTCTTTCGTATAAATTATTCTATATGTAAACAATTTTGTTTATATTTGTGCTAAGCAATTTATTATGAATACAATTGTTGAAAATATTGATTTAATAAAAGGAATACATCCCGGAATTATTTTAGCCAGAGAGTTAAAAAAAAGAAAACTTCCGAAGAGACGTTTGGCTATCTCTATTGGTGAATATGCACAATTGTTGGGAGATATTACCAATGGTAAACGCCGGATAAATCCTTCTCTGTCAATCAGGCTGGGAAAAGCTCTTGAGCTTGATGAAAGTTATTTTTCTGTTCTGCAGGCCTATTATGATATTGAGCAGGAAAAGAAAAAACAATCGCTTCAAATTCATCCCGATTTAAAAAAATTTCGCCCGGTATTGTTTTGGGATACCGATATCAGTTTAATCGACTGGGTTAAAAATAAAACCAGTGTAATAAAACGCGTATTCGAACGCGGAGATGCACAGGAAAAGGATGAGATAATCAGGTTTTACGGCGAAGAAGAAGTTAATGCAACACTGAAACATTTAGAAAATTCTGGTACCCCAGGTAAAAAAGAAGTTTAAAAATTATTTGTAATAAAAAGCAATGGCCCAAAAACTCCAGTACCAAACAATCACACCTCTTTTAAAGTCAGTTTTGAAATGGCTTATGAAGAATGAGTTTTTCAATTCCTTCCGGCTCGTCGGGGGTACAGCCTTAAGTTTACGGTTGGGGCACAGAAAATCAATAGATATTGATTTATTTACGGATGCTGATTATGGCTCAGTTGATTTTGCAGAGATTGATGCGATTCTCCATAATAAATACAATTATGTTGATTCGTTAGACACGCCGGTTGCCTTGGGAAAGTCTTATTTTATCGGAAATTCTGAGTTGCAGAGTATTAAACTTGATTTGTTTTATACCGATCCTTTTATTCGTCCGGCTGTTGAAACAGATGGTATCCGATTTGCAGATTTTGATGACATTGTTGCCATGAAAATAGATATTGTAGGAAGAGGTGTGCGAAAGAAAGACTTTTGGGATATTCACGAATTTTTGGAGAAATATTCAGTAAAGGAAATGTTACTTCTGCATAAGGAACGTTATCCTTATTCTCACAATGAAGATGAGATTCTGACCAATTTTACAAATTTCGATAATGCAGACAATGATTTTGATCCGGTTTGTTTAAAAGGAAAATTCTGGGAGTTAATTAAGCTTGATCTTGTTGAGGCTTTGACAAAGTAAATTTGTAACAGGGATAGCAAAATGAAAACAAGCTAACATAACTGGTAAAATAGTTGCACAACTGAATAATCAGTTGTATTTTTAAAGAATAAAGAAATCACTGACAATTAATTCCTTTGTTATGAATAAAACTTTCAGACCAAAATACCTGGCTGCCGTTTTAATTTTCTTTGTTTTTCCATCTCTGTCGCATGCCCAGAAAATCCCCGTAGCCAAAAAACATACTTCCGAAAATATTATTCAGATTGATTTGTATGATGCTTATAAAAATGCAAAAAATTACCCGTTAAGTGCGGTTGCCGAGAATGTTGAATATATTCCACTTGAAACTACCAAAGACTGCCTCTTAGGGGAATATTTGAAAAATATTTTCATTACTCGTGAAGGGATTTTTGTTTTTGATTATAAATATGTTTACCATTTTTCACAACAGGGAAAGTTTCTTAGTAAAATTGGCAAAATAGGCAGAGGTCCAGACGAATACAACCAACCTATGAGTATCACAGTAGATACTGTAGCTAAAAATATATACTTTCTTGATTCAGACATGTTAGTTAAATATGACTATAATGGGAATTTTATTAAAAAGTATAAATTAGATATAAAAGCATTGAAAATGCTGGAATATAAAAAAGGTATTTTTTTAATAGATGATATGTATTACCAATATGCTGAGCCAGGTAAGCGGTTTAGCCTTCATTTTTATTCAGAAGTCGAGGAAAAACAAATTGCTAAGGTAGATTGCCCAAAACAGGATAAAATACCTTTTTCAATCTGTAACCCTATAATGTATAAATTCAACCATAATACTTTTTTAAAAGATTATTGGGACAACATGGTTTACCAGGTTGAAAATCCACAAAATTTGAATAGCTACGCATTAATAAATATGGGCAAATTTGAAAATCGTGACAAAGATGATAAATCTGTATTTACAGGCAAAGAAAACCCCGGAGAAGAACTGGTAATTAGTATTGTGAATATGTCGGAGTCAGATCGTTTTATTTTTATGCTTGCCAACAAAGGATTATTTTTTTATGATAAAACTTCGCGAGAAACCCAATGTTGCGAGTTTAATAGATTAGGTGAAAAGTCGTACAATTTTAAAAATGATCTTACAGATGGGCCAACTTTTATTACTACGAGTTTTCCATTTCAAGAAATAAACAATAATACATTTGTAACTTTTAATCATGCCTACGAATTCTTTGAAGATGGTGTTGATACAAGCAATCCAAAAATTAAAAAACTGTTGCAAAACCTTCAACCCGACGATAATCCGGTGCTGGTTTTAGTTAAGTTGAAAGAATGAATGTTCGAGAGATTCGAAATGTTTGAAGGTTCAAAAATTATCACAAACCATATCGAACTAATTCGAATTAAAAGTAAAATAGAAATCCCGAAGGGATGAAATTATTGTAAATAAACATAAACAGAAAAAACAAAACCCTGAAAGGGTGAAATAATAAACCAAAGCAAACATATGAAAATGGAAAACATTAAGTGGGCTATAATCCCGCTATTTATCCTGGCAATCCTGTCTGGATGTAAAAACACACCACCGGCGGAAGAGGAGGTACTTCGAAATGTAAAAATAAATGAAGCAATAGAAAATAAAACTGGCGTTTTGTTGAGTGAGCTTGTTCAGGACGATGTTGAGTATATTCCGCTTGAATCGAAACAGGAATGTTTGTTAAACAACAATCCACGATTTTACGCCAATGAAACCGAAATTATTGCTATTGCCGAAAACCAGGTATACGTTTTCGACCGCCAAACAGGAAAGTTTTTACGCGAAATAGGTCATTATGGAAATGATCCGGGCGGCTATCAGGGAACCAAATATTCCTACCCGTACGACGAAAAAAATGACCTCTTTTATTTGGGAGGTTGGGGTCCATTGGTTTATTTCAGGTACAATTCTTCCGGTAATCTGGTGGATGAGATAACAGCTTATCCAAATACAAAGGAACCCGATTTACAAAACTCCGACCTTGGAGAAATTGTAACTTCTATTGCCCCTCTTAATGACACCTGCTTTGTTGGACATGTTTGGAATATTGATGGAAAGCAAAAAACAAAACTTATCATTTTTAATGAAAACAATCACCGGATAAAAACCTATCCACAGTATAAAACTTTTGAGTGGGATATTTTTAAAGACGGACTAACTATCCATCACTGGGATGGTTGGTTTTACGAACATAATAAAGTGTTAAACTACTTTGAACGGTCTACCGATACTTTATTCAGCGTATCAATGGAAGAATTGAAGCCCCGTTATGTTTTCAGCGAACAAACCCCGGTTGAGGAAATTGCGGAATCTGACCGATTTCTTTTACTTCAATTAAATCATGAAGACGGTAAAGCTTATGCCGTATTTGATAAAAGAGAAAACAATACAAAAGTTGAAACGGAATTAAACGGGATAGAAAACGACGTTGATAATTTTATTCCTTTTTTATTCTATTCTGTAAATCTTGAAGACGAGCTTGTTGGTTTTCAGGAAGCCTATTTGGTAAATGCCTGGTTTAATGATAATCCCGAAAAAGCTGCCCTGCTCGCTCCAGAACTTCAGGATTTGAAAAACATTCAGGAAACCGATAATCCGGTGGTTATGATTGCAAAACTGAAAGAGTAAGTTGGAAGTCTCAGTGACCAGTCTCAGTTGGCATCTCTAAAAATAGAATTTAGTGAACTATCACGCAAAGTCCCCTTTAGGGGATTTAGGGGTAATATTTAATTACTCAACTTAAACCGCACTAAACGTAAAGGCACGCCCGAAGCTTCTTTTAATAGCTGTAGCCCGTAAATATATCCGTTACGGAAAACCATTTTTTCTGGATTTATCTGAAGCTCATAATCTTCACAAACAAAGCTGCTTTCGCAAACAAATTCGCCGTTATTGCTGTAAACCCATACGTTGAAACTGTTGGCACCTTCCTCGTCCGCAAAGTCGAAAAACAAAAGGTTTCCGTCGGAATCCTGAATTATAGTTGAAAAGAAAGGTTTGTAGATGGGGTCAGTTATTTTACCCAGGTCATCTTGCATAGCCGATATCAGGTAGTCGTGAGCCTTCCGGCTTTCTTCAGCCGTAGCTTTTCCTGCAAAACTTTCAAATCGCAGTGGATTCATACTTTTGTAATGTTCAATTGCCTTTCGCTGAATTTCCTTTTGTTCTTCAACCGAAATCTGGCCTCTGCTCAAATCCATTTGTTTTTTTGAAATCTGATTTCCTTCCAAGTCATAGGTAATTATTTCGCCTGAAGTTGGATTCGCCAGAATCAACTGGTCGTTTACACAGGCCAGTCTTGGACGGGCCATAATACCGGTAGACCTTGAAAAGGGCATAGTAGTAAATCCGATTGCCCCTTGTTGTTCAAACTGGTAGGTATAATGAAAAAGTTTTGTATGCACACCAAACTCTTCCCGAGGGGTAAAGTATTCCCATATAATGTTTTGTTTATTGGTTTCATAATCAACAATGGCCACAAAATCCCGGAATTTGGTTTGCCAGATAACCCAACCAACAACAGCAATTTTGCCATTGGGAAGCGGGAGTTGTTGTCGGGTCATATAATCCAATTTTAATGTTTTTTTGTAATTCCCGTCAAAATCAAAACAAACCATATCGCCTAAATTGTTGAGACCAGTAAAAAAAGTATTGTTATTGATTACACCTGATATGGAACTGGTTTTTTTGAATTTCTCCCCTTTACTGTTCGTGATTCCAAATTCCTTCACAAAAGTTCCATCCGGCGCGAATTTACTGTAATAATTCCGGTAGGCATGATTTACTACCACCGAACCATCTGGCATTAGTACCAAAGATTTTCGGTTGCCCATTGGGGTGTTGTACAAGGTGTCGTAATACGTTTTAAAAACAGTATTCCAGTCGTTGCTTTTGGCATATTCTGTGTCCGGTGTCAAAACAACGGTTCCACCTTTGTAGATATCAAGAAGGTTTTGTCCACTGCTCCAAAACCCTGAATATGTTATCATTAGTGCAAAAAATATTTTTTTCATTTTTTTAGTTTTTAATTTGAATCGTTTTCGGGCTCAAAGCCATTTTCATCGGTTATATAAAATATCATTTCCTGTTCAGTTATAGGTTTGTTGGCATCTATTTCGTAATCAATGTTATAGTATAAAATTGTTTCCTCCGGTTGCTGTGTATAGAGTTTGTTAACCACCAGAGCGATAAATAGCAGTATACTTGCCGCTGCCATTCCGTAAACCAGTTTTTTCTTTAGCGAGAAAACAGGCTTTACATTTTTTACATGGGTTAAAATTTCAGGCCTTTCTGGAATTTCACCCACCAATGCATCCAAATGTTTTTTTATTTTTTCTGAACGCTTTCTAATCGATTTAGCAGAAGTCCTGCATTGCGAACATTTTTCAATGTGTTTTTCAATTTTGCTGTGTTCATCTGCAGAACACTCACCGTCCACATATTTCTGAAGAAATTCCTCATCAAAACAGTTCATAATATTCCACCTTTAATTCTTTTTCCAGTTTTTTTAAAGCCCTCGATAATGTTTTGCCTATTGATGCAAAATGTATTTCGGTAACTTCAGCCATTTCCTTGTATGACAAACCTTCGCTGTACAAAATTACCAGGAAGCGTATTTTAGGTTCCAGCTTATTTAAAGCTTCTCGTATTATTGTATTTACTTCCTGTAGGTCATAAGAAACTTCATCGCAGGTTTTGTTTTCTGCTTCGTGCAGCTTGCTAAACCGTTCGTTTGCTCTCAGGTAGTCGATACTTTTAAAATAAGTAGCCTTGTACAACCATGCCGAATAGTTTTTAATTGAATCTGAATAATTCTCCTTTTCATACAGACAAACAAAAACCTCTTGCACGATATCCCGCACAGCATCTGCGTCTCCAATCATTTTTACCGCCACACGGTACATCATGGAGTAGTTCTGCTGATAAATTTTTTCAAATGACTCCAAAAAACTGATTAATCGTTTTATATATGTCGGTTAAAGATGTTGATTTGTGACATTATACTAATTTTTTTCAAAAATTAGGCCAGCCCCGTTTTTTTAAATTATAGACTGAAATAAACATTAATTATTGTCATAAAAAAGAAATTTTACCGACATTAAATAGAGGCAGTATGTAATGCCTTCCCAAAATTCGATAAACTAAAATTAACAGCATGGAAACAAACATTTGTAAGATCATTTTTACAATTCTGGTATTAGCATTTATAAGCAGTTGTCAAAAGAAACAAAAGGGCTCGCATGCTAAAATTATTGAAGTAAACGGCAACGACGTCGTAAATTGTAATATTAGTGAAGTTAGCGATACCATTGATTTACCTTTAAGCGATATTATAAATAAATGCGAGGTTATTGCGCTTGAAACAAATGATAAATCGTTGTTTGAAAGTATTTACCATGTTGGAATATCGGAAAATTATATTGCCATTCACAGCCGTGGACAATATCCGATAAAGCTGTTTTCCCGCGATGGAAAATTTATAAGAGATATTGGAAAAATTGGAAGAGGGCCTGGTGAGTTTAATTCGCTCTACGGAATCCAGCTCGATGAAGCAGCAAACAAAATTTATCTGACTCCGTTTGCAAATGCCAAAGAATTAATTGTGTATAGTCTTGACAATAAAAACCTGCCTCCAATTCCCCTGGCGTACAAACAAACCAAATGTCAGCCATTTGTCGAAAATAATATAGTTACAGTTTTATCCATGCCTTTTGAAGGCAGCAACATCCCGGTTGCCTATCAGCAGGATTTAACGGGAAAAGTTATACAGGAAGTACAACCTAACTCACATCAGATTTTGCGCCCCGATTTTAGCAGCGAAATTTCTTCAACCCGCAATGCAGGAGCCAACGATATTTTTATTTTGGCTTACGGCTCCGAAACACCTGATACTTTATACCATTATGATACAAAGCTCAATAAGTTGATTCCCAAATTTGTCGCGTTTACCAGTGGTGAAAACCCGGGAACCTGGTTATATGAGTGGAAAAGCCAATACTGGTTTTGGGCATTTGGAAGATATAATGGAAAAAAGGTTCTAGTGGATAAGAAAATCCTGAAATCCGACTTTTTTCGTATAAAAAACGATTTTTACGGTGGTTATGAAATAAATAAATTTTATATGAGTAACGACGGAATGTTTATTTCTTCCATAAACGCGATTCAATTGATTGAAGAATTCAATAATTTGTTAAAAGGAGGTACTTTAAAAGCACAGGAAAAACAAAAAATTGAGGAGCTTTTAAGCACAATAAAGGAAGATGATAACGAGATAATGTTTATCGGAGAAATGAAATAAACTTTGTTGCTTTATTTGTATAGTTCTTCGTAGCTTTTACTTCGAGGGTTCCTTATTTTAAGGTTGTCCCAAAATAGATTTTTAAAAGTGATTTACTTACAAATTGAAAGCAATATCAGGTTTACCCCTCCAAACCTCTCCGTCGGTTGACGGAAGGCTAAAAGTCCCCTATAGGGGATTTAGGGGTAAAAAACTGCATGGTGACTTACAAATTGAAAGTTCATTTGTTCTGAACAATACTTTTGAGACAGCCTCTTGTCAGTCGAATGACTGACAGAGGGGTTAATAATGAAATTGTTTTTTTATACTTAAAAACCTGAAAATGAAAACTAAAAAACTTCTCTTACTTTCTATACTTCTTGTTTCTTTTTTTGCATGTAATCAAAAATCTGCAAAAGATAATTCAAATTCAGAAGAAGCTGTTAAACACGAAGATACTAGCGCTTTTTTCACCATTGATTTTGCTGAAATTATAAAAAACAAAAGAGATGTACCTATTTCGGAAATTGCTGAAAGTGTGGAATATATTCCGCTTGAGAATAATTCGCAATCCATGATTGGGAATATTATGGATGTTCAGCTAACAAAGGATTATATTTTTATAAAACACAACGGGTCTCCTTTATTAACCCAGTTTGACCGCACAGGTAAATTTATCCGCCACATCGGCACTGAAGGGCGGGGACCCAAAGAATACGGTTTAATGCGGATATTTTCTCTGGACCGAAAGAATCAGCTTATTTATATTCATACCAACTGGACACGTAAAATCCTCGTTTACAATTTTGAAGGTGAATATGTAAAAACTTTAAAATATGATGCAATTAGTAGGTTGCAAAATACGTGGAGCAGAGACAGTTTTATGGTATCTTTTTCCCCTCCCAGTTCAGGTATGGAACCTTACAGCTTTATTGAAGTCAATTTCTCAGGGGACACCACACAAACAATAGAAAACCAAATTTCTTGGGACAAGAAAGGAGATCGCAGTTTCATGGTATCCTATTGGGGAAGAGATGAATTTTACTGGACTGATAATAAATTGCATATGAAAGGCTGGTACAACGATACAGTTTATACATACAACGAACAGAATAAAATTATTCCAAAATATTTTATCGATTTAAAAGAATATAAGATCCCCGAGGATTTAATACCAGAGAAAATGACCGAAAAACCGTTACCCAGAGAATGCTACTGGGTTGGTTTGAATGAGTCGGGAAAATACATATTTGTTCGATATGGTTCCCATGCTGACAGAAACAATGACAATCCGCAAATGGGTTGTGTGGTTTACAATAAAAAAACAAAAGATGGATTTGCGTTGAAGAATAAAGCCGAAAAATATGGTTTTATTAACGATTTGAACGGCGGACCCGATTTTAAACCAAGATATTCGAATGATTCACTGGCTTTTGTTGATATTTCAGCACTGGACATGAAACTTTACCTCGATTCTGAAGAATTTAAAAACAGTGAAGTAAAATTTCCGGAACAAAAAGAAAAACTGGCAGAATTAAATAAAACCTTAAAAGAAGACGATAACTCGTTTTTGATGATTGCAAAACTTAAAGAATGAGTTAGTTGTGGTTTAAAATTGTTCGAATGTTTGACAATTATTTGAAATATGTTCGAATCTCAGACGCCTAAACTTTCGAACCATTGAACAACCAAACAACCAAAGAATCGAACAATCAAACCCTCAAACTTTTCAAACAATCAAACAATCAAACAATCAAACCATCAAACATTCATAAAAACTATTTTTCAGGTATGATTTTTGTTACTTTTATGTTATCCTTAAAAACCTGAAATGAAACCCAAAAATCTCCTCTTCTTTTTTAATTATAAATCAAAAATCTAATCATGAAAAATTATCGTAATATTTTACTTCTCTGTTTATTTGGTGCTTTTCTTTATTCTTGCACAGGAGACAAAAAAGCCGAAAAAGACCAGTCGTTTATTGAACTGAATGTAGAGGATGCCATTAATAATAGTCGTGTTTTTGATGTAACAGAAAAATTTCCAAACACTGAATTTATTCCCCTGGAAACCAGTGATGATGTTCTGGTTGGAGAAATAATGAGGATCATAAAAAACGGGGACTATATTTATATCTACGACGATTCCAGTAATATTCTGAAATTTGATAGTAATGGCAGATTCGTCGGCAAAATTGGTGGTATAGGTGGGGGGCCTGACGAATATAATATGGTTTTCGATTTTGCCATCGATAAGAAAAATGATTTCGTTATTGTAAATTCTTTGGTCCAGTTGGTGTATTTCACAAGTAATGGAAAATCTGTAAAAAGACTAAAAACGGATGTAACAGACCAGGTTATAGAAACAGATGGGCAAGGCAGAACTTTTTATTTTTTGCCGGATTCACCACAACCCGAAGATCTGAATTCTACTGAAATAATTAAAGTAGTCGATACAGATGGCAAACTTGTTAAAAGTTTTACAAACCTTAATGTGAGGCACAAAGGTCTTTCTATTTTTGGAGTTCTTTCCAAAAAGAACCAAACAATTATGTACAAGGAAGAAATGGGAGATGTAATTTATTCCATAAATTCTGATTTGGAAAAAGACAGCATTTATGGTTTTAATCTGGGCAGATATGCTTTTACAGAGCAGGATTTTGACATGCAGGCGATGGAAAAATGGAATTCTCTGTATCGTTTTGACAGATTACTCATTAGCGGTGATATCACTTTTTTCAATCTTCAAAAAGGTTTAATGGGGAAAGATATCTATCCTTTAATGTGGGATGGTAAAGAATTGATATTTCCTCATGCAACCGGAGATTCTTCCAAAAAAGGTCTGTATTTTAATGGAATCAAAATTACACCCATGGCAGAAGATAACGATGAGATTGTTTGCCTGGCGTCGATAGTGGACATACTTGAGCAGAAAGAAAAAGGAAATCTAAAAATTGAAAGTTTAATCGGTATCAGTGAAGCTTCGAACCCTGTACTCTGTATTTTAAAGTGAACACCTTGCCTGTTTTAAATAGTGGTATCAACTTGTAAAATAGTTGTGAAACTAAATTATTAGTTATATATTGTAAGGTGCTTTATATGAGTTTTTTATTAAAGGTATCGATGAAAATTCAAATCCGATAATTTTTGTTGTAAAACTTAAGGAATAGAGCCAATCCCGAAGGGATGAAATGATTATAGAAAAATAAAATGAAAAGCAACCCAAACCCTGAAAGGGTGAAATAATTCAGAAGATGGCAGGTAAAAGACGATGCAGAATTTTTGTTTAAATAGTATGAATAATAATTTCACCCCGTTGGGGTTTATTTTGTTGTTTGAGCGGTTTTTACAAAAATATCATCCCTTAGGGATTAAAATTAAAAGAACTGGAACAACTGGCCAACAGCCTCGACGAAAACGATAATCCGGTCTTAATGCTGGTGAAACTGAAGGAATAAAACAATAATCAAAATAATAACCATTCTATTGAACTCATGAAACTCAAAACCATCCTCAAATTAAGTGTACTGGTAATTTCTACCATTTTAGTTTATTCTTGTTCAAAGCATACATTAAATAGAAACAATAATAAAATGGTTCTATTTGACCTTAAGGAACCTTATAATGTTTCTGAGGTAAAGCTATCCGAATTAGGAGTAACAGATATACAATATATTCCTTTACAAACTGATACCAATTATATATTGTCATCGATTCAAAAATTAAAGGTGGCGGAGAGTTCTTTTATCATATTTGATAATAGTCTCCAAATAAATAGGTTTGGATTTGATGGAATGTTTATAAACAAAATTGGAAAAATAGGTAGAGGACCGGGTGAATTTCGGGCGCCTTCAGATTTTACTATCGACAACCAGAACCAACGAATTTTTATCTGCCCACTGGAAAATGAAACTCAACTATATATTTATTCTTTAAATGGCAATTATTTATATGAAATACCTTGTCCAAATTATACAAGGAAAATATATTATTCAAAAATGGGAATTTTATGTTGGAACGATAATATGTCTGGACAAAAAGATGTTATGGATAATTTATTCTTATTAGATGATAAAGGTAATGTAATTAAAAAGTTTGTCAAGAAATATAATTATAGTAATACAGTTTTTCCAAATGGATTTCAGGAAGAATTTTTAATGTACGAGTTTAACGGGAATTTATATACAAAAGAAATCTATTCGGATACCGTCTTTATTTTTGAAAATGATGAGTTTTTCCCAGCATTTATTTTAGATCATGGTGAAACGACTTTGTCTGTTGAAGCAAGAGAGAGAATAGTAGATGAAAAGACAATGAAAGAAGTTAATACCCAGTATAGCAAAGAAATTAATTTGTTTGAATTTAGTAATTATGTTTACTCAGAATTTTTATACCATGATGAGGGCTATGGATTTATTGGATCATTTGATGGGGAGTATAAATCTTTTTTTAATCTGGAATACGGAATTATTAATGATATTGACAATGGTCCAAATATTTGGTTTAAAAGTGCAAAAGATAATAACACTATTTTAAGTTGGATTAATGCCTTCGAACTAAAAACCCACGTGGCTTCATCTGAATTCAAAAACTCAACACCCAAATACCCGGAAAAGAAAAAAGCACTGGAACAATTGGCCAACAGTCTAGATGAAAACGATAACCCGGTTTTAATGCTGGTGAAACTGAAAGAATAAACCAATCCCGAAGGGATGAAATGATTATAGAAAAATAAAATGAAAAACAACCCTAACCCTGAAAGGGTGAAATAATTTTCAGATGACAGATAAAAAACGATAATGAATTTTTGTTTGAATAGTATGAATAATAATAATGTCACTCTTTTGGGGTTTATTTCGTTGGTTACTCAGTTGTTTTACAAAAATATCATCCCTTCGGGATTTTATAATGAAAAGAAAAAAGAGCTGGAACAGCTGGCCAACAGTCTAGATGAAAACGACAACCCGGTTTTGATGTTGGTGAAATTGAAGGAGTAACTAAAACTCATTAATATGGAAAAATATCTCTGTTTTATTTTATTGATTTCTTTGTTTTCATGTAATAAATGGAAATCGGGAAAAGAAATTTATGTTATTAATCCTGAAAATTTTCCGGATGATCAGTTTACATTTTCTGATATAGCAGACGATATATCTTATGTTCCTTTGGATGATACTTTGACAATAGGATTAATCTATTCAATAAAGATTACTCCTAATAGTATTTATATAAGTACTCAAAATTTAGGGATCTTGCTTTTTGATAAGGAAGGAAATTTTATCCGTATAATAGCCGGTAAAGGCAGGGGCCCAGGGGAGTTAACATCAGGAGTTCATTTCGCTGTAGATGAGAAAAATGAAAATGTGTATGCTCTTGAAGACGACAAGGTTAAAGTGTATTCCAGGGAGGGTAGTTTTATCAATAATTTTTCGACAAAAGAGTATTTTGTAGGTCGGGCTAATGATATTGAAAAGCTTGGCCCGTATTTATTTTTCCCTGATTATGGGACTTACGGAGAGTTTAAAAATAAATGGGTAATTTTAGATACGTTGGGAAATTTTATAACCGTCAAAGAAAATTCCATTCATTCTCAAGGTTTCATGGTCCCGGGGAATATTTATAAATTCCAAGATAAATTATTTTATTCTAATTGCTTAGATGATACTATTTTTTCTATTTCTTCTGATTTAAAAGTACAAGCCGCTTATTTGTTTGCCAAAGGGAACTTCCGATGGCCAAAAGATTTTGTGTCAACCATAGAAAGTATATATAATACATTCAGATGTGGCTCAATGTTTGAAACCAAACACTTTATATTCATTGAATATGGTTATCGTAATATTAGTGCAATCCTAAAGATTGATAAAAGAACAAAAGATATATACCAAGGATATGAAAAACATCAAAAAGGTATTGTTGATCATACACCATTTATTTTAAATGATTTAGATGGCGGAATTCCCTATCGTTCAGAACCAACGAATTTTTACTATTATAATGAAAATGATAGAGAGTACATTATAAACATTATAAATCCCTTTGAACTCAAAGACCGCATTGCTTCTGACGATTTCAAAAACTCAACACCCAAATACCCCGAAAAGAAAAAAGCACTGGAACAACTGGCCAATAGTTTGGATGAAAACGATAACCCGGTTTTGATGTTGTTGAAACTAAAAGAATAAGTTAGCAGTGGGCAGTCGCAGGTGGCAGCAAAATAAAAATCCCGAAGGGATGAAATAGTTATAGAAAAATAGAATGAAAAGCAACCCAAACCCTGAAAGGGTGAAATAATTATCGAAAATATAGGTAAAAAGCGATGTTAGATTTTTGTAAGAATTATATGAATAATAATGTCACCCCGTTGGGGTTTATTTCGTTGTTTGTGCGGTTTTTACAAAAATATCATCCCTTCGGGATTTTATAATGAAACGAAAAAAGAACTTGAACAACTGGCCAACAGCCTTGATGAAAACGATAATCCGGTTTTGATGTTGGTGAAACTAAAAGATTGAGTTGATATGATGTAATCCGGTATGAATATTAAAAAGCATTGAAAATAATGATGATTTTAACAATCATATGTTATCCTCAGGAAAAAGAAAAATAGTAAATTTAAAGCAATGAAACTACGTGTGATTTCCCTCATATTGTTATGCTTTCTGCCGCTTGTTCAGGTTGTTTCCCAAACAATTGAAAAAGGTTTCGATAAGCTTATTGTTTTCGACAAAAAAAAATCATACCCTAATATAACATTGGAACGCGAAAACGAACCAATATATGTTCCTTTGGAAACGACTAATGATATCCTTATTGATAAAATATCTCATGTTTATTATGTTTCCGATAAACGAATACTAATAGTAAATAAACATTTGGGTGACGTTTTTTTATTCGACTTAAACGGAAAAGTTGTATCTCATTTTAATGGCAGAGGTGGATTAGGGTATAACCTGATTGGTTATGCAGTTTATGATGAAAAAAATGAAGAAATATATATTCTGGACAAAGTCAAACGAAAGATTTTTGTATTCAACCTGGATGGAGGTTTAAAACGGACACTTCAATCGCCGCAAGGTTTGTATTTTTCTGAAATAAACAATTTTGATGATCAATCACTGCTTGCTTTTCATGAGTATCAATACGGTACTTTCAGCCAAAAACAACCCTATATGTTCATATCGAAAGAAGATGGCAGTATCATTTCAAGACTTAATATAAACCTGAATAAAGCAAATCCGACCACACTTCAGGTTGGAGAAAATTATACAAGTATTGGAGGTAACTTTTTTGGGAATTGTAAGTATGGTGATGAATATATTTTATTCAATATGTCTTGTGATACGATTTATTCCTTAAGTAAAAATAAAGTACTGACTCCTTTATTTGTTCAAAAACCTACTGTATTTACCGACCCGCCAATCGTTGCCTCTGTCAGGATGAAAACAGATGACTTTATCATTTTTACTGCGTATGCTTACGATTTGAAAGCTGCCAGAAAAAGCAACGACAAAAGTTATTCAAGTGAAGCCTTCAAAAGAAGGGATATACTGTACAATTTTAAAACTGAACAGTTTTTTACTTGCAAAAATTTAGGTTTAGGCTTGAGTTACACAGCAGAAAAAGTTGATATTCCCGAAAACACGAGTGTCGAAATGATTGATTCTTATTTATTGAAGAGATTACTGGAAAGAGGCAGGCTTGACGGAGAGTTAAAAGAGATTGCAACCAAACGTAAAATTGATGATAATCCGGTAATTATTATAAATAAGTTTAAGTAATACAAATTATTAATAGCGTTGAATTTTAAACATGTAGATTGAATAAAAAGCTATAAGCAACACCAAACAATTATGAATACATCGGCAAATAGAAAAGCATTTTCTCCGTTTTCGGTAATAGTGGTATTTCTCGCTTTAATGATAATCGGGATTGCTTTTATTCCTGAGCTCAATATCACATACCAGCCCGACCGCACTTTACCGCAATTGAGGGTTAGCTTCTCGTGGCCCAATGCATCGCCAAAAGTAATTGAAGATGAAACCTCAAAAATTGAAGGAGTACTGGGTAAAATAAACCAGGTAAAAAATATTACATCAACATCTTCAGTTGGAAGCGGTTATGTGACGCTGGAATTTGACAAAACTGCCGATTTAAATCAGAAACGTTACGAAGTATCAACACTTATCCGCCAGCTACGCAGTAACCTGCCTGAGGGAATGAGCTATCCTGAAATTTCGACAAGTGATGCAAACGAAGATGAAGACGTTTCTTTTATGGTTCTTACTCTTAACGCCAGTGCATCAACCTACTATATCGAGAAAGTGGCAAATCAGCAGGTTATTCCCATGCTGTTAAAAATAAAAGGCCTTTCTGATATACGCCTTTACGGTTCAACGCCATTTCAGTGGGAAGTGGAATTTGACCCTGAATTGTTAAAAAATTATTCGCTTTCTCCCGGTGAAATTTCATCAGTAATCAATCGTCTTGGTGACAAAAATTTTCTGGGAACCCAAAAAGATGCTTCCGGTTCTTTTATACCTATACTTGCTTCAACAACATTTGTTGAGCCGCAGGATTGGGGAAGCCTGCCCATTGCCAACAAAGGAGGCCGTATTATCAAACTTTCGGATGTGGCAACGGTAAAATTGAAAGAAAGTCCGCCAACATCGTATTACCGGATTAACGGGAAAAATACCGTTAACCTTGTTATTTATGCTGCAAGGGGGGAAAACCAGATTAAACTTTCCGGTGAATTACTGGACCAACTGGAAGTTATCAGGGAGAAACTGCCATTGGGGTATTCTGTTCAGGTAGCATCTGACAGTACCGAATTTATTCGTGAAGAACTTACAAAAATAGGTCTTCGTACCCTTTTTTCTTTGCTAATATTGCTGGTGTTTGTGTTGGCTGTAAGTCGTTCATTCCGGGTGCTTTCCATTCTTACAATTTCATTGTTTGCCAATTTACTCATAGCCTGCATGTTTTATTACCTTCTGAAGGTTGAAATCAATATATATTCGCTGGCCGGTATAACCGTCTCGTTCGGAATAATTATCGACAACAGCATTATCATGGTTACGCACCTGCAAAAACAAAAAGGCCTTCGGGTTTTTATATCATTGCTGGCTGCTACGTTAACTACATTAGGTGCACTTTCCGTGGTTTTTTTCCTGAAGGAAAATCAGAAAGTTTTGCTTATCGATTTTACCTATGTAATGATAATTAACCTTTCGGTTTCCCTGATTGTTTCACTGTTCTTGGTGCCGGCTCTTAT